>UQZA01000003.1 GCA_900545515.1 uncultured Eubacteriales bacterium | reverse complement strand
GCTACCCCGATGGGAAACAGGTGGCTCCATATGCCAGGCAGGCCATGAACTGGGCAGTGTCCCAGGGCCTGATCCGGGGCGTGGAGAACGGAGAAGTGACCACCCTGAGCCCCGCCGCCACGGCAACCCGGGCGCAGATGGCGACCATCTTCCTGCGTTACCTGGAGCAGCAGGGCTGAGAACCTGCCATTCATAAACATTTCAGTACAAGGCGGGCCCGGGACATGCCGGGCCCGCCGCCCTTCGGTAACCGCTGGTACGCCCAGGATGCTGCACCTGACGTCCTGGGGCCCATGGAGGCACAGGGAACCACGGTGCGCCCCTACGGGCCTCTGGCAGATCCGTCAGCCAGAAAATGGGCAATTTTAAGCGTTACACGGCAGTAGGGACGCACGGGAGGCAAAGCTCCGCCGGAGGATTTGAAATTTTTCTGGCAATTTTTCAACAGGTCAACTATAATAGGAGCAGAAAGCAAAAGTTAAAAAAGGGCCCGTGGCATTGAGCCAGCCCTGAGCTGAAACAAAAGGGTGATCGTTTGGACATCACATTTTTTACACAACCGCAGCTTCATATGGAGGCGACGGAGCTGATTTATCTCACCATGCACCAGGAGCGCTATGAGGACCTGAAACAGAGAATTCTCCTGACTTATGGTGCAAAGTATGACAAAGAGCAGGAGCAGGAATTCTCTGCCCGCATGGACTTCCTGACCCAGCTGCAGGAAGATACGGAGGCGTTGCTGGATTTCCAGGAGCCCCGATTGCGGTATTTTTTTGAACGGCATGCCACTGGAGGCTCCGGCCATTGTTGCCTGGCGACGGTTTTGGTAAGCAGTTTCAATGACATCCGACAGGAGGATTTGCAGCAGGCAGCACAGGCCATGGAGGAGCGTTGGAGGCTCCTGAGCGGGCCGGGGTTTGAGATTTCAGAGATCTCTTACAGCGGCCTGACCTACTGCCGGTGCCCTCAGGACCAGACGCCGCCGCTGCATGAGCAGATCAACCGGCTGGAATGCGCGCCGGAATTTAAATGGAAGATTATGACGGCCCTTTGCTCATATGAAGTTTCCCTCCGGGAGCTGCTGTCACTGATGGAGCCGGTTCTGGAGCTGCTGCAGGGGGAACTGGGAAAGCTGGAGCCTCTTCTGGAGCCCGTCTATGCCTACTGGAGGACCTGTTTGGAGGGCAATTCTCTGGAGGAACTGCTGCCGCGCATCGGCCCCGGCCAGGGGGAGCCCCATCTGGACCGCCAGAAGATTACGGTACGTTTTTGGCGAACCCCGTGCAACCGCATGTTTTTGGGGGAAAATTGGGGAGTTCCAGGGGAAATTGTGGCCTATATCGGCATCATAGTGGAGCTTGACGACGCGCCGGATGGCAGTCAGGCCAGCGACCAGGTCATTTGCTCCATGCTCCGGGCCATTGGTGACAATAGTAAGTTTTCCATTTTGAAGCTCCTGCGAAAGGAGCGAATGTACGGCCAGGAAATTGGGGAGCGGCTGGGTCTCCACCATGGCACCGTATCCCGCCACCTGAGCAGCCTCTACCGCAGCGGCCTTGTGTCCATGGAGAAGGGCAACGGCAGAGTTTGCTATTATACCATCAACCGGAAAGGGCTCCGGCGGTTACTGGAGGTTTTGGACCAGGTCTTTCTGGAGGAGCCGGCCGGGCCCCAGGAAGAGGAAATCCAGGAGAGCCTCAGCGTCCCAGGAGATGAGACGGGTTGAAGGCGCTTTCAAAAAATAATCGAAAAAGTGCTGCTGTTCTACAATGGTTTCCATCATAGAACGGCAGCCTTTTTGCTATGGAAATGTCACAGGGCGCTGGTGGTAGGAGCCGAAGCCCGGGTTTCCTGGGCCCACAGATAGTTGCAGACCATGCAAAGGAATTCCCTGGGGGTGGGGGGGGTTAGAACCGGGTGGCCGGCAATGACGCTGAAGAGGGATGGGTTGAGCCGCCAAGCTCGAGATACAGCATTGCGGATCCCCCGGGACACGGCAATGGGGGTGCATTGGCATTGAACGGCGGCGGCAGGGTAGAGGCGCCGACTCAATGCTTGCAACAGCTCTGGGTCCTGACAAGCCAGGGTCACGGTGGTGAAAACATAGTCATGGCATTGGTAAATGCGGTAGATCCCCAATCGAAATAAGATATCACTAAGCTGCACGGCATATTCCTCCTGTTATAACAGTAGATACAACAATTTTAGCGTATTTTCGCGCTTTTGTATAGGGGTCGCGGAAAATCGACAAAAAACTCGGAAGATAGAGCAAGTTCGCGTTTGCGCTTCACCCGCCACGGGGGGATCGGAAGCGTCTTCCGTCTCTTTTGGGGAGTCGTCATATTCAACAAAAATACCCCCTGTTTTTCGGGAGGTTCTGTTGCAACTTCATAGATTTTTAACACCAAATTGACACCGACTTGTGCTATAATAAACGAAGAGAAAACCGGGCCCCTGGCCGGGCCCAATTAAAGGAGCGAGGCCATGAATATTTTGTTTTTCCTGACACCCAAGAGTATGTGCGCTTATCTGGAGGATAAAAGTACATTGCGCCAGGCCCTGGAGCGGATGGAGGTTGCCGGGTATGCCGCGCTGCCCATTCTCAACGAAAAGGGCGAGTACTGCGGCACCCTGACAGAGGGGGATATGCTCTGGGCGGTGAAAAATTTATGCGGGATGGACCTGCGGCAGACGGAAAACCATCGGATTATGGAAATCGCCCACCGGCGGGACAATGTGCCGGTGAGCGTTACCACCAGCATGCAGGATTTGATCAACCGTGCCAGTGAGCAGAATTTCGTTCCGGTCATTGACGATAAAAACACCTTCATCGGCTTGGTGACACGCCGGGCCATTATGCGCTATTGCCAGCAAACCATGGCGATGGAGGACTGAGGCTTTTCTGGTTTTGTACATGCGACACAGCTGCCCCAAAGGCGCTCCCTGGCGGACCCAGGGAAGCCTTTGAGGCAGCTTTTACCATGCAAAGCCCATCATTCCGGCAAAAGACGCAAGAGCTTCTCCGGGATTTGCCCCCGTTTTTCCTGCTGCCGGGCCACGGTTTGGGCCCGGTCCATAGCTTGCAGAAGAGCGGTCATCTCCCCACAGGCGGAGTCCACCTCGGCCTTGAGCTCCCGGGCGGATAGCCGCAAAACGCCGGTGCGGAAAGCAGAGAGCTGAATGAGGCTGTCAGAGGTGGCGACCCAGACCCGGTCATGCTTACCGATGCCCCGGACCAGGGACTCTATATACATGTCGCCGGTTTCGTTTTCCCGGGTGTAGACCACATAGAGATTGTGATATTGGAACCGCTCGCCCCGGCTGCCCTTGACCCGATAGCCGTCAAACACCAGAATGACCTCCCGGTTTTTATAGCCGCAGTAGTTGCTTAGGATGTCCATCAACTTGTTTCTGGCGGATTCCAGGTCCTCCCGGGCCAGGGAGGCCAGTTCCTCCCAGGCAAAGAGAATGTTATAGCCATCTACAATGAGATACTCCTTCCGGGGCGGCAGCGGCTCCGGCTTGGCAATGGCGGGAGGGGGACTGGGGGACTGATACACCGGGCGGCGGATGGGGCCGAACTCCCGCTCCATTATGGCTTCCAGCTCCCGGTCGTCCAGATTCCCTCGCCGTGGTGGCGGAGCCTCGGGAGAGGGCGGGCGCAGACAGGATTCCAGATGCATATAGGCGGGGACCTCCTGCCACTTGACAGGGAAGCCTGCTCCATGGGCACAGAAGACGGAGTCCGGGGAGTTGTCCAAATCTGCCTCCGGGTCATAGCCGGTTTCTGCCACGATTTGTTCCTGATTCCGGCAGGGAGCGTAGCCGCCGGGAGAGCAGCTGAGGTGGCCCCGCCCCCGGGTGTAGGCTGCGACATCCATGGCGTAACTGCCCAGGGCGGAGACGGGGACCGAGCCGGTGAGGACGGCCAGCTCCTCTGCCTGCTCCTGGGAAAAGGAGGCGGACATGGCCCGCAAATCCCCGATGGCCCGGCCCACCTGGGCCTGGGGCAGGCTCAGACGGAAGTGGTAATAGGGCTCCAGCAGGATGCTTTGCGCCTGCATCAGCCCCTGGCGCAGGGCCCGGTAGGTGGCCTGGCGAAAGTCGCCGCCTTCGGTGTGCTTCAGATGGGCCCGGCCTGCGGCCAGGGTGATTTTCATATCGGTGATGGGTGCGCCGGTGAGGACCCCCAGGTGGGTCTTTTCCCGGAGATGGGTGAGAATCAGCCGCTGCCAGGACCGCTCCAGCACATCTTCGCTGCACTGGCTGTCAAAGACCAGGCCGCTGCCTTGGGGCAGGGGCTCCAGCAGGAGGTGCACCTCGGCGTAGTGGCGCAGAGGTTCAAAGTGTCCCACACCCTCCACAGGGGCGGCTATGGTCTCCTTGTACAGGATGCGGCCTTCCTCCACCTCAATGGCTGTATCGAACCGCTCCAGGACCAGGCTCCTGAGGACTTCAATTTGGACCTGTCCCATGAGCTGGGCCCGGATCTCCCCCAGGCGGCTGTCCCAGACAATGTGGAGCTGGGGGTCCTCCTCCTCCAGCTGGCGCAGCTTAGGCAGCAGCTGGGCCGGGTCACAGCCCTGAGGAGGACGAAGCCGGTAGGCCATCACCGGCTCCAGAAGGGGCGGAAGGGCGCCGGCTTCTACCCCCAGGCTCTGGCCCGGGTGGGTTTGGGAGAGGCCCAGTACGGCGCAGATGCAACCGGCAGGGGCCTGCGTACCGGTCTCAAATTTGGCGCCGGAATAGAAGCGGAGCTCTTTGATCTTTTCCTCCAGCCGCTCCCCGCTGGGCAAGCAGTAAGACAGGGGCGCGCGCACCCGCAGGCAGCCGCCGGTGACCTTTAGGTAGGTCAGGCGGTTGCCCTGGGCGTCCCGGCCGATCTGGTAGACCCGGGCGGCAAATTCGGAGGGATAGGCGGGAGGCATGGCAAGCCTCTCCAGGCCCAAGAGCAGCTCCTGCACGCCGCTCAGCTTCAGGGCAGAGCCTGGAAAGCAGGGGAAGAGCAGCTCCCGGGCAATCAGGGCGGCCAATTCCGTCTGGGGGACCTGGCCGGTGCGAAGATAGACCTCCAGAGCCTCTTCGCCGCACAGAGCGGCCTCTTCAGCGATGATCTCCGGGGACTGGGAGAAGTCGATGCATCCGTCGGAGAGCTGCCGCTTTAGCTCCCCCATGAGGCGGTCCCGGCTGGCTCCAGCCAGGTCCATTTTATTGAGAAAGAGAAAGGTAGGGATGTGGTACCGGCGCAGCAGCTGCCACAGGGTTTCCGTATGAGCCTGGACGCCGTCGGTGCCGCTGATGACCAAAATGGCGTAATCCAGGACCTGAAGGGTGCGCTCCATCTCCGCCGAGAAATCCACGTGTCCCGGGGTGTCCAAAAGGGTGAGAGCCAGGGTCCCGGCTTGCAGCCGGGCCTGCTTGGAGAAGATGGTAATGCCCCGCGCCCGCTCCAGGCTGTGGGTATCCAGAAAGGCGTCCTGGTGATCCACCCGGCCCAGCCGCTTCAGCCGGCCGGTTTCATACAACATGGCCTCTGAGAGGGTGGTTTTTCCCGCATCTACATGGGCCAACAGACCGACGCAAATATGTTGCTCCGGCGCGCTTTTTGATGAACGGTCCATTCCGGACACCTTCTTCCTTCGTGTTCTATGGATTACCTGGGACCTGCTGCTGTGGAAACGTACTTGCCGGTGTTTTATCAAGCCGCAGGAGGGAAATTTGCACATGATTGTAAAGGTTCCTGCGCAGAATGTCAAGGCCATTGGGGCGCCTGCCGGGGCAGCAGCATTTCTTTTTTGGGGCTCCAAGTTACTCACCCATCACTGGTGTGGTCCTTCAGTTGATGATATTGCGCTTGTGCATATGGCTTGCAATGTGCACGATGGGCAAGGGAGATGCGGGATGGATGGGCCGATTCAGGGCCTGAAAAAGCTGCCGGGGGCCATTCTCCGGCAGCTGCCAATCAGGTGTGAAGCTCTGTTTTGATTTTGGTAGTGGAGATCTCCGGGGTACGGGAGAGGTAGACAACTTCGCACTGATCCCGGAGGAAGTCGAACGCCCCTTTCCAGTCGTCGCCGATGACAAAGATATCTGCATGGTATTTTTCCACGTCGGTTTTTTTCTGATCCCAGTTTTCCTCTGGAATCACCAGGTCCACATAGCGGATGGCTTCCAGCATGGCTTTGCGCTCTTCGTAGGTGAAGTAGCTTTTTTTCTGCTTTTCCTGCCAGTTGAACTGGTCCGTGGACAGGCCCACAATCAGGTAATCCCCCAGGGCCTTGGCCCGGCGGAGCAGGTTGATGTGACCATAGTGGAGCAGGTCGAAGGTTCCGTAGGTGATGACGCGTTTCATGGCGTTTTCTCCTTTCTGCCCAGACGGGCCAAAATCCAGTCCGCACAACGGGCTGAGGCATGGCCGTCTTCGCAAAAATGATTCTCCTGGGCGAATGCGGCCCAGTTCCGGGCATATTCCTGGGCATCAAAAGATCGCACCGCCTGACACAAAGCCGGATTGCTGCTGGACAGAGGGAAGGGAAGGCGGTCCAGGGGGAAATAGAAATTTCGGTCCTGGCGATAGCTTTCAATGTCTGTGGCAAATTGCAGGCAAGGCTTTCCACTGAGGGCAAAGTCAAACATACAAGAGGAGTAATCCGAAATCAGCATATCCACAGCATACAGTAGCTCCTGCATGTCTGGGTAGGCAGTGGCGTCCAAAATGGTGCTGCCATTGTAGGCAAACAGACCGGTAGAATGCTTCGCGACGTTGGGGTGCAGGCGGACGAGGCAGGACCAGGATCCGCCAAAGCGGGTGTGACAGGCATCCAGCAGCGAGGGAACGTCCAGATTGTAAGCGCGGCTGCTGTGGTCCGACCGGAAGGTTGGAGCGTAGAGAACTAGCTTCTGATTTTCCGGCAAGGAAAAGGCCTGACGTACCTTCTGGAGTAGGTGAGGCTGGGAAGAAAATAAGACGTCATTTCTGGGAGAGCCGTATTCCGCCACAGGGCCGTCATACCAAAATGCCCGCTGGTACAACTGGGTCATAAAGCCGCTGCCGGAAACCATTAGGTCGCATTGGGCAGAATCCTGCATACAGCCCCGCACATAGGGTCCATCCAGTGCCTGCTCTGCGTCGGCTTCAATCCGCTTCAGGGCAAAGCCGTGCCAGGTTTGCAGATAGTGTTGGCCTTTCCGCTTGCCCCGTTCTCCTCTCCGGCAATTGTCCACCCAGACTGCAGCTGTAGACAACTCCCATGCCCGATGAATGCCCCAATAGGAGGCGGGCCGGATTCCGGGGGGAAGGGAGGTGGCGTCCCGGCGATCCTGCAAAAGCCACACCAGCTTTAAATGTTGGCCCGAGGCCAGGAGCGATTCCGCGATGGCCTTGGGGTTGTCAGAGTAGCCTTTTCCATAGTAGCTGCAAAAGACGACCTTCCTCTGATTAATTGGAAAGAGCCGGAAGATCCGCCGGAAGATTGCACAGAGATATGAATCCATCTTGCTCATGGCGTTTCCTCCCTTTGAAATATGCTGCGATGCCGCCAGACTACAAAGATGCGATAGCCCAGGATCAGGGCCTCGGCAACGGAGACGGCGCAGCCCAGTGTGATCATATTCATATGACCGGTGAAATATAGAATTGCCAGATTCACCATGTGGAGCACGGAACCGAAAATGACGGAGTAGTTGGCGTGCTCTGTAAGTCCCATGGCGGTGAGGGTGGGAAAGCCTAAAATATAACTGGGGAGTGTAATGACCCCGACAGGAAGCATTGCCCGCAGAACGTTGGCGGCGGGAGCAAAATCCGGCCCAAAAAGCAAAACACATATAGGTTCCGCCCAAATAAACACAGCGGCACAGAAGAGGAAGATCAACGGTTCAAAAATCAGCAAAATCTTGCGGACCAGCTTAAAATCCCGGTTTTTTACCATGTATGGGTATAGGCTGTCTGAGATGGGGGACAAAGCGCTCCTGCCGGTGGTGATCAGCCGGTCTGCAGAGGAATAATAACCAACTGTGGCACCAGAGGCAGAGATCATATCCAAAATGACTGTGTTTAAGGCGGAATAGGCAGTGGTGGCAATGCGAGAATAGAAGAAGGTAGAGGATCGCTTCAGACTCCGGATGACTTCGGACCAGTTTGGAGCGGTGAAATGGATGTCTAATTTTCGGCTGAGGTGCACCAGAGTCAAGCCCAAGGCAGCCAGACACCCGATGGCATTGACAGCCGGGACCATCCACACATCCTCCGGGGTCTTCATAAATGCCACAATGCCCAAAGTGAAAAAGGCTTTGATGCAGACGGTACGGACGGTAATCGCGGACATCTTTTCCAGACCGCGATAAAGATAATCCGGAATGAGAGAATTGATGGCGGTACCGCAGAAAAACAGCAGATAAAGCCCTTGCCTTTCCCGCCAGGCAGGGATCACCTGACACAGCACAACCAGAGCGGCCAGGGATATGACGATGAGCAGAAGCTTGGCCAGGGTTGTGGCGGTGAAAATCCGGCTGACCTCAGCCCGATCGTCCCGGCTTCTGGCGACCTCCTGGGTTCCGGAGAGGAGAAAACCAAAGTCAATTACCAATTGGAAATAAACCATGATGGCAGTGGCAGCGCCCAAAGTGCCGTATACCGTCGGGCCCAGGATGCGCGTTTCGTAAGGGACTACCACAAGGGACAGGAAGTAGTTGGAAAAGGTGAGCAGGTACAGCATGAATGTATTTTGCAGCAGGACCTGCTTGCTGTTTGCCAGCTTGAATTTCGGATTCAAATCAGATGCCTCCTATTTGGAATTCTTCTTTTCTTTCCACTCCAGCAGGAGCGCAGGCAGCCGGTACTGGCGGTGACGGAGAAAAAACAGAATGACCCGCTGGGAGCGGGTGAGAACATGGTAGTATTTCGACGTTCTGTATGTGGGAAAGTGGCTGGTCAGGTATTCCAGAAACTGTGGGATCAAGGGGTGGTGAGGATCCTGCAGTAAGACCCGGTAACAGGCATAGCTGATGTGTTGTAAGGTCATGCCACACAACTCTTCCTGAAAACGGGTAAAGCATTGCCGGCTGCGGTACCATGCAAATACTTGATCCAGCGCCAGAAGAATTTCACGGTTTCGGGAGGGATCGTTTCCCCGCATAATGGAACCGGTTCGAAGCAAATACCGGTATAGAGGAACGTGCAGGCCCACAATGGAGTTCGCTTCCAGAAGCAGATTTTCCGTCGTATATAAATCCTCATACCATAGCCGCTCTGGATAGCGAATGCCACTTTTCAAAAACAGCTCTCGCCGCCACAGGCGGGCGCAAGCGCTGGGAGTATCCAGCAACATAGCCGGACATTGGGCAAGGGTGCAAACTTGGTCCGGGGGGAGACGGTGACGCTGCAGGCCGGTGGGGACACTGCCGCCTTCCGGCCAGAGCTCCAGGAAGAAGGCGATCACATCGGGATGGTGAAATTTCTCCACAGCTTGACTCAGGATGGATAAAGCCTCAGGCGAAATGGTGTCGTCCCCATCCAGGAAAAACAAGTATTCTCCCTGCGCTGCCTCCAGGCCGGTGTTGCGGGCGCCGCCCAGGCCAAGGTTTTTTTGGTGTATGACGCGAATCCGATTGGGGCACCGGGCGGCCAAGGTGTCACAGAGAGGGCCGCTGCGCCCATCGGTGGAACCGTCGTCTACCAAAATGATTTCATAGTCTGTTTCGGTACTGTTTAAAACGGAGCTGACACAACCAGTGAGATATGAGGCCACATTATAGACCGGAATGACTACACTGAATCTCATAATACCTC
The DNA here is from genome assembly GCA_900545515.1 of uncultured Eubacteriales bacterium. Classification (GTDB taxonomy): domain Bacteria; phylum Bacillota; class Clostridia; order Oscillospirales; family Oscillospiraceae; genus Faecousia. The sequence continues at coordinate 136,464 of UQZA01000003.1, read as the reverse complement.
CTATGCAAGCCTGCCTTTGGTACGGAACAAAAACCGTAGCAGGCGGTAATGACGTCCCTCTAAAAGCCGGAAGACCAGCTTCCGAGACCGGGACAGATGCGCAAGATACAGGTTGCTCCTGTAGTCCGGAAAATGATGCTCCAAGTAACGTTGGAATTCACCCAGAAGAGGATGCCGGGGGGCTTCTGTCAGGACACGCACCGAAGCGGCCAGGTATACATGGTCGATGCAGAGGCGGCATAAGATTGCGTGGTATTGTTTCAATAGCCCTTGCCTCTGGAACCAGGACAGCAGATCGTCAAAGGCGTCTAGGATCTCCCGGTTTCGCGCTACATTTCCGGAACGCATGATGGAGCCGGGGCGTTGTAGATAGTGGTAGAGGGGATCGGGCAAGGTGACAATGGATTTGGCCAGCACAAAGAGCTTCACGGTGGTGCGCAGATCCTCGTACCAGACCCGGCTGGGGAAGCGGATCCCAGAGGAGAGAAACAAGCTCCGCCGCCAGATCCGGCAGCATGCGCTGGGGATGGAGAGGAGAAACTCCGGCTTTTGCCTGGTGGTGAAGGGAGTATCCAGCTGAACGGCGTTTGCGCAGTAGGGGGTTCGATGCCCCTCCCCATCGTCTGTGAGAAACTGGAAGGCGATGATTTCTGCCCCAGTCTTCCGAATGGCTTCTTTCAGAGTGGTCAGGGCGTGGGGCGGAATGGTGTCATCGCTGTCCAGGAAAAAAAGATATTCCCCTCTGGCTGCCTCCAGGCCGCTGTTTCGGGCTCCGCCCAGGCCAAGGTTCTCCTGATGAATCACCCGCACCAGGCCGGGATGCGCTTCCGACAACCGGTCGCACAGCCCGGGGCTGATGCCATCGGTGGAGCCGTCGTCTACCAGGAGGATTTCACAATCTGCCCAGTCTCCGGCGAGGACAGAGGAGAGGCAGCTCTCCAGGTAGTTGGCAGTGTTGTACACGGGGATGACAATGGACAGAACCACGGGGCTCATCACCTCACTGTTTTGCGTGTTGCAGAGTTGTTGGAGCTGTCTGGTCCGGATACCGGCGGATACGGACCAGATAGTAGATCCCGGCCAGTATGGCAGACAGGTAAATGGAGGCGTTGGGCCGGCGGAGCACGCCGGCGGTGTTGTACACATGGGCCATGCACAGCAGAAATGCGATGCCGTAGGAGGCGGCTTCTACGGTGAAATAGCGCTTGGCATTTTTACATAGGGCCCAGATGATGAGATATACAAAGTATGCCAGGAACAACAGATATGCGGCCAGACCCACCCCGCCGTAAAGGTAGTAAATGCCGTGAAGATCGTTCTCCACATCGTAGATGTTGTTTCCAACAGAGAAGCGGGCCAGATTGATGCCAAAGAACCTGGCGCTCAGGGGAGAATCCTCCATGAGCATCTGGGCAAACAGCAGCTTCTTCTCCCGTACGGAGGCAAACTCCCGGACATTGATGGTGTAGTTAAACATCTCCATGGTCTTTTCGGCCCCAAAAATCTGCACGAAATCCTTGACGTAATGCTGGTATACCGGCGTCAGCTCCTGAATCAGGCGTTCACGCTCCGATTCGGTGAGGCCGCTTTCCTCCTCTGGCGCCTCCGTCTCCTCGGTGGTGCCGGGAGTGGTATGGGTGGGTTTCGGCTTGTTGGGGGCCTTTTGGATGAGTGTTTGAACTTCGCTGAGGTTTTCTCCAAGCTGCTCATTGATATAGCCCTGGCGCTCGTCCTGCTTGCCGCTGGTGGCATTGAGGTGAATCATCATGGGAGAGCGGGGCATCAGCAGGGCAAAGAGAGCAAACAGAGCCAGAAAGCCGAGGGCGACTTTCCAGTCGGACCGGCGGGCCAGGAGAATGGAGAGCGCCATACCCGCCGTCACCACGGCAATGCCCAAATATGCCAGCCGGGTGGCGAAGAAATACATGGAAAAGCAGCCCAGGACGGCAGTAATCCAAAAGAGAATCCAGTTCCGTTTTTTCCGGGACAGCTGCCAGGCCAGGGAAATGGGCACCAGCACACAGAGGTTAGAGCTCTGAGAATTGGTGTTGTGGAACCAGCCAATGATGCCAGTGCCGTCTGTGTAAGTGCCGGGGTCTGTGCCAGTGATGACGCTGATGATCTCCACTGCCAGGGTGAGAAACAGGGCTCCGGTGAGGCCCAACTGCATGCCTTCAAAGCTCCGGTCATCCTGGCGGAGGAAGGTGATGAGGCACAAGACGGTAATGGGCATTTGAACAACGCGGATGTAATTGGTGAGATCTGAGATCGGAGCGGTGTAGCCGACCTGCAGACAGGCTCCAACATGACCCAGGCCAATGAAAGCTATGACGGCGGCAGCAATGTAATAAACCCTTTTCCGCTCTGATAGGATGAAACCAAAGAGCATGGTGAGGCCCAGGACCCCAAACCGCAGTAGAAGGGTGGGGAGGTTGGAAACGCCCCATTCCTGCAACCAGTAAGAGAGAACGTCCATCACCGGCTGGATGAGGAACAAACCGGCTGTGATTTGGGGTGTGTGGCTGGAAAGCCAGGTTTTTTCTTTCATATTGTCGTATCCTTTCGTAAGAGATACCGGTGCAGGCGGCAGGCGGCCTAAAACGGCTGCTCTGACGCCGGCAGGGCCTCGCCTTGGATGAGGGCCCGGTTTTGAGCGGATGTGCGGGCAATGAGTTTTTCGTACAGAATGGCAACCATCAGACTGACCGAGGGAGATACCAAAACGTGCCCTGCAATCAGGGAGGTGGCACAGGCCATCATGGCGCTGAAAAGGAGGGTGCAGTAGGAGAAATCTGCCACCCGGGTTTTCAATCGCCGGAAGAACTGAAGCAGTAAAGCAGCTGCCGCTGCCAGGAAGGGAACGTAATACAGAAGGAAACCTACAAGCCCGTGGCGCAGCAGAAGGGCCACGCCTTCCATTTCGATGAGATGTGTGACGGGGCGGACGTAACTGGAGAGCTGGGCATAGCCCAGGCCAAAGAGGGTGACCCAGGCGCCGCCACGGGTGTATTCCTCAGCGGAGGGAGCGATGATCAGGAGGCGGCGGCTTAGGAGCCAGTTCAGCTTTTTTACCACAGGCTGGGTTTCAATGAGATCCCCCAGCCAGGTGCCTTTGGCCGCCTGCTCCAGCCGGGCGTTGGCTTTGGCCCGGTCCTTGTCCACCACACCGGGAATGGCCAGGCTTTTTTCGTAGGCCTCCTGGTCCTCGCCGGACATGGGAACGTAAACATCCTGCACATAATGGTTCAGGGGAGAGACCGGGTACAGGGCGCACAGCAGGGCGCACAGCGCCAGCGCAGCAGCCAAACACCGGCCGGCAACGGCCCGCCGCGTCAAAAGCAGGCGGAGAGCAAACCACAGACAGGCTGCAGCTAGATACAGCAAGGTCCCCAGATACACCAGCTTGGTACCTAAAAAAGCGGCGCTGAACAAGAGCGCTCCGGACCCTGCAGCCATACCAATCCACTCCCAGACACTGCGGCGTCTGGGAGCAGCCAGCTTGTGGAAGAGCCGGCAAAAAACCAAAGGTGCTGTGAGCATGATAACGATGCTCACATCATTTGCCGCATAAAACCAGCCGCTGTAGCCATATCCGGCATTGTAGCTGTAAAAGCTGGTGCCGGTGATGCAGGCCAGGAGAATGACTCCGGCATATCCAAGCCCGGCGGCAGCCACAGCCCAATCCGGCACAATCCACCGTTTTTGCCGGTAGATTGCGTAGAGAAACGCGGCGGTATAGGGGAAATAGAAGGTCTTTAGAGCCTCAGACAGGTTGACTATGCAAGCGGACATGCCGCCCCGAACCAGACTCCAAAGGCCGAAGACGGCCAAATACCCGGTCAGAAGGCCCAGATAGGAGAGCAAGGCCTTCCGGCCGGGGAAGGGGCCGCAGAATACGGTGTAAAGAAAGGCAAACCCAACAAAAAGCGTCCGGACCACGGTACCGGCGGTGAGAGAGATTTCAGCCTGGGTTGCCAGGGAGGTGAGGACGTCCAGCAGGGGCTGCAGCGCCACATAGAGGGCAAGGAAACGGGGCAGCGCCTGCCCGGCTGGAGGAGAGAGGCGGGATAATCGGGCCATAGGCTTCCTTTCTCAGAAAAAGCGATGCAAAATTCATCTGCAGGGCAGAGGAATTGGGGTGCAGCTATCATAAAAACGGATTTTACCAGTTTTTGCTGCAGATTTCAACTGTGTGGAGAGTGGCTGCCAGGACAATCAGGGCCAATGCCACGGACTTGGGACTGGTAGCATGCTTTGGCTCTACCCTGGCGCGCTTTGTCTACCCGGGGACACATGCGTACCGCGCAGGCAAATCTGGTGAATTGACTGGGGCTGCACAGAGCTGCTGAAGGGACGCACAGTGTGCGGCCGACTGCAAAAGCGTACGAATTTGCCGGAAATTCGGAAAAAACGGAGGATTTTACCGCCGGGCACACCCTATGCGCCCCGACAGGGGGATCGTAGTTCCCATCTGCTCCCCGAGACGTAAGGTACGTCCAGAAGGCCGCACCCTACATGGCACATAGGTTCGTCCCTATGATCAATCGGGGAAGCACAGCCATCTGTGTGTTGAGATGGCTGTGGCCAATCTGGGATCTGGGCTTCAGCCCAGAAGCTCCAGGACCCGCTCCTTGGACTGCACGCCTACCAAGGTCCCGGCGGTTTCGCCGTTCCGAATGACCACCAGCGTGGGGATGCTCATAACCCCAAACTGGGCGGCCAGCCCGTTTTCTGCGTCGACGTCCACCTTGCCCACCCGGATTTCCGGATGCTCGGCGGCGATCTCCTCCACCACGGGGGCCATCATGCGGCAGGGGCCGCACCAGGAGGCCCAGAAGTCCAGGAGTACGGGAACGGGAGAAGAGAGCACTTCTTGGTTGAAGTTCTCCTGGGTAATGGTTAAAACAGACATACTGTACCCAACCTTTCGTATGATTTGACTGGAGGGCTCCCTGACAGGAGCCACTGGGGGTATTATACCCCGAAAATCGGCTGATTGCAATCATCCTTGTCGAAATTGCTGAGAAAGGGCAAATTGTAAGGATGATGTAAGATTGGCCCTCATGCCGGTCCAGGCCAGAGGCACCGGGACAGGTCCACGTAGCCCTCCGGGGTGAAGGGGACGGCCTCCAGCTCCAGCAGGAGCCGGTGACTCTCCCGGCCAAAGGGGGCAAAGGCATTTGACAGGCCGCCCAGACGGCTGACCACCCGGTGGCAGGGGACGGAGTCGTCCCGGCAGGCGCTGAGGGCAGTCCCCACCGCCCGGGACATCCGGGGATTGCCCAGGAGCAGGGCGAGCTGACCGTAGGTGGCCACCTGCCCCGGAGGAATCTGCCGGACCAGGGCGTACAGCCGCCTGGAAAAGCCGCTCATCACAGGCGACCCTCCATCAGCTGCCGGACGTCCCGGCGGCTCCGGCAGACTGTAAATTTGTGGGGATAGGCCTGGGCCACCTGGCGGTAGCGGTTCCGGAGGCGCTTGCGTCTGCCGTTCCACAGGATCCACAGGAGAAATTCCAGGTCAAATTTTTCCATACAGCCTGGGGCCATGGAGCCCCGGACCTGCCCCCGGTTGCGCCGGTACCGGTCATAGGCTTGCCAGAGGCATTGGAACCGGTTGAAATTGAAAAAAATGATCTGGTCTGCCAGTTCCATCCGCTCCCAGTAGGCGAGGCTGCCGTAATTTCCGTCTATCACCCAGCTTTTCTCCTGAAGCCGGGGCAGCAGGAGGGACAGAGCGTCCCCGTCGCCTCGCTCCTTCCAACCCGGAAGAAAGTGCAGGGCGTCCAGGTGCAGCACCGGGCAGGCGTACCGTTCCCCTAAGGCCCTGGCTAGAGTGGATTTTCCTGCGCCGCTGTACCCGATGATGGCGATGCGCATATTGTGCCCCCTTTTTCTGCAAATCTCTGGATTACCGCCAGGTTACCAATTGATCCATGGCTTTCCGCTTTTTAGGCCGCAGGGAATCGCTGGCTTTGGCATAGCCCAGGGCGATGACCAGACGGACCGGGCCCTTCAGGTCCAGCAGCTGCCGAAGCTTTTTTCCGTCAAACCAGCCTAAGATGCAGGAGGAAAGGACTTGGCTCTGGGCTTCGGCGGTGAGATAGGCTGCGGCAATGCCAATGTCTACAGAACGGTAGTCCTGCCCCTTCACCTTGGAGCCTACGGCGGCGGTTTGGTTATAGGCGGCTTCCGAGATCACCAGGAAGACCGGAGCCTCCCGGGTGAAGCCATTCATCCCCATACTCCGGGTGGCAGCGCCCACGGCTTTTGCTGTGGCGCCCCGGGCTACAGTGATGTGATAGGGCTGGGCGTTGCAGGCAGAGGGAGCCAGGCGGGCGGCCTCCAGGCAGGTAAGAAGCTTCTCCTCTTCCACAGGGCGGGTGGCGTCATAGGCCCGGCAGCTTTGGCGGGCGCGGGCAATTTCCAAATAATCCATTGGCAGAGACTCCCTTCGTACGGTAGATTGTGTGAATAGATGTATTATAAGTAGGGCAACGGGATTTGGCAAGAATTTCCCAAGTTTTTTCTTGCGGGCCTGTTGACAAAAAAAGGTCGAAATGGTAGCATGGTTCGGAGTTAGATGGTTCTAACAGAAACCAAGCAGTTTGGAGGCTGCGTGTTTATGACGCTGAACGATTTGAAAATTGGACAAAGCGGTATCATCACCGCCGTCGGCGGCGAAGGGGCCCTGCGGCTCCGGCTGTTGGACATGGGACTCATTCCGAAGACCCGGGTCCGGGTTCAGAAGGTGGCGCCCATGGGGGACCCCATTCAGATTCAAATCCGGGGATATGAGCTGACCATCCGCCGGGAAGACGCCCAGCGGATTGAGATCCGGAAGGAGGAAGCGGTATGATTTTCGCTTTGGTGGGCAATCAGAACTGCGGGAAAACCACGCTGTTCAATGCCCTCACCGGTTCCAATCAGCATGTGGGTAATTTCCCAGGGGTTACGGTAGACCAGAAGGTAGGCGAGGTCAAGGGCGCGCCCAACTGCTCGGTGGTGGATCTGCCGGGGATCTATTCCATCCGGCCCTACTCTCAGGAGGAGATCGTCACCCGGGACTTTGTACTGGGGGGCAAGCCGGACGGGATCATCAACATTGTGGACGCCACCAACATCGAGCGGAACTTATACCTGACTTTGCAGCTGCTGGAGCTTCGCATTCCCACAGTGGTGGCCCTCAATATGATGGATGAGCTGACAGGCAACGGGGGCTCTGTGGATATCCAAAAAATGTCTAAGGCCTTGGGCGTTCCTGTGGTGCCCATCAGTGCAGCCAAGAACGAGGGCGTCTCGGAGCTGACCCGGCAGTTTGTCCGGGTGGCCAAAGAACGGATTTTGCCCAAGGTGATGGATTTTTGTCCGGTCGGTCCGGTGCACCGGTGCATTCACGCCGTGTCCCACCTCATCGAGGACCATGCCCAGCGGGCGGGGGTCTCCCCCCGGTTCTGTGCCACGAAGCTCATTGAGGGGGACGAGTCCTTCCTGGAGATGCTGGAGCTGCGGCAGAACGAGCGGGAGCTCCTGGAGCACTCCATCATTGAGATGGAGCACGACTCCGGCATGGACCGGAACGCGGCCCTGGCCGCCATGCGGTACGACTTCATTGAGAAGGTGGCGGCGGAGTCTGTGGTGAAGGCCCATGAGAGCCGGGAGCACCGGCGAAGCATGCGTATCGACGCCGTCCTCACCAACCGGTATGCCGCCATTCCCCTTTTCCTGGGCATTATGTTCCTGGTGTTTTACCTCACCTTCCATGTGGTGGGGGCCTGGCTGTCGGACCTTCTCAGCTTGGGAATTGACGGGGTTACGGCTCTGGTGGACCGGGGGCTTACGGCCTATGGGATCAACCCAGTGGTCCACAGCCTGATTGTGGACGGTGTGTTTGCCGGTGTGGGCAGCGTCCTCAGCTTCCTGCCCCTCATTGTGGTGCTGTTTTTCTTCCTGTCGGTGCTGGAGGATACGGGCTATATGGCCCGGGTTGCCTTTGTCATGGATAAGCTTCTGCGGAAAATTGGCCTCTCGGGCCGGTCCTTTGTGCCCATGCTCATTGGCTTTGGCTGCTCCGTGCCCGCCATTATGGCGACCCGGACCCTGTCTTCGGACCGGGACCGGAAGATGACCATCCTCCTCACCCCGTACATGAGCTGCTCGGCGAAAATTCCCATTTACGCTGTGTTCAGCGCCGCGTTCTTTCCAAAATATGCGGCCTTTGTGATGATCGGGCTGTATGCTCTGGGAATTGTCTTGGGCATTCTGGTGGCTCTGGTTCTGAAGGGGACCCTATTCCAGGGCAAGCCCGTGCCCTTTGTGATGGAGCTGCCCAACTACCGGTTCCCATCCCCCCGCAATGTGGCAATTCTTCTCTGGGAGAAGGCCTGGGACTTCATCCGCCGGGCCTTTACGGTGATTTTTACGGCTACGATTCTCATCTGGTTCCTTCAGACCTTTGACCTGCGGCTGAACGTGGTGTCCAATAGCGCCGACAGCATTCTGGCCCTGGTGGGCCGGTGGATTGCGCCGGTGTTCCAGCCCCTGGGCTTTGGGGACTGGCGGGCGGTGACCGCCCTCATCTCCGGCTTCACGGCTAAGGAGGCGGTGATCAGCACCCTGGGAGTCCTTCTGGGGGTGGGTATGGACAACCTGGGTCCGGCCCTGGGAACTTTGTTTACCCCCTTGGCGGCAGGCAGCTTCCTGATCTTCACCCTGCTGTACACCCCCTGTGTGGCGGCTGTGGCCACCATCCGCCGGGAGCTGGGCTCCAAGCTCCAGACCCTGGGGGTTGTGGTGATGCAGTGCGTGGTGGCCTGGCTGGCCGCCGGGATCTTCTACCAGCTGGGGAGGCTCCTGTGAGCCCCCTGGACGGCCTCCTTCTGGCTCTTTTGGCGGTAGGCGTATTCTTTGCTCTCCGCTCCATGAGGCGGAACAGAGGCTGCTGTGGGGATTGTGGACGATGCGGGGGCTGCTGGAAGGAGAACGCAAAATCGGACTGCGGCTGCAATCGGGAAGAGAATCCGGGACCTGATTTCCCTTCTTCCAACCGCCCCTGAAGGGCGGGAATCCCAAGCTGCAGGAAAGGGCCTGTTGCAAGGCGAAGCGAGTTTCCACGCATTCGCTTTTGCAACAGGCCCTTTATCCCGAGATTTATTTACTCTGCCGGGTAATACACGCCGTTGATCCACAGGCCGGTTACCTGGGAGAGGTCGATGGCCTCTTGCAGGTCAAACTGGCAGAAGGCCTTCCCGAAGCTGGTGCCGCTTACAGGGCCGGTTTCGTCTTCCTGGAAGGCGCCGTCCCAAAGGAGCAGCTCTGTGCCATCGGCGCAGGCGATGCGCAGGTCAGTCAGTGCAGAATCTGGCTCCTGGGGACGCTCCGGCCCATAGGCCAGCTGGATGGACAGAGGCGTAACGGTGGCCTGGGCCCAGGAGCTGCCGGCAATGGGAATCACCAGGGCGCTTGCATCCACGGTTTGCACCGTGCCGGTGCAGGAGGCCTGATCCTCTCCCAGGAAAAATTCCAGGGTCACCTGGTCGCCTGGGGCAATTCCGGTGTAGCTGGTTTTGAAGCTGAGGGATAGCCGCCGGGTCCCTGCCGTCTCCGGCGGCAGTACCACGACGCTGCGGCTGAAGCTCAGACCTTCGGCAGCTTCCGTATCGGGGTGATTCCAGAAGGAGGTGTCGTAGCCGACGCAGAGCGTACCGTCTGGCTTGTGAATCTGAAGCTCACAGTGCAGCATATTCTCCTCCAGCGCCCCCTGGCCAGCCTCGTCCAGGGGGGTAATCTCTACAATTAGATTCACGCTGTTGGCGGTGAAGAGTGTGCTGACAACAGAAATGGCGTTGCGCCCTGCCTGGCATTGGGCGAAGGTGTCTCCGCTGACGTATTCCTCCCACTGACCGGCCTGGGGGCCCAAATGGGGCACGAAGACGGCTGATTTCAGGAGCTGTGCTCCAAGCGCTGTGGTGATCAGCAGTGCGGCTACGGCGGCCGCCAGCCCTGCCCGCCCCAGGGGATGGCGGCGCTTGCGCCGGACCTCCTGCTCCAGGGCTGTGCGAATCCGGCGGTCGGCGTCGTCGGACAGCTGAATCTGTTCCATCATAGACCGGTATAAGTTTTCCTTCATATGACATCCTCCTCCAGTTTGGTTTTCAGGATGGCCCTGGCCCGGCTCAGCCGGGTGGTGACACAGGACTGCTTGATGCCCAGGAGCCTTCCAATTTCCCGGGTGGTGTACCCCTCGAAGTAAAACAGGTGCACCACCGCCCGGTATTGGGGCTGCAGCTGCAGCAGAGCATCCAGGAGGCCGGTTTCTTCCGGGATTTCGGAGGACGGCTCCGGCATCGCCTCCTGGCTCATGTGACTGCGCTGGCGCAGCAGATTCCGGCATTCGTTGGCGGTGACTGTCAGCAGCCAGCTTTGCTCTTTGCCGGGCTGCAGCCGGTCCATGTGGCGAATCAGTTTTACAAACACGGTTTGGGTCACATCTTCAGCGTCCTGGCGGTGGCCGGTGTAGCTCAGGGCCAGGCGGTACACGTTGTTTTTGTACCGCTCATACAGCGTCTGGATTTGCTCCAATTCCCGCTCCCTCCTCCCATGATGTTCCTTCTGCTTGTAAAACACTGCAGGATGCCCAATTGTCACGCCGGGCATAAAAAATCCGGAGCCCGTGGGGCCCCGGATCACTGGTTCGAGGTAGATTGCACCCGCCTGCGCTTACAGAAGGGTTGTGGGATCGGTGTAGGTCAGGTTCTGGGCCTCGGCCACGGCGCGGCAGGTGAGGTGACCTTTGTAGGTGTTCAGGCCCTTCATGAGGGCGGGGTCGGCCTTGCAGGCTGCCTCGGCGCCCAGCTTGGCGATTCTGAGGGCGTAGGGCAGGGTGGCGCCGGTGAGGGCCAGGGTGGAGGTGCGGGGCACTGCGCCGGGCATGTTGGCCACGGAGTAGTGGAGCACGCCGTGCTTGACGAAGAAGGGGTCCTGATGGGTGGTGATCCGGTCGATGGTAGCGATGGAGCCGCCCTGGTCAATGGCCACGTCCACCAGGACGCTGCCGGGCCGCATGGTCTTGACCATTTCCTCGGTGACCAGCTTGGGGGCCTTCGCGCCGGGAATCAGGACGCAGCCCACCACCAGGTCCGCCTCACGGACAGCCCGGGCGATGTTGTAGGAGTTGGACAGGAGAGTCTGTACCCGGCCGCCGAAGATGTCGTCCAGGTAGGCCAGCCGCTTGGCGTTCAGATCCAGAATGGTGACATTGGCACCCAAGCCCACAGCCATTTTGGCTGCATTGGTGCCCACGTTGCCGCCGCCGATGATGACCACATTGGCCCGCTCCACGCCAGGTACGCCGCCCAGGAGAATGCCCCGGCCGCCTACGCTGGACTCCAGCAGATGGGCGCCCACTTGGATAGACAGACGGCCTGCCACTTCGCTCATGGGGGCCAGGAGGGGGAGGCTGCCGTCGGCGGGCTGCACCGTCTCATAGGCAATGGCGGTGACCTTCTTCTCCAGAAGGGCCTGAGTCTGAGCGGGATCGGGGGCGAGATGCAGGTACGTAAAGAGGGTCTGCCCTTCCCGCAGGAGGCCGTACTCAGGCTCCAGAGGCTCTTTCACCTTGATGATCATATCGGCAGTATCAAAAACGGATTTGGCGTCGGGGAGGATCTCAGCGCCTACGGCGGTATACTCGGCATCGGTAAAGCCGCTGCCCAGACCGGCGCCCTGCTCCATGTAAACGGTGTGTCCGGCGCGGACAAACGCGTCTACACCTGCTGGGGTCAGGCCGACGCGGCCTTCCTGAGGTTTGATTTCTTTGGGACAACCAATGCGCATGGTAAAGACTCCTTTCAATGTTTCCGGACCGCAGCCTGCGGTCCGGAGAGTTACTTCTGCATCATAGCGTATTTATGCCGTTTTTTCAATCCTTTTTCCAGAAATTTTACAAAGCTGTCCTGGGGAGACCTGTGAAAAATTGTGCAATTTGCACATGCCTTCTGTGGACATATGCAAGCCTGTGGCGGCCATTTTCTGGAGTGGTCTGTCCGCACCTCAGGGGCATAGAGCGCCAGCCACCGTTGGAAATTCGACATTTTGCTCAAAAAGAGCGTGCTGGTTTTGGGTAAAATACCGAAAACCACAGGCAACACCGCCCAAAAGTTTGGCAACGCCAGACTGGTTTTTCCGGAGGCGGACCGTTGCAATGGAAGTCTGTTTGGATTATAATAAGGCAACGCACAGGTGAAATTCTACCTGTGCAGGCCGGCGTTCCGGATACTCCGGCAAAGCTCACAGGCCCTGGAGGCCTGCGAGTGAGGCCGTCTCAATATAAAGGAGGGTTGATTCCCAATGAAGAAGATCATCTGCAAGCGCGAGTACGACACAGAAACCGCTACTCTGGTGAAAAAGCACACCGTGGGGGAATTCGGCGATCCCGCCGGTTACGAGGAGACGCTGTACCAAACTCCCGGCGGCCTGTACTTCCTGTATTTCCGTGGCGGCCCTGCATCTGCCTATGCCAAGGAGGACATCAAGTGCCTGGCCAAGGGCAAGGTGGACGCCTGGGTCGAATCCCACTGAGTGTGCAGTATGCTGTACGAAAGCCTCCGGAAGCGGGAATGGTTCCGCCTTCGGGGGCGTTTCGACTCTTTGGGCCGTTGCCTTGGGGAAAGGAGACGCTTCTTATGCATGATGACACCTCAAAAACACAGATTCTCACCAGCCCCGTCACCGGACGGGCGGCGGGACTGGGAGAGACGCCGGATACGTACTTTGCTTCCGGCCTGATGGGCTCTGGGGCAGTGCTGTTCCCTCAGGAGGGGCGGCTGCTGGCTCCCTGTGACGCTGTGGTGAATTTTGTGTTTCCCAAAAAATATGCTTTGGGTCTCAGGACGACGGAGGGGCTGGAGGTGGTCCTCCAGGTGGGCATCGGATCCAATCAAATGGACAGCCGGTGCTTTCAGCCCTTGGTGGACTGCGGCTGCCAGGTCCGGCAGGGGCAGGAGCTGCTGCGCTTTGACCTGGAGGCCATGCAGCAGGCCGGGATTCTCACCGCCACGCCCTTGGTGGTAAACCGCTCGCCGCAGCAGGTCCACCCCTTGGCCCTGGGAAATCTGGAGGCGGGCAGCGCTTTGCTGGAGGTGACCCTGTAAATCTGCCCGGCGTTATGGTAAGGCCGAAACCGGCGGAGCCACTTGTGCACAGATGTGGAGAAATTACTTCGTTTTTCCACCGGTTCCGGAGAAGCCCTGAAATTTCAGGCGTTTCCACGGGAAAACCTGTGGACAAACTTGTGGAATCTGTGGAAAGACTTGGATTGTCCACAAGATGGAGGGCGACGTGTTCTGAATTATGTCTACTTTACAGCAGGGAGGAGGCCACGGCGGAATTCCCCTGCTTTTTTTCTGGGAAATCCCCCTTTTGACTAGCACTGCCAGGGGGAGTGTGTTATAATAACCAAAAGAAAGCAATCTCGGCTTGACGAAAAATTCCTCCGGGCTTTTCCGGCAAAGAATTGGTGCGCCGTGGATGCCCCAACCCACACGTTGGGTGCGAGTGTATGTGCTCCTATGGGCATGTCCAGGGAGAGTGGGATGGAGCTTCCTCATTCCCCTGTGGGCGGCAAGCCCTGAGAGGATTTTGCCAGGTTGCTTTCCGCTTTGCCGTTTTTGAGACGGTATCACAGAGGTTTGAGCCCCGGGCGGTGGGCTTTTGGTGCTTTTATATGTTTTGAGGTGTAGCTATGCTTGAATTACTGGCTCCCGCCGGATCCATGGAGGCTCTGCGGGCTGCAGTGCAAAATGGCGCCAATGCGGTGTATCTGGGAGTGGGGCCCTTCAACGCCCGCCAGGGCGCCCGGAACTTTACACTGGAAACCCTGCGGGAGGCGGTGCAGTACGCCCACATCCGGGGGGTTGCAGTGCATTTGACGGTAAACACCCTAGTTTCCGACCGGGAGTGTCCCCAGGCGGCAGAGCTCATTCGGGCGGCGGCCCGGGCGGAGGTGGACGCCTTCATTGTCCAGGATTTGGGCGTCCTGGCTCTGTGCCGTCAAATTGCCCCCCGTATTCCCATTCATGCATCCACGCAGATGACCATTCACAGTCTGGATGGGGTGCACCAGGCTGCTGCCCTGGGAGTTTCCCGGGTGGTGCTGTCCCGGGAGCTGCCCAAGGAAGAAATCGCCCGAATCTGCCGGAACAGCCCGGTGGAAATTGAGGTGTTTGTCCATGGCGCCTTGTGCATGTGCTATTCCGGCCAGTGCTACATGTCCGGCGTCATTGGCCGCCGGTCCGGCAACCGGGGGCAGTGCGCCCAGCCCTGCCGCCTGCCCTACGGTTACGGCCGGTTTGAAAATAAGCACCCCCTCAGCCTGAAGGACAACTGCCTGGCCCCCTATTTACGGGAGCTGGAGCAGATGGGAGTGGCCTCGGTGAAGCTGGAGGGCCGGATGAAGCGGCCAGAATACGTGGCCACGGTGACGGGAATTTACCGGCGGGCCATAGATGCAGGCCGGGTGACCCGGGGACAGATGGACCGGCTGGAGGCCATTTTCAGCCGCCAGGGCTTTACCGACGGCTACTATCGGGGCCGCACAGGTCCGGCCATGTTCGGCGTCCGGCAGGAGGGGGGCGAGGACCGGGCCCTTCTGGCACAGGCCCGGGCCACCTATGAATCGGTGGAGAATCCCCTGGTTCCCGTGGAGTTTTATATGATTGTCAATCAAGATTCCGCCATGCTGGCGGTTCAGGACCCTCTGGGCAATGTGTGCAAAGCCATAGGCCCCCGGCCGGAGCCGGCGGTGCGCCGGGCCCTCACGGTGGAGGAGCTCGCCTCCCGCTTGGCCAAAACCGGCGGCACGGCCTATGTCTGCGCCCAGGTGAAAGCTGTGGTGGAACCGGGGCTGTGTCTCCCGGCTGCGGCAATCAACGGCATGCGCCGGGAGGTTTTGGACCAGCTCACCGCTCTGCGGGGCCGCCGGGAAGAGACGCCTCTGGGCAAATATACGGGGCCTATGATCTACCCCGGCCAGCGGGAGGCCCCGGGTCTCACGGTGCAGGTCACCTCCACCAGTCAGGTGACGAAGAAGCTGCTGAGTATGCAGCCCCTGTTTTTGTATGTGCCTTTGTTCCTCCTGGTTCAGGACCGGGCTTTCTACGCCCAGATGGTCCGCCGGGTCCGGCTGGCGGCTGTGCTGCCCCGGGTGATTCACGACGGAGAGCTGGCAGGGATCACCCGGCAGCTGGACGAGGTCTATGATCTGGGGGTGCGCCACGTGCTCCTGGGGAATCTGGGGCAGATTCCGGTGGCCAGGGCCCGGGGGTTTGCCATTTGCGGAGATTTTGGCCTCAACCTCTACAACAGCCGGTCCATGAATGCCATGCGTGCCCTGGGTTTGGCCAGCGCCACGGTCTCCTTTGAAATGACTCTGCCTCAGATCCGGGATATGTCCAAGGCGGTCCCGGCGGAGGCCATTGTCTATGGGCGGCTGCCCCTCATGGTGACGGAAAACTGTCTGATTCGGGGCCGCACCGGCCGGTGCGATTGCCAGTCCGGCACAACCCGCCTTATGGACCGGAAGGGAGAGGAGTTTCCGGTGATCCGGGACTGCGGCACCTGCCGGAGCCTGGTGCTCAACGGCAAAAAGTTGTACTGGCTGGACCGGCGGGAGGACTGGAGCGGCCTGGGCCTGTATGCTCTGCGGCTTCTGTTTACTACAGAAAATCCCCAGGAGGTGGACCGGGTTCTGCGGGCCTGGGAGACCGCCGCCCCCTTCGCGCCCGGCGGCTGCACCCGGGGGCTGTACCTGCGGGGCGTGGAATAAACGGTTGGGAGGCACATTCCAAATGGAGATCATTTTGGCGTCCCAGTCCCCCCGGCGGCGGGAGCTGCTGGAGCGAATGGGACTTTCTTTTTCCGTCCGGGCGGCGGACATTGACGAAGCTATGGAGCCGGGGAAGGACCCGGCTCAGGAGGTGGCCCGGGTGAGCCGGGCCAAGGCCATGGCCGCACCGGCGGGCCCCCAGGATGTGGTGATTGCCGCTGACACCATTGTGGTCTGCGGTGGGCGCATTTTGGGAAAGCCCGGGACGGAGGAGCGAGCGGCGGAGATGCTGCGGCTCCTGTCCGGCCGGGACCATCAGGTGATGACCGGCTTCACCGTCCGCCGGGGCAGTACGGTTCTGACCCAGACAGAGGTGAGCCATATATTCTTCCGCCCCCTGGACGAGGGAGAAATTGATGCCTATGTGGCAACGGGAGAGCCGCTGGACAAAGCCGGGGCCTACGGGATTCAGGGATTGGCGGCGCTGTTTGTCACCCGGCTGGAGGGGGATTTTTACAACGTCATGGGCCTTCCCCTGTGTGCTCTGGCCCAGCAGCTGCGGAAGCTGGGCGTGAGAATTTTGGGGGTGTGAGGGGCTGTGAAGAAACATTTGAATTCCAAAGCGAAAGTGGTTCTGGCTCTGACGGTGGTCCTGGCTGTGGCCTTGGCCCTCACCGGGGGCTTCGGCCCCCAGAAGGTAGTCCAGACCATCCTGACGCCTCTGCGAGCCGGCGCCACCGGCCTGACCCGCCAGGCCCAGAAGCTGTATAGCTATATCTTCCGCTATGAGGCCCTGGAGACGGAGAACCAGGAGCTGCGGGCCCGGATTGCAGAGCTGGAGGATGACGCCCGGACGGCGGACAGCCTTCAGCGGGAAAATGAGCGCCTGCGGGAGCTGGCGGAGCTAAAAAAAGAGAAGGAGGACTATCAGCTGGCGTCAGCTTACATCATCACCTGGGACTCCAATGACTGGACCAGCTCCTTTACCATCAATAAGGGCTCCGGCTCCGGCATTGCCGAGGACATGGTGGCCATCACCGCCCAGGGGGAGGTGGTGGGGCTGGTGACGGCGGTGGGCTCCAACTGGGCCACAGTCACCACGGTGCTGGACTCTGCCCTGGAGGTGAGCGCCAACATCGCCTCCTCCGGCTATGCCGGTATGGTGCAGGGCGCTTACACCACTGGCGCGGAGGGAATGCTCCGGATGGACTACCTGCCCACAGATGCTGTGATCCGGAACAATGAGCCGGTGGTCACAGCCGGTTCCACCCTGTATCCCCGGGACCTCATTTTGGGGTATGTGGCTGACGCCGGCTTTGACGAGACCGGGGTGGCCAAGTATGCGCTTTTGACCCCGGCGGCAGATTTTGAGAATATGGAGCAGGTGTTCATCCTGACCAGTTATCAGAACGAGTAAGGGGCTGCCCCGGAGCGGGCTTTTAAGCGATTCCCGTTCCGCCCCCATGGGGCGACTCTCAGGAGGGTTCGATGAACAAACGACTTTTATCCAAATTGGAACAGGGCGAAGGCACCACCCTCATGGGGAAGCTGTTTCTCACCCCCCGGCAGCGGCAAACGGTCCTCAAATGGTTTCTATTTTCTTTGGTCTATCTGGCTCTCCAAGTGCTGCAGGACGTGGTGTTCAGCCGGGTGCAGGTCCTGGGGGGCTGTCCGGACTTGGTGCCTGGGTATTTGCTCCTGGTGTGCCTGACCCAGGGGCCGGGGTCCGGGGGGCTGTTTGCTCTCCTGGCTGGGGTGTTCCGGTGCTTATCCGGGGCGGTGCTGGGGCCGGTGTCCCTGCTGGTGGTCACCTGCTCCGGGGTGTTGCTGTCCGCCTTCCGGGGAGGGTATTTGCAGCGGCGGTTTTGGCCTGTGATGCTGTGCGCCTGGGCGGGTGTACTTCTGCACCAGGGGCTGATGTTTTCCCTGGGCCTCTTTTTGGGGAGCACTGCTGCCGGACGGTGGATGGAGGCTCTGGGCGGCGGGCTGGGGACATGCCTGGCCTGCTGCGCCCTATATCCCCTGGTTTTGGCCCTGGGGAAAATCGGAGGTGAGACATGGAAAGAGTAAGCCGAAACCGGGCGGTGGCGATTTTGCTGCTATTTGCCACTGTGCTGGGCCTGTTTGGATTCCGGATGTATGGCCTGCAAATTCGGGACGCCGATCCCAACAGCAGTTTGGAGTCCACCTATACCACCTGGAGCCGGGTCACGGCCGCCCGTGGGGAAATTCTGGACCGGAACGGCAATGTGCTGGTGACCAACCGGGCTAGCTACAATCTGGTGTTTAACAACTACGTGATTTACAATTCGGATCATCCCAACGAAGCCCTGCGGAAGCTGGTCAACCTCCTGCAGGAGCGGGAAATCTCCTATCTGGAGCACCTTCCGGTGACCTTGGAAAAGCCCTATGAATACACCCTCTCCCAGCTCTCCTCCACCTGGCAGGGGTATTTTAAGGACTTCCTGAGCTATCGGGAGTGGGACTCGGACATTTCTGCCGCCCAGCTTATGAAGCAGCTCCGTAGCGCCTACCGGATTCCCAACGACTGGGAGGACCGGGAGGTACGCCTGGTGGTGGGGCTGCGGTATGAGCTGGAGCTGCGCAGTGACCTCACCAGCCTGCCGGCCTATACCCTGTTGGAAGACGTCTCCTCAGAGGATTTGTCTGCCATTCTGGAGCTGAATACACCGGGCCTTACGGTGGAGTCCTCCACCGTAAGGGAGTATGCCACCACCCACGCCGCCCATATTTTGGGAAATCTCGGCCTCATTGAAGCCTCACAGTGGCCGGAATACAAGGATAAGGGCTACTCCATGGACGCCTATGTGGGCCAGAGCGGCTTCGAGGCTGCCTTCGAGGAGTACCTCCACGGCACCGACGGGGTGAAGCTCACCACCGTAGATACCGAGGGCAACGTGGTTTCGGAGTACTTCCAGACCGAGCCCAAAGCCGGCGCCAATGTGGAGACCACCATTGACCTCAACATGCAGATTGCCGCCGAGACTGCCCTGGAGCAGGTGATTTTGGAGCTGCGGGAGGAGGGCCTGGGGCAAAAGCACGAGGGGCAGGACGCCGAGGGCGGCGCAGTGGTGGCCATAGACGTGAAAACCGGCCAGGTTCTGGCCTGCGCCAGCTACCCCACCTACAATCCCGCCACCTACTCCCAGGATTTTAACCAGCTGCTGAAGACGGAATGGGATCCCCTGTACAACCGGGCTCTTCAGGCCACCTATGCGCCTGGCTCCGTGTTTAAAATGGCGGTGACCATTGCCGCCATCAACGATGGGGAGATCTCCTCGTCCACCACCATTGAGGACAAGGGTGTGTACACCAAATATGAAGACGAGGGCTATACGCCCCAGTGCCTCATCTACACCAACTATAAGCAGACCCACGGCGTCATCAATGTGGAAGAGGCGCTGGCTGTGTCCTGCAACTACTTTTTCTATGAAGCCGGTATCCGCACAGGTATGCCGGACATCGACGCTGTGGCCAAGGACCTGGGCCTGGGGGAGAAAACCGGGGTGGAGCTTTTTGAAGAGCAGGGACACCGGGCCAACGCCGAAAGCAAGGCTGCGCTGTATGCCGATGATCCCAGCCGGTCCGGCTGGTACGATGCGGACACGCTGATGCTTTCCATCGGCCAGTCCGAGTGTGCATTTACCCCCATTCAGCTGGCCTCCTACACTGCGGCCCTGGCCAATCGGGGCGTCCGGTACCGGGCGACCTTCCTGAACCGGGTGATTTCATCGGATTACCAGACCCTCGTGGCCAGCGCGGAGCCGGAGGTCCTCAGCACCTGCCCCATCTGTGACGACGCCTACTACGCCTATACCACCGGCATGCGCATGGCTGTCTCCGACGACCGGGGCACAGTCAAATCCTATCTGGGGGATTATCCCGTGGCGGTTGCTGGCAAGACCGGCACGGCCCAGCACAGCTCTCAGGGCTCTGACAACGGCTCCTTTGTGTGCTACGCGCCCTATGAAGATCCCCAGATTGCCATTGCGGTCTTTGTGGAGAAGGGCGCTCAGGGTGGCAACCTGTCCCGGGTGGCCAAGGCGATTATGGACGTTTATTTTGGCCAGACACAGCAGGCCAATGCCGAGCTGCCCGGTGAAAACGTAGGCAACTAAGGCCCCGGCTGGGCCAAATAGGAGGAACGACACATGAAGCAGCAGTATTTAGATGCCGGACAGATTGTTTCCACCCACGGAATCCGGGGCGAGGTGAAGGTCCTGCCCTGGGCCGATGGGCCGGAGTTTCTGACCCTGTTTGACCGGGTGTACCTGAAGGGAAGGGAGTACGTCCTGGAATCTGCCCGGGTCCAGAAGACCTGTGTGCTCCTGAAGCTCCAAGGCGTGGACACCGTAGAGGCTGCCCAGACCCTGCGGGACACCGTGGTCCAGGTGGACCGGGAGGATGTGGAGCTGGAAGAGGGGACCTACTTCATCGCCGACCTGATCGGCCTCCGGGTCCTGGAGGGGGAGCGGGAAATCGGCGTCATCCGGGAGATCCTGACCATGCCCGGCAACGATGTGTATGTGGTCCAGGGGGAGCACACCTATATGATTCCGGCGGTAAAGGAATTCCTGCTGGAGACGGACCCGGATCGGGGCTTTGTCCGGGTCAAGCTCATTGAGGGGATGCAGACCGATGCGGATTGATATTATGACCTTGTTCCCGGATTCGCTGGGGGACGTGCTGTCGGAGAGCATCCTGGGCCGGGCCCAGGAGCGGGGCTTCATCCGCATTGAGGCCCATCAGATCCGGGACTACACCGCCAGCAAGCAATGCCAGGTGGATGACTACCCCTATGGCGGCGGCCGGGGGGCCATCATGCAGGCCGACCCTCTGTACCGGTGCTGGGAGCATGTGTGCGACGAGGTGGGAGGTCCGGTGCATACCATCTATTTATCCCCCTGCGGCCACACCTTTTGTCAGGCCGACGCCATTCGCCTCAGCCAGATGGAGAGTCTGGTCCTGGTTTGCGGCCATTACGAGGGCATTGACCAGCGATTCATTGACGAATGTGTGGATGAAGAGCTGTCCCTGGGAGACTTCGTCCTCACCGGCGGGGAGATTGCCGCTATGGCGGTGACCGATGCGGTGTGTCGCATGGTGCCGGGGGTCCTGGCGGACCCGGAGTGCTTCCAGGACGAGAGCCATTTTGGCGGCCTTTTGGAGTACCCGCAGTACAGTCGCCCCGCCCTTTGGCACGGCCTGCAGGCGCCAGAGATTCTTCTGTCCGGGGATCACGCCAAGGTGGCCCGGTGGCGGCGAAAGCAGGCTCTGCGCCGGACCCGGGCCAGGCGGCCGGATATGTTTGAGAAAGTCACCTTTGAGACCAAGCAGGAGAAAAAGCTCCTGGAAGAAATCGAACAGGAGGGATGGGACTGTGGAATTGACTGAAGTCACCGGGGAGAACTGGAAGCAGGCGGTTTTTCTGACTACAGACCCGGAACGGAAGATTCCTCTGGACGAGAAGTGGATCATCAGCAACGCCTTCTCCCTGCTGCAGGCCCGGTATGATCCGAATTGGGACTGTCGCCTGCTGGTAGATGGGGAAACCCCTGTGGGCTTTGCTTTCTACGGCTACTGGCAGGAGCGGGACCGGTATCTTCTGTGCCGGTACATGATCGATGTCCGGTATCAGGGCCGGGGTTATGGGACCCGGGCGCTCCCGCTGGTGGTGGAACAAATCCGGCGCCAGTACGGATGCCGGGATGTGTATACCACCGTGGACGACGAAAACACCAGGGCGGTGAAGCTGTACCGGAGCTTTGGATTCCAGCCGACGGAGGAAATGGATGAGGCAGAACGGGTTTATGTGTTACGAGGGGAGGAAGGCTAAATGGACGCATTGGAAACTCTGCGCCAATGGGTGCAGGAGAGTCACCGCATCGTGTTCTTTGGAGGGGCTGGCGTCAGCACGGAGTCCGGGATTCCCGACTTTCGCAGTGTGGATGGCTTGTACCATCAAAAATTTGAGTACCCGCCGGAGACCATCATCAGTCACAGCTTTTACCGTGCCAATCCAGCCTACTTTTTTCGGTTTTACCGGGAGAAGATGCTGCCCTTGGGCTTCCAGCCCAATGTCACGCACCAAAAGCTGGCACAATGGGAGCAGGAGGGGAAGCTCCTGGCTGTAGTCACCCAGAACATTGACGGCCTGCACCAAAAAGCAGGAAGCCGCCGGGTCTATGAGCTCCACGGCAGCGTCCTGCGGAATTATTGCGAAAAATGTGGAAAATTTTATCCGGCGGAGTATGTGAAGCATGCCCAGGGGGTACCGCTGTGCACCTGTGGGGGTACGGTCAAGCCGGATGTCGTCCTTTATGAGGAGAGCCTGGACGAGAAGACGCTGACCGGCAGCATCTGCGCCATTGGTCAGGCAGACCTGCTGATGGTAGGTGGCACCAGCCTCACGGTATATCCTGCCGCCGGTCTCATCCAGTACTACCGCGGCAACCGCCTGGTCCTCATCAACCGGGATGAAACGCCCTATGACGGCTACGCCAACCTGGTCCTCCACCGGAGCCTGGGAGAGGTATTTTCGCAGCTGTAAGGATGAGCTTGCAGCTTGGATAGAAAAGCTAGCTTCATTGGTTTCTGGCTTATATGGATATTTCTTGACGATTTCACGTTGCCGTTGTATCATAAAGCATGTGCTGACCTATCATTTCTGTGCCGCCTGCAGTATATGATGGATGTGAATTGGGGTATGTTTCTGCGGAGCATGCTTAGGGGAATCGGATGCGTCCGATTCCCCTTTTCCGTTACCTGTATTTCTCCACCTGAGACTGAATGAGTGCGCCGTCTTCAAAATAATTGATGCGCATGGCCCGCTTCACATCTGCCAGGGTTTGGGCGGCCTCGGCCCGGGCCACTTCGCTGCCCTTCTTCAGGATTTCATAGACGCCGGGGATATCCTTTTGCCACTGGGCCCTGCGCTCCCGGATGGGCGCCAGCTCCGCCTGAAGGATGCTGTTCAGGAATTTTTTGACCTTCACATCCCCCAAACCGCCCCGCTGGTAATGGGCCTTCAGCTCGTCCAGATTGGCATATTCCGGCAGGAAGGCTGCAAAGTGTTCGTCCTGACAGAAGGCGTCCAGGTAAGTGAATACGGCGTTGCCCTCCAGACTGCCGGGATCGGAGACCTTCAGGTGATTGGGATCGGTGAACATGTTCATCACCTTCTGCTTGACCTCAGCCTCGGTGTCGGACAGGTAGATGCAGTTGCCCAGAGATTTGCTCATCTTGGCCTTGCCGTCTGTGCCGGGGAGGCGGCAGCAGACCTGATTCTGGGGCACCAGGGCCTCCGGCTCCACCAGGGTTTCTCCATAGGTCAGATTGAACCGGCGCACAATTTCCCGGGCCTGCTCCAGCATAGGCAGCTGATCCTCTCCCACAGGTACAGTCGTGGCCCGGAAGGCGGTGATGTCCGCCGCCTGGCTGATGGGGTACGTGAAGAAGCCCACGGGAATGCTGGCTTCGAAGTTCCGCAGCTGGATCTCCGCCTTCACCGTGGGATTCCGTTGAAGCCGGGACACAGTGACTAGATTCATGTAGAAGAAGGTGAGCTCCGTCAGCTCAGAGACCTGGGATTGAATGAACAGGGTGGACTTGGCCGGGTCCAGGCCGCAGGACAGGTAGTCCAGGGCAACCTCAATGATATTTTCCCGGATTTTTTCCGGATGGTCCGCATTGTCGGTGAGGGCCTGGGCATCGGCGATCATGATGAACACCTTGTCGTACTGCCCGGAATTCTGCAGCTCTACCCGCCGCTTCAGAGAGCCTACGTAATGCCCCAAATGGAGCCGCCCTGTGGGCCGGTCCCCTGTGAGAATGATTTTTTCCATGGACGAATTCCTCCTGTTAAAAAATAAACGGCCCTATCCTACAAAGGATAAGACCAAAGTCTATACGCCACCTGTGTACATGCTCACCAACATGAGCTTTCCGGATAACGGCCGGATGCCGTCGGCGCCTACTGAACCTTCGGGCCGCCCTCCGGAGCCCATTCAGAATGCACAGCCTGCAGCCCTTCCACCATCCGGGCCGCTCTCTGGAGGCCGGAGGCACCCGTACTACTTCTCCATCTGCGGTTTGACATATTATGGCTTTACTATAGCCTCCCTGCTTCCAAAAGTCAAGAGAAAAAGGGCTTGACATTTGGGAGAAAGTGTAGGATTTACAATGATGTGTGACACCGGAGCAGGGGCTGTGGAAATGTGGAAAACCGCAGTGCGGTTTCCGCACATTCCCACAGCACTACTACGATGCCTGCGGCGCTTTTTCCGGATTGAGAGAAAAAAGGTGGCAAATAGGGATGGCCTGTGTTAAGGTTGAGTTGTCGAATCAAAACCGAAAGGCAGGTGCCACCCTATTCGCCATGAATAAGATAACACAGGACATGCGCTTTAAGCAAGCGGTAATTGAGTATTCTTTGAAACACGGCGTCACAAAGGCAGCCATCCGTTACAAGACCTCCAGGCAAAACATTTACCGCTGGAGAAAGAAATACGACGGTACGCTACAATCCCTTGCTGACCGCTCTCACCGGCCTCACAGCCATCCAAACCAGCATACAGAGGCTGAGATCAAGCTCGTCCAGGATATGCGCCGCAGGAACCCTCACGCCGGTCTGGTGGTCTTCTGGGTGAAGCTGCGCCAGCGTGGCTATACCAGATCCATCTCCGGTCTTTACCGTCTCCTGCGCCGGATCCATGGAAACCCCATCAAGCTTCCGAACCCGAAATATACCCCAAAACCCTATGAACAGATGACATATCCCGGTCAAAAATGCCAGATAGATGTGAAATTTGTTCCACAGAGTTGCCTGGTCGGGGAAGTGGCGGAGGAGAAGTACTATCAGTACACTTTCATAGACGAGTACAGCCGCTTCCGAATTCTCAAGGCATATAAAGAACACAGCACATATTCCTCCACACAGTTCCTGAAGTATGTGGTGAAACAGTTCCCATATGCCATAGAATGTATCCAAACAGATAACGGGTCAGAATTCACGAACCGCCTGAACTCGAAGGCTACCAAAAAGAAAACGCTCTTTGAAACCACCCTGGAGGAGCTCGGCATCCGGCATAAGCTCATTCAGCCCTACACCCCCAGACACAACGGGAAAGTGGAGCGCAGTCATAGAAAGGACAATGAAGAATTCTATGCCTGCCACACCTTCTATTCCTTTGAGGATTTTCAGAAACAGTTGGCTGTCAGACAGCGGCAGTATAACAACTTCCCCATGCGGCCTCTCAACTGGAAGGCCCCCAAAGCTGTCCTCTTTTCTTTCCCAAAGTCTGTAACTCATCATTGACAAACCTACAAAAAGGGCTTGACATTTGGGAGAAAGTTGGATATACTGCCTATGGTTAGTTTTGACTAATCTCGAAGAAGCTCCATCCCCAGGCGCGTTTTCTTTTTCTTAGAAAGTTAGAAGGGACTAACCAAATATTTTACATAATCGGAGGTACTGATTGATGAAGAGAAGGTCCAGAATTTTGGCTGCGCTGACGGCCGGTGTGATGGCTGCCGGAGCCATGTGCTTTGGCTTTGCCCAGTGGAGTACCAGCCTTGCCCTCCAGGGCACGGTATCGGCCAGCGGCAAGTGGGACGTGGGCATTTCCAAGGCCGAAGTAACGAGCTTCAGCACCGGCGCAGCTGTGGACGCCGACCCGGTTACAGTGGCCCCTACCGGAAATGCCGTGGTGTATCCGGTGAAGCTGGCGATCCGGGATATGGACAACTGGTATGTTCTGCAGATTGACGATGTGAACGGCGCGGAGCAAGGGCTCAATGCAACCGAGCTGAACGAATATGCTGACCGGCTGTCCCTCAGCTATGGCTCCGCATCCCCTTGGTACTATGCTTCCGGCATCAAGGCGGAGAAAACCACAACCTTCATGATGAAAATTACGGATCCAGACATTGTGACGATCCATCAAAATGGACTGGTAAACCAGAGCTATCAAAACACGGACGACGGCGCTTCTGCCGGGAAGGTTGTGGGATATGCCATTTTGAGGCTGTGGGGCGGCTCCTCGTCCATTCAGGTCAAGCCCAACAACGAGTACCTGAAGGTGACCTACCAGGCGGCAAAGGAGGAGATACAGCAGGGCGAAGCTTACACCGTCTATCCCGCTGCCATCGGCGATGACAAGACCAGCGCCACCTATGGGCCTGCGACCTTCTCACTGCCCGGCGCTTGGGTTCAGTACTCCGTCACGGTGACCAATCAGGGTACAGCCAATGCCAACCTGAGGGACTATAGGCTGGATGTGGACCAGCTGGATGAGATCTATCATGTGGACATGCCGGAATTGGGTGAAGACGAGGTCCTGAAGCCGGGCGAATCGTGCACCATGACCTTTGTCATCTCCGTGGACAGCAGCGAAAGCTTCGAAGCCGCCACCCAGTCCTTCACAGTCTACTTGACCTATGGGCAGGACGGGGTAGAAGCCGCTCCCACAGCCGGCCATACCCATCCCGCTGCGTAATCCCGGAACCCGGTCCGCCCCTCTGAACACTCCGGAGCGGAAGCAGGCTCCAGGGAAAGCTTGGGCGCGGCATTTCCTGTGTCACATAGTTAGGATATCCTAATCGACCGAGAGTTCATTGCCACGGGTTCTGCTCCGTTCAGATTGACGTGGACTCCTTGCAATTTCAATTCCTTTGGAGGTACATAGTGTGAAAAAAAGATCCAAAATTCTCGCCGCCCTGACAGCGGGTGTCATGGCTGTCAGCGCCATGTGCTTCGGTTTTGCTCAGTGGAGCACCGAAATTTCCCTGGGCGGCAACGTCTCTGCCTCTGGAACCTGGGACGTTTCTGTCACAGACGCAGCGGTCACCCTGAGCAGCGCCGGCGCCGACCTGGTGGAGCAAACCGTTGTGAACGACCCCACCTATGAAGTGGTCCTCTATGATGTGTATGCGGATTACAGCTTCCTCGGCGATTACTGCTTCACAGTGGACGACAATAACCCCCATACCGTTTCCCTGACTGCCGAGGAATTCAATCCATATGACGAAGACAATGGAAAACAGATTGGGGCCTACTCCTTCAAGTCTGGCGTCAGCGGCACCGCTTATTCCAGAAGCGACTACACCTTTGTTTTGAACTGCAGGGAAGAGGCGGAGCACATGGTGACGGGCTGGGAGAACAAACCTTACCTACCGGCTGCCGACAACGGCGCCATGGATGGCCAATGCATCGGCCAGGCAGTGGCGTTGCGCTACAACACCCAAATGCCGATGAATGAACGGATTATCATGTCTCACGATGACGCCAAGGCTTTTTACCAGGCCAACCCCCGCACCGAAACAACAGTGCCTGCCGAAACCACCTTCACAGCCGGTAGCGTCAGCTATGCTCCCGTGCACTTTTCCCTTCCCGGCGCCTGGGCGCAGTATTCCGTCACCATCACCAACCAGGGTACCGCCAAGGCCAACCTGAGGGATTACAGGCTGACTCTGGATCAGCTGCCGGAGCTCTACCAGGTGGACATGCCGGAGTTTGGAGAAGACGAGGTGCTTCAGCCGGGTGAATCTTGTATCATCCAGTTTGTCATCTCCGTGGACGTCCAGGAGGAGCACTTTGCTGAGGGGAGCCAAACCTTTACGCTGCACCTGACCTATGAGCAGGATGCCGTGGGGGCAGCCCCGGCATCCAGCCATACGCACACGAAGTAACGACCAGGCAGGGCCTCCCCAAGCCGGAGGCCCTGCCAGAAGCATTCTGGGAGGAGGAATCACCTGTGAAAATGGCCTTTCGATGGCAAAGTATCCTCTGGCCGAAGACAGAAAGAGGGAAGTCGGCGCTTTTCTGGGCCACTGTGTTTGCCGGGATTTGGCTGCTGCTGCAGGGGCTCAGTGGCTTTTGTCTGGGGTTCAACCCAGTCCGTGTACCGCCGGCAGCCTGGGCGATGGCCCTGCTGGGCATTTTTGCCCGGGAGCTGCTCCGGGCGTTCCTGTCTGCCTTGCCAAAGGGTAGCTCCTTTTGGAGGGGCCTCGCCATTGCCTTCGCGCTCGCACTGGGGGAGTGCCTGCTGACCGGCGGCACAGCCAACCTTCCTCAGCGCCTGTGGAGCGAATTTCTCCCCACCCTTTCCCGCTCTGCCCTGCTGACGGCCTTGGCCATACACGGAGGCTTTCTGCCGGCGCTTCTCTACGGCGTTGCAGCTCAGGCAATGGGGCTCTGGATCCCCGTCTCCCCGGCACTGAGCCGGCCAATGGGGGCGCTGCTGGAGTTGGTTATGAATCTCATGTTCCTCGTGGCTTTGGATTGCGACCTCAGCCCCGACGAAGCGCCGGCAAAGCGGCGCTCCAAGGCCTCCGTCGCCGGTGGTGTGGCGGCTTGTACGGTTCTGGCTGCCCTAATCTGCTTCTTTGCCGGCCTGCTTCCGTGGCAGCCCGTGGCCGTTGCCACCGGCAGCATGGAGCCCCAGATTTCGGTGGGTGACGCAGTGCTCGTCTCCAAACTGGACACCGGCGCATTGGAGGTTGGGGATGTGATCCAGTTTCGAAGGGGGGACTATACCGTCATCCACCGCATTGTGGAGATCATCCAGGAAGACGGTGCCCTTTCCTACGTGACCAAAGGAGACGCCAACAATGCCAAGGACGCCGGCGCGGTATCTGCCGGGGATGTGGTGGGAAAGGTCATTGCCACGGTGCCCGGTGCAGGGCGTTGGACCCTGTGGCTGCACGGCGCTTAAGTGAGCTACAGGACTGGGAATCAGAAGAGCTTTGGCTGTAAGGATACGGACCGGTTGGATTTCAGGGACCGGTTTGTATCCTTATAGGTATTTTTTGGAGGAAATTTGGAATTATTGGTTGCGTTTTTTGCAGAATCATGCTATATTGAAAGACAGCGCGGTTTGCGCGGGAGGGATTCCAACATGCGCATCATCATTGTAGGGGACGGCAAAATGGGCAGCACCTTTGCCCAACGGCTCTCCAAAGCCGGTCATGACGTGACCATCATTGACAAGCGGGCCACAGCCCTGCAGCATACCATAGAGAGCCTGGATATTATGGCCATTGAGGGCAACGGCACCACCCTGGAGATCCAGCGGGAGGCCGGTGTGGAGCAGGCGGATCTGCTGATTGCCGCCACCAACACCGACGAGCAAAATCTGCTGACCTGCCTCATTGCCAAGCGGGCGGGAGCCAAGCACACCATCGCCCGGGTGCGGAGCCCAGAATACGTGAAGGAGATCAGCCTCATCCAGGAGGACTTGGGCTTGAGTCTGACCATCAATCCTGAGCTGGCCTGTGCTACGGAAATGGCCCGGGTCCTTCGTTTTCCCTCCGCAGTTAAAATTGACACCTTTACCGGCGGCCGGGTGGAAATTCTGAAGCACTGCCTGTCGCCCAATTCCCCACTGGTCGGCATCCGCCTGTCGGAGCTGAGCCGGTTTAAGGCCAGCGTGCTTATTTGTGCGGTGGAGCGGGGCAAAGAGGTCTTCATTCCCAACGGCAGCTTCCAGCTGGCCGCCGGGGACCGGATCAGCATTGTGGCCCAGCCCCGGGACGCCTCCCTGTTTTTCCGCAGAATCGGCGCGCCCACCTCACCGGTCCGGCAGATTATGCTTCTGGGTGGGGGACGCATCGCCTACTACCTGGCCGCACAGATGGCGGATTTTGGCGCAGATGTCAAAATCATTGAGCAGGACTACGCCGTTTGCCGGAACCTGGCTGAGGCGCTGCCCAACGTGACCGTGATCCACGGTGACGGCACGGATCACCTGCTCCTCAGCCAGGAGGGCATTGAGGAAATGGATGCCGTAGCCACGCTCACCGGTTTGGATGAGCAGAACATCCTCATGAGCCTGTATGCCGGTCAGGTGTCCAAGGCCAAAATCATCACGAAAATTACCAGGGACTCCTTTGAGGACATTGTGGAGAACATGGACGTGGGCAGCGTGTTCTACCCCCGGTACATTGCCGCCGAGGCGGTGGTGCGTTACGTCCGCGCCATGGCCAACTCCACAGGCTCCAATGTGGAGACTCTGTACAGCATCGTCGGGGACAAGGCTGAGGCCCTGGAGTTCCGGGTCTCTCAGGGAAGCCGGGTCTGTGGGATCCCCCTGCAGGACCTGCGCACCCGTCCGGGGATTCTCATTGGTTCCATTCACCGGGGAGCTCGAGTGTTCATTCCCCGGGGTCAGGATACCATCGAAGAGGGAGACTCTGTGGTGGTGGTTACCACGTTGCCAAACCTGAACGACTTGGACGATATTTTAGAGCGGCGCAGGTAAAAACCGGCAAATTGCAGGGAAATGACTGGGAATTTCTCCGAAATTGTGACCGGTTGCCCCAGAGCCTCAGGGGCAGCTGCTGGCCGGGCCGCTAAAATTCACAAAATTCCCGGCTTTGGGAAGGGCTTTCTGTGAATACTATGAAAAGTTCCCCAGAATCCGTTTTTTTGGATTGATTTTAGAGAGAATTTGACTTACAATATTCCAAGTAAACGCAGGAGGTCCTCGCTCATGCTTCACGTGGTCCTGGTGGAGCCGGAGATTCCGGCCAACACTGGTAACATTGCCCGTACCTGTGCCGCCACCGGTAGTGTCTTGCACCTCATTCGCCCTCTGGGCTTTGACATCTCCGAGAAGGCGGTGCGGCGAGCAGGGCTGGACTATTGGCACCTGGTGGATGTGCGGGTCTATGACAATCTGGAGGAGTTTTTCCGGATCAACCAAGTGGAGCAGATGTGGTGCCTGTCCACCAAGGCCCCCCGGGCCCACACCGAAGCGGTCTTTCAGGACGGCTGTTACCTGTTTTTCGGTAAGGAAACTCGGGGCCTGCCGGAGGATTTTCTGGCCCGCCACGAGGCAAGCTGCCTGCGCATTCCCATGCGGCCCAATGCCCGGAGCCTCAATCTGAGCAATTCTGTGGCTGTTACCGTTTATGAAGCCCTGCGACAGCTGGATTTTCCCCAGCTCCAGGAGTTTGGTCAAATGCGGGACTGGACCGGCTTCCAGTCCGGACAATAACAGGAGGCATAACCATGAACTACAATAAGAAATCCATTGAAGATGTTGACGTCTCCGGCAAGCGGGTGCTGTGCCGCTGCGACTTCAACGTGCCCACTAAGGACGGTAAAATTACCTCTGACAAGCGGATTGTAGCCGCTTTGCCCACCATTCAGTACCTGATGAACCATGGTGCAAAGGTCATTCTCTGCTCTCATATGGGCAAGCCCAAGGGGGAGTGGAAGCCGGAGCTGAGCCTGAAGGTGGTGGCTCAGCGCCTGAGCGAGCTTCTGGGCAAGGAGGTCCTCATGGCCGCTGACGTGGTGGGCGAGGATGCCAAGGCCAAGGCCGCCAGCTTGAAGGATGGGGACGTGATGCTGCTGGAGAACGTCCGCTATATCAAGGGCGAAACCAAGAACGACCCCGAGCTTAGCAAGGAGCTGGCCTCCCTGGCAGATCTCTTTGTGAATGATGCCTTTGGCACGGCCCACCGGGCCCATTCCTCTACCGCCGGTGTGGCGGATTATCTCCCTGCCGTCTGCGGCTACCTGGTGCAGAAGGAAGTGGGGATTATGGGCAAAGCCCTGGCCAACCCGGAGCGTCCCTTTGTGGCCATTCTGGGCGGCGCAAAGGTCTCTGACAAGCTGAATGTGATCAACAACCTCCTGGAGAAGGTGGACACCCTGATCATCGGCGGCGGCATGGCCTATACCTTCCTGGCCGCTCAGGGCTACTCCACCGGCACCTCCCTGCTGGATGAGGAGAAGGTGGACTATTGCAAGGAAATGATGGCCAAGGCAGAGGCCAAGGGCGTAAAGCTGCTTCTGCCTGTAGACACCACCATCGCCGCCTCCTTCCCCAACCCCATTGATGCCCCCATTGATGTGGAGACTGTAGCCTCCGATGCCATTCCCCAGGACCAGATGGGTCTGGACATCGGCCCAAAGACCATGGAGCTCTACGCAAATGCGGTGAAAGCTGCCAAGACTGTGGTGTGGAACGGCCCCATGGGTGTGTTTGAGAATCCCATTTTGGCCAAGGGCACCATCGCTGTGGCCCAGGCTTTGGCTGATTCCCAGGCTGTGACCATTGTGGGCGGTGGTGACAGCGCGGCTGCCTGCGAGCAGCTGGGCTTCGCAGGCAAGATTACCCATATTTCCACCGGCGGCGGCGCCTCTCTGGAGTTCCTGGAGGGCAAGGTCTTGCCCGGTATTGCCTGCCTGCAGGACAAATAACTCTGTAACCAATTGGCAGCGAGGGCGCCTGCCGCTCCCTCGCTGCTTTCTGCGCACATTCTTGCACATAGATAAATTTGGAGGCTCAAGAAAATGAACAGAAAGTACCGCAAGACTATCATCGCCGGCAACTGGAAAATGAATAAGACCCCCAGCGAAACCAAGGAATTCATGACGGCCTTTAAATCCATCCTGCCTAAGGGCCGCTGGTGCGACGTGGTGTTCTGCGTCCCCGCTGTTTGCATTCCCGCTGCCGTCCGCGCCATGCGGGAGACCCGGGTGGGCATTGGCGGCGAGAACGTGAACGCCAATGCTTCCGGCGCCTACACCGGCGAGATTGCTGCCAATATGCTGGTGGATGCCGGCTGCAAGTATGTGATCATCGGTCACTCCGAGCGCCGGGCTATGGGTGAGACGGATGCCGATGTGAACGCCAAGGTCCTGGCTGCCCTGGAAGCGGGTTTGATCCCCATCGTGTGCTGTGGCGAGTCTCTGGAGCAGCGGGAGACCGGCATTACCGAGGAGTGGATCACCATGCAGATCAAGTCCGCTCTGCGGAATGTGCCGGAAGAGAAGATCCGCAAGGTCATCATTGCTTACGAGCCCATCTGGGCCATTGGCACTGGCCGCACTGCTACCCCCGAGCAGGCTGAGGAGGTCTGTGAGAGCATCCGCACCGTCATCCGGAAGCTGTACAGCTCCAAAAACGCCCGGGCCATCTCCATCCTGTATGGTGGCTCCATGAATGATAAAAACGCGTTTGAACTTCTGGCCCAGCCCGACATCGACGGTGGCCTCATCGGCGGTGCCTCTCTGGTTCCCGAGAAGTTTGTGAAGATCATCGAGGCGGCCAATCAGCCTACGCTGTAAGGGCGTCTTTCAGAATTTCATTCGGGCTTTTGCAACCGGGTTCCAGGGCTGGAACCCGGTTTTTGCCAGATGTGTGTATCTTGTCATATTGAGGAATGGCGCTTGATTGCCACCCGCCGCTGTTTCCAGGATATGGGGAAGCTGCTCCCAATTGGCGGCCGATAACGCCGAGCAGCGGGAAAAGCGCCGAAAAACTCTGAAGAAGCGGGTAAGCAGATCTGATCGGTGTCCGACGGCCTCTCCTTCGGGATTTAGACTGAGCCAGAAAGGTGATGGAAAGGGAGTGGGAAGATGTTCACGGATAAAAAGAAAGTTTTTATTGGAATAAAAAGCTGCGTGGATGATGTAGAACGAGAATGGGAAAGTACCGGGGAATATGCCGCTGAGGTAGGAGAAAAGAAACTTATGAAAGAAATTTTTGACCCCCAAAAAACAATAGAAGATACAGCGCTTGCATTTCCAATCTGTGAATACTGCTTTGGAGATACGGCACAGCTCCCCTTTTCCGATAAGGTGTGGTTTATCTGTGAGACGGACTGTGAACGGTATGGCCATTCCTGGGCCTGCCCGCCGTATTGCGGCGATATTCAGGAAAAAATAGCGGCGTGCAAGAACTACCGGAATTTTTTTCTTTTTTCCACGGTTACAGAGGTTGAAAACGCATGGGACAAAAATGCCTGTCTCAAGGCGAAACTGGTCCATGAAGAAATTACGAGAAAGATGCAGATAGAACTGAAAGAAAAATTATCAGATTTTTATATATTGTCTACGGGCTGCACGACCTGCGAAGTCTGCGCTTGCCCGGACGAGCCCTGCCGACATCCCGAACAGCGGCTATCCTCTATGGAAAGCCACGGAATCGTAATTTTGCAGTTAGCCAGTGAAATGGGCCTAAGCTACAGTTTCGGAAGCGACACGGTTGTATATTTTAGTATTATTTTATTTTAAAATATAAGTTTTTGAACAATGTAATTGTGATATGTAAAATTGCTTGCGATCTGGTAAGAACCAGGTGCTGTATTTTTGGGGCTGCCTCTCTGCGCTGGTGAGACAGCCCCCTTCTACAGTCGCCAGTTGAGAAATAAAAAAGACGGGCGCGTCGCAAAATATGGCAAGGTGATGCAATAGTGCAAGATCAAAAACAAATTTGCCCATAACGCTTGACACTACCCATTCTAACCGCCCAAGCAGAAAAAATTTCTGGCTGGGAACCGCAGGTTTTTTCGGTTCCCAGCCAGATTTCTCACAAATTGCGGATGGCATCGGACGGCAGCCCTGTGATCCAGCCGTTGCACTGCGGCATGATTCGATTACCTGGGCTTTTTCTCTTTACACAACCATGCGGTACAGCATTGTAGCCGCCATAGCCCGGGAGGCCGTGCCGTTGGGGGCCAGGGTGTTCGCATCCACGCCCCGGATGAGGCCGGTGTCCACAGCCCAAAGCATCGCCTCTTTGGCATAGGGCTTCACGGAATCCCCATCCCGATATTCAGCCAGGCTGGCTCCCTGAGAAATGGTCATATCGCAGCCGGCGAGATTTGCGTACCGCCAGTAGAAGGTCACTAGCTCCTGCCGGGTGACCGGCTGATTTGGGCGGAAGGTACCATCGGGATAGCCCGTTGCAATCCCTTGCTCTGCCGCCCAGGCCACTGCCTGGGAGAAATAACGGTTTTCTGCAACATCTGTGTAGGGGCTTCCTCCTGTCACTTCCGGGGAGCTGGCCATCCGGTAGAGGATGGTCATGACCATGCCTCGGGTGATGTTTTCATTGGGGGCAAAGCGGTTTTCTGTGATACCGTTCATGATCTCATACTCTACCACATAGTCCAAACCTTCATGATACCATCTGGATGTGTCCACATCGACAAATTTGGCGCAAGGGCAGCTGCTCCCCCCGTCACAGGGCGGGACTGTGATCTGGAAGGTGTAGGTGATGTGCTTTTCCCCATCGGCGCTCTGGTTGGTCACGGTAACCGTGTTCTGCCCCAGGGCCAGGGGGACCTCTCCATGATAGCCCTCAATGGGTGTACCATTGACCAAAATCACATTCCGGGAGCTTGCTGGTGTCATGGTGAAGTCAAATACCCGGGTGTTGGGTGCAGCGGTCACATGGTACTGGGTCACCTGCCAGTCAAAGTCAATCTCCAGATTGCTGGTAAACGAGACGACTCCTGTGGACACTTCATTCATTCGCCACAGCTGTGTGCCATAGAAGGGGTTGGCGGTACCAATGCAAAGTCCGCGATCTGTCTCTGCAAAGACCCGGAGGCCATGGTTGTAGGGGTCGCCCAGGCCGTCTGTGGTGATGGTCTCAAAGTGTTCTCCGTCCTCGGTGACATAGCAGTCAAAGCCCCGAACCGAGTCCTTCAGGTAGTAGGCGCAGGTGAGAATTCCCTTGGCCGTATCCAGAAGCTCCTGCACAGACAGAGCGGCAGGCTCCAAGCCGTAGGGGCTCGTGCCATCCCCCGTCAGGCAGTCCGCCAGCTGGGCATTGGTGTAGGCGTCGAAGAGCTGGGTCAGACGCTCCATCCGGGGGTCTTCCTGGTTTGCAGACGAGGCATTGGTCCCATCCCCTTGCTCCTTCTGCTGGAGCTTCAGGAGCGTGCGAATGAAGGCCAGCAGGCTCTCCCACTCCTCCCTGGTCATGTTGTTGATATCACCATTGGAGAACTGGCCAATGGGCTCCAGGAGGCTGCTGGTATCAAAGGTTCCTACATAGAGCTTCCCGTCGTACTCAGTCATTCTCCAGATATACTGATTTTCCCGGTGACCAAAGCCAGAGCCAATACCAGAGATGCCACCTTCCGGGAACATAGGCGTGGGATCTCCCACCACCAGCTCAATATTCTCGTCTTTGTCCATGCGGTACAGGCTCACAGACTGCCGCAGATTCTCATTCACGAAATCAAAATCAATGTCAAAGAGTACACTCTCCAGCGCAATCTCTTCATCGTTGTACTCACCGATGTACAGGTAATCCCCATACACCATCAGAACGCCAGCGCCAGCCCGGGTACGGGAGGGGTCAATGCCAAAGGTATATTTGGCGCCGTCCTCCCAAGGGTCACCAATGACGGCGGTCCAGCTCCACATGCCACTCTCATCCTGATCGCCCCGGACCAGAGCAAAGGACTGCATGGTGTTCTCATCCGGCATATTCTCCGGAGTTCCGGTACAGATGGATACATAGAGGCTCCCATTGAAGTTCACCATCTCCCAAATGGAGCCGCCATAGATGCTGTCTTCATAGTGAAAAGCCGGATAACCGAACAGGTCCTCCTGACCGGCAATCTGGGTAAAGGCCTCCTGTCCATCCCAGGGGTGGGTGGAGGAGAGAATCTGAGGCCCCTCTTTTGTGACGCAGCTGACAATCAGCTGGCCGTTGAATTCACACAGGCCCCGGATACCGGTACAAATTCCGGCCAAATAACCCTCTATATAGTCCTGCCGGGTCATGCCCTGGTACACCAGCTTGCAGACATCCGTCTCCGGGTCCACCTGGTAAATACAGGGCAGGCTGTTGACGGAGCCGCAAAAGTAAAGCTTTCCCTCATATTCGCAAGCATTGCGGAACAGGCAGTTTTCACCGGTGGTTGCCTTGGACATCAGGAGCTTGACCTCTCCCGTTACCACATTCACTTTGACCAAAACGCCACCTGCAGAGCCGCCGTCTTCTTCGCCAGTGTAAAATGCACCGTTGTAGAGGACATTCAGCACTGCCGTCATCGTCTCCGGGTCGAAATGCTGGCCCAAAGCAGAATCCATCAGGGTGAGTGTATTTCCCATGGCGTTGTAGCAGGTAGAGACATACACGTCATCCCCGTGGGCAATGGCCGCCCAGGAATAGCTCTGCCCCCGGTCGCCCTGACCCTCGTCTGCCGCCGACACGACTCCGTCGCCTATGTAGTCCACGATGCCGTCCACAGATTTCACCGGGGTTTCCTCATGGGAAATTTTTGTATGCTGATATGTACCGGATGAATCTGTGTAGGTTGCTGCCGCAACACCCACCGTAACGGAACAGCAGATTGCCAGAACAAGCAGCAAACACAATACAGGCTTCCACGTTTTCATTGGCATAAGAATCCCTCCAAATTAATCATTTCCTGCAAGTTAGATCTTCCAGGTATTCCCAGTATACTCCTGGCCCAAGCAAAGATCAATTCTGAGCTTCCACCCAAAAATATAAAACTGTCGCATTCTGTGCCATTGTCACTTCCGGTCCAAAGGAGGGGGGTGGACCTGCCAAAACTTGTGAAGTTTTTTACCTTGCATGTTCCCCAACACGTGCTATAATGGGCTTGGAAAAACGAAGCTACGAAAAGGAAGTATCTATATGGAAGCACTTTTATCCATTGCCTTTGCCTTGCTAGCCGGCTTGATGATGTCCCGGCTCGTCAAGCGCTGGCATCTGCCCGCCGTCACCGCTTACCTGGTAGCAGGCGTCCTCATTGGGCCCAACTGTCTGGGACTTTTGGGCATTCCCGGGATCGGCTTTGCCTCTTTCGATTATGTTGCCAGCTTCAGCCTGATCTGCGATGTGGCGCTGGGCTTCATTGCCTTCTCCATCGGCAATGAGTTCCGGCTGTCTGCCTTGAAGCACACGGGTAAGCAGGCCACCGTCATCGCCATCATTCAGGCCTTAGCCGCCACGATTTTGGTGGATATTACCCTGCTGCTGCTCCATTTGGTTTTGGGAGATAAGCTGCCGGTCTCCACTTGTATTGTGCTGGGCGCCGTGGCCACAGCAACTGCCCCTGCCGCCACCATTATGGTGGTAAACCAATACAAAGCCAAGGGGCCGCTTACGAATCTGCTCCTGCCCATTGTGGCCCTGGATGACGCAGTAGGTCTGGTGGTCTTTGCCATCTCCTTTGGTGTGGCCAAAACTATGATCAGCGGCTCCTTCAGCCTCTTGTCCGTGGTGCTCAATCCCTTGCTGGAGATTGTCTGCTCCCTGGGCTTGGGTAGCATCCTGGGCGGCTTGTTCTCCCTGGTAGAGAAGCTGTTCCACTCCAATTCCAAGCGTCTCAGCATTGCTGTCACCTTTGTCATCCTTGCCACCGCCCTGTCCAAGGTGCAGATTCCCCTGGGTGGAGAGATCTCCATCGGGTTCTCTCCTCTGTTGGTGTGTATGATGGTGGGTACCGTATTTTGCAATGTCTGCGATTTCTCCGAGGAAATCATGTTCAAAACAGACCGCTGGACGGCCCCGCTTTATGTCCTCTTCTTCGTGCTTAGTGGCGCGGAGTTGGATTTGCGGGTGTTCGGGGAGCTGGCCGTGGTTGGTATCGGGATTGCCTATATTTTGTCCCGGTCTGCCGGCAAAATTGCCGGCGCCTCCGCCGCAGCCAAGCTGATGAAATGTGAGGAAAAGGTATGTAAATATCTGGGCATCACCCTGCTCCCCCAGGCTGGCGTTGCTCTGGGCATGTCTGTGACAGTGGCAGCGCAAATGGGTCAGGAAGGGGCCGTCATTCGGGATATTATCCTTTTCTCCGTTCTCGTTTATGAGCTGGTCGGTCCCATCTTCACCAAAATTGCCCTGACCAAGGCCGGGGAAATCCAGCCAAAGCCCGCTGAACGGGACATGGCCAGAGTCCATGCCAGATAGCCGGATCATCATAAGGGTCTGCTGCAAAATCGCTTTTTAAAAGATTGTTCCAAATAGTTTGGGGGAGAAGACACGAATTTTCGCGTTTTCTCCCCCTATTTTCAACTTTTAAAAGAGATCTGCTGCAAAAACGCATTTTGCAGCAGGTCCATTTCAGATATAGATTCTACCACATGGTACCGCTGAGGACGCATATACTGGCGGCTGGCAGCTTTGGCGTTTTATTTTGTCTCTTCCTCTGCCGGGTGCTCCGGCTCCAGGGCCCGCAGGGTTGCGGCGCCCTCGGTGAGGACGTCCTGTCCCCCATCCAGAGCGGACTGCAGCTGATCCAGGGCCTGACCCAGGGCTTCCGCCGCCGTGGTCATCTCGGCCTTGCTGCCCTCCATCCGGGCCGCTAAGTCGGCAATCAGCCCGTTGACCCGGTGGTACATCTGGGCCGCCCGGTTCCGGGCCTGGCGCTCCACCGTCTCCGCCCGGCGGTAGGCGGCCAGCTCCTCATCCTTCCAGTTGGTCTGATCGCCGACGGGGGCTTCCGGCTCTGTGAGCTGAGCCTCCAGCTCCTCTATCTGGGCTTTCAGACGGGTATTTTCCCCACGCAGAGCCTCCAGCTCCTCCCTGGAGACCTCCGGCGTTTGTTGTTCCCGCAGGGCAGCCAGCTCCTTTTCCAGACGGGCCACATCGTCCTGAAGCTGGTTCACCTCTGCGGTGTGCCGGGCCGTAGCCGTCTCCAGGAAACGAACCACATCCTCCCGGTTAAAGCCATGAAAGGCGGTACGGAAATTCTGCACAGGTTCAGCCATAACAATCTCCTCCCAGACTGATACATGATCCTGCAGCCATCTGTTCCGGCTCTCTGACAGGAGTCGGGGGAGAAAACGGCAGGCTTTAGACACAACATCTACATTTTAGATTATTATACCACAGCTCACCCCGGAAAACAACCAATATTCCCTGGTTTTTCAGGGCGGCTGTGTAGGTTTGTCAATGATGAGTTACAGACTTTGGGAAAGAAAAGAGAACAGCTTTGGGGGCCTTCCAGTTGAGAGGCCGCATGGGGAAGTTGTTATACTGTCGCTGTCTGACAGCCAACTGTTTTTGAAAATCCTCAAAGGGATAGAAGGTATGGCAGTCATGGTGGTGTCAAGAGTTATGCGCAAAATAAAAGAAGATTTGGCCCGGCGGGCCTCCTACCCGATTACTACCGCCAGCGGTACATATTTCTATAGCTGCACATTTTTGTGTTCCTCCAGATAGAAGGCACTGCGCAGCACGAGAATCACTCAGCCGAATGTTCCGGCACAGCTTTGCTCCAGCAGAACCTCGCGCCGCAGATATGCTCTTTCAGGATGCGATCCAAAAAAGCAATTAACTCTTCCGGTGTCCGGTCGATTTCTCCAAGAAGCCAGCTTTCCAGCAATCCGACACAGGCCAGTACATAAAAGTGAGTCAGAAGGTCTACATCATCCTTTGTGACACCGGCTTGAATCGCGCCCACCTCGTTGCCTAACTGCTCCACGGTACGGTAGATGATGGCATGGATATCCGCTTCAAAAAAGCGCTTCAGCTCTTTTCTCCCGACAGATTTCAGTGCGCAAAGGCAGACAGCCCTGTTCTCTTCAATATAGCGAAAAAGCTGCAAAAGCCCTTCCTGCCAGAGGAGTGCCCCCTTTTGCTGTTCTAAAAGGGCGATCCCTTCCTCCTGGAACATCCAGCGCAGGAGGTCGTAAACATCTTCAAAATGATAATAAAAGGTCTGTCGGCGGATGCCGCAGTGTTCCGTTAAATCATGGATGGTGATATTTTCGATGGGCTTCTGTGCCATCAGCTCTTTCAGCGCTGCCGCCAGCGCCTGCTTGGTCTGCTGAGAGGCGGTATTGGGCCTGCGTTCCATTGCGATCCCTCCTTGCATACAGCAAGTATATCACAAAGCTCGGCTGTTTTCCAATAGGACAATATCCTCACTCTTGTCAAAATAGTGACATGGAGAAACACTTTGACCGTTGCTCTCGAAAAGGGATGCGCCTTATACTTTTCGCAGCATAGCAAAGGAGGCGGCAAGATGGAGCACAGGTACGACATTGTTCTTGACGGACACATGGGCGAGCGGTTTGGGACGCTGGTATGGAGCGAAGCGGACGGCATCGTATCAGGCGTTTTTTCTCTGTTCGGATTTGATGATCCCGTCAGAGGCAGACGTGACGGTCAGCGTTTGGAGTTGAAACATATCCTCCGCACGGCGGTCAGCACGCTGGACTGCGCGACGGTTTTGAAGCTGGATCACGATGAACTGGCGGGAACTGTGATCTCCCAATACGGTCAAATCCGTCTCCGGGGCAAGAAAGCAGCAGAAGGGATGTCAGAATGAAATTTCAAAACAAAATCGACTTTCATGCACATTATCTTCCCAAAGCCTACTATGACTTCCTGGAAGAAGAGGGCCTGTACTGCCCGGATGGTTTTCCGACACCGGAATGGGACGAAGCATGGCAGCAGGAAGCCATGGGAGAACTTGGCATCTCCTATGCACTGCTCTCCATCTCATCTCCCAGTCTTTATACAGGCAATAAGTTCCGCAGTCGGGAGCTGACAAGGAAGGTCAACGAGCAGGGTGCAGAGATCGTTGCCCGCTCACCGGGAAATCTTGGCTTTCTCGCCACACTGCCGCTGCCCCATGTCCACAGCAGCATCTTTGAGGCACGGTACTGCCTAGATGAGCTGCACGCAGACGGTGTGGGGCTGATGACCCACTACGGCGGCATGTACTTGGGTGACCAGAGGCTGGATGAACTGATGGCCGAGCTGGATGGGCGTGGTGCGCTGGCCGTGATGCACCCGACACAACCTGCCGTCATGGTTCCCGATGTCAACGAGGAAATTCCCGTCCCGGCCTTTGAATACTTTGTGGAGACAACGCGAGCCTTCCTCAACATGGTGCAGAACGACACCTTTACCCGCTATCCCAATATCAAGTGGGTGATTCCCCATGCGGGCGCATTTCTCTGTGTTCTGGCAGATCGCTTTGAGAGCTTTGCTCTGATGCTGCGCTTTGCCGACCCGGACCGTCGGGCGGACATTATGGAGGATATGGTGCATGTCTATTACGATGTGGCGGGTTTTTCTGAGCAGAAACAGGTGGAAATGCTCCTGCGGAATGTGGATGCCAGCCACTTGCTTTACGGATCCGATACGCCCTATACCGATATTGCCGCCTGCGTCGGGCAAGCAGAAGCACTGGAAAATACGGAAAAACTCACTGCGGCACAGAAACAGATGCTCTTTAGCGACAATGCAAAAGCGCTGCTTCCGAAACTCAGATGAGAAAAGAGGAAATAAACCATGATGATTACAGGTAATACATATCTGATTGAAGCGCAGATCAAGTCCCCTATGGGCTGGGTCAAGGTGCAGGTTTCGTTGACACTGCTGTCCGACACTGCCTTTTCCGGTCGCGCAAAGCTTATGGGCTTCACAGTAGACCTGACGGAATGCGAAAAAAGCGGCTCGCATTTTCATTTTACGGCTTCTCCTAAGCTCCCCTTCGGTGTGCTGCGGGTGGAGATCAACGCAGATGTCGCTGAGGACGGCACCGTGACTGGTATTGCCAATGCCCCCCGGCACAGACCCATGGAGATCAAGGGGCAGCTTGGAGTTGTTGCTGCGCAGTGATTCCATGATTTTAAAAGGAGGACACCTGACATGGAGCAGGTAAAAAAAGAACATAGCTTCATGCTGAAGCTGGCCACCTTCATTGTGGATAAGCGCAACCTGTTTTTCCTGATTACGATTATCGCTCTGATTTTCTCTGCATTTTCCCGGAATTGGGTCGAAGTTGAAAATAGTCTGAGCTTTTATCTGCCGGAAGAATCTGAAACAAAGCAGGCGCTGGATGTGATGGCTGACCAGTTCACCACTTACGGCACGGCACAGGTCATGGTTGCCAACATCACCTACAACGAAGCTTCCGACCTGAATGAGCGCATTGCGCAGGTCAAGGGGGTGCAGAGCATTGCTTTTGACCAGACCACAGAGCATTATGCCCATTCTTCGGCGCTGTTTACGGTGACCTTCGACTACGATGAAACGGACGATCAGTGTCTTGCATCGCTGGATGCGGTGAAAGAGCTTCTGTCAGATTATGACATCTATGTTTCTACAGAACTGGGCGACACGTTGGCAGAGACCATCGACGCCGAAGTCAATGTTATCATGGTCTATGTGGCGGTTATTGTGGTGGCCGTACTCATTCTGACTTCCCGTACCTATGGTGAAGTGCCGGTGTTGCTGCTGACCTTTATCACAGCGATGATCCTGAATCAGGGCACCAACTTCCTGCTGGGAAAGATCTCCTTCGTGTCCAATTCCGTCACCAGCATTTTGCAGCTTGCGCTGAGCCTTGACTATGCGGTGATCCTGTGCAACCGCTTCAAGGAGGAACACCGGACCCTGCCTATTCGGGAGGCCGCCATTGCCGCCCTCAGCAAGGCTATCCCGGAGATCAGTGCCAGCTCGCTGACCACCGTTGGCGGTCTGTGCGCCATGCTATTTATGCAGTTCAAGATCGGACCGGACATGGGCATCTGCCTGATGAAGTCAATTCTCTTTGCACTGCTGTCTGTCTTTGTGGTCATGCCGGGATTGCTGGTATTGTTCGGGCCTTTGATCGAAAAGACAGAGCATCGGGACTTTATCCCGAAAATCTCTTTCGCAGGAAAATTTGCGTGGGCAAGCCGTAAAGTGGTTCCTTTCATTTTTCTGGCGGCCATTGTGGCGGGCTTCTTCGTTTCCGGCAGATGCCCCTACGCCTATGGCTACAGTACGCTGACCACGCCAAAACTCAATGAAACGCAGATCGCGGAAAACCTCATTGGCGACACTTTCACCTCC
The DNA here is from genome assembly GCA_900545515.1 of uncultured Eubacteriales bacterium. Classification (GTDB taxonomy): domain Bacteria; phylum Bacillota; class Clostridia; order Oscillospirales; family Oscillospiraceae; genus Faecousia. The sequence goes on along the minus strand of UQZA01000003.1, from coordinate 93,043 downwards.
ACCAATATGATCGCGCTGACCGTTCCGGCCGGAGACTACGAAAAGGAAGCCGCCCTACTGACAGAACTGGAAAGCATGGAGGAGATCGACTACTCCATGGGGCTTGCCAACGTGGAGGCCATGAACGGCTATATGCTGGCCGACAAGCTGATGCCCCGGCAGTTCTCGGAACTGGCCGATCTCGACTATGAAATGGCGCAGGTGCTCTATGCCGCCTACGCCACAGAGCAGGGAGATTACGGCAAGCTTATGGGAAATATCAGCTCCTACAAGGTGCCGCTCATTGATATGTTCCTGTTTGTCTGTGAGCAGGCAGACGCCGGGGTTGTACAGCTTAGCAGCGACCAAACCGCCATGCTGCAGGATGCAAAAACCCAGATGGAGAGCGCCAAGGCGCAGCTTCAGGGCAAGGATTACAGCCGGATGCTGCTGTATCTGACGCTGCCGGAAAGCGGCGACGAGACCTACGCCTTCCTTGATACCGTTCGGGAAACGGCGCAGCGCTATTACCCGGATGGAAATGTTTATGTGGCGGGCAATTCCTCCACGGAATACGATTTTGAAAAATCCTTTGCCCGTGACAATACTGTGGTCAGCATCGTGTCGCTGCTCATCGTGCTGGTGGTACTGCTCTTTACGTTCAAATCCGCCGGTATGCCTCTTTTGCTGATCGTAGTCATTCAGGGCAGCATCTGGATCAACTTCTCCATTCCGACCCTTACGGGAACCGGCGTGTTTTTCATGAGTTACCTTGTGGTCAGCTCTATCCAGATGGGCGCGAATATCGATTACGCTATCGTGATTGCCAGCCGCTATCAGGAGATCAAGGGCGCCATGTCCCACCGGGAGGCTATGACCGAGTCGCTGAACTTTGCATTCCCGACAGTGATGACCTCCGGTACGATCATGACGGTGGCCGGTATCCTTATCGGCGGCATGACCTCTGAAGCCGCCATCGTCGGCATCGGCCAGAGCATCGGGCGCGGCACCATCATTTCCATGATCCTTGTTCTATTCGTCCTGCCTCAGATCCTGCTTCTGGGCGGCGGTATCGCGGATAAGACCAGCTTTTCCATGCCCTCTGCCATCAAGCAGAAGGAGGCCAGCGGCCGCGTGTTTGTAGACGGTTTTGTGACCGGACAGATCAGCGGAGCCGTCAGCGGTATGATCCGCGCCAATGTAGATGGGGATGTCAATTTGAATGTGATCTCCGGCAACGTGGCAGAATGCCCGCCGGAGTGCCAGCAGGAGGAGGGCGGCAATGAAACAAAGTAAAAAAAGAAACATGCTTTCCGCAAGGCTTCTCTCCGGGCTGCTTTCGCTGCTTCTCCTACTATCCCTTTGCCCTGCCGTTTTTGCAGCAGAGGGCACCATCTCCATCGGTACACTGGAGGAACTGACCGCTTTTGCAAAGCGCTGCGCTTCTGATGACTATTCCAATGGACTGACTGTTGTGCTGACCGCCGACATCGATGTTGATGGCGATGCCGTTTCCATTCCCATTTTTCTCGGCAGCTTTGACGGACAGGGACATAAGATCACCGGTCTGCAGCTGACGGAAAGTAACTCAAGCTACGGCCTGTTCAGCAGAGTGGAAGCTGGAGCGACCGTCAAAAATCTCACCGTAGAGGGTGAGATCGCACCCTCCGGCACCCAGAGCGCCATCGGTGGGATCGTGGGCGAAAACTACGGCAGCGTGGAGAATTGCCGCTTTTCCGGTGTGGTTATCGGCAGCAGCAGTGTAGGCGGCATCGCCGGACGCAATTCCGGCACGCTAACCGGCTGTACCGCCTCCGGCGCCGTGCGCGGAACGCAGTATACCGGCGGAATTGTGGGGCAAAACAACGGTACTCTGTTGCGCTGTGAAAATGCTACGACAGTCAATACTACCGTCAGTGAAGGGGATATTGCCGAAGCCGATCTGGAAAATCTGGAGAACACTTTTTACCGCATTTTGAAAAGAGAGGAGATCACGGAGAATGCCGTGACCTCCGATACCGGTGGCGTTGCCGGATATTCCACCGGCGTGATCCAGAGCTGCACCAATACCGGATCCGTGGGATATCCCCATGTGGGCTATAATGTAGGCGGCATTGCGGGACGGCAGAACGGGTATCTTGCCAGCTGTATCAACCGTGGCGAGGTACAGGGGCGTAAGGATGTGGGCGGTATTGTTGGTCAGATGGTACCGGACATCACATTGCATTTTTCGGAAAGCGGCCTTGACGAGCTGCAAGGCGAACTGAATACGCTGCAAAGCCTCATTAACCGCATGCTGGATGACGCGCAGGCGGCGTCTGACAGTATTTCAGGGCGCATATCCCGTATTTCCGGCTACGCCGACAGTGCGAGGGACAGTTCCAATTCTCTGACCGGGCAGCTGGGTGATTTTGCAGATAACAATATCGACACGGCCAACAGCCTTCTCCTGCTGGTTGAGCGATACATTGACAAGATTGTCCCTGCTATGGATGATTTGAACTCTGCCTCCGGCAGCATGACGGAAGCCATTGCAGAAGTCCGCAACCTGTTGAATTCTCTGGACGGCACACTGGGTTACAACGACACGGCGCTTTCTCAGCTTCAGAGCTTCTGCTCTGAGATGGCGTCTGCCTGCGATGCACTGTTGACCGGGCTGGACGCCTTGGAAAACACGTTTTCTCTAATGCAGGGCGGCACCGCTGTGCCGGACACCACGCAGCTGCGGGAAAGCATCGCCGCTCTTCGGGATGCGTCAGTTTCTTTGCAGGCGACCATCGGCCGGGCACTGGGGGAGATTGGAATCAGCGGCAGTGTGACGCCGGAAACGGCGGCACAGCTGAAAACAGATATTCTCTCTGTCCTGAACTGCTATGGCGAAGTATGTCGAAACTTTGCGGATGTATTGATCAACACTGATTTTGGGGCTCTGCGACAGCAGAACGAGGAAACTCTGCGTGAGATTCTCGCCTCGCTGCAAACGGCAATGGATTCCTTCTATGCGGCAACATCCCACCTCAGCGCCGCCATGAGGCACCTTTACGACGCTCTGGGTACACTGCGTTCCATCAATGAACAGATGGAAGACATCTTTAGCCAGCTCGACGCGGTGTTGAGCAGCGCACAGCAGTCAGCGGAGGCAATGTCAAGCGCCCTGTCAAAGGCGGCACAATGGGTACGAGATCTGTCGGGAGAGGACATCGGCAGCTTTTCACCGTTGGGACCGGAGTTTTCCGAAAGCAACAACGCCCTCAACACTTCCCTCAGCGGTATCAGCAATGAGCTTTCAGCGCTGAACAGCGAACTGACCGGCTCCAATGCCACGCTGTTATCTGATGTACGAGCGGTCAACAACCAGTTCATGAAGGTCATGAATCTGTTTTTGAATCTGCTGAACAATACGCAGGATGTGGATTACACGGATGTTTTTGAGGATGTTTCTGAGGAAACCCTGCAAAGCGCGACCCGCGGCAAGGTGTTAGAGTGTGCCAATTATGGCGCTGTGACTGCTGACCGCAATGCGGGAGGCATTTCCGGAGCTATGGCCATCGAGTATGATGCTGACCCGGAGGACGATCTGCTCTCCTCCGGCAAACGATCTACTCGCTTCACCTATCAGACCAAGGCCATTTTGCTGGATTGCAATAACTACGGCACGGTGCAGGCGAAAAAAAGCTGCGCAGGCGGCATTACCGGGCGCATGGATCTTGGCACGATCTCCGGCTGCGGCGGTTGGGGCAGTGTGGAAAGCGAGAGCGGCGATTATGTTGGCGGCGTGGCTGGCTTATCGCTGTCCTCTATCCGCGCAAGCTACGCAAAATGCACACTTTCCGGCGGGAAATATGTGGGCGGTATCGTCGGTTCCGGCGGCAAACTATCCGATTGCATCTCCATGGTGGAGATCTCCGCCTACACCCAGTTGGGCGGAGCCATCGCGGGAGAGATCGACGGCGAATACACGGGAAACCGCTTTGTGTCGGACACACTTGCCGGGGTAGACCGTGTGAGCTTGTCCGGCAAGGCAGAGCAAATCAGCTACGCAGCACTCAAAGAGCTGGAAAACATTCCGGAAGATTTCCTGCATCTGACGCTTCGTTTCGTGGCGGACAACACCGTTCTGACGGAGCAGGAATTTAACTATGGAGACTCTTTTTCGGAGGAGATATATCCCCAGGCACCGGACAAGGATGGATTCTATATTCACTGGGACAGGACGAATCTGTCGGATCTACGTTTTGACACTGTAGTCACAGCGGAATATGAGCCGTATATCACCACGCTTTCTTCAGAAGATAAGCGGGAGGGGCATCCCTCTGTGCTGGCGGAAGGAAATTTCCAGGAGGGAGTTTCCTTGCAGGCGGAAGCCGCAGACAATCCCGCCTCTTTGTTGGACGGCGCAGCAGAGGTCTGGACGCTTACAATTCCTGATGTTGGGCAGGAGAGCCACACGGTGCGCTGGAGGTTCCCTGCGGGTGACGCGTCCTATACAATCTACGAAAAGAAGAATGACCGTTGGAAAAAAGTGAGCAGCGAGGCAGTTGGGCAGTATCTCTGCTTTGAGCTGTCCGGAAATCAATTTGCTGCTGTCCCTTCCACGCAAACTGCGTGGTGGGTATGGGCAGCAGCCGGAGGCGGTGTGATGATCCTGAGCATTGTTCTGCTGCTCCTCGGCAAGCGTGCAAAGTCAAATCAACACAAAAAACATATCCACTAATGCTAAACAGTTAGGAGAATTGGACGGCTCCGGCCCGGCGGGAAATTTTGTGTAAACGATTTTCGGCAAAATCAAGAATATCACATTATCAATGGGTAGTGTCAAGAGTTATGCGCAAAATAGATTTTGGTCACTGGTAGAAATCTATTACAGGGGGCGGCTTAACCGCACCTTGGCTACATTTCAGCAGGCAGGACGCAAGGGGTCAAGGGCGGCGGTACGCCGCTCGTCTTGCCCTTGACACCTTGCGGCATGGCTGCTATTACACAGCCAAGGTTTCTGCCTCCATGGCCTCCAGATGCTTCATGTTCATGTATTTCTTGCTGCCCCACTGGGTTCCCACAACATGACGCAGCCGGGCGCACACCAGCATTCGTGCCGAATTCCCGTCCGGGAAAGCGCCCACTACCCTGGTTCTGCGCCGGATCTCTCGGTTCAGACGCTCAATGGCGTTGTTTGTTCGGATCTTCGTCCAGTGTTCGGATGGAAAGTCACAGTAGGTCAGGGTTTCCTCAGTGCCAGCCTCTACTTTCTTTGACGCCTCCGGCAAGTGATTCCACAATTCCAGCTGGCAGCCAAAGGCTGGCTGACGAGAAACGGCGAAATCCAGTTGGTAGATATGCAGTCCCGTTAAAAAGAAGCTATGTTGCATCTGAATCGACCCTGCCTGCTGGTCTGCCAGATATCGCCATTCCTCGTCCACCTCGCTTCGCTCGGCACCTTCCCCCCGGGGAAGGCCGGGCACTGCCGCGCCGGCGATGGGTGAGTAACTTGGCCCCAGAAAAAGTACATGCTGCTGCCCTGAAATATCCCCCCATGGGGCTTGCGTCGGGCTGTAACAGATGGTAAAATTGAGAGCCGATGAATTGTAGGCTCCATTGCCCCGAGGAGCGCATCCATAACGCCTCCATCCCTATTGTTCTTATGGCGGCGAGAAAGTGTGGACAGCCTTATGCCTGACAAACGAAGCAATCATGGAGAAATCCGGGATTTGACCCAGGGTCCCATTCGAAAACAGCTGATTTCCTTTGCCCTTCCCCTATTTGCCGGAAGTCTCATTCAATTATTATACAACACCGTGGACCTGATGTTCGTCGGGCGGGTCTTGGGCACAGAAGCTTCCGCAGCTGTGGGGGCCAGCAGCTTAATCGTCACCTGTATTTTGGGCGCATTTACCGGCCTGAGCGTGGGCGTCGGCGTTGTCACGGCAAAAGCGGTGGGCAGCGGAAACATCGGCAGGTTGAATCAAATCATTCATTGTGCCGCCGGTCTTACCTGTGTTCTGTCCCTAGTTTTCACCGTACTAGGCCTCATCATGGCGCCAGAGTTTCTCCGGTGGATTCAGACCCCGGCGGATGTACTGGAAAACGCTACCGCTTACCTGCGTCTGTATCTGCTGAGCTTGATTTCCATTGTCAGCTATAACATGGGCTCCGGCATCCTGCGGGCCCTGGGAAATACCAAGTCGCCCACGCTGTATCAGCTCGCCGGAGGCATTGCAAACATCATAGGAAATACCTTGTTCATCTGTTTCCTGGACTGGGGCGTGCAGGGCGCGGCTTTGGCCACTGCCTGCTCCCAAGGGCTGGCCGCGTTTTTGATCATTCGGCACCTTTGCACCATAAAAACCCCCTACCGGCTCAGGCTGCGGCAACTCCAAATCAATGCCAGTATTTGTGGGCAGTTCCTGTTGGTTGGTATCCCCGCTGCCATACAGTCCATCGTGATCACCCTGTCCAATCTCATCGTTCAGGCTCATATCAATCAGCTAGGCATAGACAGCATGGCGGCTTTTACCGCCTACTTTAAAGTAGAAAACTTCATCTACCTTCCGATTATGGCCTTTGGGCAGGCATGCTCCACATTTACCAGCCAGAACATTGGCGCCAATCAAGTAGACCGGGCCAAACAGGGAGTCAAAACCTCCTTGTTCCTGGGAATCACCGTCACCATTTCTGCATCGGTCCTCACACTCTGCTTCTCAGATTTTGCATTTGGCCTGTTCTCCAAGGAACCTGCCGTCATTGCATTGGGGACTAAAATCGCGTTTGTTGCCTACCCGTTCTACTTCATTTACGTATTTCTGGAGGTATATGCCTCAGCCATTCGCGGTGCTGGAAAGGCGCTTCCGGCCATGCTGATCGTGGTGATCAATATGTGTGTGGTCCGGACCTGCATTTTGAAAGTTGTGCTGCACTTCTACCCAAACGCATTGGGCGTAGCGGCGATTTATCCCCTGACATGGGCATGTACAGGACTGTGCCTGTTTCTTTATTATAAAAGCGGAGGGTGGTTCTCTGCACAAACGGACGTTGCACGCAAACGAATTCCCGTTGGGCAGCGGTAGGAGCAAACGCAAACCTGCACCGTCACAGCCCGCCCGTCAGCATCCAGGTATACGGGCGCTTCCACCTGACTGGCCCTGATTTCCGCATGGACCGTCAAATGTGGCGTGCTTTCGGCATCTGCGAACGCGATGGTGACCATGGCGAAGACCAGAGTCTATGCCAGAAGCAATGCTGTGATTCTCGCTTTTACGCCGTTCTTCCTTTCTTTTTTGAGAGATTTTGATACGTCATCGAAGGCCGCCAATGGCTTCCGGATGTATCCACTTGTGATTTCTCCCCACTTAAGGTATCCCATGGCACTTAACAGAAGGAAATCGCGTTGTTTTGCAAAAATCAATAAATAAGCGCGCTCGGGAAAGGAAAGACCATATAATAAAATATTCCAGATAACCAAAAAATAAAAGACGCTACGCAAACGGTTCGCCGAGTGCATAGCGTCTTTTCCATCTGCCGCCAAGTTCCAGCAGAAGTGCCCGGGTCCGCAACCCGGGGCACTTCTGCTGGAAATTCAAATTTTGGAAACCCTTACGGTTTTATACGTTCTCACTATAGCGCAGGAAGATAGTCGCGATCTGCGCCCGGGTTGCGTTGCCTCTGGGATTCAGGAGACCGTCCATGCCGGTGACGAGTCCCTTGTCCACGGCCCAGGCCAGCGGTTCCTTGGCATAGTTGTGAATGGCTCCATGGTCGCCAAACTCCGTCAGATCGTAGTCTCCCGTCACGTCCTCACCAGCCAGATTCGCGTACCGGTACAGGAAGGTCACCATCTGCTCCCGGGTCACCGGTGCATGGGGAGCAAATACCGTGGTGCTTACGCCTTTGGCGATGCCGTTTTTCGCCGCCCAAACCACTGCCTTGCCGTAGAACCGCTCCATATCCACATCTGTGAAGGGGCTATCGCCCTCTGTCTCCGGCTCCCCGGCCATCCGGTACAGGGTGGTCACCAACTGGCCCCGGGTCAAGGTCCCATTGGGCTGAAATAGACCGCCTCCCATTCCTTTCATGATGCCGTGTTTCAATACGAAGTCCACGCCCTCGTGATACCAGCGGCTGGCGTCCACATCCTGGAAATCTTTGGACGGACAATGAGCTCCATTGGCCTCCACAGTCTGACTCTCCTTGGCCTGGCAGTGGGCGCAGGTCCGGACTTCGACTCCGGGATGGAAGCAATCCTCCGCAATCTCCTTGGTCCATTCCCCCCAAGCATGACCCAAGGCTTCGACGTAGCCGTCCACGTAGTGATCTTCACAACGGCTGCAGGTGTGGGTGGTATAGCCCTGCTCCGTGCAGGTGGGTTCTGTTAGCACAGCCTCGTAATCATGGCCCAGGGGTGCCGTGAAATGATCGTGATACTCGTATCCACAGGCGAAGCAGAGGTACTGCTCATAGCCAGAGGAGGTGCAGGTGGGATCTACCACCGTCTTGGTGTACTGGTGGCCGGTGGCGGTGATGTTCTCCTCTCTGGTGGCATGGCAGCTCACACAAGTATAGCGCATGACGCCGTCTTCCGTGCATCCAGCCTCTTGCTTCACCACACCCTCGTCCCAGGTGTGACCCGTGGCGGGGATCGTCTCTGTCCGGGTCTCGCTACAGTGGTTGCAGGCAAAGGTTCGGACGCCGTCCTCCTCACAGGTAGCAGGGGTTGTGACGCTGCCCCCATCCCAGTCGTGGCCCAAGGCCTCGGTGTAACCGTCTACGTAGCTGTCGCCGCAGCGGCTGCAGGTGTGGGTGGTGTAACCTTGCTCGGTGCAGGTGGGCGCCGTTACCTCGGCCTCGTAATCATGCCCCAGAGCAGGAAGGAGTTCTCCCTGGCGGATCAGCAGACCGCAGTCCTTGCAATAGGTATCTCCGGTGTAGCCGGGCTCCGTGCAGGTGGCAACTTTTTCGTTGCGGAGCTCCGTATGGGTGTGGGTAAACTCCACGGGCAGTTGCTCCACATAGCCGGGCTTCTCCCCATTGGCCTCCTTGTGGGTCACCGTAATATACGTATTTTGGGTGTTTCCTTCCTTTACCGCGAAGGTCAGCGTAGCAACAGGCGCTCCGGCCTCCAGAGCTGCCGCGGCAATGTAACCGAAGGTCACCGCACCTGCAGCTGTTAACCGGGCGGTGTAATCACCGGAAATCCGGACGTCCTTCAGTTCCAAAGCTGAAGCGTCATAGGTCACCGTGGTCAGTCCGTTATTGGCTGCCAAGCTGCTGCCCTGTGCATCCTTCGCAGTCACTTCCACCGTGACCTCCCGCTCCTCTTCGCCAACTATAACGCCGGACATCGGCTCCTCCGCCCGGCCTGTGGTGGGGGCAACTCTCGTCATGGTAAACCGGGCGCTGGGCTTTGCAGCCGCCGGCTCTCCCATCTGGGCGTCTGCCGCCTCCACCGGCTCAGCATCCGTGAGGTCGCGGATTTGGTGGCTGGTTTCTGCCTTGGCGCCCCCTTCCGCTGCATAAAGGGCTGCAGGACCTGTGGAACTACCCACATTTCCAATGGGCGTCGCGTCATAACGGGGGATCTCCGCGTCAGTCACTTCAATCATCTGATAGAATGTGCTCGTCTCCCCATTGAAGGCAGACAGGTACAAATTTCCGTCCTCACCCGTAATGAGGGAGCAATACCGGTAACCCTCGTGGCTGTCAAAGCTCTCATACTGGGCAAGGTTGCTGGCATAGAGCCGCATGAAGTTTCTATAGCCTTCGCTATCCTCGTATACCCACCAGTTCCAAATATAGCCGCCGTTGTCCAAGAGCACAAAATGCTCTGCGTCATACTCCGCTCCATACCGCTCAATGCGCTCATAGCCCAAGCTGGTCACCGCCACCAAAGCGTTGGTGCTTGCAATGTCCAGGTAATCCCGGAGGTTGAAGGAAACTGTGTCCAAATTCATGGGGTCCTTGGGGGTGAGGAAGTAGCTGTTGTAAACGCCGGTAATTTTGGGTGCTTCTTCCGTGGAGAAATACTGGCTGTACGCCAGGTCCCAGAACGGAGCCCCGGCTGCGTTGGCAGCGCTGGCTTCTGATTTGCCTGTGGACGGGTCCACACGGTGCATATTCCATGCTTTCGACTCCCCGTCCATGATGTACAGCTTATCATTCTTCGTGTCCCGGGTCACGGAAATCAGGGAGGTATCCAAGGCCCTCTCCTTGGTCCAGGTGCTTTGAGCCATGTCCCAGCTGAAGAGCACGGAGTTGCCCTCCTGATCCCGGAGCGCACCCTTCAGGGTAATCTCCACAGACTCCACGGTCACGGTGCAGGACGCGGAGACGTTCGGGTTCCGTACAGAGGTGGCCGTAATGACCGCCGTTCCCGACGTCACACCGGTCACCACACCGTTTTCATCCACCGTGGCAACCTCCGGATTGGCAGAGCTCCAGGTGACGCTTCGGTCCGTTACCGTCCAGGGCAGTACCGCAGCGGACAGGGTTACGCTGCTGCCTCTGAGAAGGGTCACCGTCTCGGGGGAGATCTGAATGCCGCTGACCTCTTCCGTGGGGGTAGTCCAGTCGCTGCCAGCTGCTTGTTTCGGGATGATCAAACAGGACATCTCGTGATCCAGGTTGTTATATAAGGAGTAGGTCCCGGCTTCCGGGTCAATTTCAAAATAATACGCAAACCCATAGGTGTAGCCCTCATAGGTCATGGTGGCATAGCTGACCCAGCAAAGCAGGCCGTTGTTGGGATTGACTTCCATGGCCTGAAGGTACTGGGTGGTAGACAGGGAAGTTTCCACCGCCAGCTTCACCCCAGTCAGGTCTCCTGCATCCAGCCTGGTCTCAAACAGATAGGCGTCCCGGGTGGTAATTTCTCCGTTTCCGTCAAAATCAGCGTGCTCCCGGTGAGAAACGGTGGTGCGGACTCCGGTGGCGTAATCCAGGAGCGCTTGCACATCCCCCGTGCTCACCGTTCCATCGCCGTCAAAGTCGTATTTCACCGGTGGTTCAGTTTTCAGGCTGTCCAGAGTAAACTGCCAAATCTTGCCTGTGCCATATTCATTGCAGTAGAAGGTGCCATCCTCGCTGCAGGCCAGGGTATTGGTGGTGACAGGGATTTGCCCCACCGCCTGAACCTCAGCCGTGAATCTGTCTACAGTCACGAGGCTGCCGTCTGCCACGCCGTAGATCTTCCCATCTGCCGGATTATAGGCCATGTCGGACAGCACCGTGCCCAGATTGGCAACCCGCGTCAGATTGGTCAACTCGTCCTCGGGCATGACATACAGGTCGCCCTCATCTGTGGAGGCCAGTACATAATGGTCCACAATGGTAGCCGCATAGAACGTCAAGTCAGAGGGAGCATAGCTGGTGAGGTCGGAGCTGAATGAATCCCTGGTAAAGCTGGTCCAGCAGCCTTTGTCCAGGTCAAAGGCAATCATCTCAGGCAGCTCCTCCTGTTCACCTGTCTGCACCTCCACTTTGTAGGTGGCGGTGTTCATGGCATAGTCCGTAACCTGCACCAGGAACTTGCTTCCCTTCACGTCCGTCAGATCCAGGGCATATTGGGCCTCCTCACCGGCCTGAATTTCCTGCTTTGCACCTGCGCGCCCCAGCAGTTCCGTTCCAGCTGCGTTGTACAGGGCCACAGCCGCCACGTACTGATTATCCTGAGCCGTAATCAGCATCGTATGGTTGACCAGGCTCACCAGGATGTCCTCCACCTCCGGGGCAGTGTTATCCACCACAGCAGGGACCCGGAAGGAAGCGCCCTCGCCCAGAGATTCCCAGTCCACAATGGCGTCTCCATCCGAATCGTAGGAGACGTTGTATTCCGGCGCCAGAGTCAGGGCAATCTCCAATTGGTCCCCCTCACTGGCGCCTTGGGGGCGGAAACCGACTCTGAGGCCATAGCCTGTGTTCAACCACTGGCTGTAATTGCTGTAGTAATAGGCTCCGGAAACGCCGCCAGGGAAGGCCTCTGCCAGGACTTCTCCCCCTTTGCTCAGGTTCCTTACCTGGAGGCGGGATGCAGACGCATTCCGAATGGCCGCAAAGTTGACGTGGCTGATCTGGTCCCCATTTACACCGTTGATGGCGTTGCGCTCCGGCATATAATGCTCGTCCTGCACCACAGGGTTGCCGCCGAAGTAATAGCTGGAGCCCGGTGCCTGGACATAGGAAACCAGGAAGCTGTTGCCACTGATGCCATTGTTGTCATACAGGTAGGGATACCGTTCCTCATCGCCCATGACGTATTCGGCGCGGCTGCCTACGTCATACATAGAGGGGTCCGTCCAGTTGCCGTAGAAGCCCAGCACCGGGATGGAATGCTCCGTTCCCTGCATGCCCTCCTCCGTGACTTCGCCCTTGGCGTATACAAATCCTTCCACATATGCGCCCGCAGGATAGTCCGCCTGAAGCTTCGCCTTCTGCTCATCCGTCAGGACCACGGTGACCTGGATGTTTGTCTCGCCGCCAGCAGGAACCGTAACGGTCTTCCCGGTGCTGAATTCCACAGCAGCGTCCAGAGCAGCAGTCTGGGTGTCCAGATAGCCGGTTCCGTTTTCCGTAAACACAGCCTGGGTGAAAAAGTCGGCAGACAGCTCATAGGGGAGCGCCCGGTCCGTCAGGTTGTGGATGGAGAAGGAGAACTGGTAGGCGCCGGTTCTCTCGGGATCGTCTCCCAGCTCCACCTTCACCTTGCCGTCGGCATAGGACCGGGTAGCGTCCTCGCCCATGAGGAGATAGCTCTCTGCCAAGATAGCTGCACCCACATTGGCAAGGCCAGCGCCCTGCCGCAGGATGGGATAATAGGCTCCGCCGTTCTCCTCCTCCCGTTGAGGGACTGCTGTGGACATAAGCAGACTCTGGGCCAACTGTCGGGACGTCAGGCCGGTTTGTTCCGCCAGGCCCGTCTCCCCAATGTACTGGGCCAGCAGGGCCGCCATGCCGGCCACCTGGGGAGAGGCCATAGATGTGCCGGACATGCTCTCATACGCATCGGACCCTCCCAGCAGCGGGCCGCCTGTTTCGGCCTGGTGACTGCCGTTCAGGGAGTAGATGTTACCGCCGGGGGCGGTGATCTCCGGCTTCATCTCCAGAGAGCCAGGCACACCCCAAGAGGAGAAGTCGCTCATGGTGTTGTACGCCCCCGGCAGCACCTGGGAGCCAATGCCTTTTTCTACAGTCAGCTTGCCCTCATAGTACAGCACGTTGCCCTGGCTATCGGTGACAGGGGTGGCCTTTTCCTTTAGCATGGCGCCATCGGCCCGGGTCATGGAAACACAGGGGGCGGTGTAGCCATAACCAGTCAGGTCCATGTTGATGGAGCCCTTGTCGTTGTTGTAAACCACAGTGGCAATGGCGCCTGCCCCAATCGCCGCGTTGGCCTTCTGATAGAAGGAGATTCCGCCCCGGGAACACACTGCCACAGTCCCCTTCAGCGCCTCGCCCACAGCAGCCCAGTCCGCTTCTGTGCCGTAGCCGTCTATGTATACATAGCTCTGCTCACCGGCCAGGGTAGTCAGAGGCAGGTTCCCATAGGTTGTACTCTGGGTGTAGACGATGGTGGAGCCGCCTACTGTAACATACTCACCGGTGATGCCCCGGTTATCCACGGAGGCCACAGCCAGGGAGTTGGTATAGGTGCCCGGCGTGCCATTGGTCTGCATGCTCACGTCATCGTCATAGAGGTAGCCGCCGCTGCTGGCGTTCTCCATCCAGGCGCCGGAGTTGCCGGCGGACATGGCAGCCACAATGCCGGACTTCTCCAGGTTCTCCATGATCTTCTGATACTCCTGGCTGGCATGGCGGGAGGTGCCGGGGTTGCTCGCGCCCAGGGACAGGTTCACGGCATCACAGCCCAGAAGGACAGCGTCCTCAATGGCCACCATGTAGTCCGAGTCATACGCGCCGCCGTTTTGGCCAAAGACCTTCATGGTGATAATCTGGGCGTCCGGGGCCACGCCCTGCATCAAAACCTCGTCCAGAGCCTTGGCGTAGGTGCCATCTCCACGGGGGATATAGGCGTTGGCTGCGGCAATGCCTGCCACGTGGGAACCGTGCTCGGACTGGGTGTCATGGTCATGGGTAACCTCCAGGCTCCTGTCCACGTAATTAAAGGCAAAGGGCAGCTTGGCATTGCAGTACAAATCCTTTGCCGTGGCGTTCACATGAAGCTGACCCAGCACAGAGGCAATCTCCGCCTCATCCAAAAGGTCCAGCTTTTCCAGGTAGGCTTCCTCCGTCATACCGGCTGCCTCGGCCTGTTGAGACAGGGAGTACCGGAACGCGCCCTCGTCAAAAGACTGATGGTCCGTGTCGGTACCGGTGTCTATAATGGCAATCCGGCTGCCCGCGCCGGTATATCCAGCGGCCCAGGCTCCGTTGGAGCCAATCATGGAGGGAGAGGTACTCATATGCGGATCGGCAGGCAAATCGGTCTGCACCACATCGGGCTCATACTGGGTCTCCAGGAAGACTCGCTCCACCTCCGGGATTCTCTCAATGGCCTCAATCTGGCCATAGGCCACATTGGCAGAGATGAGGTTGGCCGCCACGGTCAAATTCCAAACCACGTCCAGCTTTTCGCCGGTGGCGCGCTCAATCTTCTCCTGCACCTGGGCTTGCTCCTTGACCAGCGCTCCACGGTAGGTCATGGCGGCAGGGTTGCTCCCCATGTGCTCTGCCTGGAAGCCCGCTTCCAGGGTGGACTTCTTTTTCAAAACAATGGAAACACGCACCAGGTCCGTACTGGCGTGGCCCAGTTCCTGCTTTTCTTCCGCCTCCTGCTCCAGCAGGGAAGCGGACACCGCGCTGTTGTCCACCTGCGTGAAGCTGACCCCATCTCTATGGGCGGCGCCGGCTGCACTTGCTGGGGCGGCGAAGCCCCACAGCAAAGCTAAAACCAGCAGCAGGGAAAGCAGGCGGGATTGCACATCCATCTTTTTCATACTCATTCTCCTTTTTCCAGATATCTTGCCGGAAAGTGGCCGGCGACTCCTCTTAAAATCGGCGTAGGCAACGCCAATTGAAGATTCCGGGACAGTTTCCCCGTAACTCCCATCCCCTTGGCTGAGGCTCCGATATGGTTCGTTCTGATATTACCACTTTGAATTTCCCCTGCAATTATTGTACAAATTTAGTATAGCACAGTTTTTACCTGGAAGAAAGGTAGCAGATTTGGGAAAAAACAACGGGATTCGTCCCTGGAGCGGCCCTATTTTTTACGGTTCATGAAATGTAAGGATCATTCGCCCATCCAGCGGAGCCATGACTGAGGAACGGCGAAATCTAGCCAGTTGATATGCAGTTTCGTAAAAAAGGAAACATGTTACGTCTTGATCGGTCTTGCCTACCGGTCTGTCAGATATCGCCGCTCCTCATCCGACCGCCTGGCGGCGGCCACCTTCTCCCCGGGGGCATACGCGTACAGTTAAGACGAGCACCGTTCGGTTTTCAAGGGACCAGTTGTGGGAGACGGCGTAGGGTGCGGCCTCCCGGACGCACCGGCAGGAGAGACTGGCCGGTCGCTGGGGACCCGGGCAAATTCGTAAGCTATACGCATATGCCCCGGGGAAAAGCAGGGCGCTGCCCCGGACGGCCTCTCTCCGTCAATTGACAGGGAATATCATCTCTGCTATAATAAA
Organism: uncultured Eubacteriales bacterium; assembly: GCA_900545515.1. Classification (GTDB taxonomy): domain Bacteria; phylum Bacillota; class Clostridia; order Oscillospirales; family Oscillospiraceae; genus Faecousia. The sequence goes on along the minus strand of UQZA01000003.1, from coordinate 77,429 downwards.
ATCCATTCCACAGAAAAAATAAAATTTTCTGACAAACCGGAAGAGGAAGGGAGCATCAGGCGATGGTGCAGTGGCTGCATATCTCGGACCTGCATTTTCAGCCAAATACAGATCCGGATCAGGAGAGTCTCATCCGCGCCTTACTGGCAGATTGCAGAAGCCGGAAGATCCAGGCGGACTTCGTGGCGGCAACCGGGGATTTCCACAACTTTTGGGATACCGGCAATTACCTGGCCTCCTGGAGGTTCCTGCATACCCTGATGGAAGCCCTGGGGCTGGATATCACCCGGGATTTATTTCTCGTCCCCGGCAATCATGATGTGAATCCGGTGGAGGGGGCCGACCCGGTGCAAGCCTTCCTCACTCAAGCGCAGGCAGACTGCAGGGACCTCCATTACGCATGCACCCTGACGAAGCATGGGGACCTGCTAAATCCGCTGCTGGAGCGCTTCCGCAGCTACCGCGCCATGGCAGGCGCCCTGCTCCCAGTCTATGGAGCAGACGGCCTGGACCCGGCTGGCGTTCACGTGCGTCCATGGCGGGACCGGCTCAACATCCTGCACCTGAACACCGCCCTCCTGTCCAACGGGGAGCGGGACCACATGGACGCGGTGGACCTTGGCGCCGCCTGCAGCCCGGCCATTCAGGAGCAGCTGAAGGGCGGCCTGCCCACCCTGGTCCTGGGCCACCACAGCTTCCACGACCTGCACCCCACGGTGAAGGACCAGCTGGTGCAGCTGTTTAACCAGTCGAACGTGTGGGGCTACCTGGCCGGGGACAAGCACCGGACCAATTACCAGGGAGACACCTATTTAATCGACCGGAAAGCCGGCGTAGAGGCCTGGCCCAACCTGGTTGCCAGCAAGCTGGCTGCCGCCGCTGACGACTCATACTCGGAATTCGGCGTGGTGCACCACCGCTGGGACGAGCACAGCACCGTCCAGATCACCTACTGGAACTGGGAGCCCCAGAGCAGCGGCACCGGCCTGACGCCCCGGTCGGGACGCACCTACCCCATGTGCAGCGACCTGGACAGCGAGCTGTACTACGACCTGGCGGAGCGCCTGACCAAAACCCGCAGCCAGCACCCCAGCTTCCAACTGATGGAGGTGGACGAGAACCTGTTCCCCGAGGCCCGGATCCAGCTGGAGGAATGCCAGGCCCAGGGCAGCGCGGCGGAAGCGCCCCGGCCCCTGGCGGCGTTTTTCCAGGAGAGCTGGAGCAGTCCCACCCAAAACCACCTGATGCTGGAGGGGGAAGGGGGCATCGGAAAAACTGTGGCCCTCCTCTCCCTCACCACCCGGGAGCATTTCCTGCCCCGCCACGTCCCCGCCGTCTACATCCCCCTCCACGCCCTGCGGGGCGGCCCCGAGGACGACCTCATTGGCACATACATCCAGCGGGAGATTCTGGAAAAGGCAGCCCAATTCCAGGAGCTGGAGCAGCTGGCCCGGCGGCGCTGGGAATGGGGGCCCCGGCTGGTGCTCCTCCTGGACGGCTTCAATGAAATTCCCCCGGCCATGCGGTACGCCGTGTCCCGGAGCATGGAGGACTGGGCCCGGCGGCCGGGGGTTCAGGTGATCACCGCCTCCCGCTTCGACGTGCGGGGCTTCTTGCCCGGCCTCACCGGGGAGTTCCGGTCCATCCGGCTGCAGCCCCTGACCCGGGAACGCATCCGTGCCCATTTGGAGCGCGCCGGAGTCGCCCCGCCGCCGGAGGCCGATCCCCTGTGGACGGTGATCGACTACCCCCTGATGCTGGTCCTTTACGCCCGGACTCAGCTGCTGCAGGCCCGACCCAGCGCCATTCCCCTGGCCTGGCGGAGGGCGGACAGCGCCGGCGCCGTCCTGTGGAACTACCTGCAGCAGGAGCTGTGGCGCTGCCAAAGCCAGACTCGGAACCCGGAAAGCCCGGCCCTAACCGTCCTGGCCACGGAATGCCTGGCCCCCCGCCTGGCCTGGAGCATGGTCCGCCAGGGGCAGTTCCGCCTCCCGGAGGAGGCGTTTTACCAGGAACTGGAAAACGCCTTGGCGGAGCTTCCGGCATCCGGCCAAAAGACCTGGCCGGACCATGTGCAATGCGTCCTGCGCCGCACCGGAGGGCTGCCTACCCTCCCACCGGCGGAAGGCTGGTTCTGTTTACTCACCCAACAGCTGAACCTGTTCCGCATCCAGGACAGCGCCGAAGGTCCCATGGTCAGCCTGATGCACCAGCGCTTCCGGGACTGCCTGGCAGCCATCCACCTCCTGAACCTGTCCCACAGCCTGATCCCCGGCGCGCCCCTGCCGGAGGCCTGGCAGACCTCCATTGACGTCTACGTCATGGACTTTACAGCAGAGCTGGCCACCCCGGAGGAGGCCGCCCGCCTCTGGGAAGCCAACCGCACCGCCCTGCCCACCAGCCCAAGCGCCACCCGAAACATGCTGGAGCTGCAAAAGCGTCTGAGAAATTACGACTTCTCCCAGCTGAATTTTAGTGGCATGGATTTGCAGAACGTGCATCTGTTTCCTTATCATAAGCCTGGAAGTACGGCGCTTTTACTGCCCAAGACGGCAGATTTTCTTCATAAAACCCAGGTAGCCAAGGAGACCTTTGCTCCAGAGGGGCACTCGTGTGACGTTACAGCCGTGGCAGTGACGGCAGATGGGCAGCGGTGTGTCAGCGCTTCTGGTGACGGCACCTTGCGCATCTGGGACATGGGGAACGGTTCATGCTTACGCACACTGGTAGGACATACCGCCGGGGTCACCGCAGTTTCCGTGACGGCCGATGGGCGGCAGTGTGTCAGCGCTTCTTTTGATAACACCTTGCGCATCTGGGACATGAGGAGCGGTTCATGCTTACACACACTGGAAGGGCGTACTGGCTGGGTCAACGCAGTTTTTGTGACGGCCGATGGGCGGCGGTGTGTCAGCGCTTCTCATGACGGCACCTTGCGCATCTGGGACATGAGTAGTTGTCAATGCTTATACACACTGGTAGGGCACGCTGGTAGCGTCAACGCAGTATCCGTGACAGCTGATGGGCAGCATTGTGTCAGTGCTTCCGAAGACGGAACTCTGCGCATCTGGGATATAGGAAGCGGAAAATGCTTACACACGTTGAAAGGGCATACTAGCTGGGTCAGTGCAGTATCAGTGACAGCCGATGGGTGGCATTGTATCAGTGCTTCCTTTGATGATTCTTTACGGGTCTGGGGCATAGGAAGTGGTAAATGCTTACATACTCTGGAAGGGCATACTCACCATGTCAATGCAGTTTCAGTAACACCTGATGGGCAGTATTGTGTCAGTGCTTCTAGCGACAGAACTTTGCGCATCTGGGACATAGAAAGCGGTAAATGCTTACACATGTTGGAAGGGTATGCTGGCAGTGTCTATTCCGTATCTGTGACGGCTGATGGGCAGCATTGTGTCAGTACTTCTGATAACAGAACTTTGCGCGTTTGGGACATGGGGAGTGAAAGATGCTTGCACACTCTTGAAGGGCATACTGACTGGGTCAATGCAGTATCAATGACGACTGATGGGCGACGTTGTGTTAGTGCTTCTGCTGATGGCACCTTGCGCATTTGGGACATGGAAAGTGGTAAATGCTTACACACTCTGGAAGGGCATACTGACTGGGTCAATGCAGTATCGGTGACGGCTGATGGGCGACATTGTGTCAGTGCTTCTGCCGATTACACCTTGCGCATTTGGGACATGGAGAGCGGCAAATGCTTACACACTTTGGATGGCCATACTAACTGGGTCGATGCAGTATCGGTGACAGCCGATGGACGGCATTGTATCAGTATTTCTTCTGATGACAGAACTTTGCGCATTTGGGGCATAGAGAACGGCAAATGTTTATACACTTTGGATGGCCATACTTTCGATATCAGTTCCGTATCGGCGACAGCTGACGGGCAGCGGTGTGTCAGTGCTTCTGGCGACAGAACTTTGCGCATCTGGGACATAGAACGTGGAAAATGCTTACGCATTTTGGATGGCCATACTGAATGGGTCAAATCCGTATCCGTGACGGCTGATGGGCGGCGGTGTGTCAGTGCTTCTGCTGACAGAACCTTGCGGATTTGGGATATGGAGAGCGGAAAATGTTTACACACCTTGAATGGCCATACTGATTGCGTTCGCACAGTATCTGTGACGGCTGATGGGCGGCGGTGTGTCAGTGCTTCCCATGATGGAACCCTGCGCATTTGGGATATGGGAAACGGAAAATGCTTACACACTCTGGAAGGGCATTCTGACGATGTCAATTCCGTATCGGTGACAGCTGATGGGCGGCAATGCATCAGTGCTTCTAATGATGGCACTCTGCGCATCTGGAACATGGATACCGGACGATGCCTCAAAACACTGCACCCCTTGCCTGGGCTGACTCTGTTCGGTGTAGACCTCTCCGCCGCCTCCATCACGCCCCCTACCTTTGCTGAGGTTCTCCGCCAAAATGGCGCCCGGGTTCCGCCAGACCCCAACGCATCAATGGTGAAATGAAGTTCCTCACATATTTCCCTTGCTGATGCACGCGATGTCCCTGCAAAGCAAAACACAAACCGGCCTTCCCGTTTCGGGTTGGCCGGTTTGCTCTTCCTATTCCTCATTCATCCCCACGCCTACAGCGCAAGGCTCTTACGCAGCTGCGTCCAGTGCCTCCTGCGGAATCTCAATGCTTTCCACATTGTCAATGCCATGCACCAGCATGGTCATGTGCACAGTCTCGATGGTGATCGTCTCCGTGCTCCCGGCGGCTTCCATGGCCTTGGTCATGATGGACTGCATCATGGCGGTCATGTCCATGTCATATTTCACAGGCAGGCCGCTGTCCTTCTCCACCCAAATGCTGAGGGGCAGATCGCCCAGGTCGGTCAGCATGGATTTTGCAGTCTCCTCATTGACGCCCAGGCTGGAGAACTGATCCAGAATACCCGTGGACTCAAACAGCTCGTTGAAGGAGTCATTGGTAATGACGCCATCATAGCGGACGGCTTCCTTGCCCTCCACGGTCTCCGTGCCAGCCTCCTGGAAGCTGGAGCCTGTGCTCAAATACAGCTCCATGGTAGCCTGGGTGTCATACTGCTTCAGCTGGTCCACATTCTCCATGGTCTGGGCAGTCCAGGTGATATTTCCGCTGCCATCGTCCATGCCGGTGTAGAGGGAATAGGCCCCATTTTCTTCCTTCATGTACATCTTCACGTTCATAGAGCCCATGGCGCCCATGTCTGTGGTCATATCCATATGCATCGCCACCGGGTCCATGGTAGTCTCTAGTTCGCCAGTCATGGTCATCTGGATGCTCTGGCCGCCAGCGCTCATCTTCATCTGTGTAGTCGTTTCACAGGTCATGCTTTTGGCTGCGGACACCTTCTCGCTGGCTGCTTGCAGAACTTCCTCCGGCGTGGCAGGTTTGCTGCTGGCACAGGCAGCCAGAGAGAGGGCCATCACGGCGGACATGGCGATGGCAGCGCTCTTTTTGAACCAATGTTTCATATTCTTCTCCTCCAAATTTCTAAATTGATATTCCGTTTCCGGATGATATCCTTCTCAGGGGGGGGCTAAAACCGCGTACCCCTCCCACCGGAAGCGCCAGTGGGAGGGGAACCGAATTAATATTTAGCAGTGCTCACCTTCACGCCAGGGCCCATGGTGGAGGCGATGACGCAAGAGCGGATATACTGACCCTTGGCAGCGGCGGGCTTGGCCTTCACCACGGCAGCCAGCAGGGTGTCCATGTTCTCCTGAAGCTTTTCCGCGCCGAAGGAGACCTTGCCAATGGGGCAGTGGATGATGTTAGTCTTGTCCAGACGGTACTCCACCTTACCGGCTTTGATTTCCTTCACGGCAGCGCCCACATTGGGGGTCACAGTGCCAGCCTTGGGAGAGGGCATCAGACCCTTGGGGCCCAAAACCTTACCCAGACGGCCCACGATGCCCATCATGTCGGGAGAGGCCACGACCACGTCAAAGTCGAACCAGTTCTCCTTGGTGATGCGCTCCACCAGGTCCATGCCGCCCACGTAGTCAGCGCCGGCCTCTTTGGCCTCGTCCACCTTGGCGTCCTTGGCGAATACCAGAACCCGGCGGGTCTTGCCGGTGCCGTTGGGCAGAACCACGGCGCCACGAACCTGCTGGTCGGCGTGGCGGGAGTCTACACCCAGCTTGATGTGGATTTCCACCGTCTCGTCAAACTTAGCCGGGGCGGTCTTGACCACCAGACCCAGGGCATCGGCGGGCTCGTACTGCACAGCGCGGTCAATCTGCTTGGCGCTGTCTTTATATTTTTTACCTCTAAACAATGTATTATCCTCCTTAAAGTGGTGATGCGGAATAATCCTCCCACATTTTTGAGGCTCGGCAAATTTGCCTGATTACCTCGGCAGCAAAATTCAGTCCACAACGGTGACGCCCATAGACCGGCAGGTACCGGCCACCTGGCTCTCCGCCGCCTCCAGGGTGGCAGCGTTCAGGTCGGGCATTTTCTTCTCCGCGATCTCCCGCACCTGGGCCCGGGTGATGGTGCCAACCTTGGTCTTGTTGGGCACACCGGAGCCGCTCTCAATGCCAATGGCCTTCATGATCAGCATGGGGGTGGGGGGCGTCTTGGTGATGAAGGTGAAGGAGCGGTCGGCATACACCGTGATGACCACGGGGATTTTAAAGCCGGCCTGATCCTGAGTGCGGGCGTTGAATTCCTTAATGAAGGCGGCGATGTTCACGCCGTGCTGGCCCAAGGCGGGACCAACCGGGGGGGAAGCGGTCGCCTTTGCCGCCGGGATTTGCAGTTTGATAATGCCAGTTACTTTCTGTGCCATAATAAGCACCTCCTGAATAGATGTGGTTCATGCGCCGGGGGGCGCATCCTTGTCGGGGCAGAACCCCTCCCACGTTCCGGCCTTACGGCCCGATGCGTTTACTGGGAAATCACTTCTACCTGGTCGAGCTCCAGCTCCACCGGGGTTTCGCGGCCGAACATCGATACGGCCACGCGGACCTTATTCTTCTCCGGGTCCAGAGCCTCCACCACGCCTGTGAAGGAGGTAAGGGGGCCATCGGCAATGCGCACCGTGTCGCCCACGGCGTAATTGACCACGATTTCCCGCTTCTCCACACCCAGCTGCAGAACCTCGTCCTCCGTCAAGGGGGTGGGCTTGGTGCCTGAGCCGACAAAGCCGGTGACGCCGCGGACGTTCTTGATGACGTACCAGGCGTCGTCGCTCATAATCATCTTCACCAACACATAGCCGGGAAAGACCTTACGGTCATAGGTTTTGGTGGCGCCGGACTCTGTGACCTCGGTGACCGTCTCCAGAGGGATGGAAACGGCATGAATCTGCTCCTGCAGGCCGCGGGATTCCACAGTCCGCTCAATGGTGGCCTTCACCGTATTCTCATAGCCGGAATAGGTGTGGACCACGTACCATTTTGCAACTTCAGCCATGGTTACTTACCCAGCTGGAGCAGGGCCTGGATGCCATATTTGGCGCCCATGTCAAAAATCCAGATGAATACGCCTACAATCAGCACGCAGACCACTACGGTCAGCGCGTTCTTCAAGACCTGACCCCAGGTAGGCCATACCACCTTTTTCAGTTCGCTCTTCAGTTCGCGGAAGAACTTGCAGATGCGCTTCCAGGTTTTCTTGAACCAGTTTTCCTTTTTGGTTTCAGCCATTGTTTTCACCCTTTCCGTTCGCAGCTGCTTACTTGGTCTCGTTGTGGATGGTATGCTTCTTGCAGAATCTGCAATACTTCTTCATCTCGAGACGGTCAGGGTCATTCTTCTTGTTCTTCATAGTGTTGTAGTTTCTCTGCTTGCACTCAGAACATCTCATGGTGACTTTCACGCGCATAACGGCACCTCCTTAAAAAATTGCCTCCCTGTGTGGCCCCGGCCAGTAAAATTTAGACGCGGCGAAATCACGGTCCCGCCGCCCGGGGCTGAAAAGGGCGCACAAAAAAAGCCCTTTTCGCAGGTAGAACCATTTTAGCACAAAGAAACCGGGAGGTCAACAAGTTTTTCTTTCTTTTTGAGGATTTTTCCCCTATAATAGGGGTGTTTTCCAGAAGCCTCTCAAGACAGATGAACACCGGGGGAAGCCCCTGCGCACAAGGAGAAACACTGCATGAAACGGATTATGGCAATTGATTATGGCGACGCCCGGACAGGCATCGCCATTTCGGACCTGCTGTGCAGCCTGGTTGGCTCCACCACCGTCATCCACAGCCGGGTTCCGGAGAAGACGGTGGCGGAAATTTGCCGCCTGGCCCGGGAGAACCAGGTGGAGGAGCTGGTCATGGGCTTCCCCCGGAATATGGACGGCACCGAGGGGCCTCGGGCGGAGCTGTACCGGGACTTTGCCCGGCAGCTGGAGGCGGCCTCCGGCCTGACGGTTCACCTGTGGGATGAGCGCCGGACCACCATCGAAGCCCATCAAATTCTTTCTGACCACAACTACCACGGCAAGAAGCGGAAAAACACCGTGGACGCTGTGGCCGCCTCCCTGATTCTGGAGGGCTACCTGTCCTTCCGCTGCCGGTGAGACCCGAAAAGCTCCCAAAGCCCTGTCGCCAGGAGCAGGCAGCCGAAGAGCTTTCGCAAAAGCTCTGTGTCCAGAACTGTGGCCGCCCAAGCGCACAGCCCTGCCATACAGGACCCGGCAATCATGGCTGGCAGCGCCACCCGCCACTGCAGCCGCCCCTGGCGGCTGTGAAACAGGCAGGCAGCGATGGCCGCCGGGAGAAAGAACAGGAGGTTCACCCCCTGAGCCGTCCGCTGCTCCATGGACAGCACAGCGGTGAGCCACAAAATCAGCAGGGAACCGCCCCCCACCCCCAGGCCGGACAGGAAACCCAGGACGATCCCCACCAAAATGCAAACGGGTACAGACTCTAGAGAAATGACCGAATCCCTCCCCACAAAATGAGTATTCCCAAAATCCGGTGTAACAGGCCCGTGGGAACCCGGCGGCCAAACATCCCGGCGGCCACCCCGCCCAAGCCGCTTCCCACCAAATAGGGCCACGCCGTTTGCCAGGGCAGGTCCCCATGCAGGCCATAAACCGTCAGGGACACCAGGCACAGGGGAAATACCACGGCAACCGAAGTGGGAAACAGATTTTCCTCCTCCACATCGGTGAACTTGTGCAGGGCAGGCACCAGCACCATGCCGCCTCCTGCCCCGAACAGGCCGTTGGCCGCACCCGCCCCGGCTCCCGCTGCACCAGCTCCCAGCCAGGGCCACTTTTTCTTCGCCAAACGCATCGCCTCCCATGGAAAAGCTTTCCCGGGGAGGCAAATTTTATTCCACACAGCCAGGATCTGCCCCCATGACAGGGGTGGAACTCTGTGATATACTGTTTGAAAAACGCCACGGAGGCGATTGAAATGAGAAGAAATCCGGACTTGCTGGCAGGGACAATTCTGCGCATGGAGCGGCTCCGTCAGGGGGCTGAGCAAAAGGCGGTCTGTTACGGCCTGTGCGTGCCGTCCTACCTGTGCAAAATCGAGCAGGGCGCCGTACATCCCAATCCCGACCTTCTGTCCGCCCTGTTTCGGCGGCTGGGGGTGGATTACACCCAGGACGAGGCTCGGCTGCGCCCCCTGGAGGAGGCCATCCAGGACTATTTTACCCGCCTGGAATACGGTCTGGAGGTGCAGGAGGTCTATCAAACGTTGGAGGCCCAGACCGGTGTACTGAGCCACAGCCCTCTGGCCCTGAACTGGCTGCTGGTCCAGGGATGCCAGGGAGAACCGGTGCTGTCCCTGCTGGAGCAGTTGACCGCCGCCATGACGGACCGTCAGCGAGCCCTGTACAAGCTCCTGCGCTGCCGGGCGGACCCTATGGCGCCGGAAGCTCTGGACATGGGCCAGGAAGCCTGCCGGGTCCTGGGCTCCTCTGCTGCCATGATGGAGCTCACCTCCCTGTACCTGCTCCGGGGGGACTACGCTTCCATTCACCGGATGGAAAGCCGCCTGGTGGCGGCCGCCGTAGAGGAAGGCAACGTCTACAGTCTGGCAGACTACTGCTTCATGAACGCCACCGCTTACGCCTGTCTCAACCAGGAATCCATGACCTTGACCTATTACGAGCGGTGCATCCGTCTGCTCCAAAACACCGGCTGGCAGGAAATCCTGGGAAACGTATATTACAACATCGGCGCCATGTACATCAGCCTGGAAAAGTACCAGCTCTCCCTGGAATATCTGGACCGGGCAGAGAAGATTCAGGGGCCCTATCTGGCGCTCGCCCATAAGCGGGCCATTGCCCTCATCCGCAGCGGCCGCCGGGAGGAGGCCCAGGCTGCCCTGGAGCAAATGGCACAGCTGCTTCAAAGCGCTCAGGACGTCACAGAAGCCGACCGGCTCAAGTGTCAGGAGGCGTACATGGAGTGCCAGGAGGGGCATTTGGAAAGCCCGGCCTATCTGGAGCTGCTGGAGCGCCTCATCCAGGCCCTGAAGCAGGACTGCCATTTTGGACACCTGTACTTCTACCGGGACCGCATGCTGGAGGCCTGCACCCGGCAGCGCAAATACAAGCGTGCGCTGGAATTTGAAGGGGAGATTTCTTCTATGGTTATAAAATCCGGCATTTAACCTTGATTTCCCAGCCCCGATTTCTCATAAAGATCGGCTTTCCGGCGCTTCTGTTCCATGGTACAATATTTCCAAAGAACGCAAAGGAGGTCCCTTCTTGTGAAACGAAATCGCTCCGGCCCCCGTCTTTGGACCAAGAATTTTTCCTGCATCACCATCGCCACAGTCCTGTCGGCCATTGGCGGCGAGGCCATGAATCTGCCCATCAGCCTTCTGGTCTTTGACGAGACCAAGTCCACCCTGCTGTCCGCCCTCATTCTGGTGTGTGGCATGCTGCCAGACATGATCCTGCCCATTTTGGTCGCACCCCTCATTGACAAGGGCGGCAAGAAGAAATGGATTGTCGGCCTGGATGTGCTGCTGGCGGCCATTTACGGCCTCATGGGCGTCTGGATTCTGGGCCACACCTTTTCCTACGGGCTGTACGTGGGCTTTACCCTGACGGTAGGCACCATCTCCGTATTTTATCGCCTGGCCTTCAGCGCCTGGTATCCCGACCTGATCCCCGCCGGGGCAGAGCAGAAGGGTTACTCCGTCAGCTCCACCATTTACCCCCTGGTGACCATCCTCATGGCCCCGGTAGCCACCTTTCTGTACAGCCACATACCCATGGGCGCCCTGTTTCTGGTGGTATCCGGCCTCACGGTAGTCTCCTGCCTGGTGGAAAACTGCATCCGGGAGGTCCGAAAGGCAGCAAAGGAAGCCTACACCCTCCGGCAATACCGGGCAGATATCCGGGAGGGCTTTGCCTATCTGAAGGAGGAGAAGGGCATCCGCAACATTTACACCTACATGAGCATCACCCAGGGAGCCAGCTCCGGCGTGGATGTGCTAACCCAAGCCTATTACCAAACGCAGCCCTGGCTCACTGTGACCATGCTGGGCTTCCTGAAAAGCGCGGAAATGCTGGGCCGGGTCCTCAGTGGCTTTCTCCAGTATGTCCGGGAGGTGCCGGTCCGGAAGCGGTATGCCTTCACCAAGTTCGTGTACCTCTTTTATGACACCATGGACGCCGCTCTTTTGTGGATGCCCTTCCCGTTCATGCTTCTGAACCGCTTTCTCTGCGGTGGCCTGGGCTGCGCCAGCGCCACCATCCGGGAGTCCGCCGTCCAGTCCTACCTGCCGGAGGAGATGCGAGCCCGGATCAACGCCTTTTTCAACGTGATCTCCTCTGTGGGCGGCGTAGTATGTTACCTGCTGGCAGGGCTTCTGGGCCAGATCCTGCCATACCGCCTGGCCGCCACCATTTTGGGCCTTGCCACCCTGGGCAGCATGTTCTTCCTCATCGTCCTGCCCGCCAAATCCAACCGCCCGGTCTATGAGGCGGTGCGGAAGCGTGATCAACTAAACTGAGGATTGGGTAGCATCTCCCCATCATCCATCCGAGCCGCAGGCGAGTAGTCTGCGGCTCAAAACGCTCTTGGAAAAATGAGGTGGCGTCTATGTCTATGGAAACAAAAGACCTGCTGCTTGGAAAAGCAAAACCCGAGGATTGGGAGTCCATGTACCGCAATGTCTGGTCCAGGCCAGCGGTCGCCAGGTTTATGCAGTGGCGGATTACCACTAGCGCAGCAGATGCCCAAGCGAGAATGGAGCGAACCATCGCCTGGCAAAAGAACCATGACACATACCTGGTCTACGAAAAGTCCAGCGGCCAGGCAATCGGGTTCGCCGGGGTGGAGGAAATCGCCCCCCATATCTATCAGGATGCCGGCATCGCCCTTGGCCCGGAATACGTGGGGAAAGGGTATGGAAAGCAAATCCTGCGACTTCTCCTGGAATATTGCGCCAGCACAATGGGCGGCGAGGAATTCTACTACTCCACCCAAGCCGTCAACCAAGCCTCCCGCGCCTTGGCTCTCTCCTGTGGCTTCTCGTACCACCACTCCGAGCAAAGGATCAATTTACAAAGCGGAGAGCCTTACGAGCTGGAAGTCTACCACAAAAAACTGTAGGCCAAACCAATCATCTTTTTCTCCCCTCTCCCCGAGAAATAGGAAACACCGCCGGGCGAATCTGATTCACGGAGATTCGCTCGGCGGCATTTTGTATGTCGCATATTTCCGGTCAGTGAGTCCCGTGTACGATCCGGATTCCCTTGGCCGCCAAATAATCGGCGGCCTGGGCAATCACGGGGCAGGGGCCGGTGTCTTTCCGGTCGGTGCATTTGCCCAGGTGGACCACCTGAGTGCCTTCCTCCACCAGCCGGTCCAGCTTCTCCTGGAAGCCCTCGTCGATTCCGGCCTCGCAGCCGTTACAGCGGGCAAAGGCGGTGAGGGTCACCTCCTGGCCCTCATAGGGGGCAAAAGAGCGGGTGCGGTCGTTCAGTGTGCTGAGACAGGCGGCGCCGGTGCACCGGCGGTTGGATTTGAGGCAGCACAGCATGGCGAGCTTCGTCATAATTTGACTCCTTCCTCCTCCACGATGCCCTGCTCCACGTGATAGACGCGGCTGCAAAGGCTGTCGCACAGGGTCCGATTGTGCGTGATAAATATGTAGGCAGTGTCATGGGCAGCTTGATATTCCCGGAGCAGCCGGACCATCTGGGCCTGGGTGATGACATCCAGCATACTGGTGGGCTCGTCCAGCACCAGAATCTCCGGGGACAGCACCAACACCCGGGCCAGGGCCGCCCGCTGCAGCTCCCCGCCGCTGAGCTCCGCCGGGAGCCGCTGCATATGCTCCGGCCGGAGGCCAAAGCGGGCGATGTCCCGGTGGAGAATCTCCAGGCTGTACGGGAGCTGATGGACCCGGTAGGGCTCCTCCATGCTGCGGATGAGGGGCAGCATGGGATTAAAAGACACCTCCGGGTGCTGAAAGAGCACCTGAATGTTCCGGCGGCAGGCGCCCCGGTAGGGCATCCGCACCGGCTCCCCCCGGTAGAGAACTTCCCCGGAGGTGGGCCGCAGGAGCCCCGCCAGCATCAGCCCCAGGGTGGACTTTCCGCTACCGCTGTCCCCGAAAAGGCCCACAGTCTCTCCAGGGTTCAGGGTGATATTGGCCTGGGATACCGCCAGAACGCCTCCGGGGCCTTTACCGGGATTCCGAAAGCGTTTGGTCAGCTGTTTCGTTTCCAGCAGCATAGCGCCAGCACCTCACTTTCCGGTCATTGACAGCAACGAGCGGCGGCATGGCCTCGCACTGCGCCTGGGCATAGGGACAGCGGGCCCGGAACCGGCAACCGCTGCCGGACACCGTCTCCGGAGCAAAGCCCTCCTGAACATGCATCCCGTTTTCCGGCATGGCCCGCACCATGGCCTGGGTATAGGGGTGGAGGGGTTGGCCCAGCACCTGAGCGGCGCTGCCATACTCCACCTGCTGGGCCGCGTACATGACGCAGACCCTCCGGCACACTGCCGCCGCAAACTGCAGGTCGTGGGTCACGCACAGAAGCGCCTCGGTCTCCAGCCGGTTCAGGGTGTCCGCCACCAGGTCCACCCGCTTTTGGTCCAGCCCCTTGGTGGGCTCGTCGGCAAAAATGATCCGGGCCCCGGCGGAAATGCCCATGGCCACCATGGCCCGCTGGCGCATGCCGCCGCTGAAGGTGTGGGGATAGCCCTTGGCCAGCTGCTCCTCCCGGCCCAACTGAAACCGCTTCAGCAGAGGGATACTGGCCAGGAAGGCCTTTTTCTTGGAATATCCCCGGTGTTCCATCAGGGGCTCGCCCACCTGAAAGCCCACGCTGTACAGGGGGTTCAGGCTGGCTCCACCCCCCTGGGGCACATAGGAGATGACGCCGCCCCGGATCTCCCGAAGCCGCTTCTGCCCGGCGGCAAACAGATCCTCTCCGTCCAGCCGGGCGCTGCCGGAGACCAGCGCGCTTCCCGGCAGCAGCTGTAAAACAGCCAGTAGCAGCACGCTTTTCCCGCTACCGGTCTCCCCCACAATGGCCAGACGGCCGCCGTCCTCCAGCGTGAGGGTCACATCCTCCACCGCCTGGACCCCATGTCCTGCGGCGAAACGGACCGAGATATGTTCCAGCTCCAGCATGGCTACCTCCTGTTCCGCAGCCCATAGTAGCCCAGGAGCATGCAGCCCAGGACCGCCAGAGAGGTGCATAAAATGGGGGGCAAATACCACCAATAGTACCCCCGGATGACGCCATTTTGATAAAAGGCATAGTGAAGAATGCTGCCCCAGCTCTTTTCCCCGTAGTCTCCCAGACCCAGGAAGCTCAGTCCCGCCTCAGACATCATAGCCGAGGACACCGCCAGGGCCGCCCGGGTGAGAATGATGTCCTTGAGATTGGGAATCAGGTGCTTGACCATAATAACCCCGTCCCGGACCCCCAGGGCCTTTTCAATTTTCACAAAGGGCAGCTGGCACAGCTGGGTCACCCGTGCCCGTAAAATGCGGGTCGTGCCGGTCCAGGCTGTCAGACTGATGGCGATGATGACGCTGAGCTTCCCCGGGTTCAGGTAGGCCACCAGGAGCACCGTCAGGGCCAGATTGGGCAGGGCCATGGTGATATTGGTGAGAGCCGTCACCACCCGGTCCACCCAGCCGCCGTAATACCCGGCCAAAAGGGCCAGCCCGGTGGCCAAAATGGTGACGATGAAGGCCGTGAAAAAGCCTATGAGCATTGAAACTCGGGTCCCGTAGATGAGTTCACTGAAAATGTCCTGTCCCACGTCGTTGGTTCCCAGCAGGTGCTCCCCACTGGGCCGTAGATAGGGGATTCCCATGGCATGGGGATCACAGGGAGCCAGCAGAGGGGCCAGCAAGGCCACCAATACAAAGAACAGCACAATGCCGCCGCCTACCACCAGGGAGAGATTCCATTTCTTCTTTTTAGGCATGGACCGTACCCTCCTTAATTCTGGGGTCAATGGCCGCAACCAGGGCGTCCCCCAGCCAGTTGCCCAGCACCACGCAGGTAGCGGAGATGATAAAGCAGGCCTGGGCCGTGGGGAAATCCCGATTGCTCACAGCGTTGTAAAAGAGCTGCCCCATGCCCTTCCAGCCAAAGATGACCTCCAGCATCATGGAACCGGACAGCAGGCTGCCTACTTGTATACACAGGGAGGTGATGTAAGGCAGCATGGCATTTTTCAGCACATGGCGGAAAAGAATCCGCCGCTCCGGCAGGCCCTTCGAGCGGGCGGTGACGGTGTAGTCCTCATCCTTAATTTGGGAGACGTTACTTTTCATCAGCAGGAAGTTGCTGGAGGTCCGGAAGAGAACCATGATCATCACCGGCAGCATAGCGTGCCAGACAATGTCCCAGAACCGGGCCATACCGGTCAGTCCTCCAGTGGTCATACCGTTCAGAGGAAACAGCTTCAGCTTGAAGGCAAACACCACCAGGAAAATGATCCCAATGCAGTTGGTGGGCACCGTGTTCAGGAACAAAAAAATGGGCGTAGTGATCCGGTCAAAGAGGCTTCCTGGCTTCCATCCCGCCAGCACGCCCAGAAAGCCGCCCAGGAAGCACCCCAGTAACAGGGTGGGAACCGTGAGAATCAGGGTCCACTTGCAGCTATCCAAAATGTTCTGCAGCACCGGCTGGTTGTTGGAATAGGCGGTGCCAAAGTCCAGATGGAGAATGCTGCTCAGATAGTTGCCATACTGCTGACCCAGCGTGCCGGACATGGCGTACTTCTCCGCCAGGCGCTCCAGCTCCTGGGGGTTGAATTCCTTCATATAGTAGTAGTTCTCCTCACCCACCAGGTGGATGAGTGGATCGCCGGGCATGAAGCGCACCATAAGGAAGCTGAGCGTAATGATGATAAAGATGGTCAAAAGGGCAATGAGCGCCCGCTTACACAGATGTCCTGCCATGGGTTTCCTCCACCTCCCCGTTCACCGCCCCAGGAAGCGCCTTCTTCCTTGGGGCAGGTTCGGGAACTTATTTTGCGGTTACATGGTACCATGTTTCGGTGTTGATCACGCCCCAGCTGTTCCAATTGGAGAAGCCCTCGTACTTGTCAGTCCGGTAGGGGAAGAAAGCCCGCTCCCAGCACAAAGCAAAGGCAAACAGATCTTCCGAAGCCATCTTCTGCAGGTTCTTTACATGCTCCAGGTACTCTGCCTCGGAGGCGGCGTAGGTAATGCCCCAGGTCTCTTCAGTCAGCTTGGGGTCATGGTTGGTGCCCCAGATCCAGGTGGAGCCGGCGGTATTCTCTGTATCGTCAGGCAGAACATCGGCCACGAAATAACGGAAAGCCGTGCGATACTGGGCCACGCCGGAGGTGGTGTAGCCGATGTTCATGTCGTAATTGCCGTCCACCATGTTGGCCTCCCAGATTTCGCTGCTCTGGAGGCTCTCCGTGTCCATATACGCGCTGACGCCCACATTCTTCAGGCTGTCGATGATCACGTCGGCAATCCGGTTTAAAAGCTCCTGCTTCTTGGAGGTATACTGGGGGGTCACCTTCACAGACAGCTCACTGCCGTCCGGCTTTTCCCGCAGGCCGTCGCCGTTCACATCCAGGTAACCGGCGTCGTCCAGGATTTTCTTGGCTTCGTCCACATCCTGATAGAAGGTCCAGAGGCTGCCGTCAAAGCCCTTACAAGCGGGGGTGATGACGCCGCTACCGGGAATCTGACCGTAGGGCCCGTTGATGACGTTGCACAGCAGATTCCAGTCCAGGCACTTGACGAGGGCCTCCCGGGCGGCCTTATCGGTGAACACCCGGCCCTCTTCCATGCCGAAGCAGACCTGATAGTTGCCTGTATAGGCGCTTTCGCCGGTGTCAATGTTGCTGTCGCCGGAAATGAGGTCCAGGAGCGTGTAGCTCACAGGGTTGGCATAGTCATAAATGGCGTCAATTTCTCCATTCAGCAGAGCCATGAGAAGGGCGTCCTGGCTGCTGTAAGTGCGCACCGTCAGTGCGTCTACCGTCAATTCTCCCAGGTAGCTGTTCTGGGGCACCGCCTCGTAATAGGAGGTCCCCGCATCCAGATCATAGCTCACCAGCTTGTAGGGGCCGCAGCCAATGGCTGCATCCTCGGCAGCGTAGTCACTGGGAGCGTCCACCTTCTCCCAAATGTGCTTGGGCAGCACACTCTGGCTGGTAGCGCCGTTGGCCATATAGGAATAGGCGTCCGCCTTGGAGAATTTTAGGGTCATGGAGTTCTCCCCAGTGACCTCAATGCTCTCCAGGCTCTTGATGTAGCTGTTTTTCGACACATCCCGATAATATTCAAAGGTAAACTGCACATCCTCCGCCGTCACTGGCTGGCCGTCGTGCCAGACCTTGTCCAAGGGGAACGTGATATAGAGCTCCTTGCCGTCCTCAGAAATTTCATAGCTGGTGAGGAAATAAGGCTTGATTTCATTTTCGGAATTGGTGTAGGCAAAGTAGGCATTGGCCACGTTGTTGTAATTCATCCGGCCAAAGGCGCCGCTCTGGGAGGCCAGATTGAAGGTGTCGTTGCTGCCGGTGATACCCACCACCAGGTTCTCCACGTGCTTCGAGCCGGCGGCAGGAGCTGTCTCATCACCGGTGCTCTCATCGGGAGTGCTTCCCTCGCTGGGGGCATTGCTTTCGCTGGGGGCATTGCTTTCGCTGGGGGTAGTCGCTTCGTTGGTAGCAGGGCCGCAGGCCGCAAGGGCCAAGGTCAGCACGGCAGCCAGAAGCAGGGCCAGACATTTCTTCCAATTCATAGGGGATCGCTTCCTTTCGTATTCTATCTTGGAACGGCAGGGGCCGGACCAAACAAAAAAGGGAACTGCTTTCACAGTCCCCAAATGGCCCACTGCCCCTATAAAAAGGGCATAAAAAACCGGCCAATTTCCATCGCTCGTAGAAACTGTGCAAACATTTCCGGCCATGAGCAGGTCTTCTGACTCTGGTTCTTCGCCCGGCGCGTCTTCTCACATCCAAGGATGCAATGACATCTTGCGCAGGACTCCCCATTACAGCGACGGGATCGTACCGGACTTACACCGGTTTCCCTTTCAATCCTCGCGGAACTCATGGCAACGTATGAAGTTGACTTAAGGATAGCACAAGCCCCCCGAAAAAGCAAGGCTTTTCCAGATTTTTGTCAAAATTTGGAAAAATCTTCCAGCCCTCGGCATACGCCGGTAAGGCAGACATCTGGCGTAAGAGTCAAAATGGGCTGCGCCCGCCGTTTCCGGCTGGCCTATCGCCGCTTTGCCAGAGGGGCAGTGTGCTCCTGAACCTCCAGCAGCTCCACCAAAATGGAATTGCTCATGAGAAAGCCCCGTGGCGTCAGACGCCAGCGGCCCCCCTCCAGGGTAGCCAGGCCCTGGGCCTGGTACTGCTGCAGCAGCTCCTCCAGGGGGGCAAAGGGCAGCAGATATTGCCGCATGTAGGTCTCCCCGTCGATACCCTCGGAGGTCCGCAGACGCAGCATCAGGTACTCTCCCGCCCGTTCCCGGGCCGGGACTTCCTGGCATTCAGACAGGATGGGGCCTCCATGCTTCACCCCGTCCATATACTTATAAATATCCGGGGCAATGGTGAACCGCTTGCCCCCAAAGTCGGAGCTGGCGGCGGGGCCGAAGCCCAGGTATTCTCCCCCGGTCCAGTATTTCAGATTGTGCCGGGACCGCAAGCCCCGGCGGGCAAAGTTGGAGATCTCATACTGGGCGTAGCCATGTTCCTTGAGGATTCGAACGGCGGACAGGTACATATCCGCCTGGGCGTCATCGTCCGGCAAGTTCACTGCATCCTTGTACTGCCAAAGGGGGGTTCCCTCCTCCACCTTCAGGCCGTAGCAGCTCATGTGCTCCGGAGCCAGCTCCAGAACATGCTCCAGGGTCTCCTCCCAGGCCGTGAGACTCTGGCCGGGCAGGCCGTACATCAGATCCAGGGACAGGTTGTGGAAGCCCACCTTCCGGGCCAGCTCCACCGCCTGGACCGCCTGCCGGTAGCTGTGGGGGCGGCCCAGCTTCTTGAGAAGGCCGTCGTCATCGCTCTGGACCCCCAGGGAAATCCGGTTGAAGCCCTCCGCCCGCAGACGCTTCAGAAGCTTTTCCGTGACAGAATCAGGATTGGCCTCAAAGGTGATTTCCCCGTTGCCCGACACCGAAAACCGGCGTCGAACGGCGTTCAAAATTTGAACCAGGCCATCGGCGCCCAGAAAGGAGGGCGTACCGCCACCGAAATACACCGTGTCCACCTGGTAACCTGGGGCCAGAGCCCCGGCCTCCTTGATGTGCAGGCACACCGCCTCCAGGTAGTTCTCAATAAGTCCCTTCTCCTGGGAGCCGCCCAGGGAGTAGAAGTCGCAGTACTGACACTTGCTGCGGCAGAAGGGTACGTGGACATAAATGCCCAAGGGAATCTTTTCTTGTTGTGCAAATACAGGCACCGCTTGTCTCCTTTCTAACCATAACCGCCGGTATCTCCCCCATCATTCACCCCATTCTAATAGAAGAAGAAAAACCAGATGGCAGCCGCCAAAGCAGCCCGAATCAGGGATGGAATCAGCCGGCTTCTCCAGGTTCGTTCCCTCTGTGCAAACCAGGAGGGAACCCCGCCCCCTGCTGGCGCGTCATAGGATTGGGATGCAGAATCCGGAACCGGGTCTCGGCGGCGTCCGCCCGGGGCACAGCCGGGCGTGGCACCTTAGCATCGCGGTTTCCACAGTCAGGGCAATACTTGGACAGAGGTGAAATCTGTTTGCCACACGGATCATACGCCATTCCGGTCCATTCACCACCGGTTCAATCCTCATCCAGCTTCAAAACCGCCATAAAGGCCTCCGAGGGGACCGAGACAGTGCCAAAGGTGCGCATCCGCTTCTTGCCCTCCTTCTGCTTCTCCAGCAGCTTCTTTTTCCGTGTGATGTCGCCGCCGTAGCACTTGGCCAGCACATCCTTGCGCAGGGCCTTGATGGTCTCCCGGGCAATGACCTTTCCGCCAATGGCGGCCTGGACGGGAATTTCAAACATCTGCCGGGGAATGTTTTCCTTCAGCTTTTCGCAGATTTTCCGGGCCCTGGGATAGGCGTTGTCTGCAAAGAGAATGAAGCTGAGGGCATCTACCATGTCTCCGTTCAGGAGGATATCCAGCTTCACCAGCTTGGAGGGCCGGTATTCATCCATCTCATAGTCCAGGGAGCCGTAGCCCCGGGTTCTGGACTTTAAAGCGTCGAAGAAGTCATAGATAATTTCGTTTAGGGGCATCTCATAGTGCAGCTCCACCCGGGTGCTGTCCAGATACACCATGTCTTGGAACTCTCCCCGCCGGGCGGTACACAGGTCCATGATGTTACCCACATATTCCTGGGGGGCCATGAGGCTGGCCTTCACATATGGCTCCTCCGCCAGCTCAATTTCCGCCGGGTCCGGATAGTTGAGGGGGTTGTCCACCATGACCACCGAGCCGTCGGTTTTGGTGATCCGGTAAACCACGTTGGGGGCGGTGGTGATGAGATCCAGATTGTACTCCCGCTCCAGTCGCTCCTGGATGATCTCCATGTGCAGCAGGCCCAAAAAGCCGCAGCGGAAGCCAAAGCCCAGAGCAATGGAGCTCTCCGGCTCATAGGTCATGGAGGCATCGTTCAACTTCAGCTTTTCCAGAGCTTCCCTCAGATCCTGGTACTTGGAGCCATCGGCAGGGTACACGCCGGAAAACACCATGGGCTGCACCGCCCGGTAGCCGGGCAGTGCCTCCCCGGCAGGTCGGGCGGCCTCTGTGACCGTGTCGCCCACCCGGGTGTCGGAGACGGTCTTAATGGAAGCCGTAAGGTAGCCTACCTCCCCGGCTCCCAGCTCCTGGGTGGGGCGCAAGCCCAGGGGATGCATCGCCCCCACCTCCACCACCTTGTACACCGCCCCAGTGGCCATCATCTTCACATCCATGCCGGGCCGGATGGTCCCCTCCTTCACCCGGAGGTAGACGATGACGCCCCGATAGGCGTCGTACTGGCTGTCAAAAATCAGTGCCTGGAGGGGTGCGGACCGGTCGCCGGTGGGGGCAGGGATGTCGGAAACAATCCGCTCCAGAACGGCGTGGATGTTGATCCCGTTTTTTGCGGAAATCTCCGGCGCATCCTCCGCCGGGACGCCAATGATGTCCTCAATCTCCGCTTTCACCTCGGCAGGCCGGGCAGCAGGCAGATCAATTTTATTGATCACCGGCAGAACCTCCAGGCCGGCGTCAATGGCCAGGTAGGTGTTGGCCAGGGTCTGGGCCTCCACGCCCTGGGAGGCGTCCACCACCAGCACCGCACCCTCGCAGGCAGCCAGGGAACGGGAGACCTCATAGTTGAAGTCCACATGGCCTGGGGTGTCAATCAGATTCAGGTCATAAGTCTCCCCATTGTCAGCTGTATACTGCAAACGCACCGCCCGGGCCTTGATGGTAATGCCCCGCTCCCGCTCTAAGTCCATAGAGTCCAGAATCTGGTCCTCCATCTCCCGGCGGTCAATGGCGTTACACTCCTCCAGCAGCCGGTCTGCCAGAGTGGACTTGCCGTGGTCGATGTGGGCCACAATGGAAAAATTACGGATTTTGGATAGGTCTGTCAATGTCTCTCACCTCAATAGGTCTGAAAGGCCGCCGCAGGGCACAAGGAGTCCCGCGGCGGCCCGGAAGGTCGTGTGGTTATGCCAGTGCAGCAGTGATGATGGCCATTTTGTAGACCTCATCGGCGTTGCATCCCCGGCTCAGGTCGTTGATGGGGGCATTCAGGCCCTGGAGAATGGGGCCGTAGGCTTCGTAGCCGCCCAGGCGCTGGGCGATCTTGTAGCCGATGTTGCCGGCCTCAATGCAGGGGAAGATAAAGGTGTTGGCCTGCCCAGCTACCGGAGAACCCTTGCACTTGGTGGCGGCCACCACAGGGGACACAGCGGCGTCAAACTGCAATTCGCCGTCAATGGCCAGCTCGGGAGCCAGCTTCTGGGCCTCCACCGTAGCATCGTGGCTCAGCTGCACAGTGCCGCCCTTGCCGGAGCCCTTGGTGGAGAAGCTGAGGACGGCCACCTTGGGATCGATGCCAAAGACCTTGGCGGTGCGGGCCGTCTCCACAGCCACCTCCGCCAGCTTCTGGGCGGCGGAGACCACCACGTTGCCGTCTTTGTCCACGGTGTCCTGGTAGTCAATGTTGATGGCGCAGTCGCCCATGGCCAGCTTTTCCTCGCCCCGGACCAGGATGAAGCAGGAGGACACCAGGTGAGCCCCAGCCTTGGTCTTCACCAGCTGCAAAGCCGGGCGGACGGTATCAGCAGTGGAGTATGTGGCGCCGCCCAGCAGGGCATCGGCGTAACCCATCTTCACCAGCATGGTGCCAAAGTAATTGCCCTTGGACAGCGCTTTCCGGCAATCCTCAGCGGTCATCTTGCCCTTGCGGAGGGCAACCATCTTCTCCACCATGGCGTCCATCTCAGGGTAAGTAGCAGGGTCGATGATCTCGACGCCTTCCACGTCAAAGTTCCCGGCGGCGGCAGCAGCCTTGACCGCCTCCACCTCACCAATGAGAATCGGGGTCAGGAAGCCGCCTTTTTTCAGCCGGTCCGTGGCCTCCAGAATTCGGGGATCGGGGCCTTCGGTAAAGACAATTTTCCGGGGATTCGCTTTCAGGACTTCAATCATCGCATTAAACATTTCAGGATCCTCCATGTCATGTACTTCCGGGGACGGGGCCTGCCCCGTTTCATAAAGTTTATTATACTACGAATTCAGCAGGTCTACAAGGGCTATTTCTGAAAAATTTCCCAGCGCAAAGAAAAAAGTCATATATCCTGTGTGAAAATGGCCGGAAATGGAGCGTTTTCTCCACTTCCGGCCAAAATTTTCACGGGAGCAAGCCCTCCGGCAGCCCCACAGCCAAGGCCGTCCACTGCAGCGCCGCCTTAGACGCTCCGGCAGGGGAGCGCCCTGCCTTCCCCGGGGGACGGGCCCGTCAAGGAATTATTTTACCTCTTTAACAGATTCCACCAGTCCCTCTGCCAGGCCGGCCAGGCCCTGGATCTCGCTGGGGATGATGATCTTGGTGGCCTTGCCGTCGGCCACCTTCTGCATAGCCTCCAGAGCCTTCAGCTTGATGACCTGGTCGTTGGGAGCGGTCCGGTTCAGCATGGCCAGGGAGTCAGCCAGAGCCTTCTGCACAGCCAGAATCGCCTGGGCCTCGCCATCGGCCCGCAAGATGGCGGCCTGCTTCTCAGCTTCGGCCTTCAGAATGGCAGCTTGCTTCTCAGCGTCGGCCCGCAAAATGGCGGATTCTTTCTCACCTTCAGCAATGAGAATCGCGGACTTCTTGGTGCCCTCAGCCTGGAGAATGGCTTGGCGGCGGTCCCGCTCCGCCTTCATCTGCTTCTCCATGGAGCTCTGAATGTCAGCAGGAGGCAGAATGTTTTTCAGCTCCACCCGGTTGACCTTGATGCCCCAGGGGTCCGTGGCCTCATCCAAAATGGCCCGCATCTTGGTGTTGATCACGTCCCGGCTGGTGAGGGTCTGGTCCAGCTCCAGGTCGCCGATGATGTTACGCAGGGTGGTGGCGGTGAGGGTTTCCATCGCCATCATAGGCTGCTCCACACCGTAGGCGTACAGCTTGGGGTCCGTAATCTGGAAATAAACCACGGTGTCAATCTGCATGGTGACGTTGTCCTTGGTGATAACGGGCTGGGGGGGATAATCCAGAACCTGCTCCTTCAGGCTGACCCGTTTGGCCACCCGCTCCAAGAAGGGAATCTTGATGTGAATGCCTACACCCCACACGGCGGAGAAGGCGCCCAGACGCTCAATGACATAAGCCTGGGACTGCTGCACCACCCGGATGTTGCGAATCACAACGATCAGGGCGATCACAATAATGGCTGCAATCCAAATCCATTCCATATTTGTTACCTCCAATTTTTATATTGACGTTTGCATGGCGGGAACCTCCGCCGGGGTGACAAAAAGCTTGACACCTTCGATCCGATCCACCCGAACCTGAGTGCCTGCGGGGATGGGCCGCTCTGTGGAGCTGCGGGCTGTCCAGACCACGCCTCCCACCTTCACGGCGCCCTGGGCCGCGATGTTGTCCACAGCCTCGGTGACCACGGCGACCTTGCCGATGACACTGTCTGCATTGGTGGCCGTGATCCGCGGCGTCACATACCGGCGCACCAAGGGCCTGAGGCAGGCCAAAAGCAGGGCCGACACCACCAGGAACACACCAACCTGCACCGGCAAGCCTGCACCACACAGAGCGGCAATCAGGGCGGCCAGGGAGCCAGCCATAAACCACAGGGAGACCAGCGCCACCGTGGCAGCTTCCAGGATGCCAAAGAGGACCAGAAGTCCCAGCCAAATTGCAATTTCCATGTACACATCTTCCTTTCCTCATATCTTATGAACAGCATAGCAGGTTTGCAGTAAAAGGTCAATAGGCTACAGCAAATTTCATCTTATTTTTTCGAGAATGTTCCGGATTTTCTGGAAAATCCGGAACAAATCTCCACATTTCACGGCAGCTCAAACCGTTCGTGCAATCAGCAAACCGCTCATTCGGTTTTAGGGATTCAGGAGGATTTGCGCCAGGGGCGAGTTCTCTCCCAGGATGATGGTCTTCTCCCCCCCATCCAGGGACTGCTTCAGGGCGTCCAGAGCCAGCGTGAACTCATAGAATTCTTTCTTATCCGGCGTATCATAGGCCTCCGCCAGCATCCGCATGTACTCAGCCTCGCCCTCCGCCTCCAGCTTGGCGGCCTCCGCCTTGGCATTGGAGACGATGATGTTCACCTGCTTATCCACATCGTTGCGAATGATGGAGGCGTCGTAGTTTCCGTCGGCGGTATACTTCTCTGCAATCTGGTTCCGCTCTGAGATCATCCGGGCGTAGACGGCATTTTCATTGGCCTCCGGTAAGTCGAACCGTTTGATCTTCACGTCTACGACTTCAATGCCATAATTTTGCGCCAAGGCGTTTACACTGGAGGCAATGCCCGCATAAATCTCGTTGCGCTCGGAAGCGTCGTCCATGTTGATGATGTCCGCCTGGGAGAGGGTGCCCATCACTGTTTTTAAGGTGTTGTAGGTCAGGGCGTTGAGCCGCTCCTCCGCCACCACCGTAGAGCCCAGGGACTGGTAGAACAGGAGGGGATCGGAGACCCGCCAAAGGATGTAATTGTCCACGGTCATGTTCTGCTTGTCGGAGGTGAGCACCTCAGAGGGCGGAATGTCGTAGAGCATCATGGCCTTGGGGAAATACTTCACGCTGTCCAGAAAGGGCACCTTGAAGTGCAACCCTGGCGTTTGGGTGGTGTGGATGATTTTGGAGAAGCGGACAGTGCAGGCATACTGGTTTTCCTCTACGGTGTAGACCGAGCTCAGCAGGCACACCAGAGCCAGCAGTGCCAGGACGCCAAGAATGATTTTCTTTTTCATCTGATCAGTCTCCTCCCTCTGTCGGTGGGGTTGTGGGTTCCGTGGCCGGTTCGCCGGCGTCTACAAAGCTCTCCAGGGGCAGGACCATATCCACCCCATCGGCGTTTGTCGTGTTGATGTACAGCTTCACGCCGGGCAGCACCTGGGAAATGGCCTCATAGTACATCCGGGAGCGGGTGATTTCCGGGTTTCGCTGGTATTCCTGATACATGGCCTGGAACATGGCCACCTGCTCTGTAGCCTCGTTGATCCGGGCCTGCTTCAGATACTCGGCATTCTGAATCAACTGGTCCGCCTGGCCCTCAGCCTTGGGAATCTGGGCGTTTTGGTAGGCCTTGGCCTGGTTGACCACAGTCTCGGCCTGCTGCTTGGCGGTCTCCACCGCCTTGAAGGCCTCAATGACCTCCTGGGTAGGGGGCTCGGCGTCCTGGATTTTTACATCCACCAGGGTGAGGCCAATGTCATACTCCTGGAGCACCTCCGTAACCAGGGATTTCACCTGCATCTGAATGGCCTCCTTGCCGTCGGTGAGGACAGCGTCTACCTGAGTGGAGCCCACCACATTGCGGATCTGGCTTTGAATCAGGTTTCGCAGAACCTCTTCCGGGGAGTAGGAGCCGTAGAGGTACCGTTCCGGGTTGGAAACCTTGTACTCCACAAAGAAATCCACGTTGACGATGTTGTAGTCGCCAGTGATCATCTTGCCCTCATCGTCCACCACCTCGTAGCCCTCCGGGGTGCTGTCATCGGTGCGATAGCCCAGCTCAATCTTCTGGTACACATTGACCGCTACCTTCTGGGCCTTCTGAATGCCGAAGGGAAGCTTAAAGTGAACGCCTGCACCGGTGACGTCGGTGACCTTGCCGAAGGTGGTCACCACAGCCTGGTGCTTGTCGTCTACGGTGTACCAACAGGTGCTGGCTGTCACAAGGACCAGGATCACGGCCACTGCGGCAATGAGAAACTTACCAACTTGCTTTCCGCTGGGCCTCTTGGGGCGGGATTTTTTCCCATCTCCGCCATCGGGCGTCCAGTGATAGGTTCCGTTTTCCATGTGCATATCTCCTTTTTTTAAAATGAATGTGCTGCTGGATTAAATGCCCAGCTGCTGCATTTGCTCCGCCGCCTGCTTCTGCAGCTGGGAAGAGAACCAGGCCGTGAGCATCACCTCCAGGGCGTCTGCCACCCGGTGCCGGGCCCCGGGGCAGGGCTCCTGGTAACCAGACAGCACAGCGTCCAGGGTCTCCTGCAGTCCCCGGGGAGGCCAGGTGTCCCGGTTGGCAGCGGCCAGGCGGAGAAAAATGAGGTACATCACGCTATCGTCGATGATGTCGTCGCTTTCATCGTCCAATTGGCCGTTGACGTAGGACAGAATCCGGCAGATGGATTCCATGGGAAGGGCGGTTTTCAGCATGTTGATGATGATGATGCGGCTGAGCTGGCGGCGGTTGTACTTTTTCTTCACCGGCGGGGCTAAAAACCCTCGCTTCACCCAGTTCTGGACCGCGTAGGGCTCCAGACCGGTGATCTGACACACCTGGGACAGAACCAGGCCGCCGGTGACGAACAGGGAGGAAAACAGCTCATCGGCTGCCTCCGGCCGGGACCCATCTACCTCCAGAACCGTGCCGGGCAGAATCCAGTTCATTTGAATCACTCCTCTGTCTCTCGAGATGTCTAGATTGTATCACACGGTCGCGCGACTGTCAATATGGTTTTCGTAATTATTTTAAAAAATCACGCAGACAGTCAAAAAGGGTTGTCGCCCCAATATTCAGCTCTTGTAACCTTCCACATCAGGACCACAGGCCGTACGCCACACCTGCTTCAAAAGCGTCTGTGTCACCCCGCCCAGCTCTGCTGTCAACGGTAAGAGGAGCGACTTCACTGCCCCTGACAGCGAAACCTCCAGGCAAAACATCTATACGTGGACGCAAGGGGCCTGTTCCAAAATAGCTTTTTATAAAACTATTCCTAATATATTAGCGGGAAAAAACACAACTTTTCGTGTTTTCTCCCGCTATCTTCCACTTTGAAAAGGGGCCTGTTGCAAAAAACGCATTTTGCAACAGGCCCCTTTACGATGTCACATGGGGGAATTATTCTGCGTGATCCACAGAGTACATGTGCTTGATCAGCTCCAGCACCTTGTTGGAATAGCCGACCTCGTTGTCGTACCAGGACACAACCTTTACGAAGGTGTCGGTGAGGGCAATGCCAGCTTTGGCGTCGAAGATGGAGGTACGGGTATCGCCCAGGAAGTCAGAGGAAACCACAGCCTCGTCGGTGTATCCCAGAACGCCCTTCAGCTCGCCTTCAGCCGCTTCCTTCATGGCAGCGCAGATCTCCTCGTAGGTGGCGGGCTTGGCCAGGTTCACAGTGAGGTCCACCACAGACACATCCAGGGTGGGAACCCGCATGGACATACCAGTCAGCTTGCCGTTCAGCTCGGGAATGACCTTGCCCACAGCCTTGGCAGCGCCGGTGGAGGAGGGAATGATGTTGCCGGCAGCGGCGCGGCCGCCTCTCCAGTCCTTCAGGGACGGGCCGTCTACGGTCTTCTGGGTAGCGGTGGTGGAGTGAACCGTGGTCATCAGGCCATCGGTAATGCCGAACTTATCGTTCAAAACCTTGGCGATGGGAGCCAGGCAGTTGGTGGTGCAGGAAGCGTTGGACACGAAGTTCATGTCGGTGGTGTACTTATCCAGGTTGACGCCACAGACAAACATGGGGGTAGCGTCCTTGGAGGGGGCGGACATGACAACCTTCTTGGCGCCGGCAGCCAGGTGACCGGCAGCCTTCTCCTGGGTCAGGAACAGGCCGGTGGACTCCACCACATACTCTGCACCCAGCTTGCCCCAGGGCAGGTCGGCGGGGTTCCGCTCGGCAGAAATGGGAATCTCATGGCCATTGACAATGATGGAATTCTCGGTGGACTCCACAGTGCCCTGGAACTGGCCGTGCATGGTGTCATACTTCAGCATATAGGCCAGATAGTCAGCGGGGCACAGATCATTGATGCCCACGATCTCAATTTCGGGATGGTTGATGCTGGCACGGAAGACCATACGGCCGATCCGGCCAAAGCCGTTAATACCAACTTTGATAGACATGGTTATTTTCCTCCATTTCAATCTCGCCGCCAAAGCGGCGCATTCCACATAGTTTGGAGTATAGGCCCCAGACAGCATTATTATACAAGATCCGTTTCCGGCTGTAAAGTCCCGTTTTTCACAAATTCCCAGGTTTATAACGAAATTTGTTGGACAATTTTCCCACTTCCCCAGCACCTATGGTTCTTTATGCGCATAGAATAGCCGGAGGCGATTTCTATGAATGAATTAATTGCACTGGCTCTGCGCCGCGCCGGGGTCAACACCCTGGCAGAATTTCAGGCCCTCCAGGGGCTGCCCCAAACCGGCGAGGCCGATCCGGAGACCCAGCTGGCCCTGGAGCCGTATCTACTGGGTTTCCGCACCATCCGGATTCAGCCCGGAGATACCTACTGGGAGCTGGCTGCCCGTTATGGCACCACCTCCCAGGCCATTGCCACTGCCAACCCCTCCCTGGACCCGGAGCGGCTGCCTGTGGGCGCCCCCATGCGGGTGCCCCTGGGCTTCCCTGTGGTCCCAACCGATGTGCCCATGACCTCGAACCTGTGCAGCCTGTGTATCCGCGGCCTGGTGGGCCGGTATCCCGGGCTCTGCCGGATGGAAGCCCTCACGACCACTGCCTTTGGGCGGCCTGTGGAGGCGCTCACCATGGGCTCAGGGCAGCGGCGCGTCCTGTACACAGCCGCCCACCATGCCAATGAGTGGATCACCGCCACGCTGCTGCTGGCCTTTGCCGAGGACCTGGCCAAGGCCGCCATAGCTGGCGCCGTCATCGGCGGTTATCCCGGAAGGGAACTGCTGGAGGTGGCTACCATCCATATGGTCCCCATGGTGGACCCCGATGGCGTGGATCTGGTCACCGGCGCTCTGCCGGCAGACAGCGGAGACTACGCCTTTGCCCGGAGCTTGGCTTCCTATTACCCCAGCATTCCCTTCCCCAACGGCTGGAAAGCAAATCTCCTGGGGATTGACCTGAATCTGAATTACCCGGCAGGGTGGGAAACTGCCCGGGAGATCAAGTTCGAGCAGGGCTTCACCCGTCCCGGCCCTCGGGATTACGTAGGCCGGGCCCCTCTGGATCAGCGGGAAACCCAGGCTCTGGCCCGGTACACTCAGACCCTGAACCCGGCCCTGGTCTTGGCCTATCACAGCCAGGGCGAGGTCATTTACTGGCAATTCCAGGACATCTATGTGCCCGGCGCCCGGGAGTTGGGAGAAAAGTTTGCAGCTCTCAGTGGCTATTCCCTGGAGGAAACTCCGTACAACTCCGCTTTTGCCGGGTTCAAAGATTGGTTCATCCAGCAATACCGCCGGCCGGGCTATACCATTGAGGTGGGCCGGGGCGTCAGCCCCCTGCCCCTGAGCCAATTCCCGCAGATCTACAACGCCAACCTCCCCATCCTCACCACCGCGGCCCAGCCCCAGCCGCCTACCCCGTAATCAACCATCCATTGCCCCATGCCGCCTCCCATCCTGGGCGACATGGGGTCGTCTTATGGAGCCAATTTGCCACGCTTTTGTTAAGAAATTACCCAGGGGGTATCGGGCGTGGCTACCCAGACGCATCGACGGAAGGATGGCAGCCTTTCCAGGGTTTGGGAAAAGCACCGGCGCACGGGTTTGCCGCAATATGACCGGCAAGAGGCCTTGCCGCAGCAGGAAAATCGTAGTATAATAGATAGCACGCATGATGCACATGATTACAGCCCTTTGAGCTGCTCTGCTGCCAGAAATTCTGCCCGGTGGGCGCCATGCAGGCGCCGGACAGCCATTGCCAGAATGTGAAACCAATAGGAACAAGTTAGCTATGAAAAAGATTGTATTTTTTGATATTGACGGCACCTTGATTGACGATGCCACCCAAACTCTGCCAGAAAGCGCCTTGGAAGCCGTAGCTGCCCTGCGGCGGCAAGGGCACCTGGCCATTTTAAACACCGGCCGGCCCTATAGCCACATAGACCCCCGGGTGCTGCAAGGGACATGGGACGGCTGTGTCTGTGGATGCGGCATGGAGGTACGGGCGGGGAACCGGACCCTGCACCAGGTTCTGCCAGACCCCGCCCTGTGCCGCCGGATGCGGGAGCTGGTCCGGGCCTGCAATTTGGATCCCCTCTTTGAGGCCAACGGCTGCATGATTCTGGACGGAACTCGGCCCCAGGGGCCGCAGGTGAAGCTGGAGGCCCAGCGTATGGCTGCAAAAGGAATTCCCGTGACCCTGGACCCGGACAGGCCGGATTTTACCTTTGAAAAGCTTGTCGTCTTTGATCTGGGGCAGGCAGATATGACCCGCTTCCAGGCGGAAGCGGGCCGGGATTTTACGCTCATTGACCGAGGCGGCGGGATGACAGAGGCCGTGCTTCTGGGCAACAGCAAATCCACAGGAATCCATCGCATCCTGGATCATTACCACCTCTCCCGGGAGGCCGCCTTTGCCTTTGGAGACAGTGCCAACGACCTGCCCATGTTCCAATGCGTCGCCACCCCCATCGCCATGGGCGGAAGCCCTCTGGCCGTTCAGCAGGCAGCTGTTTACACCACAGGAACCGTCTTAGAGAACGGCATTCAGCAAGGTCTGCGCCACTTCGGGCTCATTTGACCGGCCCCACACCAGGCCATGTCATTCCCCCCAGGTCTACCCCCTCATGCCGCAGAAGCCAGACCTTCTGAGCCAGGCCCCCGGCATAGCCCGTGAGGCTGCCCCCTGCGCCGATCACCCGGTGGCAGGGAATGATCAGGGAAATGGGATTGTGCCCCACAGCCCCGCCCACCGCCTGGGCAGCCATCCCCGGCTTACCCGTGAGCGCCGCCATTTTTCGGGCGATTTCGCCGTAGGTGGTAGTTGCACCATAGGGAATCTCCCGGAGCATCCGCCACACCGCCTGGCGAAAGGGACTGCCGGCAGGCGCCAGGGCCAGTTGAGACGCATCCGGCCTTTCCCCTGCGAAGTATGCCTCCAGCCAATCCTTTCCCTCCTGAAAAACAGGCAGGCTGTCCCGTTGCTCCAGCTCTGTGGAGGCGGCGTCAGAAACGGATTTCTGTCCCTGCAGCCACAGCCCCACAAGGGCCTCCCCGTCTGACGCCAGGGTCACAGGGCCCAGGGGGGATGAATACGTGGTGCAATAGTAAGTCATCTTCACATTTGTAGCTCCTTTCCCAGACCCTTTCTGCTCAATTTTCATAAGCCAAGGGCTCCCCAATTTCTGGTATCATCATACCGGGCAATCAAGCCACTGTCAACTGCTCTCAGCAATCTTGCGTCCCCAAGCGCCCCGGCCTGAGGGCAGGATCCAGTCCACTGGAGGAATTTTATGTACACTGCAAAGCAAATGATCGTCATGCGCCGGGATCTGCACATGCGCAAGGGAAAAATCGCCGCCCAGGCCGGGCATGCCTGTGTCACCGCGGTGCTTATGGCACTGGAGCGGGAAAACCGTCTGGGGCAGGTGTATACCCAGGGGGATGGCCTCTGCCTGCGGCCGTCGGACCGCCCCGCCACCCCCCTGAGCGATTGGTTCCAGCACGGAACCGCCAAGGTCTGCGTCTATGTGGACTCCGAAGAGGCTCTGCTGGACCTGGACCGGCGGGCCAAGGAGGCGGGCATCCTCTCCGCCCTGATTTGCGACGCCGGCATGACCGAATTCCACGGTCAGCCCACCTTCACCTGCCTGGCCCTGGAGCCCCTTCCTCCGGAGCAGGTGGACCCGCTCACAGGGGAGCTGCCCCTGTACTGAGCGCCCTATGCCCTCCCGGATTTCAGGGGGAGCACCTTTTCCCTGTAGCACGTTCTCAAAAGCAGCGCCGCAGCAATCAGGCCCACCGCCTCCGCCAGAGGAAAGGCAAACCAAACGGTACGTTCCGGGGCAGGCAAGCAGGTGAAAAGCCAGCACAGGGGCAGCGCCACCACCACCAGGCGCAAAAGGGACACCAGCAAGGAGTACCCACCCTTTCCCAAGGCCTGAAATATCCCCTGGAAGGAAATATTGGCGCCAGCGAACAGATACCCCAGCGGTATCACCTGCAGCGCCCGGGTACACAGCATCCGAACCTCTTCTGAGACCTGAAATACCCCGGCAATGGGACCGGCAAATCCCCAGAGGACGGCGGCGCACAACGCCATCATGGCAACGGTATACGCCGTGCCATAAACCACGCCGTCCCTGACCCGCTCCGGGGCCCCCAAGCCATAGTTATACGCCACCAGGGGGAGGATGGCATTGTTTAACCCGAATGCGGCAAAAAAGGCAAATTGCTGAATTTTATAATACAGACCATAGGCCGTCACCGCATCGCTGCTCACCTGTCCGAGAATAATATTAACCCCATATGTCATAAAAGACATCAGCGCCTGCATCACAATGGCCGGCAAGCCTATTTGGTAAATTTCCCGAATGAGTCCGGCCTCCGGCAGCAGATCCTTCCAATGAAACGGCAGCTCCCGGTTCCAGCCGTGATGAAACACCATCCCCAGAACCAGGGACAGCAGCTGCCCAATCACCGTCGCCCAGGCCGCACCAGCCACGCCCATGGCCGGCAGTCCCCAGTAGCCAAAAATCAAAATGGGGTCCAGAATGATATTGGCCACTGCTCCCGCCAGCTGGGCAATGGTGGAAAAGTGCCCTTTGCCTGTGGCCTGCAGCAGCTTTTCATAGGTCATAAACAGGTTGCAGCCCAGAGACCAGATGCAGACAATGGAGAGGTATTGCCCCGCCAGCTCCAAGACCAAGGGCTCCCCTGTCTGTGTGCGCAAATAGGCCTGCGCTAGGAACAGACCGAAGAGGAGAAAGAGGCCGTAGGTGCAGACACCCAAAAAAATCGCGTTGCCTGCCAGCCGGCTGGCCCTTTCCCGGTTGTTCATACCAAGATATTGGGAGATCCAGGCGCTGACGCCAATTCCAGTTCCCACCCCCACTGCAACCATCAGCATCTGGATGGGAAAGGCCAGGGTCAGGGCATGCACCGCCTCGTCCGCTCCCTCTCCGATGGCGCTGACAAAATAGCTGTCCACAATGTTGTAAAAGGCCTGAACTACCATGGATAGAATCATGGGCAGTCCCATGGTGAGAAGAAGGACCTTGACTGGCTTCGTGCCCATTTTGTTCTGCTCTTGTTTCATTTTTTGCCTCCGATAAACCAAATTGCGCGAAAAAAATGCGCAAGTCCATGGCCTGGACTTACGCATTCCGCTACGCAGCAGTATGATTATATCACCTGTTCCCGGAAAAAGTCAAGAATTTTTCCCTGCCTCTCAGGACAAGCGCATTGTAAATCCTACAACATGCGCCGGGTGGCAGATAAGGCAAATCGGCCAACCCCTTTTTCGGAGTTGACCGATTTGTTTCTTATTTTTCTCCTCGCGCTATTACTTCATTTTGCCGTATTTTGCAACGCGCCCATCTCCGCTATCATGAATCCCTTCATGATAGCCCTTTGAGGTGCGCAATTATTTGGAGGTCAACAAGAAGCCACATCGCGGACGTGCTGCTCGTTCCACTCTTT
This sequence comes from uncultured Eubacteriales bacterium, assembly GCA_900545515.1. Taxonomy (GTDB): domain Bacteria; phylum Bacillota; class Clostridia; order Oscillospirales; family Oscillospiraceae; genus Faecousia. The sequence continues at coordinate 42,933 of UQZA01000003.1, read as the reverse complement.
GATGCGCTCTGTGAAAGCAAGCGGTTGCTTCCGCCTAGATAGCTGCTCTGTAAATCGGCGGGAATAGGCAATGAAAATTGCAAAAATGTACGGCATCCCCAGATTGGTTTCCAGCAGCGAGTTTACAATCAGCGGGAGCAGCTTCTCTTCCACAGTGGCAAAGCCCGCGCTGCGAATGCCGCCGATCAGAAGCCCACACTCCCAGCCGAATTGAACCAAAATGCCGATGGCCAGCAGCCATGGGATATTTACCCGCTTTTTGGGCTCTTTCTGCCAAAGGTTGTAGATGATTAAAGCTAGGTAGCCTATAAACAGGATCAGTGCCATCCAGCCATGATAAGCGCCGGTTGTGCGCTGAATCACAATGGGATTTTCACTGGGGGCGAAGGTTCCGGCCAGCAGCGGGCAGCAGAACCACCACGACAGGATCAGAAGCGACCACTCAAACAAACGCCGGTCCTTACTCAGCCACAGCCAGATCCATGCGAAATTGGTGAACCCGTAGCTCATGGACATCCACAGAAGAACCCAAAACAGGCTGTAACCCTCAGAGATTGTCCGGGAATGGGTGAGCAAATGAAAAATGCCGTAGTCCACCGCCATGTAGACGAATCCAAAAAGAACCCCGATCAAGACAGTCATATACTTTTTTCGCCACAGCAGCAGTCCCGCAAAAACCAGCAAAAAAGCAATATCAAACCCAATATAGCCCGGCGAAAACTGGCGGCGGGCAATTACCTCTGACATGCGATTTGTTCTCCTTCCATATCTCTATTGTGCATTTGGCAAATACAAGTCGAAACAGCACAAAATCGGACTTGGATAGTGTAGTGTGAAATCGGACGTAAGTCAAGGGAAAATTCAATTGTCTCGATTTTCTTTACCATTCACACTTTTTTCAAAAAGTATGGTATAATGGTTTACGTGAACGAACGGAGGAGGGCGAACCTATGTCGGAGCACAGAGAGGAAATCAACCGTCTGGCAGAAGAATTTGAAAGCTGCCAGAAGATACTATTGGCCCTTGGGGATGAGAACCGCCAGCACCTCATGCTGGAAATGATGCGGATGGAACATTGCGGCGGTACCCGCGTTGGTGCAATCACAGAAAAAACAAATCTTTCCCGCCCTGCCGTGTCTCATCATATCCAGATCCTGAAGGAAGCCGGTATCTTGAAAATGCGGCGTGAAGGCACGAAGAATTATTACTACTTTGATGCAAACTTTGAGGCGATGAACAGACTGATACAAATGCTCGAACATGCGAGAAGCATTATGGAACGGCTGCCGGATCGGAGTGGTATAAAATGATAAGGATACACATTTTCATACAGGAAGCGTGATTGTCGATCAGGCAATTCCCCATCGAGAGGAAAATCCGCTGGCTGTGACTGGCTTCCTGCGCGGTAAGAGCAAGAAACTGGAACTTCCGGTGTCCTGCTACCTGATTGAACATCCAATGGGAAAGGTCTTGATTGATACTGGCTGGGACTCAAAGTATGCAACCGAAAGGTCAAATTATTTCCTGAATAGCATCAGCAGACCGGTTATCAAGCAGGATGAAAGTGTAGATTGCAAGTTAAAGCAGCTCGGCATAGCTCCGTCTGAAATTGACTATCTCTTTTTCAGCCATATGGACTTTGACCACGCCGGCGGGTTGCGGCTTGTAAAGGATGCGAAGCAAATTATGGCGGCAAAAGAGGAAATTGCGGACAGAAAAATACTTTTTCCGCTATGTGAAAAGCACTTGGGACTTTACCAATATAGAACCGTTTGTATATGAGCAGACAGGGATTGGGCCTGTGGGAAGATCCTACGATGTATTTGGTGATGGAAGTGTTGTCCTTGTCAACACACCGGGACACAGCCACGGACTGTTCAGTGCAAAAATTAGCAGCGGCGGGAAATATGTGATCCTGGCCGGAGATACGGTCTATACGCAGAAATCCATACAGGAAAAAATGATCCCCGGCTTCACAGTGGATACTGGGCTGGCCCAAAAGTCTCTGGAATGGGTCTACGACTGCGCTGCGGATGAACGGTGTCTGTTGGTAGCAGCCAATCATGGCATAATAATTCAAGAACAGACGGTAGAAATATAAAGGAGATATAGAATTCATCGTGCTACAGAAAGTCATTATTTGTTTAATTGCAGGCGCTGGAGCAGGATTTGGAACCGGTTTGGCAGGTATGTCCGCTGCCGCTGTCATTGCGCCTATGCTCGTCACTTTCTTACAGGTGAAGCCCTATGAAGCCGTTGGTATTGCGCTGGCATCCGATGTCCTGGCTTCTGCCGCTTCCGCCCACACCTATAAGAAGAATAAAAACATCGATGTGAAGAATGGATTAGTCATGCTGGTATCCGTATTGATTTTCACCCTTGTGGGCAGCTATCTGGCCTCTTTTCTTCCGCAGGCAACCATGGGTGGTTTCTCCATGTTCATGACGCTGCTGATGGGCTTGAAATTTATTTTCCGGCCCGTCATGGAAGCCAAAGAAAGCAACAGAAACAGGAGTAAAAAGAAAGCGGCCATCCAGTCTGTTGTCTGCGGTATGATCGTGGGACTCATCTGCGGCATTGTGGGCGCCGGCGGCGGAATGATGATGCTTCTTGTGTTGGTTGTCGTACTTGGATATGAGATCAAAACTGCCGTGGGAACCAGCGTGTTTATCATGACTTTTACAGCGCTGACCGGGGCGCTTTCCCATTTCGCCATTGGCGGCGAAATTACCGATTGGTCAATCCTGGTGATGTGTATACTCTCAACCTTGCTTTTTGCCATGGCTACAGCGAAATTTGCCAATAAGGCTTCGGCAAAGGTCATGAACCGGATGCTCGGTTTTGGCCTGCTGGCTTTGAGCATTGTCATGATTACAGTCAACTACATTATCTAACGGAGGTATCAAGATGAATCTTACAGAAGCAATGAAAGGCCGTCACAGCGTCCGGCAGTATACGGACCAGCCTCTTGATGAAGCGGTGATCTCCGCCCTGCAAAAAGAGATTGACGCCTGCAATCAGGAGAGCGGATTACATATCCAGCTTGTCACAAACGAGCCGAAGGCCTTTGATGGCTTTATGGCCCACTATGGAAAATTCAGCGGTGCTACGGACTATATCGCAATGATTGGAAAGAAAGGTCCCACCCTGGACGAGACCTGCGGCTACTACGGAGAGCGGCTGGTGCTGCTGGCCCAGCAACTGGGACTCAACACCTGCTGGGTGGCCATGACCTACAGCAAGATCAGAACGGCCTTTGAAGTGCGAAGCGGTGAAAAGCTCTGTATCGTGATCGCAATCGGATATGGGCTGACCCAGGGAGCTCCACACAAATCGAAAGCATTCGGGGATGTGGCACAGGTTGAAGGCGATGTTCCCAACTGGTTTGAGAAAGGAATTGAAGCGGCTCTGCTGGCACCCACAGCCATGAATCAGCAAAAATTCATGTTTACCCTGAAGGACAACCAGGTGTCGGTCAAAGCGGGCATGGGCTTTTACGCAAAGATCGACCTGGGCATTGTGAAATATCATTTTGAAGTGGGTGCCGGTGAAACTGGCTGGGAATGGGGTGCATGAAAAAGGGCTGCTATTTTGGCGGTCATTATCTGTACCAGGTAGCTTTTTCAAAGATTAATCGTTACATGCATCTATCTGCCACATGTACCGTAAAGCAATTCCGGGTAGTTTTTGGACTTCGACTTGCATTGCAGCCTTATCCTTGTTTACGGCCTTATATGTAATTTCTGTTCATCAGTCCGGAGGTTTGCCTACACCTTCCTTCAGATTCCTCCTCGCGATGGACACCCTTGGTGTTCAGCTATGCCCTTCCCTCTACCGGGCGGGCTCGGGACTTTCACCCTTTAGATTTTGCCCATGCCGGGCGCACAACAGCAAAAACGTCGCACTTTTGTGCGACGTTTTTGCTGCGCATCTTTTTCAGCAACACATTCTGGCGGAGTGAGAGAGATTTGAACTCTCGCGCGCTTTTTACACGCCTACTCCCTTAGCAGGGGAGCCCCTTCGGCCTCTTGGGTATCACTCCGAATCAAAGGTTATGCAATTGGGCGGAAAAATGTGGCGGAGAGAGTGGGATTCGAACCCACGGCTCATTGCTGAGTCACTGGTTTTCAAGACCAGCTCCTTAAACCGCTCGGACATCTCTCCGTATCAGAGACCTCAACATTCTACCACATATCCAGCTCCTTGTCAACTGGAAAATCTGTCATTTTCTGGAGCCTGTCTTCCGGGGCGCGACTATGCCGCGCCCCGGACAGATACATCATTCTTCTACGTCCTCCGTAGAGAATTCCAGAACTTCGCCGCAGTTGGGGCAGGTGAGGCTGCCGTGCTCCAGAGTCTCTTCGTCAAAGTCAATGACCTCGCCGCACTTGCAGGTCACTTCATAGACTGTGGTGTCGTCGAAGTCGTAATCGTCGTCCTCATCGGAGAAGTCTTCCTCGTCGTCCAGGTCATCCTCATCGTCGAAGTCGTCCTCTTCCTCGGAGAGATAGTCATAAACCTCGTCCAGATCCTCTTCGATTTCATCCAACTCATCGGAGATTGCCAGGGTGGTCTCTTCCACATCGGATACTGTCTTGGCCATATCGCCCAGCAGGTCCACAATGGCGGCCAGGAGCTTTCCCTCGTTGGCTTCGGTGTCCAGCTTCATGCCCTCCATCAGGCCCTTCAGGTATGCGGACTTCTCAGAAAGTGTCATAATGATTCTCCTTATTGTAAGTCAGGCCTTGGAGCGGCCCAGATATTCGCCGGTGCGGGTGTCGATGTTGATCTTGTCGCCTTCGTTGATAAAGAGGGGCACCTTCACCTCTGCGCCGGTTTCCAGGGTGGCAGGTTTCAGGGCGTTGGTGGCCGTGTTGCCAGCGAAGCCGGGATCGGTCTTGGTGACCACCAGGTCCACAAAGTTGGGCGCTTCCACACCGAACACGTTACCTTTGTAGGACATGACGGTGCAGGTGTCATTCTCTTTCACAAACCGGAAGCTGTCGTCGAGGACGCTCTTCTCAATGGGGGTCATCTCATAGGTTTCCATGTCCATGAAGTAGTACAGGTCGCCATCGGAATAGGAGTATTCCATCTTCTTGCGCTCAATATATGCCGTGGGATATTTATCGTTGGGGTTGAAGGTCGTCTCCGTCACACCGCCGGTGATCACATTCTTCATCTTCACACGGACGAAAGCCGCGCCCTTGCCGGGCTTCACGTGCTGGAACTCCACAATCTGCATGACCTTACCGTCCATATCGAAGGTAACGCCATTTCTAAAATCACTGACAGAAATCATAATTTCTCCTCCTAGTGTGCCACCGGCAGACGGGCGTATACCGGTTCTCAAAAAATACCTGCTCTATTCTAACTGATTGGTCCGGGGATTGCAAGGCTATTTATGCATTTTTCCCGGAAATTACGATTAAATTCTTAGGACTGTGGGTGAGAACCTGGCAGCCGCTCTCCTGGAAGACCACCACATCCTCAATCCGGACACCGAATTTCCCAGGCAGATAGATGCCAGGCTCTGCCGAGCACACTGCCCCAAGGGGCATGGGAGTTTGATTGGCAGCATTGCAGTTTGGGGCCTCATGAATTTCCAGGCCCAGGCTGTGGCCATAGCCATGGCCGAAGTATTGGCCATAGCCGGCGTCTGCAATGACCTTGCGAGCCGCTCCGTCCACCTCGCAGCCGGGAACGCCGGCTTTGGAAGCGGCAATCCCCGCCAGCTGGGCGGCCAGGACGGTGTTGTAAACCCGCTCCATCTCATCTGTGACGTAACCCACAGCCACGGTCCGGGTCATATCGGAACAGTAGCCCTCATAGAGGACACCAAAGTCCATAGTAATGAAGTCCCCCTCCTGAATCACCCGCTCCCCAGGGACGCCGTGGGGCATGCTGGTGTTGGGGCCGGATACCACAATGGGATCAAAGGACAGACCGTCTGCGCCGTTTTTGTACAGGCAATAAATGAGTTCTGCGCAAAGCTCCTTCTCTGTCATGCCCACCCGGATCCGGGTCAGGACCTCAGAAAAGGCCTTGTCCGTAATCTCCTGGGCCTTCTCCATAAGACGCAGTTCGCCGGGCTCCTTTTGCGCGCGGAAGGCATTGATGGCCTTCTGGCAGGGCTTCAGGGTGGCAGTCAGCTTCTCCTCATAGGTCCGGAACTCCTCCACCGTCAGATAGCTCTCCTCAAAGCCCAGGGTCTTGACGCCAAAGTCCGCGCAGGCCTCGTTGACGCGGGCGGTATAGGTATGCTCCCGGTCTACGGCCAGGACTTCAAAGCCCACCAGATTCTTCTCCGCCGACTCGATGTAACGGCTGTCCGTAAAATACCGGCAGCCAGCCCGGGATACCAAAGCCACCCCTTCGGCGATATCAAACTCCGCCGCATAATGACGGCTGTAGCGGCTGGTGAGGAGTAGGCCCTCCACTTCCCCACTCAGCAGAGACTTGTACTTGTCCAGATTCTTCATGATTGTATGTTCCTTCCTTTCGCAAAAAATATAACAGGCAATTCCAAAACATGGCGTAGGCGCAGCCAAATGGTGTGATTGTCGATGGCGGAAACCAGGATGGCATATACGCCGGCGCAATTGGCGCCCAGCACATCCGTATAAATCTGATCCCCCGCCAGGGCGCACTGAGACGGGGGAAGCCCGTACCGCTTCAGGCACTGGTCAATGCCCTTGGGAAACGGCTTCCGGGCGTGGGTGATGCAGGCCAGGCCATACCGGCTACAAAATGCCTGCACGCGCCCTTTCTTGCTGTTGGATACCACGCAGACCTGAATTTCCGACTGGGCCAAATTCCGGAGCCAACGCTCCATCTCCGGCGATGGCGTGTCTGTGGTATAGGGGACGATGGTGTTGTCAAAATCCAGCATCAATAGCCGGATTCCTTGGCGGCGCAGGTAATCCGGGGAAATCTGGGTCAGGGCAGGAAAAATTGCCCTGGGCAGCAGAGAGATACGCATAGGGAACCTCACACGCACATAAGTATAAGCATGGTCCTATACTATTATATCACAGCCGGGAGGCGTTGTCCATTGTCTATTCCCCTGTATCTTGCCATGACAGCGGCAGAATTTTCCACGGCCCCGGCTCTGCCGCCCCGCATTGCCTGGATGGCGATGCATTTCTCCGTCTCCGGCCCGGGACTCAGTGGCCGCCCTCACAGGCTTCCTCCAGGCAGCCTGGTGCTACTGGACGACCTGACGCCCTGGTGCGGCCACAGCTTGGAATCCGTGTGTCAGGAGACAACCGACGTCCTGTTACGCACCGGTGCCGCCGGTCTCCTGCTGGATTTTGAGCGGCCGCCCACGGAGGAGACCCTCCGCCTGGCCAACTGCCTGACCCAGTGCTGCCGGGAGGCGGGCTGCCCCATTGGGATGCCTCCGGGCTACCTGGACCATGGCTCCGAGGCCGCCGTTTTCCTGCCTCCCCTGCCCTGTCACCGCCCGCCGGAGCAGGTGTTGGAACCCTTCCAGGGTCGCGAGATCTGGCTGGAAGCAGCCACCTGTGGATGCCGGGTAGCCCTGGGGCCGGATGGTCCCTCCCTGACCCTGGAAAATCCCCAACTCCTGGAGGCAGAGTCAGAGAGTATGCCCACCTTCACAGATCCGCACCTCCACTGCCGCTATTACAGCCGTCTGAACGAAGCTGGCGTAGAACTTGCCCTTTATGACACCTGGGAGATGCTAACCCGAAAATTGGAGCACTGCCAAGCTTTGGGGGTTACCTTAGCCGTAGGCATCTGGAAGCGCTCGCCCTTGTCCGGCAAAAGAACAACATAGCGCAAAAATGGGCGGCATTGCGAAATAGCGTTTTCTAAAATGATCCCTAATATTTTAGCGGGAGAAAGCACGAATTTCTGTGTTTTCTCCCCCTATCTTTCACTTTTAGAGCGGGGGCTGTTGCAAAAAAACCATTTTGCAACAGCCCCACTTGTGCTGTGTCCCCGCAGAAAAGCTTCCACCTGGGCCCCTTATTTCCGGGCCTTTTTCCCTCTCCAAATGTAGATTCCCACGTACACCCCCAGCAAAACCGCCACAGATCCGGCAACAATCAGGTACATGGCATTCCTCCCCACCTGGTTCCCATAGAAATCAAGCTTGCAGTCCACGGCCTTCCCAATGGCGCTGGTGACAGCCGCCGGGACGCCCTGGGACTCCATCTCGGCCAGCACACCACCCAGGGCATGGTTACGGAGAAGGGATGTGCCATAAGTACCGGGGAAAAAGCCAAGCACCCGCTGCAGTCCCTCCCCAAACTGGGAGATGGGCATATACGCGCCGCATAGGAAGCCATACCCTGCGCTGATGATCGTACCCACCGCAGAAATCTGCCCCTCTGTGGAGAGAAAGCTATTGACAATGGAAGATAACGCCATCCCAAACATGGCCAGCAAAAACACATCCAACAGCATCAGCAACACATCCCAGATGCTGAGGTACCAGCCCACAAGGGACAGGTAAATGAGGCAAGCTCCGGCTGCAACCAGGCAGACCAGTAACGTAGCCAGCAGAGACGCAACGTAATAACCCATGGCCAAAACAGACCGCCGGACCGGGGTGACCATCAGGTCTGCCCGGGCGCCGGACACCTTGTCCTGCACCATCAGCATGTTGGAGCAAAAGGCCACCGTCACGCAGCTCACAGCCAGGATGGAGGAGATCAGCTGCCCCCCCACCAAGCCGTTCAGCAGGGACTCCGGAATGTGGACGCCTGCCGGCATGGCCGACAGGAAATTCTCCCGGTAGACCCGCCCTAAAAACGTCCCATACAGCACCAGCAAAATCACAGGCGTGATGAGAGAGGAAAAAAACATTCCCTTGTCTTTAAAAAAGATCTTGACATTCCGTCTGATGAGAGCAAGCAATCCCTTCATTCCGCCATTCCTCCCATGAGCTTTTTGCCTGTGACAGCCAGGAAAACGTTGTCCATTCTGCCCTTGGTGATCTCATAATCCCGGAACAGCGCCGGATGCTTCACAATCAGTTCCGTTGCCACTGCGGTGTTGGAAACCGACACGCGAAATGCATCCCGTATGACCGAATAGGGCAGCCCCAAGGCCTGGACCTGGCTTTCCGTCACCCCATAGAGGGTGAGAAAATCTCCGGTGTAGGTATTCTTCAGCTGGAGCGGGGTGCCTTCGGCAGCAATTTTCCCTTTGTCCAGAATGACCACATAATCGGCGTCCGCCGCTTCCTCCATGTAATGGGTGGTGAGGAATACCGTTATCCCCTCTTTCCGGCGAAGCTGCTCCACCACCTGCCACACCAGGCTCCTGGTCTGGGGGTCCAGGCCTGTAGTTGGCTCATCCAGGATGAGAATGCGGGGCCGGTGCAGCAGCGCCCGGGCGATGTCGATCCGCCTACGCTGGCCGCCGGACAGGCGGTTCACGGTTCGCCCCAGAAGCTCCTGGAAACCCAGCAGCTCCCCAAGCTCATCCAGGCGCTTCCGGAAGGCCCGGCCTGTGATTCCATATAGGGCAGCCCGACTCTGCAGGTTGTCCCGCACTGTCAGCACTCCGTCCAGCACGGAGCTCTGAAACACCACGCCCAGCTCTCGGGTGATGGCCTCTATATTTTCCTCCGGCTCCAGTCCGCAAATCTTCACCTGGCCGCTGTCCTTGGCCAGCTGTCCGCATAGGATGGATATGGTGGTGGACTTCCCCGCGCCGTTCACACCCAAAAAGGCAAACAACTCCCCCTCCTTGACCCGGAAACTCAAGTCTACCACAGCCTGAATCTCCTGAAAGCTCTTATTTAAATGGGATATTTCAATGATGTTTTCCATAGGCCGCTCCTTCATCGCCACCGCATACATGACAAAAAGTGGACGCGCCTGAACCCGTCCACTTTTTGCATTCACATTTGTGATCATTGGGAATCAATCTGTATACCCCACCAAATCCGCCAAGGGCCGGTCGATGATCACCGTCACATCCGGGTGCATCTTCAGCATGGTGGAGGGATTGTTCACATCCACGTTTTCGTTCATGATGAGGCCCCGGATGGCGTCGGCCTTTTTGGGGCCGGTGGCAATGAGGATGATCTTGGAAGCGCGCATAATGTCGCCCATACCCATGGAGATGGCCTTCTTAGGCACTGCATCCGCATCGGCGAAGAACCGGGCGTTGGCTGCAATGGTGCTCTCCGTCAGGGCCTCAATGTGGGCGTTGTTGTGGAGCACCTGGCCAGGCTCGTTGAAGGCAATGTGGCCGTCCTCTCCGATGCCCAGGAGCTGAATGTCCACATGGGTCCGGTTCAGGATGGAGCGGAACTCCTTGACGCACTCCACCTCATCTCCCACGCCGGAGGCCACAAAGGTGTTCTCCTTGGGCACATTGATGTGGTCAAAAAGTTTCGTATTCATAAAGTACCGGTAGCTCTGGGGATGGTCCGGAGCCAGGCCCAGGTACTCATCCAGATTCACCGTATGCACCTTGGAAAAGTCCACTTCCCCCGCCTCATAGGCGCGGATCAGGTTGGCATACACCACCTCGGGGCTGCTTCCTGTGGCAAGGCCCAGGGTGGCGGTGGGCTTGTCCTGCACCACCTTGGCAATCATACCGCCGGCAACCTCGCCGGTCTCGCTGTAGTTACTGGTCACAATCACACGCATGGCTCTTTCCTCCTCACAGGGCCGCCGCCATGGCGTCCCACTGGTTCTCCATATCCTGCACCAGGCCCATCTGGGTCCGGCAGCGGTCCAGATTCTGGCCGGGCCGGGTTGTTGCGAAATAGGGATCTCCCTGGAGATAATCCGTCAGGAACCGCAGGCCACACTCCAGAGTCATCAACCGGGCGCCGTCGGGCAGGCGCTTCAGCTCCTGAGCGGTGAGGCTGGGGCAGGTCTCCAGATAGCCTCGCAGGTAAGCCTGATACATCTCCAGATCCAAACCGGCCTTGGAGGCATCCACCTCATCCTCCGCCGCCAGGTTGGCGCCGAAGCGAATGGAGTCGCCAAAGTCATAGGCGGACAGACCCGGCATCACCGTGTCCAGATCCACCACACACACCGCCTTCCGGGAGGTGCGGTCAAAGAGCACGTTATTGAGCATGGTGTCATTGTGGGTCACCAACAGGGGGAGCTTCCCCTCTGCCAACAGGTCCACCAGAAGGCCCGCCCCGGACTCTCTGGTCAGGAAGAAGTCAATTTCCTTCTGCACCCCCTGGGCACGGCCCAGCTTGTCCTCTTCCAACGCCTTGTGGAACTGGCGATAGCGGACAGGGGTGTTGTGGAAATCGGGAATGGTCTCATGGAGCTTCTCCGCCGGGAAACCGGCCATCATCTCCTGGAAGCTGCCAAAGGCCTTGGCGCTCTCATAAAAATCCGTGGTGGAAGCAGGCCGCTGGAAGCAGATGCTGTTTTCAATGTGGTGGTACATCCGCCAGCAGTTGCCGTCCTCATCCTCAAACCAGTCCTTCCCGTCCACGGTGGGGACCAGGCACAGCGCCTCCATGGGATGGCGCACCCGCTGGGCCGCATACCGGGTCACGTTCCCAATGTTCTCCATCAGATTCGATACGTTGGTAAATACATGCCGGTTGATTTTTTGCAGCTCATACATGTTGCCCCAACTCGTGACAATGCGATAGGTCTTGTTGATATGTCCAAAGCCGTACCGCTCACAGGTCACAGGCTTGCCCTCCACGCGAAATGCGTATACTGCTTGTTCCATGTTGTATCCTCCCAACCATCCGCCCACTGGCGGCGTAAGATGAATATATCATAGCAACTTCGCCCAAGGCTGACAACGGAAAAATGCACTCTCCGGAATTTCGGTACAAAGTTAATCGAAAATGGCACCCGTTTTTACCCCTGATTCTGCAAATAATTTAGCATCCGCTCCATCATGTTCCGAACCACCGGTAGATTGGTTCGGTAGCAATTCCGGCCTCCTGTGGACTCCATCAAAAGTAGCCGAGCATTATACAAGCTGTTCAAATCCCGGAACACAGAGCCGGAGTTGAGATTCAGCTTCTGGGCCAGCTCCTGACCGCTCATGGGGCGCTCCGCCATGGCGTGGAGCATCTCCATACGGGAACCATTGGCCATGAGCCGCAGGGCGGTAAGCTCCCACTCCTCCGGTGCTTGGGCCTGACCGGCATTCCCCAGTCCAGGCTGCATGTTGACCCCCATGTGAAACAGCAACCGCCCCTTCTCACCAAGAAATTTCCCCGGCGAGCCATAGGGAGAAAAGAACCGGAAGGCCAATCTCAGCTCCCGGAACTCCCCACTCTGAATACGGGCTCGCTGGAGGAAAAACTCCTGGGCCGAGTTTCCCTGAAAAAAGGTGTCCCACTGCTCCGCCAGATCCGGAATCTGCCGGGTCCAGGGGGCCATATAATCCGGCAACACCGCCGCAATCGGGCGCAGCAGCTCCACCACCCGCTCCAAATGTCGGTCAAAGGCGGAAAACACCTCCAGCAGCTGCATCCGGTACAGGGGCGGGACCTGCAAAGCTGCCAGCTCCCGGGCTAAAGATAGCAGCTTCCCAGCAGGCGCTGGTTCGAAGCTCAGAGAAAAGCCATCAATTCCCTCCACATGGAAGCCAGATTCACACAAGGCACGCCAGTCCGCCTCCATGGACCGGACAAAATCGTCCACCTGGGGATGATCAATTTCCAAAAAACTGTACAGCAGGGCGCAGCCTAAACAAGAAAGCCTCCCAGAAACCCCTTCCAGAGGAACACCCCGAAAATAAAATTGCGTCAGCTCATCCAGCACGTCCAAACCGGTGCAAGCCTCCGCCTGGATGCGGCGCACCTGGTCTGGCGGGATGCAATAGGGCCCACTCCCCGCCAATTTCTCCACCGGAATTTGGTTGACTAAACCATACACCAGCTCCGCCGCCTCCAGGAGCCAGCAGGGCTCCTGATAAATCGTCACCTTCACAGGCACGCCTCCCCGGATTGGATTTGTGCACATTATACCAATTTTTCCGTACAGACGCAACACCTCCTTTTGTTCTATGATAACAGTAGCATTTACTTTGTATCGGGCCTAACATCAGGCCAAACTTCTCACCACTGCACAACGCAAAAACCCCCTGGCAAACTTCTATGGGTTCCTTGGCTGTACATATGCACCCTAGAGGGTTGACCCGCCCCCGGTGAAGCCGGGGGCGGGTCCAGAAAGGATAAAACTTGAAAAACGCTTATTGCGCCAGGAATCTGGTAATGAGGGCGGCCAGCTGAACCCGGCTTCCGCTTACCTTCGGCAGGAGGCGACCTGCCTCATCGCCTACCAGGAGTCCTGTTCCAACCGCCCAGGAAACGGTATCCTTTGCGTAGTTGGACACGGCACTGCTGTCCGGGAAAGCAGCGAGATCTCCTCTGGTAGACACATCCAGTCCGGCGAGCCGAGCATACCGGTACAGGAATGTCACGATCTGTTCCCGGGTAGCGGCGCAGTTGGGGGCAAAGAGGGTTTCGGTCATACCCATGGCAATCCCGTTCTCATAGGCCCAGGTCACAGCTTTGGCATAGTACTGGCCTTCCTTCACATCGGTAAAGGGCATGGCGCTCTTGACCTCGGGCTCGCCCGCCATGCGGTAGAGAATGGTAACCACCATACCCCGCGTGGCGGAGCCATCGGGGGCAAAGATGCCGTTCCCCATGCCTTGCATCAGGCCGTTTTCCAGGACGTAATCTGTGTACTCGTGGTACCAGGCGCCGGTGTTCAGGTCGGTGAAAGCGGAGCTGGGGCAGTCGGTCTTGCCATCACAGTTGCGGAGTGTGACGGTGGTTTTATCCTCCAGGGTCTTGCCGCCCCGCTCGGTCTCGGTGAAGGTGACGGTGGCCTTGTGGGCATTCAGCTTCACCCGCAGGGTGGCGATCACCTGGCCCTTAGCAATGGTGTCGTAACCGGCGTAGGCGAAGATCACCTTGCCGTCCTTTTCGGTATAGGTGGATAGGGCGGCGGGGCTTTCCAGAGCGATCACCTGGACGTTCTTGTCCAGAGCGATCTCCAGCATACCGGAGGCGGCGTCCTCCTCGGCCCGGACGGTCACGGTGACGATGCCGTCCTCATCCTTGACAGAAGCTTTCGCGGCCACGTTGGTGGTACCCATGGGGATGGTCTCCTCAGCGGTGGTCAGGACGGCCGTCTGGGCCTGCTCGTCCAAGGTGGGAGCGGCAGTCTCCTGGGCGGTTCCGGTGTACACAGCCTCATAGGCGGCCACCGTGTCGAAGCCATCGATCTCGCCCAGCAGAATGGGGAAGACAGACTCAGTAGGGGCGTCCAGACTCAGGGCGTAAACCTGGGTACCATCCTCGGTGTAGTGGAACAGGATGGGCGTGTCGGTCTCGGCGTTGTAGACCAGAGTGTCCTGATACACGCCGTTCTCATCGGCAGTGAAGGTCATTTCCTGGTCAAACTCGTAGTAGGCCATTGTGATCGTCCAGCCGCCCACCCAGGAGCTCCAGCTCAGGTCGCAGGTGATGATCTGACCGGCAGCGTCCAGAGCGTAGAACCGGGTGTAGTTGGAGCCGTAATTACTCCAGGTCTCGCCTGCGGCCATGCCCACAAAGCTTTCGCTGCTGATACTACCGAACCAGGAAGTGCCGATGTCGTTGGCTTCCGGATCCTCGCTGAAGAAGATGGGCTGTTCACCGTTGACGGCCATGACAACGTTCTGGGTATCGTCCACAGCCATGTCGCTGAAGAGCATGGAATCGGTGCTCCGGTTGTTGGTGTTCACAGGAGAGGTGAAAGTGGCCTTGCCGGTGGCGGGGTCGATGTTGTACAGGCGATAGCCGTTGCCCTCCTCGTCGGTCACGTTGTCCTGGACCCACAGCTTGCCGGAGGAATCCAGGGAGGCGCTCTCCACAGGCAGGGCCTTGCCGCTCTCATCGGTGACTGCGGTCTTGCCGGAGGCCTTGCCAGCCTTCAGGTCATAGGTGAACAGGGTACTTTCGCCCTTGTCGTTGCTGCCCACGGCCCGGATGGTGAAGCTGGAGCCGATGACGGTGACATCACAGGCGGCGGTGACGGATTCATCCAGCTTGGAGGCGGCGGTGATGGTGACGGCGCCCTCCGTCTTGCCGGTGACAACGCCGTTTTCATCCACGGTGGCCACAGCGGGGTCGGAGGAGGTCCAGACCATGCTCTGATCCGCCAAGCACCAGGGTTTTACTTCAGCCACTAGCTTCTTCTGACCGCCTACGAACAGGTTCATGGCATTGACGTTGAGGGTCACGGAGGTGGGTTCATCCCGGGTGATGCGGTTGGCCTCGTTGGCGTCCGGCTCCAGGAATAGGTTGCCGTGGTTTTCCAGCTTGCCGGTCTGGGTCAGGGTCTTGGTGGCAAACTCATAGGTAAACAGGTCGCTTTCCAGGTTGCCGCTCCGGAGGATGTAGGCGGCATTCTGCTTCTCGTCCAGGGCCAGTCTGCTGCCGAGGGAGGGCCAGATGCCGAAGTCGGCGGCCTGAAGCAGGGCAATGTCCTGGCCCTCCTCCGGCAAGGTGAAGGTATACAGGCTGGTGGGGCAGGCAAACTGCTTAGCTGCAGAGTCATAAACATACTCCGCACCCACCACATAGAAGCAGTGTTCGCTCTCGCTGTAGTCCAGGCCACTGAGCTCCAGATCGGTATCGATAGCGGCCACCACAGTGTCTTCGCCGGTGGCCACATCCACATTTACCAGTTGATTCCCACGGATGAAGTAAAGGCTCTGGTCATCGGTGTTGTAGCACAGATTTTCCACAGGGGCATCATAGTAAGGAGAGCCAACGACCTTGCCAATCTTGACAGGGTTCTCAAAGCTGGGGTAATCCACCACGTAGATGTAAGGCACGGACTGATAACCCTCCAGCTCCGTGGAGGAGTAGAACAGGTAGCCGTCGCCGTAAGCGGCGCCCGAAAGGGTGATTATGGCGTCATAAACAAGCTCACAATCATAGTTGGCGTCGCTGGAAAAGCGCTGCCACTGACCGCCCATGAATGCTTGGGTGGAGCCCATCAGGGTGGCGGTGGGGCCGGAGAAAGGCTCAGAGACGTTCACATTATAGTAGGTGGCGTTGCCGGCGTAGTCCACCACAGCCAGCTTGAAAGTTGTGCCAAAGATGCCTGTCACATTCAAGCGCACCCGGCTCTCGGCGCACTCTACGGTCTGGTTGGCGGACTGACGGTCAACCACCTTGGTGCCGCCGGGGGTCAGAAGAATGACGGCGGCGGTGTACCGGTTGTCCTGGGCCACGGCCTCCACATAGTCATAACTCTCGCCGGTGGCGGGGTCAAACTCGGTGCCTACAGAAATGGATTTCAACTCCGGAGCCGTGTTGTCCACTGTGGCCTGGAGAGAGAGGGTGGTGTTCTTGGGATCGATCTCATTCCAATCGATGGTGGCATCGTCATCGTTCAAGTAGTACTCGGGGGCAGCCTGAAGCATCAGCTCCACGGTGGTGCCTTCGGGCAGGGGTTTTCCGGCCTTGTCTGTGACCATCCAGTACTCGCCATCAGCCGCGCCGGGTACTACGGACTGGCTATAGTTTTGCCAAGCGTTGTAGTTGGGGAAGAAGAACGCGGGATAGACGTGGTCAAATTCCTCGTATTTGTAAACCTCGCCGGTGGCAACATTGGTGATGGCGGAGCGGAGGCCGCCGGCTGCCCGGATCAGGCAGAAGTTCAGGGCGGTGACGGCATCTCCGACGCCCGAGCGAATGGCGTTGCGCTCTGGCAGGTATTCATCGTCAGTGGCATAGGAGTTGCCGCCCAGGTAGTACTGATACTCCGGGTCATCGTCTACATGGGATATGCCCACATAGTTATAGTCGGAAACGCCGAACATACCGGCAGGAATATAAGAAGCCTTTTCGTTGGTGCCCGTGGAAAGCTGGGTGTGGGTCACACGGTCAAACATATTGGGCTCGTCCCATCCGCCGTAGAAGGCCAGCACGGGGATGGCGTGGGCGGGGGCCAGGACGCCCTCGTCCGTGGCGAAGGGGGTGGCGTAAGTGTAGGCCTCAATGTAAGCGCCGTTGGTGAAGACCTTGTCCAGCTCTTCCTTCACGGCATCGGGCAGGGTGATGGTGACAGTCACTTTGACTTCGCCGTTGGCGGGCAGCTCTACCACGCACTGACCCAGCCGAGACAGGAACAGCTCCGCGTCGTAAGCGGTAATCTTGCCGTCCTCGTTCAGGTCGGCCTTATCCTGGTTGGTGAGGCTGTCCAGCTTGCCCACGGCGTAGTCCAGCAGGGCCTGGCCGTCGGCCTCATTGATCTTGCCGTCGCCGTTGAAGTCCAGACCGGTGAGCTGCCCGGCCTCCGGCAGAATCTCCTTGCCGTTGACGCGATAGGTGGTGACGGCAGCGAGCTTCGTCAGGGTGTAGTCAGAGTACCAGTCCTCTTCGCCGTGCTCCTCCAGGAAGTACTGGCCGCTGGCCTGGGTGAAGACGTTGGTGTCCAGGGTATACTGCCGGGCCTCGTCTTTCATGTTGTGCAGGGTGTAATCAAAGGTATAGACGCCGGTGCGGTCGGGGTCGTCCCCCAGCTCCGCCTTGACCTTGCCGTCGGGCTGGCCATCTACCAGAATATAGGAATCGGCGTTCATGGCATCGTTGGCGTTGCTCAAACCGGCGCCCTGCTGAATCACAGGATAGGGAAGACCGGTGGTTTCATCCACAATGGGCGTGGCGGTGGACATCAGCAGGCTCTGGGCCAGTACTCTGGGAGAGACGCCCAGCGTCTCCGGAAGTTTGGTCTCCCGGAAGTACTGACACAGCAAGGCCACCAAACCCGCGTTATGGGGAGAAGCCATGGAGGTACCGCTCATGATGACATACTGGTCGGTTTTCGGGGTAGCGCCGTTGATGGAATAGATATTGCCGCCGGGAGCAGTAATCTCCGGCTTCAGAGTCAGGTTGCTGGGGACACCCCAGGAGCTGAAGGAGCTCATGGTGTAGACGCAATCCTCCGAGAGGTTGACGCTAACGCCTGTCTTGTGGCCGATGGTCATCTTGCCAGTGTAGTACAGCGCGTTCCCATCCCCATCCTTCCTCGGAGCGCTGGATGCCCGAATGGCATCGGCGTCGGCCTGGGTGATACCCACGCAGGGGATGTTCGCATAGCTCTGGGACAGATCCATGCTAATGGCTGCGCCAGGTACATTATTATAAATGACACAGGCAGCAGCGCCAGCATTGGCGGCGTTGGTCAGCTTCTGGGAGAAGTTAAGCTCACCCCGGGAGACAAAGACGACTTTGCCGGTGACATCGATGCCCTCGTAATCCTCAGGGTTGCCCAGCTTATCCAGGAAGATGTACTCCCGTTCCGTGCCAGCGCCGTCCTCGGAGGTGTCCATGGAGGACAGCGCCGCATTATAATATAGCGTCTCTGTGTAGACCACATCCCGGTCAGCGGCCCGGAAGGTGGATCCGATCATACCGGCGTTGTCCACAGAAGCCACAGTGAAGGCGTTGGCGTAGGCCCCGGGAGAGCCGCCCGTGTGGAAATTTACATCATCGGCGTATAGTTCGCCGTTATAGGAGTTCTCCGCCCAGGCGCCAGAGTTACCGGCGGAGACGCTGACTACGGTGTCAGTCTCGGTCAGCTTGTCCATGACGTCCTGGTACAGCTCACTGGTGGTGAAGCCAGGATTACCGGAGCCAAGAGACAGGTTCACCACGTCGCAGTCCAGCAGAATGGCGTCCTCAATGGCGGCCATGTAGTCGGAGTCGTAAGCGCCGCCGGCTTTACCGAAGACCTTCATGATGATGAGCTGGGCGTCGGGAGCAGCGCCAACCATAAAGGTGGATTCCATGGCGGGTACATAGCCCTCACCCTGAGGCACATACCGGTTGGCGGCGGAGATACCGGCCACATGGGAGCCGTGACCGCCCTGGCCGTCATTGTCATGGGTCACGTCCAGATCCCGGTCAATGTAGTTGTAGGCAAAGGGAATCTTGTCGTTCAGATGCAGGACGTCAGCAGTGAGGGTTTCGTCCTTCTTGAAGTTGCCTTCCACATCGTTGTAGCCCTTGTAAATGTTGAGCTGGGGCAGGACGGCGGCGATCTCCTCTTCTTCCAGCAGGTTCAGGGAGGCCATGTAGTCCTCGGTGGTCATGTTGGCGGCCTTGGCGTTGTCGGCCATGGCGTACAGGTAAGCGCCATTGTCCACAGCCTGATGATCCGTATCCAGGCCGGTGTCAATGATGGCCACCCGGGAACCGGCGCCGGTGTAGCCGGAGGCCCAGACGGTGCTGGCCCCAGTCATGGCGGTGGAGGCACCGTTGTTGGGCTGAACGGCGCCCTCTTCCGTCTCGCAAGGCTCATACTTGGTTTCTAGAACCACGCGGGATACGCCCCGGGTGGCTTCAATCTTTTCGATGTCCCCGCAGCGCACGTTGGCGGAGATGATGTTGCCCGCCAAAGTCAGGTTCCAGGCCACGTCCAGCTTGGAGCCGATGGCCGTGGAAATCCGGTTCGTCACGGCCTGCTGGTCGGCAATCAAGCTCTGCCGGTAGGCCTGAGCGCTTTGGTTGGAGGCCAGGCCCATGGTGGAGTAGCCCTGAGCCAGCACAGGCGCCTTTTCCAAAACAACGGATACACGCACCATGTCGTTCTCATCCGGCTCTTGTTTGGGGCTTTCCTCTACCTGCCGCTCCTCCAGCGTCAGGTTTGCCGTCACGCTGTCTGGGGAAGTCTCCTCGAAGGTGACAGTTCTCTTCCCGCCCCCGCTGGCATATACAGCCGGCGCCAGGCCCAAAAGTAGGCTCAGCACCAGAAGCAACGACAGCGCTCTGTCCTTAAGTCCTCGTTTCATATGATGTACTCCTTCCGTGTTGTTTGGCAAGCCTGCACAGCAAAGCAGCAGCGCAGCTCCCTTTAGCTAGAGTATATCACAGTTTCTACAATTTCGCAAGTGCTATCTTCAATGTTGCAGATACATTTTTGCATCAAACCGTGCAAGGAATCTGTCCAGTCCGGATCTCCACCCGAAATAGACTGCGTAGGATCGGTAGTTCCACATCCCAATGCAGAAAATCCGGTAGCTCCTTGGCAATATTTCAGGACAGCCGCATTTCCTTTTTCCTTTCCATCGCATAATGGGGCTTGCGAAGCGCATCGCCATCCGGTATCATATAGAAAACATGGCACAAAAGGAGCAGAGCATTCATGTACCAGAACCTGACCCAAGGGAATATCACAAAAACAATGATATACTTTGCCCTGCCCATGATCTTGGGAAATCTGCTGCAACAGTTTTACAACGTAGCCGATACGCTCATTGTCGGGCGCTTTCTGGGCCGGGATGCCTTGGCGGCCGTTGGATCGGCCTACACCCTCATGACCTTTCTCACGTCCATCCTCCTGGGACTTTCCATGGGGGCGGGCGCGCTATTTTCCATTTACCAGGGACACTCTGACACCGAACGCCTGCGCACCGCCGTGGTGCAAGCCTTCTTGCTGATTTTCATCGTCTGCATGGGGCTGTACGGAGTTGTCTATCTGGGGTTGGAGACGATACTCACCTTCCTCCAGGTACCTGCAGAGGTATATCCCCTGATCCGTCAGTATCTACTGGTGGTTTTTTCCGGGCTTCTGGCCACTTTTTTATATAATTTTTTTGCTTGCCTCCTCCGCGCCTTGGGCAACTCCCTGACGCCGCTACTCTTTCTGGGGATCTCAGCCGTATTAAATGTGGTGTTGGACTTGGTTCTGGTCCTGGTGGTCCCCTGGGGCGTGGGCGGTGCGGCTCTGGCCACGGTGATTGCTCAATTTGCCTCCGGTTTGGGCATCATCCTGTACACCCTGCTCCTCCGCAAGGATCTCCGGCCTCACCTGGCAGATCTTCGTTGGAATGTCAGCATTCTTCGTGAAATTGGCAGCCTGTCTCTCCTCACCTGCATGCAGCAGTCGGTGATGAATTTCGGCATTCTCATGGTTCAGGGGTTAGTCAACCGCTTTGGTCCTGTGATTATGGCAGCCTTTGCGGCAGCGGTGAAAATTGACTCCTTCGCCTACATGCCCGTACAAGACTTTGGAAACGCCTTTTCCACCTTCGTCGCCCAAAATTATGGAGCCCGGCAGTATGGGCGGATCCGGGAAGGCATACAAAAAGCGGTCAGGCTGACCCTTGTCTTCTGCCTGGCCGTATCGGTTTTGGTTCTTTTCTGGGCGCGGCCTCTGATGCTGATTTTCGTCCAGCCCCAAGAGACCGCTACCATTGCAGCCGGTGTGACCTATCTCCGGATCGAAGGTACATGCTACTGGGGCATCGGTTGTCTGTTCCTTCTGTATGGCCTATACCGGGCAATTAAGCGTCCTGCTATGTCCCTGATTCTCACTGTGATCTCCCTGGGTACTCGCGTGGCCCTGGCATATGCCCTGGCCGGCCCCGTTGGGGTACGGGGCATATGGATCTCCATTCCCATCGGCTGGCTTCTAGCCGATGGCGCAGGGCTCCTATACTACCGGCGGCACCGGAACACACTGTTGTCTGACCTTTGAGAAGCCCTTCACTCTGCCGCCACTCGCGGCGTTTCGCGCCGGTCCAGCTCTGTCATAGCGCCAATGAGAACATAGCGGGTGTCCCGGGAGCCGGCGCCACAGGTGGACAGCGTCAGGATGCGCTCTGCATCGGTGTAGCTGGCGCCAGAGTCAAAGTCGGAACGCTCTATGATATCCCGCAGGTAGTCCTGTAAGTCCCATTCCGTCCAGTCGGTCTCATAGATTTCGTCATCCAAAGGTACATGAAGTCCTGCCAGGAGCTGCACCTCGTAATCGACTTCCGGTGTCAGCAAATACAAAACAGGGTGCGCCGCAAAGTACGCCTGTTCCTCATAATACTCCAAGGTCCCAAACATGCTGTCATCTTGCATATTGTGGCCGTAGAGGATGGAATTGCTGCTTTGGAAACTCCCATCGCAGCGGCAGTCCAGGAAGATGGTTCCGGCAGAGTTATAGGTGCCATCTATCATCCGGCTCAGGTAATGTTCGTTGTCTTCCCCCTGAACCACTGGGTATTGGATCACGGTACCGGGGCAGTAAATCCATCCCACCACATCCGGATTTTCCTGCTGCAAGGCAGCAAAATCCACAGAAATGGGGGCAGTCCGTTTCGGCTTTTCCCCAGGCCATGTAGGCGCGTCCTCAGGAGCCCCAGCTGACTCTGTGTGGATAACTTGCGCCGCCGTATCCTGGTAAACCTGGTCCGCCTGGTGATAACCGGCGTAGATTTCCCAGAGTCGGTAGGCTGAGACTGCCACGGCCAAGAGAGCAACGCTTAGGGCCGCCACACGAACCTTTTTTTTCATAGAACCACCCTTTCTGTCCATTGCCGCTTACAGCAGCATTCTCCTGGCCCGGTGGAAGCGATACTCTGTCCACACCTCCAGACCGACAGGCAGGAGACATAGCAGGGCATATGCCCCAAAGAATACCCAAGATACCGGGGTAACCGGGTTCATCATAATTCTGGGATTGTACCGCATCCTGGTCTGGCCCAGTAAAACCCCCATCCATACCACCGTCAGGCAGGTAAAAAGCCCCATTACAAAGCCACGGTCCCGGTTGTCAAACCGGTAAATGGAAAAGGCGGTACGTCCTTTTCGTCCACTGCCCCGGCTCCGCATGGATTCTGATGCGGCAGCCAGGGCCTCCACCGTCCAGGTGATGAGTATGGAAAAGATCCGAAGACCATTTGTGAGCCTTCGCAGTATGTTCCCCTGACGGAGCCCCCTGCCAATGCCCTGCTGTGCCACGTGGATTTTCCTGGCCTGCACCCACATTTCCGGTACCAGCCGAAGAAGCAGGGATAGAAACAGGGACAGTCTGGGGCTGACTCTCCCCAGAAGATACACCACCTTATCTGCGGAGAAGACTGCATACACACAGCTCATCCACATAGCCACCCCAGCCAAGGTACATCCCAATGCCAGGCCATAGACCAAAGACTCCAGGGTAATCTGGTTGCCAATGAAGTTTTGGCGCAAATTGGTCACCCCAAAATGATGATAGCTGCTGTAAAAAAGCCCCAGAGCCACAACCAGAGGAACCAAACACAGGCCAAACGCCACAGCTCGGCGTCCTTTGCGTTTCACGCTGTACAGGAAGGCGGAGCAAAGAGAAATGGCCAGATACACCGGGTGCCGGAAGCACACCGTACCCCCGATCACTGCGGTAAAATAAATCAGATTCACCGCCGGATGGCAGCGCTCAAACCCCATAGCCGTCCTCCATCATCCCATATTTTAGCTGTACCCGATCCAGCTTCTCAAACAGCGGGCGGCTGAAGAAAAATAGGGTCAAAAAGGTCGCCACCCCATGGATACAATTGATCGGAACTCCAGACAGATAAATGGCCTTGGCCGTCTCCCAGTTGATCGCCGCCGTCTGGGTAAACAGCGCGCAGGTATCCAATAGCGGCCCCACCAGGAGAAGGACTGCAAAAAAGCCAAAAAGGGACAAGGGAAGCCGTTTCTTGCTTAACCAGCCCAAACGGTACAGCGCCCCGGCCAGAAAGCCCGCCGTGCCGAAGGCAAACATCTGCCAAGGCGTCCATGGGCCATGGCCAAAGAGGAAGTTGCTGCTGAAGCCGCTGACCGCGCCCACCAAAAAACCGGCCTCCGGGCCAAAGGCCATGCCGGAGATCATAATAATGGCCGTCATCGGCTTAAAGTGGTCGATCATCTTAAACGCCGCCCGGGACGCGACGGCAATGGCACACAGGACCGCCAACACCACCAGTTCCCTCGCCTGGGGTTTGCGACGCTCGAAAACCAGGAAAAAGGGAACCATAGTATACAAAATGATCAGCACACTGGCCAGATAGTACACCCGTCCCCCGGCGCGGTAGCACAGGTAAATGGTGGCCGGAATCACAACAAGTAAAATCAGCAGCGTCAGCCACCCCCGCCTGCTCCCGTTCCAGTGAACATTACGCTTCATTTCGGTCTCCTCCCCCATTGACACGGTATAGCTCCACCACATCCCCTGCCGTAATTGCATCCCGGAACACACACCGGCTCATCCGGTTGGCCGCCGTGGTGTAAAAGCTGTTTCGGCCAAAGAAACGGCGGGGCGTGGCAGTGGTCAGAATCTGCCCGTCAAAAAACATACTGACCAGATCCCCGTATTGGGCGCAAAACTCCACGTCGTGGGAGACCATCACCACCGTGATACCCTGAGCCTTCAGCTTTTTCAGAATTTGGGCCAGCTTCTCCTTAAAGTAACTGTCCATACCCTTTGTGGGCTCGTCCAGCAGGAGAAGACGGGGTTCCGTCAACAAGACCTTGGCCAGAGCTGCCCGCTGCTGCTCCCCGCCGGAGAGATCATAGGGGTGGGAATCCAGCAGCGGCTCAATTTCGCAGGTTCTGGCTACGCTGGTAATTTTTTCCCGGTCCTGGCACATTTCCTCCAGGTCCTCCCGAACCGTTTTTTTCACAAACAGGCTCTTGGGATCCTGTGGCAGCATGGCCAGGCAATTTTGAAACAGCTCTGTCGCCTTGTAGGCCTCCACACGCTTGCCAAACACCCGGATTTTCCCCCGGTATGGCCTGCAAATCCCGCAGATTGCCTTCAAGGTGGTGGATTTCCCCGCTCCGTTGCCGCCCACAATGGCAAAAAGGCTCCCTTCCGGCACCTCTGCGCTGACGCCCCGGAGCACATCGGGACTATTTCTTTCGTAGCGAAACCACAGCTCCTTCAGGGATAGGGCCGTAGGCTTCCCCTCCCATTGGGAGGGCGCTTCCGGCAGTGACGCCACCTCCGGCGGCTTCCGGAAGGCTTCCAGCAGCCAATTTCTGCCCTCCCGTACGGTGAGGGGGCAGGGGCCTGTTCCCTGGGCTCCGTAAAAGACCCGCACCGGGGCCGGCATGGCGGAAAACATAGCGTGGCCCTGCTCCCACAGGAGGCTGACGGTTTTGCGGGGCGTGTCCGCGGCAATGATTTTACCTGATTCCATCACCACCGCCCGGTCCGCCACGGGAAAAATATCCTCCAGACGGTGCTCCGTCATGATCACCGTAGTACCCAGCTCCAGGTTGATCTTTCGAACTGTATTCAGAAAGTCAGAAGCGGCAATAGGGTCCAGCTGGCTGGTAGGCTCATCGAGAATCAGCACCTCCGGCTGCATAGCCATGACGGAAGCCAGGTTCAGGAGCTGCTTCTGCCCACCGGAGAGGCTGTCCACATCCCGATGGAACCAGTCCTGAATGCCAAAATAGCAGGCCATTTCCGCCACTCTGGCCCGCATGGTTTTCTGGTCACAGCCCAGACTTTCCAGGCCAAAGGCCAGCTCGTGCCAGACCTTGTCCGTCACAATCTGCTCGTCCGGGTTTTGCATCACATAGCCAATCCGGGAGGCCTGTTCCTCCGGAGTCACCTCCCCCAGCGGCTTCCCGCAAAAGAGGACCCGTCCACTGCGCTTCCCCTGAGGCGTCAGTACCGTTTTCAAGTGCCGCAGCAGCGTAGTCTTTCCACTTCCGCTTCTGCCGCAGAGCACCACGTACTCCCCCGGCGCGATGGAAAGGCTGACATCCGTCAGAGACGGGCGCCCGCCTGCGGTGGGGTAAGTAAACGTCAGATCCTGGATCTCAAAATGTGCCATTGGAGAGCCTCCCTAAAATGAAGTACCGTTGGAATCAAAAGATAGCTGCAATATGCAAGAAAGCCCCAGGCGTAGCCGCCGGATATCGGCGCAAAGGACAACTGGGGAATAAAGTCCGCTGCCATACCGCCCAGGGTGGCGGTGCCAAGCACCGCTGCCAGTAAAGCAAGCATCATCACAAGCAAGAGTCTATCCCCTGCCGTGACACGGAAAACTTGGAAGCAGCTGCGCCTGGCGCTGCCGTAGCCCCGGCTGCGCATAGAAGCCGCCGTGATCACGCTGCCCTCCAAAGCCCAGGATGTCATGGCCGACAGAACCGTCATGCCGGCGGCCACCTTGTCCCGGTATCCCTTCCCAGTCCCCTTTCCCACAGACCTTCTCGCGCCAATCAGCTGCCGGGTCTGACGGAAAAAGCGGGGAACCAAACGAAACACCATAACCAGAAGGAGAGACAAAGAGGGAGCCCAGTTTCCAAACAGGCACATGAATTTATCGCTGGTCATCACTCGGTTGTAGCAGCCAAACCACAGCATCATCACCACAAACACTCCGGCAATGACCCCACCATAGGCGAGGGCCTCCCCGGTGTAGGGCCGCCCAAAGATCGTAAAGAGGACATGCTCACCACGGGGATTAAACAGCGGATTGAGAACTGTCAGAGCAACAAATACAGGCAGCCACATGATAACCTGTCTCCATCCCCCAGGGCCGTGGAGCAGCAGATAGTATCCAGCCGCCGCCACCCACCCGGCCAGGAGGTAGGCGGGATGCTGGATCACCACCCCAAAGCCGATGGCCCCCAGGAAGAATAGAAACTGGACTGCAGGATGGCAGCGAGAAAAGGGATCTCTGTCCATAACCGTTAACCCATTCCGCCGCCTACATCAGCCCCCAGGCCGTTGCAGGTGTAGCACCAGACGATCACATCCCCATCGCTCAGGGTGTAGCTGGAGCAGCCGTAGTTGGGAAACCATCCGTTGACCTTGTACATCCAGCCGGACTCGCTGCCGCAGTCAAACTCATAGAGGTTGCCGATTCCCTCTACATAGTAGCTGTTGTACATTGGCGTCCAACTGTACTCCAGCTGAATGCCAGCAGAAGAACAGGCCCGGCACAAAACGTCAAATACCGTTTCCCCATCCTCGAATTCCACCGTAACCGGATAGAGGAGAACCCCATCGGAGGGGACATAGCCCGCCTTATCCCCATCTAGGTTATCCCAATTGTCCAAAATTGTGTTGCAGTAAATCGCAATGGAACAGGAGAGGGGCGGCTCCGTCTCCGGGGGAGGCGGTTCCGTGGCTTCCGTCTCAGTGGCGGGGGGCTCCGTCTCCGGTGACTTCGTTTCCGGAGGCTGCGTCGCCGGAGGCTGCGTCGGCTGGGGATTTGAGGCCGCCGGACTCAGATCGGGGGCATCGGTACCTATGGGCTGGGTTTCCCCCTCTGTCATGGTAGGCTCTGTGGGGGCCGTGGGGGCTGTTAGGGCCGTGGGTTCCGTGGGCCGGGTTTCCGGCTCTGTGACCTTCAACTGCTGCTGCAGCTGCTCCTGCATGGCGGCGGCGCGATCCGCCTCCAGCCGGTCCAGATCTTCCTTGCTGTAGCAAAGCTCCACCACTTCATTGGCCCGGCGCATACAGGAGATGGCGAACTCGTTCAGAGCCTGAAGGGACGCCGCCTCTATGGAAAGGGTATCCCCTGCCCAGCTCAGCATTTGCCCGGCCGCTGCCGTCTGCTCGCCCCAGGAAACCTGGCCGGCGTAGACGCTCAGGCTCCGGGCTCCGCTGCGGACGCTGGCAAAGGCGGCGGTGTCCTGAAGATGCAGCGGCTGATCCTCCCCCAGGGTCAAGGTGATAGGGTTTGCAGATGTTGCCAAGCAGAACGCCTCTCCTGCGCTCATTCCCAGAGCGCAGGCCGCAGACGCAGACTCCTGGACCTTCAGCTCCGTCTTCTCATTGAGGGAAATCAAGCTCTCCCCAATCTGAATGGAAGCGGTACCGCGGGAAGATGTGACAATGGTATCCCCCTTACGGAGCACCGTATCCGAATCCACCGGATACGCGACACCCCCCCGCTGCATGGTGACAACTCCCCGGATCTCCCTCAGGGTAGCCGCCTGGGCGTCATGGTCAAACCAGCCACGAATGAAGCCGGCCGTCAGGACCCCGGCCGCCGCAATCACCAGGATCAGGATCACCATGATTAAATTTGCAACCTTCCGTTTTTTCATCGGGCAGTATCCTCCTGTCATAGCACAAATGAGAACCGGCAAATCACTGGCAGCCCCCTGGCTCCCCCTGGGGGCATGTGCGTACCGCTAAGGGCTAGGAGAGCCGAAAGCTATGTACTGGCGCGGGAGCAAGGGAAGCCCATATTTGGGTATCTGTCGCTCATCCGGTCTATACGCATAGAACGGCAAAGGAGAGCGGTCAAGGCACCGCCCTCCCGCAAGGGGAGGGGCGGGTCTTGACGCCCTCTTTTGCCAGGGTTTTGCCTACCTTACATGGAAATTTTGTTTATTTCTGCGTCCGCTTCTTTTTTACCTGAGGAGCCAGCAGAGCTGCCGCAGCCAGCAGGCCCAGGATCAGGGTCACCGTGTACAGGGCAATGGGACTGTCATCCCCGGTGGCCGGGTTACTGGGTTTCTTTCCGGAATTGCTGGGCTTCTTCGGGTCCGTAGGAGCCGCCGGGTCTGTAGGCGCCGCCGGATCCGTGGGTTTCGAGGGATCGGTGGGCTTTGCAGGGTCCGTAGGTTTCGTCGGATCCTCCTGGTTCCCCTTTTGAATGGTGACGTCGCTCATATCATAGAGGCTGGTCTTCCCGTCCTTCAGCCGGAAATAGGCGGTCAGAGCATAATAGCCTTGCTCGGTGGCCATGCCGTTGCGTTCGCCGCTGGTCAGGTGCCGGAAGCCGCCGCCCTCTACCACATAGCTGCACAGGGCGTCCAGCACACTGTGGCCGTTCTGGATGAAGCGGGAGTCGGTGTGTGGATCCAGACCCAGGGCTGTCAGAGCTACCACCACCTGGGCGCAGGACTCACTGTTGGAGTAGGGATTCCCGCTGGGGTCCAGGGTATAGAAGCCACCGTCGTTCTGCTGCAGCTTGGACAGAACCTGGAGGGCCCGATCCACCCCGGTCCGGACCTTCTCCTGGGTCTTATAGTACGGGGCCAGAGCCTGAATGGCCATGCCTGTCATGTCCGCGTCTGCAATCTGGCCGCTGATGGTCCAGCCGCCGTCAGGCAGCTGCCCGGCCAGAATGGCGTCAATGAGCTTCTGCCTGGTCACAGGGTCTGCGCCGGAGGTTGCGGCGGGGATCTCGTAGTCGTGGGAATCCAGGGCGATCAGAGCCCAGATGGGGCCGTTGATTCCCTGCTTCTTCACAAACTTCATGTCCGTCAGGCCTTGGAGCAGATTGTGGCCGCCCACGTTGGTCACATCCTTGCCCATGGCCGTGAGGGCCAGGATCAGCCGGGAGTTATCCGTAGACTTGCTGCTGTGGAGGCGGCCCTGCCGGTCGATTTTTTTGTTCACATAAGAGACCACGTTGTCGTAGTAGCCTGCGGGAACCTCTCTGCCGCTTCTGGCCAGGCCCAGCACCATCCACTCGCCGCCGATGGAGCCAACGGTGGGGGTATGCTCCTTGCCCAAGGCAGTCAGGTAATCTCCCGTGGTCTTGTAGGCGGCAGCCGCGTCTGCATGGGGCATCTTCAAATAGGCCAGGGCGCTCTCGGCATCCACCAGCTTCTGGTAATTGCTCACCAGCTTCTTCTGGAGATCCGTCAGAGCATCGTAAGCCGCCCGGGCCTCCCCGATGGCCTTTTCGCTGTCCAAGGTAACCGTGCCAATGGCGTCGATCAGGGCCTTTACCCGGTCGGCTGCTGCCTGGTCCTCGTCCGTCTTCTTCAGCTCTGCCAGAGCCGTCTCCGCCGCAGTCAGGGCGTCGTAGTTCCGGACCAGCAGCTTCTGGGCCTCCGTCAGCTTGTCATAAGCCTCCCGGGCCGCCACAATGGCCGCCTCGCTGTCCAGGGTGACGGGGGTGCCGATGGCATCGATCAAGGCTTCCACAGCTTTGGCAGCCTTATGGTTTTCCTCGGCATTTGGGCCTCCGCCGATATCCTCGCCCAGGTCTCTGGTATACAGCCATTCCACATAATCGTCATTGCTGACTAGCTCCAATGCGGCAGACTGTCCCGGGAAATTGGTCGTACCATCATGGGTGATGCGGTACATCCACCCGCTCATACTTCCATCGCTGAATTCTCCCCAGCCCTCTATTGCTTTGACATACACACCATACTCCGAATGTTCATCCACATCGAGAGCAAGGCCGGTCTTTTTCAGCAGGGTATATGCCGTTTCTCCTTCTTCAATTTCATAGCGAGTCTTTTCCAGGTAAGTCTCTCCCTTTGGATCCACCACGCTAATATAGGCGTACTGCTCCGTTACCTCGGAATCGTCCTGGGTTCCCTTCACTGTAACAGCTATCTCTTTGCGAATACTCGTTTCACTACCAGCGCCTGTTACAATTGCAGTCAGTGTAACATGGATATCCGACGCACCTCTTGTCACCTTTCCATCATTGGAAATGACCAAGGGCTTATCCGACAGCCAGACGATAGAAGTACCAAATGCGCCGCTGTTGGGCAGCTCAAGGTCTGCTATCACAGCAGAGACATCACCCAAGTCCAGCGCCTCAGTTGCATCCATAGTGAGGTGTTGCTCTAACGTTGCGTCATCTTCCAACTTGGAAATGTCACTGCAATACTTCAACGTCAGTGCAACTCCATCCTCCGGCTTGCCATTCATATCTGTAATACGTTTCTGTCCATCATACAGATACCATCCAGTTCCTTCACCGGCATAAACGCCACAGACCTCCACAATCTCCTTACTAGTGGGTGTCAAGCTAAATCCATATTCCAGCGATGCTTTCTGCAAAATCTCGAGATATGTACTGCCACTTGCATCAACAGGTGCCGTACTGAAAAGCGTTCCCTGGTTAGCAGTCCCCAAAATTGTGACAGAAATGCTGCCTACCGGCTTCAGATCTTTAAGCGCCGCCTTGAGCTCAAAATAAGCCCGGCCAAACCCATACTCTGCATTCTCTACAGCCTTTGCGCTTTCCATTGCCGCCCGAAGTGCAGCAATGGAGGCCTCTGTATAGGTGTCACTTTCAGCCAATATGCTTTCCGCTTCCCTGATGTATGCAGACAGCTGATCCGTTGTGGGGTTCTCGCTGACCCAAACATTGCTGCCATGGTACAAATCTGCGAAAGCAATCCCCGGTTGTGTCTTAAACTCCCCGTCGGCATTTTCAAAATACTTTTTGTACAGCAATCCAATGATGCTGGTACCGTCCTCCTGAATCCACTCTTCCCCGTTCCGGAAGTCCCAGCCAGAAATGCCGCTTCTCATTGCGGCAACCGAGCCAATCAAAACGCTGTTGGTTCCCACGGATGCAGAATACCCATCATAGGGATGCCCGCCAATCAGCCCATACTGGTCATCGGTGCTGTCATGGACCAACGCTTCCAAGCAAATTTCCCTGAAAACGTCAAAATAGCCCTTGTACGTTTCGACATTTTTGTCATCCGGATGGGTGTAAATGTAATTTGCAACCGGAACCATAGCCCAGCCGCCGTAATCTGCCCCCTGGCTGAGGGAGGCCATCATACCGCGGCAACGTTCTGTCACTGACTCCAAAAGCTCCGGCGTCGTGGAGCCGGAGGCCTCCAGGCCCATAAACAGGAAAATGGGCTCTGTCCATGCGCCCCAATAGTAGGAATCCTCTGTTTGGTTGATATAGCTATGCAGCCGCTGGACATAATTCACCCCCTGGTAATCATAGGGGTTGTCACCCTGTGCAACAATCTGCAAAATGGCTGCGCCGATATCCGTACCGGCCCATTCCCGTCCTGCTTTATGGTTCTTGAGATTGTACACAGAGAAGCCATACTGGTCGAAATCCTCCCGGAGTACCGATTTCGCCATCCAAACATCCCAGTACGAACTCGTAAGGTTGCGGTTGGTCTGGTAATATTCCCGCAGCTGATAGACCGCTTTGGTCACCAGGTCATCCTCACTGACGGTTCTGCCAACGGTAACCGCAAAGGCCCGGGTGGCGGCTTCCTCGCCCTTGGTTACAGTAGCCGTCAGCGTCACCTTCTGCTCCGAATACGACACCGTCACTTTGCCGGTATCAGAAATGGCGGCGGGATTCGAGCTACTCCAGGAAATGGCACTCCCGTTTGCTCCGCTGACAGGCAGGTCGATGTTCTCCGTGACAAATAGGGGAATGACAATGGCGTTCCGGTCATCATGAACCGCAGCCTTGTCTGTCCGCCCGCCATGGGGAATAACCTCCACTGCAAAGCTTCTGGATGCTTCCGCGGAGCCAAAGGTCACCTTCGCCGTCAGAGTCACAACCACGGCAGGCTCTCCTTCGGCAGGTCTATTTACCACGCCAGTGACCGGATCGATGACTGCCGGGTTGCTGGAGATCCATTGAATGCTGCTGCCAAACCGTCCAGAGGTGGGCAGAAACAAATTTTCTGTCGCCGTAGTCGGAATGGATAGGGTATCCAAGTCACGGGATATTGTGTCTGCCTCCGACAACTCCGGCGCATATACAAAGGTCGCCATCACGGCATCATTGTAGAGATAATCCCCCAGTGCCACAGAGCCGCGCCATACAGTTGCGCCGTCAATCCTTGCCGTTGAAATCGGTAAATTCCGATTAGGCCATGTAAAATATGATCCCAAATCATCGTGTGTAAACTTATTATTATTTTCATTATCAATATGTTCTTGAGTTATAAAGTTAAGCAGTAGCCGGTCCATCAGGCCGAGCTCATCCACCTTCTCCTTTTCTCCGGCTGCAATCAGGGCAGAAATATATTGGGGCAATATTTTGTCCCCTTTGATAGCCGCTGTCATTTGGGGAATTGATCCCTGGTAGGAGCCTTCCTTCTCCCGATAAAGCACCTCAAAAGTGTACAGGAGGCCCGTGAGCTCCTTCCTCGCAATGTCCTTCAGTTGATAGGAAGTTCCGCCCACGGTAACCGGCGTCTCATCCTCCAGCCAACGGGCCAGGAGCAACGCAGCATCGGTTTGTGTATAAAATACTGACGCCATGAGCATATCCAATCCAGTTTGACCGATCATGCGTCCATTGGGGATCTCCCACACAACGCCTTTTGCGTTTTCGTATTTGGCATCGCCAAAGCTTTCCAGGTAGGTCTCAATGGCGCCAGTCCGCGTCTGCCGTTCATTCCCCCCTGCAAGCTGCCAGTTGCCGCCGGCATAGTACATTTCCAAAGCCAGCAGAGAATAGGTGTTGGTGATGCTGGCCCCAACAGGGATCGGCTTGGACGCCGTGGTGGGGGTGAAGTTTCCATCCTCCCCCAAATTGGATAAAATCTCTTCAATCAAATCAGAAGCGGTCTCTGCAGGGAACCCGTAGTCCCGCTTATGGTACTGCCGGGGGTCCTCCCCCCGCGCCATCACATCAATGGCAGCCATGGCTTCCCCCGAGCCCAGCTTGACACTACTCCCGCTGCTGTAGGCCGTGCCGTCCCCCACAAAATCCGCTTGCAGCAGAATTCCCGCCGTCTGCCCAGAGTCTCTCGTCAGAGCATATACCGCCAGCGCCGTGAGGGGCGAATATTCTGACTTCCGCTCATAGTAGGCCAGGTTGGCTTCTTTTGCGGCGGTGATGTCCTCCCCGCTTGCAGCTGTCACCGTCCCTGGCAGCAGACTGGCCAGCAGCGCCAGCGCCAGCAGCAGTGACACCGCCCGCCTACTCCAGTCCCTCCGCCAAATCTTGGGTTTCATGTTTGCATTCTCCTTTCCAGTCCATGGACTGCCGCAAAGCGGGACGGTCAAGGCCGTCCCCTGCCAGGTACTCCCGTCCCTCCAGCAGGGTCAGGCCTTGACGCCCCATGTTTGCAACCAGCCTACCGAATCAATTCACTTAGGCAGCAGGATAATAGATTTCATACTCGCTGATGTCGAAGACAATCTCCATGCCATCCACCAGCTCGTAAGACGTGCCATACAGAGACAGGGCAGTGAGCTCACCATTCTGAGTGCAGGCAATGTTCCAGCCAGTGCCGCTGAATACATCATAGGTAATCCCGTTTACAACTTCCTGGCGGGTGGGGTTGTATGTAATGTTCTGGCCTTCCACATAGTGGATGTAACCGCCTGCAGGTCCCTCCACCGGGTTGGCATCCCAACCGCCTTCGATCACATAGACGTCATGATTGTAAAATGCCGCAATGATGGCATCCAGCACATTGACCTGAAGGCCAGCCGGAGCATTGTATACCGAGTCGCGAATCAATCCATCCACAACCAGTTCCTTGATGTCATCGATGCTCATTTCATAGTTCAGGATATAGTAGTTCGCATTGGCGTCCGCCATGGTAGGTGTGCCGCCCTTGTAAGCCTGTGCGACAGCGTTACCGTTAGCATCGATACCGCCCTTGGTGAACTTGTTATAGGTAACGGAAACCGTGACTGTGCCAGACGAAGTGGCTTCGGTTGCAAATACGGAGCTGCTCATGGCAAAGACCATGGCCAACACCAACAGCAGGGACAGGAACTTTTTGATGTTCTTCATAATGAGAACTCTCCTTTAATATGAATATGTATTTTTCGTAAGGTTTTGCACTGCGGGCCGAAAGGTACCGCAGCAACCTGCCACCTGGGAAACTGCGGGCAGGTCCGCATGTCCAAATGGGATACAGCGCCGCGCGCCCCTCTCGTCAGAGAGGCAGCGAGCCTGTATGCAGGAGAATTTATTGTCACAGCCCGGGCTGTTGGCAATCTCAGGGTTCCAAATGCGCTGCATCGTTTCCAGTTTTTGGCAAATAAAAAAGATCACACTGGTATCCTCATGCCAATGCGACCGTCCTTTCTCGCCTCACTCTTGTCCCTCGCCCCTGGGGGCGCCCTTCAAGCTCGAGCATCGTCGGTATTCTGGCTCATGCATTGGGAAGCAAAGGGCTTCTGCGCTTGGATTCCGCCTTCCCAGGTTTCCCCAGTGACCGGATTGCTCCATGAATACAAGCTCCTGCATTTACAGCAACAGGCAAAGCTCCGGACTCTAACCGGATTTCCTAATCACCGCACCTGCCGTCTTTGGCAGTCTTAATGGGTGACACGATGCAGCATATTTACTTTTCACGTCAAAAGATATTCCCTTTTCAAAGAAAAAAGGCTATGCTTTGCGCTCACCGCGCCGCTCCCTTACGTTAAATATCTTGATTTTGATTATAAGCTTAAAAGGGGAGAATGTCAATAGGGAGTTTTTCAAAAAGCAGAATCCACCCATTCCGCACTTCATTAGCACCTTTATGTCATCCTTTTTAAAAGAAAATCCCCCTGGAGACAGAATCTGGAAATTTCTGGAAAATTCTGGCATATTGCTCCATTTTTTATTTCCACAAGATAAATTTCTTCCACACCGCATCCCAATTCTCGCCCCGAAAATTTTTTTCACTATTTTCTAACAAACATATTTTATCTCGGATATAATTATGCTATAATGGTGGAGCTGGCACAAGTCAGCTTTTAGGAGGTACTGTTATGAACTGGAATTTTGACTTGGAAGAGGCTTTGGCCCGCTGCCGCTATTTGGGCGGGCCAGCCAATCAACAGGCCCTTTTGACGCTTCTGCGGGAGGTGCAGGACCACTGCGGAGGGTCCCTGCCCCAGGCCGCTCTGGAGGAGATTGCCGGAGCCCTGGGGGTGAAGTGCTCCTTCCTGGCCGCCATCGTCCGACGGTATCCCAGCCTCCGGCTGGCAGGAGCCGCCCACCGGTTAGAGCTTTGCGGCGGCCCCAACTGCTCCAAAGCGGGTTTGACCCAGTTTGTGGAGAAGACCTATGACGTCAGGCCCGGCGGCGTCAGCACACAGGGCAACTTCAGCTATCACATTTCCGGATGTCAGCGGTCCTGTAGAAACGGTCCCTGCGCCTCATGGGACGGAACCCAGCACACCGGCGTCACCCCAGAGCACATTCGCGCCTGGGTCGCCGGCAAACTATGAAAACATGCAGCCCCCGCTGCAGACAGGAGAACGCCATGAATGACCACCCTTGCACTCGCGCCTTTGACCACCAGGGCGGGACAACCGTTCCCTGGATCATTGGCGCCTCCATCGCCTCTGTAACCACCGTCAGTCTTGCCACATTTTTTTGGTCCCGCCAGGCCGGGTTCTGGCTGCTGGCGCTGCTGGCCGCCAGCTATTTGCCCACACCTGTGACGGACCCCCGTCTGAAGCTGCACGGAGTCTCCTCCTGCCTCTGGTTTGGTTTGGTAGCCCTGGTCTTTGCAGCCTTCTGCGCCCTGGGCTGCTGGTGGCTTTCCCTTTCCACCCTGCTGGGGACTGCCTTGGCTGCCCTCCTTCTATTCCACCTGCACCGGAAACATCCCTTCCGCCTACCCCGGCAGGCAGGGATGACGTTTCAGCGCTCCCCTTCTCAGGTGGGGACGCCCTTGTATTTTTCCATCATGCTTCTGGCCTTTGCCGCCCTGGGCGTTTTTGCTCTGCCCCTGACCATCTCCCTGCTCCTTGTTTTCCTCTCTCTGCTGGCAGCCTCTGTCGCCCTCTGGAACTGGGCCTGGGGCATTGCCCTGGAGCCGGACGGCCTTGCCGTTTACAGCCTCAAGGGCATTCGTTTTTACCCCTGGCAGGCCCTTGGCAGGCCCCAACTTGGTTTTAACAATTGGTATCTATATGACCAGCAAAACCGGCACATCTGCACCATCCCCGCCCAGGAGGCCGCTGCAAGCCCCCTCGTTGAAATCCTGGAAAAAATCCTACGCCGCGACCCCAGAGAAAATGCCTGACTCTCAATCTTTTTCTTGCCTTTTGCCTCCTCTGTGTGATACTCTAAAGAAAATCTACAAAAGGAGCCATGAGCATGAAAAAATACGAGCTGATTCGGGAGCGCTTCACCGCCTGCTCCGGCGACCGGCACCCCCAAACCACCATGGAGGAGCTTACCCTCCAGGATCCGGCGGCCTATGTGCAGGACCTGTTTCACCTGGAAAAGCACCTCCGGATCGACCAACGCCAAGCCGGCGCCAGCCTGGTCTTTGACGTTTACACCGGCAGCATCCACCAGCGATTTACCTTCACCGAGCTGTGACGCTCCGTGATCACCGCCAGCTACTCTGAAATATTTACACAAAATTTGGGCTTGTCACAAGACAAAAGAATCTTGTGACAAGCCCAAAGGCAATCCTTCAGAAATCAGCCCTTCAGCGCCTCTTCCACAGCCACAGCCACGGAAACGGTTGCGCCCACCATGGGATTGTTGCCCATGCCCAAGAAGCCCATCATCTCCACATGAGCCGGGACGGAGGAGGAGCCTGCAAACTGGGCGTCGCTGTGCATCCGGCCCATCGTATCGGTCATACCATAGGAGGCAGGGCCTGCCGCCATGTTGTCCGGGTGCAGGGTCCGGCCGGTGCCGCCGCCGGAGGCCACAGAGAAGTACTTCTTGCCCTGCTCCACGCACTCCTTCTTGTAGGTGCCGGCCACAGGGTGCTGGAAGCGGGTGGGGTTGGTGGAGTTACCAGTGATGGACACATCTACCCCCTCGTGATGCATAATGGCCACGCCCTCGCGGACATCATCCGCACCGTAGCAGCGGACAGCAGCCCGCTCGCCCTCGGAGTATTTGTACTCCTTCACAATCTTCAGTTCGCCCGTGTAGTAATCGAACTGGGTCTGCACATAGGTGAAGCCGTTGATCCGGCTGATGATCTGAGCCGCGTCCTTGCCCAGGCCGTTGAGGATGACCCGCAGGGGCTCCTTCCGGGCGCGGTTGGCCGAACGGGCAATGCCGATGGCGCCCTCTGCTGCGGCAAAAGACTCGTGACCAGCCAGGAAAGCAAAGCACTTGGTCTCGTCCCGCAGGAGCATCGCGCCCAGGTTGCCATGGCCCAGGCCCACCTTCCGGTCTTCAGCCACGGATCCAGGGATGCAGAAGGCCTGCAGGCCAATGCCGATGGCCTCTGCTGCCTCGGCAGCAGTCTTCACGCCCTTCTTGATGGCGATGGCGGCGCCTACGGTATAGGCCCAAGCAGCATCCTCAAAGCAGATGGGCTGGATATTCTTGGTGATGGTATAAGGGTCAAAACCCTTCTCCTCGCAAATGGTCTTGCACTCTTCCACAGAGGAAATACCATACTGAGCGAGGACACCGTTTATTTTGTCGATTTTTCTTTCGTAACCTTCAAACAAAGCCATTGTGCTGTCCTCCTCTTATTCCTGACGGGGGTCAATATACTTTACGGCGTTATCAAACTGGCCGTAGTGGCCCTTGGCCTTTTCCAAAGCCTGGTTGGCGTCGTCACCCTTCTTGATGAAGTCCATCATCTTGCCCAGGTTTACAAACTCATAGCCGGTGATCAGGTCATCGCCGTTCAGGGCAACGCGGGTCACGTAGCCCTCGGCCATCTCCAGATAGCGGGGTCCCTTAGCCCGGGTGGCAAACATGGTGCCCACCTGGCTCCGCAGGCCCTTGCCCAAGTCCTCCAGGGAGGCGCCTACAGCCAAGCCGCCCTCGGAGAACGCAGACTGGCTGCGGCCGTAGACGATCTGAAGGAACAGCTCCCGCATAGCGGTGTTGATGGCATCACAGACCAAGTCCGTGTTCAGCGCCTCCAGAATGGTCTTACCGATGAGGATCTCTGCGGCCATGGCGGCAGAATGGGTCATGCCGGAGCAGCCCAGAGTCTCCACCAGGGCCTCCTCGATGACGCCCTCTTTGATATTCAGAGTCAGCTTGCAAGCGCCCTGCTGAGGAGCGCACCAGCCCACGCCGTGGGTGAAGCCACTAATATCCCGAATCTCCTTGGCCTGAACCCATTTGCCCTCTTCGGGAATGGGGGCAGGGCCGTGATATGCGCCCTTAGCCACGGAGCACATGTGTTGCACTTCTGCTGAGTAAATCATGGCAATATTCCTTTCTTTTCCAAGACCGGGCCCATACCCAGTCCATAGTAGAATCACTTCGGGGAATCCCACAATTCCCAAGGATATTATACCGTCCCAGGGGACAATTGTCAATCTGTCACAGAAGAATCTTCAGGAAACGTATGTGTCAAGTAGCCATTGGCAAGTTTTTTCCTGAGTAAGCTGACGCTCTTTTTAGAGCACTGCTTTACTAATCTGAAGAAAATGAGGGCAAAATACCTACGTTCTGGTCTTTTGTCATTTATTTCATTGAGAATTACTACCCTCTGAAATCGAAACACAGCTACGAGTTCTGGACAACGTCAAGATTAGCATAAACGGGAGTGGATGAAGAGACAGCAAAAATATCTCTATTTTAAACACAAATAATTTCGACTTCGTTAGACTTGACGAGCTAACACATAGGTGTTCTATGCCGATTTGCAAAGCAGCGAGGTGGCGTTTTCGGGAATAAGGCCTGGGGAATATCCAAAAAAACTTG
Source organism: uncultured Eubacteriales bacterium (assembly GCA_900545515.1). Taxonomy (GTDB): domain Bacteria; phylum Bacillota; class Clostridia; order Oscillospirales; family Oscillospiraceae; genus Faecousia. The sequence continues at coordinate 3,894 of UQZA01000003.1, read as the reverse complement.
ACAAGTCTACTTGGCACATACCCTGCCTGGGCGGTATTTTCTTTTAGATTGACGAATCCTCCCGTTTCCGGTACAATAAAGACAAAAAAGAAAGTAACAGGAGGGTTGTCTGTGGATAAGAAAGCGTTGCGCTCTAAAATTCGGCGCCAAAAGGCGGCCATGACTCCGGCCCAGATTGAGGCTTGCAGCCGGGAGCTGACCCGGAAGGCCCTGGCCTCTCCCCTCTATGAAGCTGCCCAATCGGTCTATGGCTATTTGCCTTATAATCAAGAAGTACGTACCCTGGAGCTCCTCCAGGCCGCCTTGGACAGCGGCAAGGGGGTTGCCGTGCCCAAGGTGTTTGGAGACACCATGCGTTTCATCTGGCTCACCAGTCTGCAAGACGTCGCCCCCGGGTACTGCGGCATTCCGGAACCTCTGGCAGACAGTCCGGAGGCTGACGATCCCCACGCTCTGGTCCTGATGCCCGGGCTGGCCTTTGACCCGGCGGGCCACCGCGTCGGCTACGGCGGCGGCTTCTACGACAAATTCCTGGCGCAGGAGCCGGAGCATCCCACATTGGCCCTGTGCTACGGCTTTCAGCTCTTCCCCTGCCTGGAGACTGATCCCCACGATATTCCCGTGGACCAGGTCTTGTGGGCACAGGTACCGGAGGAATTGGTATGAAATACATTTGGCTTGTGTTATTTTTGGCCGCCGTGTTTGGCCTGTGCTTTTTTGCAGACCGATGCATTGGCAAGGTGCAGGCGCGGGCTCAAAGGCGGCCAGCTGTGCGGCTCCCTCTGCGCTATCCCCTGCTCTGCGTTCTCCTGTTGCTGGTCGCTCCGGTTTCCGCCTGGTATGGCGTCACACATGCAGCGCCTCTGTTTGTCGCCGGGGCCGTCCTGCTAGCAGGTATTTCCCTTTACGCTGCCTGGACCTACCACAGAACCGGAATTGATTACACCAGCGACTGCTTCACTTTTCGCGCAGGCAGCCAGCTGAAAACCTTTTCTTTCAGCCAAATCCAGGGGCAGCGGGTAGCCATCTCCCGCCGAACTGTCTGTCTGGTTCTGTGCACGGAGGAAGGAAATGTAGTCCTCTACAGCAACATGCAGGGCTTTTCAGCTTTCCTGGAAACCGCTTATACCAATTGGTGCCGTCAAAAAGGTCTGGATCCCCAGGCTCAGGACTGGCACAATCCCGCAGATCACCGCTGGTTTCCCGACCAGCCCGATGAAACACATTAGGAGGCCGCTATGCAACACATTCCCCAAGGAGAAACCCGGGAGCTGGAGCTGCTCCCCTTTGACGACGCCCTACGCCTGGCACAGGAGCCAGCGCCGGACTATGACGTGAGCCGCTGGCTCTATGTTCCCAAGGTCTACAGCGAATACCGGTACATATTGGGGACCCGAGGGAAAAAGCCCCTCATTTGTATGGGCATCAATCCCTCCACCGCCATCCCGGACCGGTTAGATAATACCCTCAAGTCCGTGGAGCGCATCGCCCTGGCCAATGGTTTTGATAGCTTCCTTATGTTCAACGTCTACGCCCAGCGGGCCACCGATCCAGATTCCATGGAGCGCCGCTGCAATGAAAGGCTGCACCAAGAAAACCTACGGGCCTTCCAATACCTTCTGTCCCTGAGCCCGCAGCCTGCCGTGTGGGCGGCCTGGGGAGCCATCATTGAAAAGCGGGATTACTTGGCCGTCTGTTTGTCCGATCAAATTGCCCTAGGTCAGAGGGCAGGCGCCCGGTGGTTCACTGCCGGTCCTATCTCCAAAAAGGGGCACCCCCATCATCCCCTTTACCTTCGGAAAGACGCGCCTTTGAATCCCTTTGACCCGGAGCTCTACTGCCAGAATATCCTAAAGGTCCCTGTCACAGCGAAATAGAGGCCCAAAATGCCAACCACGCCAGAAATGGAGCGCTGTCCTTTCCTGACGTGGTTGCTTTATGAGGTCCCAGCCACTGGAGGTCTGGACAGCGCTTCGCCATGCCCTGGGCATGCCGGCTTATTCTCCTCCCGGTCAGGCGATAGACAAATACCACCCCGCCCCAGCCAAGGGCAGGCGCCCTCCCGTCCCCGGCGGCAATCGTAGCAGCGCATAACTCAGCCCCGGCGGTGACACTCGCCCCGGCTCCCGGGAATGGCACTGTGGATAACCGGAGGCTTTGGGTCCTTGGCTTCCCAGGGAATGGTCTCCCGCTTTTCTTCGTCCTTCATACTTCACCCTCCTCGGTACGATACTACTCATAGGTTGCAGAAAACGGCGAAATTTATGCATGGAGATCCTATCATCCCCTTCCATTTCCTGGGAAATTCCAGTCGTGCCGTATAAAAGCCTCCAATTTGTTCCATACTAACAGGCAGAACGCCGCTTATGCGGCTTGGGAGGTATCATTATATGAAGGTAAAGGACGTGATGACCCCCCGGGTCATCCGGGTCGGCCCCGAAGAGCCAGCAGCCGTGGCCGCCAGAATGCTGGCCCGGTACAATGTGGGTGCGCTGCCAGTTTGCGACGAAAACGGGAAAATCTGCGGGATGATTACAGACCGGGACATCGTCCTCCGGTGTGTCGCCCCAGACCGGAACCCAGAAAAGGTGCCTGTACGCCACATTATGACCGGACGCGTAGTCACCGTTGGCGCAGACATGAGCTTGGCCGCCGCCGCTGAAAAAATGGCCAGGGAACAAGTCCGCCGCCTGCCGGTGGAGGACCGTGGCAAGCTCTGTGGCATGATCACCCTGGGAGATCTGGCCAACGCCCCGGAGTACGCCATGGAAGCCGCCGAGGCCTTTGGCCAGATTTGCTCCGGCATCAGCAACCGCTGACCTCTTTTCCCAATCGAGTAGGAGGCTAATTCTCCAGCCGACCTCTCACACCACCGTGCGTACCGTTCGGTATACGGCGGTTCAATCGCATAAGTGCAGAGACTCGTACCGGTCAAGGATGCTATAGTATCCCGCCTGTGCGAGTCTTTCTTTTGAGAGTGCCCTCTGTACATGACCATTCTTTGCCATGTGCCAGTAGGCTTTCCGGCAATTGCTTACAGCCCACGCCTGCCACTCTGGTATCCCCAATTGCATGAGGCTCTTTACTCTCGTCTTGGGTTTCTTCCATTGTTTCCAGAAGTTCTTCCCGGTGTTCTCTCAACCAGGGCAATGCCTGTTCCACCGTCATCCCATCAATTCCAGGCGCTCCCTTGTTGGCTTTGACCCGCTTGCAGGCTCTGTTCAGGTTCTCCCTGCTCAGGATCCTTTCAAGCAAATCCGCACCGCCCTGTTCCTTTCCTTCCTGACTGCCAACACTCTGCGCTCCCGCATACCCTTCGTGTTCCGCACTATCTCTTTGTGGGCAGCCCGCCTCTTTGCGGTATTTCCGTTCATCATGCTGACCTCCTTCTGTAACTTACTTGGGACTAACGATTGTTCGGTCATTCCCAGTTTTTTTCCGGTACTATGGCCTCTGCTGACTTCTTGCGGTTCGTTGTTACTGCGCATTTTTTCCCCAATGCGTCCGCAAGACCTCCCCGGGTACTCACACGTTCTTTTCCTCTTTACCTGCCGCATTTACCGAAAAGCGATTCCGTGTAGCGATTGGGCTTTGTTTTGCTATGCAAACTTACCCTCGCCTCCGGCCTTATATGCGATTTCTGTTCGTCAGACCAGAGCTTTGCCCATTCGGGGAACTTTCAGCCCCTATTCCGGCTTCCTTCAGATTCCGCCTCACGACGGGCACCCTTGCCTTTGGCTAACCCTTCCCACTACCGGGCGGATTCGGGACTTTCACCCTATAGAATGTGCGCTCACCGGGCGCACTAGACGACTCCGCGTCCTTTCCGAAGAAAGGGCGCGGAGCAGAGAAAATAAAATTAATATTTCAAAAGATAATCAGAGCACCGCTCCA
>UQZA01000002.1 GCA_900545515.1 uncultured Eubacteriales bacterium | reverse complement strand
TTGCCGACCACATCATGCAGATTCCCCTTGGGTATCATCTGACCCTGGGCAGCGGCAAAATGAGAAAGATCATGGACGAAAACATCGAAAGCGTTGAGAAATTCATCGCTCACCAGCTCCCGGATTTTGTGGCCTCGCTGGTCGCGCCGCTTGTTCTGGTCATCATTCTTCTTGGAATTGACTGGCGGTATGGTGTGGTTTGTCTGGTCGGTATTGTTCTGGCCTTTATCGTGCAGTTTGCGGGTTTCAACGGAGAGGCAAAGGAAAAAATGCACCGTTTCCAGACCTCCCAGGAAAACATGAACAGCGCCTCCGTGGAATATGTGCGCGGTATGTCGGAGATCAAAGCATTTAATCAGACCGCCGATTCCTTTAAGCGGTTGAGCAAATCCATTACAGACTATACCTCTTTCGTGCTGGAGTACGCATTGGGCTGGCAGAACTGTATGCCTGCTTTTACCACGATCATCAACAATATTTATCTGCTTTTGATTCCCGTGGGCGTTCTGATTGGGATGCACACCACGGATTTCAGGGAGTATTCGCTGACATTCATTTTCTACCTGATTATTGTCCATGCGATTTCCGGCATCCTGAATAAGATCATGTATATCTCGGAGTCCTTCACGCAGATTGACGGCAGCGTGGAGCGTATGGATGAAATCCTGCGTATCCCGACCCTGCCCGAAAAGAGTACGGCGGCAACAATTAAAAACTATGGGATTGCTTTTCAGGATGTCAGCTTTTCCTACGAAGCCGATTCCCAGGTCAAGGCCCTGTCTCATGTTTCTTTCTTTGCGGATCAGGGCAAGGTGACAGCCATTGTCGGCCCCTCCGGTGGCGGTAAGAGTACCATCGCCAGCCTGATCTCCCGGTTTTATGATGTGACGGACGGAAGTATTCAAATCGGCGGCGTTGACATTCGGGACATTCCGCTGGATGCGCTGATGGATAAGGTCAGCTTCGTATTTCAGGATACGTTCCTGTTCAAACAGAGCATCCTGGACAACATCCGTATGGGAAATCCAGATGCTACGGAAGAACAGGTTATTGCGGCGGCAAAGGCTGCAAGATGCCATGAATTTATTGAGCAGCTTCCGAACGGCTACCAGACCGTGATCGGCAGCACCGGTGTCCACCTTTCCGGTGGTGAGCGCCAGCGGATTGCCATTGCAAGGGCTATCGTAAAAGACGCGCCCATTATCGTTCTGGACGAGGCAACCGCGTTCAGCGACCCGGAGAACGAGTACCTGATTCAAAAAGCCTTTGAAAAGCTGATCCAGAATAAAACGGTTGTAATGATCGCCCATCGCCTGTCCACGATTCGTAATGCTGACCAGATCCTTGTCATGGAAAAGGGCTGTCTGATTGAGTCCGGCACCCATGACGAGCTGCTGAAGAAGAACGGAAAATACGCACAGATGTGGAGCAGCTATACGGAGTCGATCAACTGGAAAATTGGCACAGGAAAGGCGGTGTGATCTATGAGTAAGTTGAAAGAAAAGTTAATGCTGTCGGAGAAAGGCTACTCCGACCTGAAAAAAGCGATTACGGCCTGCACAATAACCAATATCGCGCTGTTGCTTCCGTCTATGGTAGCCTGCCTGCTCTTTTGGGAGTTGTTAAAGCCGTTTACTGGAGAAGCAATTTCGTGGGCCGCGTTGTGGAAGCTGCTGGGCCTGGGGCTGGTGGCGGCTATTCTGGTGTTCCTGGCCGCGAAAAACGATTATAGGAAAACCTATATTGCTTCCTATAAGGAGGCCAGCACGACCAGACTTCGGATCGCGGAGCATCTTCGCAAGCTCCCCATGAGCTTCTTTAACACAAAGGACTTGTCCGACATTACCACCAACATGATGGCGGATTGCAGCAGCATGGAATCCATGCTCAGTAGTACCATCCCGCCGCTGATTGCGAATATTATCTCTGTTACTCTGACTTGTATTTGTCTGGCGTTTTTTGATTGGCGCATGGCCCTGGCTATCTTCTGCACAATGCCGGTCACATTCCTTATCATCTTGGGCGGGCGCAAGTTGCAGCTTCGTCTGTTTGACAAACAGGTGGATGTGAAGCTGGAGGCGTCCAGCCAGATTCAGGAATACCTGGAAGGTATCAAAATCATCAAATCCTGCGGCCTTGGCGGTTCCCGCTTTGATGCGTTGGATAAAGCACTCCAGGCCATGAGAAAAATCGCCATTAAGGTGGAACTGGCCTCCGGTATTCTGGTTCAGGGAGCCAGCCTGATCCTGCAAGCAGGACTTGGCATCACCATTTTCATTGGAACGGTGCTGATAACCGGCAGCAAAATTGAACTGCTCCCCCTGTTGGTGCTGCTCATGTTCTCCACACAGATTTACGGCCCGATCCTTGCCATTCTCTCACAGTTGACCTCTCTGTTTCATTTGGAGACTGTCACCAACCGTATGCGTACTCTGCTGACCACGCCCGCTATGGAGGGCGAGGATAAGGATGTATCCAAGTATGACATTGAACTGAAAGATGTCACTTTCGGATATAACCAGGACGATGTTATCAAGGATGTGTCTTTTTCTATTCCTGCTGGCAGCGTAACGGCCCTGGTAGGGCCTTCCGGCAGCGGCAAAAGTACGATTTCCAAACTGATCGCCCGCTTTTGGGATGTAAGAAAAGGCCAGATCACCATTGGTGGTATGGATGTCAGCACCATTGAACCGGAACACCTGATGCGCTGTATGTCCTTTGTATTCCAGGATGTGACCCTGTTCAACGATACTGTTTTTAACAATATCCGTGTAGGCAATAGGAACGCTACCGAGGAGCAGGTCATGGCGGCGGCAAAGGCGGCATACTGTGACGAATTTATCCAGAGATTGCCGGACGGTTATCAGACTGTCCTTGGAGAGAACGGCAGCACGCTTTCTGGTGGTGAGCGTCAGCGGATTTCCATTGCCCGCGCGCTGCTGAAAGATGCCCAGATCATTCTTCTGGACGAGGCAACCGCATCCCTTGACCCGGAGAACGAGGTTTTAATCCAGCGGGCCATTGCAAAACTGGTGGAGGGCAAGACGGTCATTATGATTGCTCACCGGCTTCGTACCGTTGTGGATGCCGACCAGATCATTGTCCTCGACAATGGAAAATTGGTGGAATGCGGCACACATGATGAACTGATGAAGAAAAAAGGTTTGTATCACAAGTTGTTCTACATCCAGCAGGAGAGCCTTGGCTGGGCGGTATAACCTTTGAGGATAGGAGGTCCTATGAAGATTCATGCGTCCGGGGAGGATTATCTGGAGGCTGTGCTGATACTCCAAAAGAAGCAAGGCATGGTTCGTTCTGTTGATCTTGCCCGGCACATGGGTTTTAGCAAGCCGAGTATCAGCCATGCGGTAGGCATTTTGAAGAACGGTGGTTTTCTAACTGTGGATGAAGATGGATTCCTCCATTTGACCGCCATAGGCCATGAGGTTGCTGAGAAAATATATGAGCGTCACCGATTTTTCACGGAGCAGCTTATCGCTGCTGGCGTCGATCAGGAAACAGCGGAACAAGACGCCTGCCGGATTGAACACGCCATCAGTGATACATCTTTCCGAAAGCTGAAGGAGAAAGTACAAGGAACCGATTAGCGCACATCGGCTCCGCTCTGCATAATAAGTTATCTGCCCCGTCCGGGGAAAGAAAAAAACCGTTGACTGGGGCAGATAATTTCGTGCGCTATTTTAAGGTTTGATCCCCTATCGGCGGTTTTGAAGGACATTTCAAGGCCGCCGTTCTTTTTGCCCTCAAAAGGGATGATGCGCTGGCGCTGGCAGATACGGCGGCTTACAGGAGGGAGCTGCCATGATACGATCTGACCGCCGACAAATTCTGACTGTATTTTCGCAACCGTCAAAAAAATCCAGGCTGTCCAGTGGGTACAGTCTAACGATGGATGCGAAAATCGTCGCTTTTTAACTGAATATCGTACTTTTTGCGCTCGAATAGCTTCATGCTGTCCGGGTGCTTTTTTGTTGCCCCGGTGCCGCTCCCCGCCCCTTCCGTTTCGATCCGGTCCTGTCAACCCGAACGAAACGAAAGGAGTACATACCATGAGCGGTAAAAAAGTTTTTTTGAAATTTTTCCAGGGGAACCAGCCAAAAGGTGCCCCCGGCAGACGAGTAGTGGGCGAAAGGGGAAGTAATGACCTGCCTCCCGGCAAGAAGGGAGGTGAGACAATGACACCTGACCGCCACTACGAACACAAGCAGCACGCCTTTGACAGCTTCTGCAAGAAAGTATTGAAGTGCGAGGCCTACAACGGTTATCGGGAGATCAGCCGTAGGCAGTCGCGCGAAGTCACTTTCAGCGAGCTGCCGGAGGATTCGATGGAGCAGCTTGCGTCCTATGACCGGTATCCCTGGGAATACACTTCCTTCCCTGTCGGGGGAGATGTGATCCTGATTGAGAATGACCGGCTGGCCGAGGCGCTGAACGCGCTGCCCCAGGATGGAAGGGACATCCTCCTGATGTACTTCTTCCTGGACATGGCAGACCGTGAGATCGCCGAGCGTATGCACATGGCACGCCGGACGGTCAACGCCCGCAGGCAGAAAGCCTATCGGCTGCTGAAGGAGCTGATGGGAGGTGATGTAGATGGTTAAATCTGCAAGCACACGGGCGGCCCTGCTTCCTTACCCTATAATCGCCGCCGCTGTCCGGGGAGAGCCGGACGCGGTAAACACGGTGATCCGCCACTATTCCGGCTACATAGCAGCGCTTTCCACCAGGACAAGCTATGACATTCATGGCTGCCCTTATTCCTATGTGGATGAAGAATTGCGCCGCAGGCTGGAAACGAAGCTGATTATCGCCATCCTGGATTTTGATCTGAACTGATCCGGGAATGGGGCGCTGCGTGTTCCCCTTTCCGCGCGGTGTCCCGCACCTTGACAAAGAAAGCCCGATGGGAGGCCATCGGTGCAGCATAAGGCAGGCGGATACATTCTGTCCTGTACCGAGCCATACGGCCGGTGCGCCATGACTTCCCTCCTGGGAACGAGCGATCCACACCAGGCCGCAAAGCGGGCGTGGCTGCTCGCGGGCGAGGACGTACAGGCAGGTCAAAGATACTCGCGCGTTGAACGCCCTCAAAGCATTGCGCGCCGCACCCATCAGCATGGGCCGGGGTGAGATTCCCGTGGAGCTGTGCCAGCAGCCGTCCGGTTTTGCCTCTTTTAACCAACACCGTCCTCTTGAAAGGGGGACGTTACATTATAACAGGAGGTGTTGTATTTTATGAACACGAACGATATTCCTATTTGGGAAAAATACACGCTTACCATCGAGGAGGCGTCTAAATACTTCCGTATCGGGGAAAAGAAGCTCCGCAAGTTAGCTGAGGATAACCCCGACGCGGGCTGGCTGATTATGAATGGGAACAGGCTCCAGATCAAGCGCAGGCAGTTTGAGAAAGTAATCGATTCCCTGGAGGTCATTTGAGAATAACGGCTGACAATGGGCCGGGAACGCGGTATAATCTATGTATGGCGTATCAAGGCTCATTCCAGGAATGGAAAGGAGCTTACCATCATGTCAGAGAAAAGACGCGATAGCAAAGGTCGAATTTTAAGGACTGGAGAGAGCCAGAGAAAAGACGGAAGATACGCTTACAAATATACGGACGCATACGGGAAACCTCAATTCGTGTACTCCTGGAGGTTGGTCGCCACCGACAAGGCCCCGGCCGGAAAGCGGGATGACCTCCCGCTCCGGGAAAAGGTGAAGGAAATCCAGAGGGACCTTGACGATGGCATTGACACCATCGGGAAGAAGATGACGGTCTGCCAGCTCTACGCAAAGCAGAACAGCCATCGGAAGAACGTTAAGCGGAGCACCGAAAAGGGCCGTGAGTATCTGATGGCGGTGCTGAAAGCTGATCCGCTGGGAGGCAGAAGCATTGATACCGTAAAGCTGTCGGACGCGAAGGAGTGGGCGATCCGAATGAGCGAAAAGGGTTATGCCTACAAGACAATCAACAACTGGAAACGGTCTTTGAAGGCGGCCTTCTACACGGCGATCGAGGATGACTGTATCCGCAAGAACCCATTCAACTTCGCCCTGGATACGGTCCTGGAGGATGACACGGAGGAAAAGATCGCATTGACCCAGGAGCAGGAGGAAAACCTACTTGCTTTTGCGGCGGGTGATCCGGTCTACCGGAAGTATTGTGACGAGATCATCGTCCTTCTGGGAACCGGCCTCCGTATCTCCGAGCTCTGCGGCCTGACGGTCGATCTTGATTTTGCAAACCGGCAGATCAATGTGGACCACCAGCTTCTCCGGGACAGTGAGACCGGCTACTATGTGGATGTGCCGAAAACCAAAAGCGGAGCCCGGCAAGTCCCCATGAGCGATAAGGTCTACGAGGCGTTGAAACGGGCTGTGAAAAACCGGGGGAAGGCGGCAGCGGTCAATATCGACGGTTACAAGGATTTCCTGTTCCTCAACCAGAACGGCTACCCCAAAACGGCGTCCAGCTATGAGAGCATGTTCAAGGGGCTTGTGAAGAAGTACAACAAGCAGCACAAGGAGGATGAAGCCCTCCCGAACATCACGCCCCACACCATGCGGCATACGTTCTGCACCCGGTTAGCAAACGCCGGGATGAACCCGAAGGCATTGCAGTACATCATGGGCCATTCCAACATCACCATGACGCTGAACTATTACGCGCACGCGACTTTTGCTTCTGCGAAGGCTGAAATGGATAGGCTGGCGGCATAGCAGTAAAGTCGGTTTTTACTACGCTTTTACTACTTTTGATTGCCGGGTGAGGCTTGGAAATGCCATGATATGCCGAGTATCTTCCGTAAACAAAAATGCCGGAAAAGCCTGAAATATCAGGCTAAACCGACATTTGCCACCTAATGCGAAGATAATCAGAAATTCGCTATAACTTTTATGATGAAGAATGCGGCTGGGTGCCGCCGGCCGATGATAAAAAGTCGCTTCACACCAGCTGCCGGATCGAAAAATGCAAGGATTACTCCCAGTTCATCCGCTTTTACCATTGCAAAAGCAAAATGATCCCATTTAGCTCCCTTGAAATCTCCCTGGCAAGCCGAAATTGTGGAGTTTCCAGGGAGGAGATGCTGTATGAAATGGAACGCCAACTTGGATGTTCACTGGAGGAGCCCCTGGAGTGTGCTGCCATGCGTGACTTTTTAGAGGGGCGATCATGACGTCTGTATACTGTTTTTCGGGAAGCGGCCATAGTTACGCTATCGCCGAATATTTTGCAAGAGAATTGCAGGTACCGGTTGTGAATATAGACCGGCGCCTGGCGGAGTCTCACTGCCAGGCAGATTTGGCCGTGGTTATATTTCCGGTTTACTGTCAAAATATCCCCGCTGTGGTAAGAGATTTTTTCAGCAAGCTGGACTCCAAGCACGTGGTCCTCATCGCCACATACGGCAAAATCTCTCACGGAAATGTGCTGTGGGAGGCATTCAAAATCATACGTGGGCGCGTCATTGCAGCAGCATACGTGCCCATGGGGCACACCTATTTGGATTCGTCCACACAATTCGATGCTCAGCCTTTACAGCCCATTTTTGCGAGAATCCAACATCCTCGGGCCGCTACCCTGACGCGGGAAAGTAAACACCCCCTTGCCAGCTTTTTCCCTTCTTGGCGCAGCCGGTGTGGGGTGAGAATCTGGCTGGACGAGAGCTGCAATGCTTGCAACCTTTGCACGGAACAATGCCCCATGCAGGCAATCGAAGCGGGTATCATCCATGGCAACTGTATTCGCTGCCTGCGCTGCGTTTGCCAATGCCCAAAATCGGCGCTTCACTTTCAGCTCCATCCCATTTTGAAGCGCTATTTGGAGCAAACGCCATGTGAAGATACCAAGGTCTATTTGTAAGGTAAGATTTCCCGCCTCATAGAAAATCCGGCAAAAGCGCCATAAAATGCACATTTTGCCGGATTTTTACAGTACAATCTTTATTTTTTAGGGTGGCAACTGCCACTCATGGGACAGCTTCCGCAGTTGCAGCCACAGGAGGATTTTCCTTTTTTGCGATTGTGAACCAGACCGGCTATGATGCTGCCGGTTACTAGCAGCAGAAGGACGGCAACACCGATGGTGCCTCCATTTGCTGCAAGCCAGGATAACATATCCATTCCCCCTTTGTTACTTTCTCGTTTTAGATTATGCCACCTTGACCTTTTCCGTCAGTCGGTTGGACTCCTGATGGGGTTTCAACAGCATATAGAGAATCAGGCCGGTAAGGGCAATGGCAGCAATGAGACCCACGATTTGGACGCCACCGGTAAAAATCAGGCCAACCTGGTAAATGATGAGGCTGATTGCATAAGCAAACAAGCACTGATACCCGATGGCAAACCAAGTCCACTTGGCATTGTTCATCTCCCGCTTGATGGCGCCCATAGCCGCAAAGCAGGGAGCGCAGAGCAGGTTGAAGGCCAGGAAGGAATAGCCACTGATGGCGGTGAAGGTGCTGGCCAGGTTGCTGTAAACCGTACCCGTGCCGCCGTAGAGAATGCCCATGGTACCCACGATGTTTTCTTTTGCCACCAGGCCTGTGATGGAAGCCACGGCTGCCTGCCAGTTGCCCCAGCCCAGAGGAGTGAAGATCCAGGCAATGGCCCCGCCAATGGCAGCCAGAATGCTGGAATCGATCTGGTCTTCAGCTAGCATCGTGAACTTGCCATCCACAAAACCAAAGTACGTGGTGAACCAAACGACAATGGTGGAAAGCAAAATGATGGTGCCCGCTTTTTTAATAAAGGACCAGCCCCGCTCCCACATACTGCGGAGCACATTGCCCACCGTAGGCCAGTGATAAGCCGGTAGCTCCATGACAAAGGGCGCTGGATCGCCGGTAAACATCTTGGTCTTCTTTAGCATGATGCCAGAGATCACAATGGCCGCCATACCCAAGAAATAGGCACTGGGAGCCACCCAGGGGGCGCCGCCGAAAATGGCGCCTGCAATCATGGCAATGAACGGCATTTTCGCGCCGCAGGGGATGAAGGTTGTGGTCATAATGGTCATACGCCGGTCCCGTTCATTTTCGATGGTTCTGGAGGCCATAATGCCGGGAATGCCACAGCCGGTACCAATGAGCATGGGGATAAAGGACTTGCCGGACAGGCCGAACTTCCGGAAAATCCGGTCCATGACGAAGGCAATCCGCGCCATATAGCCGCAGGATTCCAGGAATGCCAGGAAAATAAAGAGCACAAGAATCTGAGGTACGAAGCCCAACACAGCCCCAACGCCGGCAACAATTCCGTCCAAAATCAGGCCCCGCAGCCAATCCGCGCAGCCAATGGCGTCCAAGCCCCGCTCGACCAACACCGGGACACCGGGAACCCATACGCCGTAATCCGCCGGATCCGGCTCTGCATAGCCGTACTGATCATATACGGTGAGCGCCGCTGCTAAATCAGCGCCGGTAGCGGTGACTTCCTCGTCGGCCATGGTCTCTTCGTCCACAACCACATAGGTTGCCGTATCGGTAGCGGAGAATTGGCCTGCAAAGGCGGTCAGAGCCGTCTTTGCTGCGGCAGGGTCAAACTCTTCCGACTCCGTGTCCAAAGCTGCTTCCACAGCCTCGGTGTCCACGCCGTTCTCAGAGGCATATTCGAGGAAGCCGTTTACCACCTGGGAGGCTTCGCCGAATTCATCGGCCACTTCATTGTACGCGCTGCTGCCAATGCCGAGCAGATGCCAGCCGTCTCCAAACACACCGTCGTTGGCCCAATCGGTCGCCCAGGTACCCACCGTGGTAACGGACACAAAGTATACCAGGAACATCACCACCGCGAAAATCGGCAGCGCCAGCCAACGATTGGTGACGACCTTGTCGATTTGATCGGAGGTACTCAGCTTGCCGACCCTTTTTTTCTTATAGCAGCCCTTCATCAGAGAGGCAATGTAGACATACCGCTCGTTGGTGATGATGCTCTCGGCATCGTCATCCAGCTCCTTCTCGGCGGCTTGAATGTCCTCCTCAATGTGGGACAGGACGCTCTGGGGCAGCTGCATGCGGCTGCTGGCCTTCTCGTCCCGCTCAAAAAGCTTGATGGCATACCAACGCTGCTGCTCCGGGGGCATGTTATGGACAGCGGCCTCCTCGATGTGAGCAATGGCGTGCTCTACCACGCCGGAGAAGGTGTGCATGGGGACGGTCTTGCCGGTTTTGGCAGCGGCAATGGCTGCTTCTGCAGCCTCCATCACGCCTGTTCCCTTCAGCGCGGAAATCTCCACCACCTTGCAGCCCAAGGCCCGGGAGAGCTCCTGGGTGTTAATTTGATCCCCGTTTTTTCTGACCACGTCCATCATGTTGATGGCTACCACCACAGGAATCCCCAGCTCCGTGAGCTGCGTGGTTAAGTACAGGTTTCGCTCCAGGTTGGTGCCGTCTACAATGTTCAAGATGGCATTTGGACGCTCATCTATCAAGTAGTTCCGCGCCACTACCTCTTCCAAGGTATAGGGCGACAGGGAGTAAATGCCGGGCAGGTCCGTGATGATCACATCATTATGCCGTTTCAGCTTGCCCTCTTTCTTCTCCACCGTAACGCCGGGCCAGTTTCCCACAAACTGGTTGGACCCGGTCAGAGCGTTGAACAGGGTGGTCTTGCCGCTGTTGGGGTTGCCCGCCAGGGCGATTTTCCATTCCATGCTGGTACCTCTCTTTCAAAAAATATGCAAGTAAGCTTTTCCTAACCTCGCCAGGAAAATGGTCCTACTCCACCTCGACCATCCCAGCGTCAGCCTTGCGCAGGGACAACTCATAGCCCCGTACCGTGATCTCCACCGGATCGCCCAGGGGGGCCACCTTGCGGATGTGGACGGTGACACCCTTGGTAATGCCCATATCCATAATCCGGCGCTTGACCGCGCCCTCACCGTGGAGCTTGACAACGGTCACCGTATCGCCAATCTTGGCCTCTCTCAGTGTCTTCATTGGGTTTCCTCCTCTATCAGATGAAATTTTCTGTAACAGCTTACCCGCCCATCCCATGGCGGTCCCCCTTTGCATGTATGTCATACTCAGGGGAACATTGGCCTCAGATCATAATTTTCTGGGCCATTTCCTTGCTGATGGCCACCCGGGATTCTTTGACGTTTACGATGACGTTTCCGCCAGTTGCAGAAATGACCGTCACATTTCCCCCGGCTACAAAGCCCAGATTTTCCAGGTGCTTTTTCACCTCCGGCTTTCCGCCTATCTTCCGAATGATGTTTTCCTCCCCGGGATTTGCAAGTGTCAGCGGCATCATGAATATCCTCCCTTACACTGCCGGACGGTTTCAAAATTAGGAAAAGCTAACCATCGCGGTGTTTTAAAGTTAGCTCTTGCTAACCATCAGCTATCATACTCGTTGCCATTTCAAATGTCAATCCATTTTTGAAGAAAACTGCTCCGGAGCCGAATTTTCGTCGTTCCGCCCAAATAGTTAGACATCGCTAACCTCGAAATTTAGTCAAGTCTCACAGGACGAGGCTGCCCACAAAGCTCCATGCAGGCCCGCATCTACACTGGGCGGTATGCACAGAGAACTGCAGACGCCCGGTCTGTGAGGCAGCTCAGGGCAGCCAGGCGCTGTGCGCCTTCCCGGGTGATGCGCCAGAAATGTGGGGTCATTGCCAAGAGATTCTGAATTTGCAGCCCCTCTACCGTAAAGGAAAAGGAGATCGGGCGACGTTCCACCAGAGCAAAGCCGGGAAGGTCCGGAGAGGCATCCTTCTGCCGGCGCAAAAGCTCCGGATAGATGATTTTCTTCAATCCCAGCAGATGATCCTCCGCAGCCAGAACCTGAAGGTATACACCGCCGGGAGTCAAAACCCGGTGAAACTCCTCCGGCACAGTCAGCGCAAACATACTCAAAATCAAATCCAGGCTTCCAGAGGGAAAGGGCAGATGAGCCGCCGTTCCGCAAATCCAGGTTCCGGACTTGTACCTCCCGGCAGCCAGACGCACGGCGTCCTTGGAGATGTCCAGACCGTATAGAGCTGCCCGGGGCAGTGCCCTGGCTATCTGCGCGCTGTAATAGCCCTCGCCACAGCCAGCGTCCAGAATGGCTTTTGCGTTTTTCCCATACCGCCGAGCCGCCTGGCACACGGCCTGGGCCAGGGGCTCATAAAACCCCGCCTCCAAGAAGGTCCGGCGGGCAACTACTTGCTCCCGGGTGTCGCCAGGATGGAGGGAATGCTTTTGAGTCACCGGTAGCAAATTCACATAGCCTTGCCGGGCTACATCAAAACAGTGCCCCTTGGGGCAGAGCCACTGCCGGCTCCCCAGCGTAAGCGCCGCCCCGCAGGTGGGGCAAAGAATATCAGGCATAAGAACGCCTCCTTGCGGCACAATAAAGTCGTACCTTCATCTTACCCCACCCGGGGCCGTCCGTCAAGGTACTCAGAAAGGAGCGCAGCCGATTGAAAGGAAGAATTTTTCGGGCAGTAGTTGGAGCACTGATTCTGGTGATGGCCTTCGCCCCCCTCACTGCCCAGGCGGCAGAGGGAAAATATCTGGCCATGACCTTTGATGACGGTCCATCGGGGCGATTTACCCGGCGGCTGTTGGAGGAATTGGAGGGGCGGCAGTCCCGTGTCACCTTTTTCCTCTGCGGGTACCGTCTGGAGCAATATCCGGACATGGCCGGACGTATGCTGGAGGCCGGCCATGAGATTGGGCTGCATGGTTACAGCCACGCCTGTATGGAGAACATGTCGCCGGAAAAGCTGGAATGGGAACTGAGCAAGACAGAATCCCTTTTGCGGGAACAGACAGGAACCACCTCCTACCTGCTTCGGCCGCCTGGAGGGCAAACCAATCAAGCCGTGATACACGCCGCAGAATCTCACGGTCTTTCCCTGATCACCTGGTCTGTGGACCCCAAGGATTGGGCCACCAGTAACCGAGAAAAGGTGGTGCGCAGCGTCGTGGACCATGCCCGGGACGGTGACGTCATTCTCCTGCACGACATGTCGGATAGCTCCGTGGATGCGGCGCTGGAAATCATAGACCGCCTGGAAGCGGCAGGTTATCAGTTCGTCACCGTGTCAGAGCTGGCCAGGCTCCGGGGCAAGACCATGGAGGCTGGATGCTTGTATACGAATTTCCGCCCCGCCTTTGAGGTAGACGCAAATTGAAATAGATACAAAACAATCTCCGGTGCTCATCGCTCCGGAGACGTTTTTTGTAGTTCTTTCTGGAAATCTCGTAAAAGTTGCACAAAAAAGCCGCCAAAATTTTCCGATAAAATTATACTGATTTTTCCCCAAAATCGCGAAAATGGGATAGACAGGAGTTGCGGCATATGTTAAAATGATATTTGGTGGAAGTTGGCGTTCTGCCGGTTTTACCGTATATCTATACACGGAACAAGCGGGATTTCCGGTTACGGTATGTTCCGCATTCTGCGATTCTTTTGTTAGGAGGACTCTTTATGGAAACCTATGGTCTGGAAAAACTGGGGATCCTGAACCCCAGCGCTGTTTACCGCAACCTGGGCCCGGCCCAGCTGACGGAGGCTGCCCTCCGCCGGGGCGAGGGGAAGCTGAGCAACACCGGCGCGCTGGTGGTCACCACCGGCAAGTACACCGGCCGCTCCCCTGACGACAAGTTCATTGTAGACACCCCTGCCATCCACAACGACATTGCCTGGGGCAAGGTCAACCGTCCCATTGCCAAAGCACGCTTCGACGCCATTTTGGCCAAGGTCTGCGCCTACCTCCAGGGCCGGGAGATCTTTATCTTCGACGGCTTTGCCGGCGCTGACCCCAAATATACCAAAAAGTTCCGGATTGTGAATGAGCTGGCCTCCCAGAACCTGTTCATC
This sequence comes from uncultured Eubacteriales bacterium, assembly GCA_900545515.1. Taxonomy (GTDB): domain Bacteria; phylum Bacillota; class Clostridia; order Oscillospirales; family Oscillospiraceae; genus Faecousia. The sequence goes on along the minus strand of UQZA01000002.1, from coordinate 157,385 downwards.
CACGATCTGCTGATCCGTCCCACCAGCGAAGAGCTGGCCGCCTACGGCGAAGCAGACTACACCGTCATCGCTGCCCCCGGCTTTAAGTGCGACCCCGCCATAGACGGCGTTCACTCTGAGGCTGCCATTATGATTGACTACGAGGCCCACCTCATCGTCATCTGCGGCTCCCAGTATGCCGGCGAAATCAAGAAGAGCGTATTCTCCACCATGAACTACGTGCTGACCAAGGAGGGCATCCTGCCCATGCACTGCTCTGCCAACATGGACCCGGAGACCCATGAGACCGCTGTGTTCTTCGGCCTGTCCGGCACCGGCAAAACCACCCTGTCCGCCGACCCCAACCGGAAGCTCATCGGAGATGATGAACACGGCTGGTCCGCCGATGGCGTGTTTAACATTGAAGGCGGCTGCTACGCCAAGTGCATCAACCTCTCTGCTGAGAATGAGCCCGACATTTACAACGCCATTCGCTTTGGCTCTCTGGTGGAAAATGTGGTTATGGACCCGGAAACCCGGGAGTTTGACTTTGACAACGCCAGCCTCACCGAGAACACCCGCGTGGGCTATCCCGTGAACTACATCTCCAACGCCGCCATTCCTGGCGTGGGCGGCATCCCCAAGGTGGTCATCTTCCTGACCGCCGATGCCTTCGGCGTTCTGCCTCCCATCTCCAAGCTAAGCCCGGACGCCGCCATGTACCACTTCGTCACCGGCTTCACCTCCAAGCTGGCCGGTACCGAGCGGGGTATCACCGAGCCCAAGCCCACCTTCTCCACCCTTTTTGGCGAGCCCTTTATGCCTATGGACCCGGCGGTCTACGCCAACATGCTGGGAGAAAAGATTGCCAAGTACGGCACCTCTGTGTACCTGGTGAACACTGGCTGGGCCGGTGGCTCCGCCCAGGAGCTGGGGAAGGCCGGCCGGATGAAGCTGCGCTACACCCGGGCCATGGTCACCGCCGCCCTGAACGGCGAGCTGGCAAACGCCGAGTACGAGCACTCCGAGATCTTTAATGTGGAGATGCCCAAGGCCGTCACCGGCTGCCCCTCCGAGATTCTGAATCCGGAGACCATGTGGATTGCCAACGGCAAGACCAAGGAAGACTATGTGGCCGCCGCCAACAATCTGGCAAATATGTTCTCCGAGAACTTCGCTAAGAAGTATCCCAACATGCCCAAGAACATTGCCGAAGCCGGTCCCAAGGCAAAATAATTGCGCAACCCAGAACCCGGGGGCATTGCCCCCGGGGACCTCTGCGGGGAAGGGCCATGCATCCTCCCTGCGGGCGGCTGTGTGGCCGTTCCCCGCAGTTGTCCCCAGTCAATTTTAACTGCAAATGTAGTTTTACGGAGGTTTTGCCATATGGCACAAAATGGAAAACAGAAGGTCCAGCGGGTCCAGTTCGTGGAAACCGTGCTGCGGGACGCCAACCAGTCCCTCATCGCCACCCGCCTGCCCTACAGCAAATTTGAAGCAATCCTGCCCACCATGGACAAGGCCGGTTACTACGCCTGCGAGTGCTGGGGCGGCGCCACCTTTGACGTCTGCCTGCGCTACCTGCACGAGGATCCCTGGGAGCGGCTGCGGAAAATCCGGGCCAAAATGCCCAATACCAAGCTGCAAATGCTGCTCCGGGGCCAGAACGTCCTGGGCTACTCCCACTATCCCGATGACTTTGTCCGGATGTTTGTCCGGAAGTCCGTGGAGAACGGCATTGACATCATCCGTATTTTTGACGCGCTCAATGACGTGAGCAACCTGAAGGTAGCCGTGGAAGAGACCGTCAAGGCCGGGGCCATTGCCTCCGGCACCATCTCCTACACCACCAGCCCCGTCCATACCCACGCCAACTATGTAAAAATGGTCAAGGAATTGAAGGCCATGGGCGTGTCCACCATCTGTATCAAGGATATGGCCGGTATCATGGGCCCCAAGGAAGCCTACGACCTGGTGTCCGCCATCAAAGATGCCGTGGATCTGCCCATCGACCTGCACACCCACTCTACCACTGGCCTGGCCTTTATGACCTACCTCAAGGCGGTGGAGGCCGGTGTAGACATCATCGACACCGCCATCTCTCCCTTCTCCGGCGGCACCTCTCAGCCTGCCACGGAAACCTTGGTCTATGCCCTGCGTCAGCTGGGCTACCAATGCGATCTGGACGACAAGGTGCTGAAGGAAATCGCCGACTACTTCAAGCCCATCCGGGACGGGTACGTGAAAGACGGCACCCTCATGCCCAAATCCATGGCCACAGATACCCAATGCCTGACCTATCAGGTGCCTGGCGGCATGCTCTCCAACCTGCTGAGCCAGCTGAAGATGATGAACGCCCTGGACCGTTTTGACGAAGCCCTGGTGGAGACACCCAAGGTCCGCAAGGACATGGGATATCCTCCCCTGGTTACCCCCACCAGCCAGATGGTGGGCGTGCAGGCGGTGCAGAATGTTCTGGCCGGCGAGCGGTATAAGAACGTCTCCAAGGAGATCAAGGCCTATTGCCGGGGCGAATACGGCCATACGCCTGCTCCCATTGATCCGGCGATTCAGAAGAAGATCCTGGGGGAAGAAAAGCCTCTCACTGGCCGCTATGCCGACACGCTGCCTCCCATCTTTGAGAAGACCAAGCGGGAGCTCAAGGGCATTGCCCGGTGCGATGAGGATGTGCTGAGCTACATTGCCTTCCCCCAGCTGGCTGAGAAATTCTTCGAAGAGCGGAAGGCAAAAGAGGAGAACGAAGCCACCTACACCATTGAAGCCATTTGAGGAGGAGCCGGGTTATGATGCTGACAGAAGTGATTTCCTCCATTGGAGAGGCGGGTCTTGCCGCAGTCACTGGCTACGCTGTGGTCTTCTTTGGGATCATTCTGCTGATGGCCGTGGTGTCCATTATGGGTAAGATCATGCAGGCCACTCAGAAAAAAGCCGCTCCCGCCCCGGTGCAGGCCCAAAATGACGCCCCGGCCGCCCAGCTCCCCACCGCGCCCGGTACTGCCGGTAAGCTGAAGCTCTATGACACCGATCCCAAGACTGCCGCTATGCTCATGGCCATTGTGGCCGACAAAATGGGCAAGCCCATCAATGAACTGCGCTTCATTTCCATCAAGGAGGTCAAGTAAACATGAAATACAAAGTTACCCTCAATGGCCGCACCTACGAGGTGGAGGTAGAGGCCGGAAAGGCCATGCTCCTGGATGAGTATGAGGCCATTGCCCCTGCTGCTCCTGCGACCGCACCTGCCGCCGCTCCCGCTCCTGTGGCCGCCCCTTCCGCTGCTCCCGCTGCGTCCCTGGCTGCCGGTGAGCCTGTAAAGGCTCCCATGCCTGGCGTAGTGCTGAAGGTGCAGGTCCAGCAAGGGCAGGCAGTCAAGGCTGGCCAGGTACTGGTCATCCTGGAGGCCATGAAGATGGAAAACGAGATTGTCGCCCCCAAGGACGGCACAGTGGCCCAGATTGTGGCTGCCAAGGGCGCCTCTGTGGAGTCCGGCGCACCGCTGGTCATTCTGGCGTAAGGGGGATGGCCCATGCTTGCATTTAACATTGGACAGACCCTTTTGCGGCTCTGGAATGACTCCGGCGTCAACGCTTTCTTTGTGGACGACGGCTGGAAGAGCCTGGTGATGATCGCCATTGCCTGCGTGTTTCTCTATCTGGGTATTGTCAAAAAATTTGAGCCTCTTCTGCTGGTTGGCATTGCCTTCGGCTGCCTGCTGAGCAACCTGCCCATGGGCGGCCTGTACCATCAGGAGCTATGGACCGACTTTATGGACGAGGGCAGCGAATTTTACCACAGCTATGGCCATGTGCTGGCCAACGGCGGCCTGCTGGACATTTTCTACATCGGTGTCAAAACCAGTTTGTATCCCTGCCTGATCTTCCTGGGCGTGGGCGCTATGACGGACTTTGGCCCCCTGCTGTCTAATCCCAAGAGCATGCTCATGGGTGCCTCCGCCCAATTGGGTGTCTTTGTGGCCTTTTTCCTGGCGATTCTCTTCGGATTCACCGGCCCCGAAGCCGCCTCCATCGGTATCATTGGTGGTGCAGACGGCCCCACGGCTATTTTCCTGACCTCTAAGCTGGCCCCTTGGCTGTTAGGCCCCATTGCCATTGCCGCTTACTCCTATATGGCACTGATTCCTCTGATCCAGCCTCCCTTTATGAAGCTGCTTACCACCAAAAAAGAACGCCAGGTGGTTATGAAGCAAACCCGGGAAGTCAGCAAAACAGAGAAAATCATCTTTCCCATTGTCGTTACCATTTTCGTGGCCATTCTGTTGCCCTCTACGGCCCCCCTCATTGGCTGCTTGATGCTGGGCAATCTGTTCCGGGAGTGCGGTGTGACCGCCCGGCTGTCTGACACTGTGCAGAATGCACTCATGAACATTGTCACCATTATGCTCTCCACCGCTGTAGGCGCTACGATGGTGGCCTCCTCGTTCCTGAGCGTAAACACCTTAAAGATCATTGCCCTGGGTGTGTTTGCGTTTATTCTGTCTACTGTAGGCGGTCTGCTCATGGGTAAAATCCTGTACGTGGTGACCAAGGGGAAGGTCAATCCCCTCATTGGCTCCGCCGGTGTCTCCGCCGTTCCCATGGCTGCCCGGGTCAGCCAGGATGTGGGCCGGAAGTACAATCCCAGCAATTACCTGCTGATGCACGCCATGGGTCCCAATGTGGCTGGCGTCATCGGCTCCGCCATTGCAGCAGGCTTCCTGCTGTCCGTATTCGGCGGCTAAACCATCCATATGCAAAAGACCTGCTGGAAAGCGGAGCGGTCCAGACCGCTCCGCCTGACAGCAGGCTTTTTTCATAAAGGGCTGGGAGAGCCGAAAGCTACATTCCGGCACAGGAGGGCCCTTGCCTTCCCCGGAGAAAAGGAAGGCCTACCGCTGGGAGCCCAGGAAAAACAGGGCCAAGGTGCCGGGACCGGAGTGGGAGCCGATGACGGGGCCCACATAGCCGATGACCACATCCTTGGGATGGTAGGTACGGCGGAGGGAATCTGCCAAGTATTTTGCATCCTCCAGGCAGTCTCCATGGCTGATGAAGAAGACCTGATTGCCCGGATCGATGCCGGTCTGTCCCACCTTAGCAGCCATGGCATCGATGGACGCCCTGCGGCCCCGGGCTTTGGACACATTTACCAGGTGCCCCAGGTCATCCACGTGGAGCACAGGCTTGATTTTCAGCATGGTACCCATGACGGCTGTGGCAGCAGAGATTCTTCCGCCTCGTTTCAAGAACATCAGGTCGTCCACCGTAAACCAGTGGCACAGATGCAATTTATTGGCCTCCACAAAATCCGTTACCTGCTCCAGGCTTTCCCCGGCCCGTTGGCGCTGCACAGCATGATAAATCAGGAGTCCCTGTCCCATGGAAGCGCAGAGGGTATCCACCACGCGAATGGTCCGGGCGGGGTACCGGCTCCCCAACTCCTGGGCAGCCAAGACGGCAGCAGCATAGGTAGAGCTGAGCCCGGAGGAAAAAGCCAGCACCAGAATATCTTGCCCTGCCTCCAAAACCGGAGTCATGAGGGCGCTCCACCCCTCCGGGTTAACGGCTGTGGTGCTGGTAGGCGTGCCGGTTCTGAGTGCGCTGTAAAACGCCTTGATGTCCAGACGACTCCGGGGATCGCCGTCCAGAAAATTCTCATATTCCGCTCCCTGAAACTGGACGCGAAGGGGGGCGTAGGACACGCCCAAGCTTCGGGCCAGGGAGAACGGCAGGTCACAGGAGGAGTCAGCGAGGATTTGGTAGTTTGTGATCATAGGGAACCCTCCGTTTCATAAATCGGGGAAACCGATTTCCGGCCTTAGTTTGTCTGGACTTTTTCACAGACTATGGTATAATAGCTGGAAAGTGGCTGTGAGACCTAGAAATGCCCTTTTCCTCCCGGCCTCGTCAAAAGGGCAGGCCCGGAACTGCCGGGAATGGTCTCCCCAGGTGGCATGTTGGGCCGGTAGCTTCATATGATTATCATAAAGCAAAACGCCCCAAATGTACAGTGCCAGGAGAAATTTTTTATACCGCTGGCCCTCCAGTTGGGGGCCGTGACTTGCTGAGAGAGGGGAGTCTGAACATATGACACGGCTACTGCTCCGGCTGTTTGTGCGGAACGCAGACCAGACGGATGATCCCAAAGTGCGCAGCGCCTATGGCATTTTGGCCGGAATTGTGGGAATTCTATGTAATCTATTGCTGTTTGCAGGAAAGCTGGTAGTCGGGACCCTGTCCGGCTCCGTATCCATTACAGCCGACGCCGTGAACAACCTGTCGGACGCCTCCAGTTCTGTGGTGACTCTGGTGGGCTTCCGAATCGCTGAAAAACCGGCTGATGAGGGGCATCCCTATGGTCACGCTCGGGTGGAGTATATCTCCGGTCTGGCGGTAGCGGCTCTGATTCTGGTCATCGGCGTGGAGCTGGCCAAAAACTCTGTGAAAAAAATATTTCTTCCCTCCCCTGTGGAATTTTCGCCGGTGGTGGCTGGGGTTCTGCTGATGTCCATTTTGGTGAAGCTGTGGATGGCCCTGTTTAACCGCACCTTGGGCCGGCGCATCGGCTCTGCAACCCTGCAGGCCACGGCGGCAGACAGCCGGAACGATGTGATCTCTACCGGCGCAGTGCTCTTGGCGGCGGTGGTGGAGGCCTGGACCGGCTGGACCATTGACGGCTATGTGGGGCTTTTGGTGGCGCTCTTCATTATTTGGTCCGGGGTGGGGATTGCCCGGGACACCATCGATCCCCTATTGGGAAAGCCCACAGATCCCGCCCTGCGAAAGCTGATTGCTGATGAGATTTTCCAAAGTGAGAAGGTCCTGGGATTTCACGATCTGATGGTCCATGACTATGGTCCCGGACAGCGGTTTGCCACGGTGCACGTGGAAATGGATATGCGGGAAGACCCCATGGCTTGCCACGACATCATTGACGACATTGAACGGGACTGCTGGGAACGGCACCGCATCCATCTGTGTATCCATTATGACCCCATCGTCACCGACGATGCAGAGCTCAACCATATGCGCAAGCTGGTACAGCAGCGCATCCAGGCGCTGGACCCGCGGCTTTCCATCCACGATTTTCGGATGGTCCGGGGCGCCAGTCACACCAACCTGATTTTCGACATGATCATTCCTTATGAGATGGAAAGCCGGAAAGCCGAGCTGAAGCGGCAGGTGGACGAGGCGGTCCGCCAGGAGTCCAACCGGTATTTCTCCGTCATCACCTTTGACGAAGCTGCCTTCAACAATCCGGATCATACAACTGGGGGAAAGAAGTAAGCTGCCCATTCGGCCCCCATTGGGCTGGAAAATCCACTGAAAAAGGAGTCATGATATGCTGGAAATTTTAAAAGCCATTCTCTACGGCATTGTGGAGGGGATCACCGAGTGGCTGCCCATCAGCTCCACAGGTCATTTGATCCTCCTGAAGGAGTTGCTCCCCCTGTCTGTCACAGATGAATTTTGGACCATGTTCGAAGTGGTCATTCAGTTGGGGGCAATCTGTGCCGTCATCTTCCTGTTTTTCCACAAGCTAAATCCCTTTTCTCCGCAAAAAACTGCGCTGGAAAAACGAAAGACCTGGGATCTGTGGGGCCACGTAGTAGTAGCCGTGATCCCAGCCGGTGTGCTGGGCGTTCTGCTGGACGACTGGCTGGACGCCCATCTGTATAACTACATCACTGTGGCCATTACTCTGATCCTATACGGCGTGGCGTTCCTCTTCCTGGAGCGTAACCGGCGGAGTCAGCCGTCCATCCGGCGGACCAGCGAAATATCCTGGTCCGTGGCGGTGTACATTGGCCTGTTCCAGTGCTTGTCCATGATTCCGGGAACCTCCCGCTCCGGCGCAACCATTTTGGGCGCCATGCTCCTGGGCCTGAGCCGAAGCGCAGCAGCGGAGTTTTCCTTCTTCCTGGCCATTCCCACCATGGTTGGCGCCAGCTTCCTGAAAATTCTGAAGTTCGTCAAGGAGGGCGTGGGTATGACCGGCCAGGAAGCCGCAATCTTGATTGTGGGCTGCTTGGTGGCTTTCGTGGTCTCCTTGATTGCCATTCGCTCCTTGATGAACTATGTGAAGCGTCATTCCTTTGCGGCCTTCGGTGTGTACCGCATCGCCTTGGGCCTGGTGGTTTTGCTGTACTTCCTGTTCGCCCGCGCAGGTGCCTAAACCGTCTTCCCCTGGTATATACTTCCCAGAAGCATGTACCAGGGGAATGGTAAGAAGCAGCAGGCAGCTCTATTTTTTCCTAAAAACATTTAAAAAAAGCTTGACAGCCTAGATCTGGCGTGATAGAATAGCTTGGCAAAACAAAGTAGGCTGGTTACCCGCCTCACCTCCCGCGTTACGCTCCGGGGGTTCACATGGTAGGATTGGTCCGGAGTTCCCGGGCTTTTCTGGGTGTGTAGCGGGTGCGGTCGGCATCCGCTTTTTGATTTGAAATTGGAGGTGTTTTCCCATCGGCAAACTAGATCATCAGCTCAACGAAGAGATCCGGGACAAAGAGGTCCGGCTCATTGGCGCAGACGGCACCATGCTGGGTATTGTCCCCGGCTCAGAGGCGCGGCGCATGGCCGAGGAGCAGGAACTGGACCTGGTCAAGATCTCACCCAACGCCGTTCCCCCTGTGTGTAAAATCATGGACTACCGGAAATTCTGCTTCGACCAGAAGAAGCGGGAGAAGGAGGCCAAGAAAAACCAGCGGGTGGTGGAGATTAAGGAGATCCGCATGTCTCCCGGCATCGACACCAATGACCTAAACACCAAGGTGAAAAATGCCATGAAGTTTCTGAATGATGGCAACCGGGTGAAGGTTTCTGTGCGGTTCCGGGGCAGAGAAATGGCCCATACCAACATCGGCGAAAAGCTGCTGATGGATTTTGCCGCCGCCTGTGGTGAGCTGGCAAATATGGAAAAGAACCCGAAGCTGGATGGTCGGTTCATGACGATGTTTTTGTCCCCCAAAAATACCAAATAACCCAGCAAATGCTTACGATACGGAAGGAGTTTCAACATGCCCAAACTGAAGACCCACAGCGGTGCAAAGAAGAGATTCAACCTGACCAAGAATGGTAAGGTTAAAAGAGCTCATGCCTTTAAAAGCCATATCCTCACCAAGAAGGACACCAAGCGTACCCGCCGCCTGCGCAGCACGGCCTACGCCGATGTGACCAACGTGGAAACCATCAAAAAGATGATTCCCTACAAATAATTTGGAATTGCAATAGGAGGATATTGAGCAATGGCAAGAGTAAAAGGCGCAATGATGACGCGCAAGAGAAGAAATAAGACCCTGAAGCTGGCGAAGTCCTATTGGGGTTCCAAGTCCAAGCACTTTAAGATGGCCAAGCAGGCCGTGAAAAAGTCCGGCGTTTACGCCTACATTGGCCGCAAGCAGAAGAAGAGAAGCTACCGCAGCCTGTGGATCACCCGGCTTTCCGCCGCCGTGGCTCCCTTCGGCCTGAACTATTCCCGATTCATGAACGGCGTGAAGAAGGCCGGCATCGAAATGAACCGCAAGAGCCTGTCCGAAATGGCCATCCAGGACCCGGCAGCTTTCGCCGCTGTGGTGGAGCTGGCCAAGAAGGCCCTGTAAGAATCTCCCCAGAAGCGAACCGGGGGTTGTCTCAGCGTAAATCTTGAGACAACCCCCGGCTTTTGCGGGGTCACCTCAAAACGAGCTTTGAGGTGACCCCGTTCTGTTTCTTTTTGCGCGCTGCTCAATCAAACGAGTACCACTGCCCGTCAAGCTGTAGCCCGCTCACCCGGCTCAAATCCATAACCTCACTCCATCTCCAGGTCAGTTGAAAATTGGAGCCAACCGGACCTGCAAAATGGAACCAACTGTTGACCTGGTCGCAAGTCTGAACCACACCCCCCTGGATCAGGGGAACCTCCGTACCATCTTGCAGGAGAAGTGCCATTTCCTGGACGGCGCCCAGCTTTGTTTCCTCCCCCTCGGAGATGGTAGCCACTGTGACGCCGCGAATGGTAATCGAAAACGGCGTCATGGCAAACTCCTGCACTTGTTCATGATCCAAAGTAAGGGCGCGTGCGCTGGTGCAAACTGTGGGAATATCCATCATACATATGCCTTCTGCCAGAATCTCAGGAGGCTGCTCTGAAGCTTCTGTGGGCTGGGTAGTGTCTTCCTTGGTCTGGGGAATTGGGCGATCTTGCATCGCCAGGTACAGAGGGAAGGACTCTCCCTGCACAAAGGGCCGGTTCACCGTAAACACAGAAATTCCAATGCGTTTGCAAGTCTCAGTTCCATCCGGCAGAACCCAGTGGTCCCAGCTAATGGCCCCTCCGTCCGGGAGCGGATCAGGGTGATCCCGGTTGAACGCACTCAAGTCATAGAGCAGATCCACATCCGCCAGCCTTGCCTGCCCCTCCGCATCCAGAGGCGTGATTTCCAGAACCACGTTGGCGCTGTCTGTGGTAAACAGGCTTTGGACCACCTGCACCCGGAAATGGTCCATGGTAAGCTCTGCCAGGACTCCCTCCTGAATCTGGTCTTCCCATTGGACTGCCTCCCGGCCCAGCATTTCCTGGAAGGTCTGTGACCGCAAAAACGTAGCAGCCAATGCAGTGGTAACCAAAATTGCCACCACCGCTGCCGCCAGGGAAATCCGCCGCAATGGGCGCCGCCGGTGGGTTTCCCTGGCCTTTTTCTCCATGGCACTGCGAATCTTCCAATCGCAGTCGTCCGGCATGTGAATTTGATTCATTACATCTCGATACCGTTCAAGCATTTGTTTCCTCCATTTCACGTTTTAGCATAGCTCTTGCCCGGTTTAGCCGTGTGGTGACACAGGAGCGCCGGATGCCAAGAATTTCTCCAATTTCCTGAGTGGAATATCCCTCGTAATAAAACAGATATACCACAGCGCGATATTTGAACTCCAGCGCCTGTACCAATTCAAAGAGCAAGGAGTCCTGCGGCTCCGCAAACGGGATCTCCGGAATTGTCTCCTGAACCAGATGACGCCGCCGCCGGAGCATGCTTCTGGATTCATTGGCGGCCACCTTCAGCAGCCAATTTTTCTCCTTGCCCGGGGTTAACCTGCTATAGTGGTCCATAAGCTTCAGGAAAACCGTCTGGCTTATGTCCTCTGCATCGGCAATTTGGCCTGTATAGCTGAGGGCCAGGCGAAAGACGTCATCCCGATAGGCATGGTACAGCGCTTCCACTCCCTCCAAGCCACCACCTCCTGTTCTTGTTTTGAACATGTTCTGCATATACAACGCAAAGAGCCCACCCGATGTCACATAGCCGCCCATTATTTTTACCCTCATATTTCCAAAATTGCAAAAAAGCCTTGACAACCTGCAGAAAAAGTGGTAGATTATACAGGCTGCCAGAGACAGCAGGAGGCTTTGCCGTAAGGGGGTTCCCATCCTGCCGAGGTTTGCGGAATTTGTGTATACATGTTCTGTGTCCTCATGTCTTGTGGCATGAGGCATTTATTTTTTCGGAGGTGACACTTTCATGCCCAACGCTAAGGTTCTTGAAAGCAAGAAGGCAATCGTTGATGAGCTCACCGGGAAGATTCAGGGCGCCAGCGCCGTGGTCTTTGTGGACTATAAGGGCATCAATGTTGCTCAGGATACCGACCTGCGCAAGCAGTTCCGGGACGCTTCCGTGGACTACTCTGTCGTGAAGAACACGCTGACCCGCTTCGCCGCCAACAAGGCCGGCTACAGCCAGTTCGACGAGCTTCTCAACGGCACGACTGCCATGGCCTGCACCACCGGCGACCCCATCGCGCCCGCCCGTATCGTCTGCGAGTTTGCCAAGAAGAACAAGAACGTCCTGTCCATCAAGGGCGGTCTGGTGGAAGGCTCCGTCCTGACCGCCGAGCAGCTGAACTCCTTCGGTGAGCTGCCCAGCAAGGACGCCCTCATTGCCCAGGTTCTGGGTACCTTCCTGGCTCCCATTTCCAGCCTGGCTTTTGTTCTGGACCAGATCCGGATTCAGAAGGAAGGCCCCGCTCCTGCAGAGGAAGCCCCTGTGGAAGCCTAACCCATCCATCCCATTTATTACACTTTGAAATTATTTTAGGAGGATATTTACAATGGCTAGTGAAAAAGTCACTGCTCTCGTTGAGGAAGTTAAGGGCCTGACCGTGCTGGAGCTGTCCGAGCTGGTACACACCCTGGAGGAAGTGTTCGGCGTATCTGCCGCCGCTGCTGTTGCCGGCCCCGCTGCCGCTGCCGCTCCCGTGGAAGAAGAGAAGACCGAGTTTGACGTGGTCCTGAAGGAAGTCGGCGCCAACAAGATCGCCGTCATCAAGGTGGTCCGCGCCGCCACCGGCCTGGGCCTGAAGGAAGCCAAGGAGATCGTGGACAACGTCCCCAAGGCTCTGAAGGAAGGCATCTCCAAGGAAGACGCCGAGAAGCTGGCCGAAGAGCTGAAGGGCGCCGGCGCTGTTGCCGAAGTCAAATAAGACCCTTTGACCAAGTGAATTGCGGTGCTGTAGCGGCAGTAATGCTCCTGCAGCACCGCTTTTTTCTGAATCTATGCAGTTCGGAAATAGGGTGAAGCCATATGAATGTGAAATGCATTCACGCACATTTCCCAGCGCGCAGATGAACGTAAATGAGGCAGCGCCCCCACGTGAGAGCGCTGCCTGTAACAATACATTATTCCGGTTTCCTGGTAAAAGCGGCCCCTGCCACCTTGGGTCCGGCATTTGCGGCAATCACCGCGCCGATTTGGTAGGCAGCTGCCGGGGGATAGCCTAGCTTTTCCGTGAGGAGCTTTGTCATCTCCTCCCGTGAGCTTTCGTCGCTGCCGTAAATCACCTCATAGGGGGTCCCGGGGAGGATGCTCTCGGCGGTCATCTCCGCCACCTTCTGGGCCAGCTTGGCATCGCCCCGGCATTTTGCCGCCGTGGTAATGGCCCGGTCAAAGATTTTCATAATGGGCTTTAACCCCAGCTTGTCCCCCAAGAATGCGGCGGCGCTGGGGATCCGGCCGGACTTGGCGGCATATTTGAGGGTGTACATGCCAAAATACACCTGCCTCTGGGGCAGGCAGTCCCGGAGATAGGCGGTGATGGCGGTAGCACCGGCGCCGGACTCTGCCATACGGGCAGCCTCTATCACTGGCGCGCCGTAAAGAGCGGAGTAGCCCAGACCGTCGAAGCTGTGGATGTGTACCCGGTCCCGGTATTCCGGGTGTTCTTCAAAAAACTGCTCAGCGGCCAGAAGAGAGTTGCCATAAGTGGCCGAGCCTTCCGAGTTGATGAGCACCAGGATCAAATCGGTATATCCTGCCTGGGCCTCCTGGAGATAGATCTCCTGAAACTGGAAGGGGTTTACTTGGGCGGTTTTGGGAATTTCATCGCACTGGGCCATCCGTGCATAGAATTGCGCGTTATCCATATCTACCCGGGTGGTATAGGACTCGTCTCCCAGGGTCACCTGGAAGGGAATCACGCGGATGCCATATTTTAACTCATCCTCACTGGAAATGTCACTGGCCGCGTCGGTGATGATTTTAATTTTGCTCACAGGATGTCTCCTTTTCTGAGGGCTGCGACCAGAACTGCCGCGCCACTGTTTTTATGGATTGCTACAAGCCGCAGCAATGGATCGTCCCTGCCGGTATGCCTCACCAAATGGTAATGGACCAACGATTTTCAAAGGTTTGTCCCGGCGCCACAGTGGTCATGTCCGGCATCTGGCTCAGTTCTTCCACCAGATTGTCACGCCCGGGGAGAACGGACCAGGGCTCAATGCACACATAGGGTGCGTCAGTCTGGGGCTTGTGCCAGAAGCCCACATAGGGCATCTGAGGATAGGCCACAGTGACCCCATGGCTGCCCTTGGGAGAGGACAGGGTGACCTGCCGGGGCGCTCCGGCGAGTACCACGGCGTCCAGGTCAAACAATTCATGGCGCAGGGGGAGCTTCCGTCCCTCTTCCAAGGGATACGCCGGCCGCTCTGGCGCCACCTGCAACGCCGGGCTGAACACCACTTGGCGCGGGGTGCAGGCCTCCGGGAAAGTCAGCTCATAGTCCTCAAAGGTCAGCCCCTCCTCCAAGGGGACGTTAAAACCGGGATGACCGCCCATACCGCAGTACAATGGCTCCTCAGACCGGTTTTCCACTTGGAAGGCCACCTGCAGCACGGGCCCCTCCAGAGCATACCGGATGCGGAAGGCAAAGCGGTAGGGGTAAACAGCCAGTGTCTCTGGAGAATCGGTGAGTAAGAAGCAACAGCTGGCCTCCTGCTCCTCCTCCACCGCCATTTGCGCGTGGCGGACGAAGCCATGGATGGTCATAGGATAGGCCTTCCCACGGAGTGTGTAGGTTTTCTCATACAGCCTTCCCACAAACGGGAACAAATTGGGAGCCTGGCCGGTCCAGTAGGCCGGGTCGCCCTGCCACAGATACTCTCTTCCGGTTTTCGCATCCCGAATGGAGGTCAGAGTTCCGCCCTCCTGGGTCATGGTAACAATCAAGTGTTGATTGGAAATCTGAATCATACTGGGTGTTCCTCCCTTTTGGTGGTACAATGTACCGTTATTGTACCCCGCCCACCAGAGAAATGCAACCCAAAATTCCCCGGATACGCCGTTTGTAAACAAATCATGAAAGGACTTGACAGAAGGGAAGGCCGTTCCCTATAATCTCATGTGACAAAATCCGGCAAAGGAGACTGAAAACATGGCAGAGAGCCAACAGATGGAGCAATCGCTACAGGTGGTGATGGAGCATGAGGTGGTGCAGGCGCAGCTTTCAGAGATGTTGGATGGGGACCTTATGAAGTCCTTCCGAGAGAATATGGCGCCAATTCGCGCCCTGATGTCCAGGTACCGCTGTGCCATGATGGAGGTAGAGACCAAGTTCAAGGTCCTCAACGAGCAGTTTTCCCTGGAGCATGACCGGAACCGGATCGAATCCATCAAAACCCGCCTCAAATCCATGGACAGCATTTTGGAGAAGCTCCACCGGCGGAAGCTGCCCATCACCCTGTCCTCCATGGAGGAAAATCTCAACGATGTGGCAGGGGTGCGGGTGATTTGCTCCTTCGTAGACGATATTTATGTTCTGGTGGACTGCCTGCTGCGGCAGGATGACGTCACCCTTCTGCAGGTGAAGGACTACATCAAGCACCCCAAGGCCAACGGTTACCGGAGCCTGCACCTCATCATCTCCATTCCCATTTTCCTCCAGGAAGAGACCCACTACATGAAGGTAGAGGTCCAGCTTCGGACCATTGCCATGGACTTCTGGGCCAGCCTGGAGCATCAGATGCGGTATAAAAAGAACCTGGATCCTGCCGGGGCCGCCAAGCTGGCCGCAGATCTGGGGGAATGTGCCGACATCAGCGCCATGCTGGATCAGCGGATGCAGGACATCAAAAATCACATCGAGGGGAATTGAGATGTCCCCTCAGCGAGGAATATCCTATGGAAAAAGTTTTACGGCAGCTGCCGGATCGGCTCCTGCCCTGGTTTGCAGAAAACCGGCGGGATCTGCCCTGGCGGCGGGATCGGGAGCCCTATCACATCTGGGTCTCGGAAATCATGCTGCAGCAAACCCGTGTGGAGGCTGTACGCGGCTACTACGCCCGTTTTTTAGAGGCCCTACCTACTGTGGCAGACCTGGCAAAAGCCCCGGACGATGGACTGGGGAAGCTGTGGGAGGGCTTGGGCTACTACTCCCGTATGCGCAACCTCCGTGCAGCAGCCCAGGTGGTCCAGGAGAAGTGGAACGGACAGATTCCCCGGGACTATGACGCCGTCCGCAGTCTGCCGGGGATTGGCGATTACACCGCCGGGGCCATCTGCTCCATTGCCTTTGACATGCCCACTCCTGCCGTGGACGGGAATGTGCTCCGGGTGCTGGCGCGGGTATTGGCAGACAGCCGTCCGGTAGACCTGCCCGCCGTCCGGCGGGAAGCCCGAGAGGCGCTGGCGGCAGTCTATCCGGAAGGCCGCTGCGGCGACTTTACCCAGGCGCTCATGGAGCTGGGGGCCACGGTGTGCATCCCCAACGGCGCGCCCCAGTGCGGCAGGTGTCCCCTGGCAGACCTGTGCCAAGCCAGAGCCACAGGGCAATGGCGGGAGCTGCCCTGCCGCCTGCCCAAGCGGAAGCGGCGTCAGGAGGATTGGACCGTATTCATTCTGGACTGCGGTGGCCGGTTTGCCCTGGAGCAGCGGGGCCCTTCCGGCCTCCTGGCAGGGCTTTGGCAGTTCCCCAACGTGCCGGGAACGCTGGGGAGCCAAGCGGCCTTAGATCAGGCAGCCCGATGGGGAACGGAGCCCACAGACTTTCAGCGCAGCGCAGACCGGACCCACATCTTCACCCACATCCAGTGGAACCTCCGTTGCTGCCGCATCGTCTGCCGGCAAGCAATCCCGGCCTTCCGGTGGATGACGGCAGAAGAAATCCGGGCCCAGGTACCCCTGCCCACGGCCTTCCGTCAATTCCTGGACTTTTTATGAAAAGCGAACAATACCGGTGGAAATGCAACCTCTGCCTTTCCACCGGTATTCTGATGTCAGGAATGCTGGTTCTGTCAGGCCTGGGAGAACATGTCCTTGCCTACGCCACACAGGGGGCAGACAAAATCCTCCGGCAGGTCTTCCCAACGGGTGCCAGGGGCGATGCCGTTGTCCGGGTCACCGGCGGCCTCATCATACACATAGCCACAAACATCACAAACGTATTTTTCCATGGTAGTTCCTCCTGTTCTGGAATCATTTCATAGACTGCTCCCCGGTTTTGTATCCGGGGAATTCACGCACTCCTATTGTACGCAGTTCCAGATAAAAAAGCAAGAGAGATTTCTGCCGGTTTGTGGTAACCGATTCTGCCCCTCCGGCGCGCTGTAGGAGAATGGGGCAGGAAAATTTTTCAGAAAAGTGCTTGCATTTTCCCAAAAGCGATATTATAATATGCCCGTTTTCTGATTGGTGGCTATCCAGTCAAAGATAATGACCGCTTTCCTCCGGAAAGCTAAGGCTACACGGACGGCCGGGTCAAATGCCGAAAACCCGTCGAAGAGACGGGACCGCACCGCCAGTGCGGTTTGGCAACTTTCGTTGCCTTATTGATTGAGTTAGAAGCTCAAATTTTATAAGTTGAAGCGGTCAACTTGTGAAACGGTCAATAAGAGTAGTAAAAGTATCTTTGCTGTATAGACTCTGAATGCCAGTTTAACGCAGCTCCTGGCCCCACCGGCCCATGGATCTGTTGGTTTTGCAGGTGACATGTTTCTGGACGTGTCGCCTGTTTTTTATATATTTTCAAAACGACTTTAGGAGGAAAAACATTGAGAAAGAAACTGACCGCATTGTTCCTGAGCCTTGTACTTTTGGGGCTCACCGCCTGCCAGCAGCCCACGGCTCCCACCGAGCCTACCCAGGAGCAGCCTGCCTCCCTCCAAGGAATGTACGATGGCTTTATGGACGCTGTCTCTCCGGATTTTGCCTATGACATCGCCCTGGAGCTGACTACAAATCCGAAGTACTTCAACTCTGCCCTGGGCGGCCGGAACGCCGGCAGCGATGCCGAGCACGCCACTGCGGACTATCTGGCCGGCGTTATGGCGGAGATTGGCCTCACAGATGTGGAAAAAACCGCAGCTTCCTGCGATCGCTGGCAGTTCAACGGCGCCAGCTTTACCGTAGATGGCAAAGAATACCCGGTCTATTCCTATGCCACCGCCTCCACTCCCACGGAGGGCATTACCGCAGAGCTGGTCTATGCAGGCAAGGGAACCATGTGGGACTACCAGGAGCTGGACGTGACCGGGAAAATTGTCCTCATCGACATCGACCAGCGGGCCGACTGGTGGATTACCTATCCCATGCTGGAGGCAGAGCATCAAGGTGCTGCGGCAGTCCTGGCAGCAAACGTGGGCGGCTTTGCCCAAATTGCAGACGATGCCCTCAACAGCCAGGACATCTGCGGCCCTGCCAATATCCCCACCCTGTCCATTAGCGTGGCAGCTTCCCGGGAGCTTCAGGAGAAGCTGGCCGCTGGGACCGTCACCGCCACCCTGGTGGTGGACAACCAGGTGGAGGTGGACACCGGGACCACCTACAATGTGACCGGCGTGCTGAAGGGCAAATCCTCAGACCGTCAAATCCTGGTGGGCGGCCATTACGACGTCCATTTCTGGGGCTTCCAGGACGACAACTGCGCCGTGGGCCTGGTGCTGTCCATGGCCAAGGCCTTGGTGGACAGCGGATATCAGCCGGAAAACGACATAGTATTCTGCCTCCATGGCGCTGAGGAGTGGGGCTCGTCCTACACCCAGTATGACTGGACTGTGGGCGCCTGGGAGATGATCAACCAGGTTCACCCCGAGTGGGTGGGCAAGACCCTGGCCTTCATCAACTTTGAGCTTCCGGCCTATGAATTTGACACCTATACCAGCACATACTCAGCCCCGGAGATGTTCTCCATGCTGGACTACTTTGCCAATGAATACGCCTACTCCCCCGATCCGGAGGGCTGCTTCCCCGACGGAGTTCTGACGGAAGGATACCAGACCTATACTTACTCGGATGATTTTTCCTACTATGCTGCCGGCGTGCCCTCCACCGTGAACGGCTTCCTGCTGCAAAAGGATATGGAGACGGTCTTCCCCTTCTACCTTGACATCTACCACAGTCAATACGACACACCGGATACCTACAACGAAGCCGTCATGGACTTCAACATCCGGTATTACGGCGCCTTGGCCATGTACATCGATCAAACTCCGGCCCTCTATCTGGATTTCACCGCCCAGTATGACCGCATTCTCGCGGCTATGAATGAACCCCTCATGGCTGAATCTGGCGTAGACACCGCCGCCTTCCAGGCAGCCCTGGAGGAGCTGAAGACTGCTGCCCAGAACATGATTGGCCGAATTAAAACCGTGAACAACGCCTATCTGCAAGCCCAGAAGCGCCAGGATTTGGAAACCATGGCCTCCCTGCGGGCTGAGGGTGCACAGCTCACAGACCAGAACCTGAAGGCCTTTGCATACGCCCAAAAGCACCTGCTGGGCCTGATGTACGAGCGGCCCATCGTCCCTCACGAAGCCCCTCAGGAAAACATTCAGCTCTGCCGAGACATCATCGCCTGCCTGGAGACAGGAGACGTGGCCACAGCCGTGGACGAATATGCCTGGACTGTCAATAACGTGCTGGAATGGTACGCCATGTATTTCTCCCCAGAAGTCATCGCAGTGCAGGACGACATGCTTTGGGGGCCGGACAACCAGGAAAACCTGTACTGGGGTACGAACATTGGCTTTGCCAAAGCCGATGTGGACGCCGCCACCCGCAGCATTTTTGCCCGCTATGACGAGGTGGATGGAGACTTTTCCCAGGAGATTGCCGTCTATCAAGCCGCCATTCAGGCGCAGCTTCAGATCCTCCGGGACCTGGGGACCGGAGAAATCGCGGCCATGACAGAGCTGGCACAACTGCTGGGCTGACGATAACCGGAACCAGGCAAATCCCCTAGGGAGTCCACTTGAAACTCTGAAAAAACAGGCTGCTGCAAGGCTCCGGATTGAATGGAGCTTTGCAGCAGCCTGCACGTTTCGATCGTTATTCCAAATCCAGGGCACTTTCCGGGGGCACCACAGCTACATAGGTCTTACCCGCTGCCAACGTAGCGGGAGATCCGTCTGCAAAGGTGTAGGTGAAGGGCATATCCTCCTTCTCCCGGGACCAGGTAATGGGTACACACTGACCATCCCGGATGAGATGGCCCTCCCCCTTCCCGGTCAGGGTGACCGCCAGACGGCCGTAGTCATCAATGGTCTTGGTTTCGGCGCCAAGCACCAGAAGATTACGGAACGTGAGCGCCGTCCCATCATTCCCATCGACCCAATCGCTCCCGTACTGCGCACCGGTATAGAGCTTGGTTCCGGCATCGTAGGTGAAGGAGGTGGTCTTGCTGGTGCGGAAATGCACAGTCACCTGGCTGGCAGGCGTCCCATCTGTAAGGGGCTCGCCTGCAAAGGAGAGGGCATTCTGGTAGTCCTCATGCTGAAAACGGCAATTCATGGCCTTGGCATAGGCGGCAGCACTGTCCATGTCGATAAAGAGACTGTGCTCATAACCGGCGTTGTTGATCCGTTCCTGGACCCGATAATAATAGTTCCCGGAGTTGGCGCCTTGCACGCCGTCAATGTGGTCCCAGCCAGTACTGGCCAGATCGGCATAGGCGCCCTCGCTGGCCCCGGCGTGGACCATAATGGCATCGTAGGAGCGGGCAATGCTCAGGTAGTAGGGGCGCAGAGACCGGATGGAACCCAGGGGCGTCTCCCCCTCCAGGTTGGAGAAAATTGCCATCATCCGGGTGATGCCACCCTCTGCCAGAACTTCATACATGATGTCAGCATGGCTGGTACCGCATTGAGGCATAGCCACTTGGATGTTATTAATCATGACCGCATAGGGACGGCTTTCGTCATAGGGAGCGCTCAGGGCCTCTCCAGTCAGGGGATTGACATAGCTGGGGGCCTTCTCTGTCTCCGGCGGTACGGTTTCCGGCGCCGCCGTAGGCGCTGACGTAACCGGGGTTGTCTCGGGAAGGGTGGGTGTGGTATCCTCCGTAGCAGGGGACTTGGCGCAGCCAGTCAACAGGAGTAGGCAGGCCAGGCCAGCAGCAAGCTGTTTTTTCATAATTCACACTCCTCAGGTTCAGAAAAAATTGTCCTACTGGGAATTTCATACGTCCACTATACACGTTTCCCGGAAAAAAGTCAACGTTTCCCCTGCATTTCTCCACAGCATGCCCTTATAGGGGCGTACGCTGTGGGCCCGCACAGGGGTGGGACGTAGCTCCCACCTGCCGCCCCCAGTCTCACACTTGACAAACCGGCTGTTCGGGCACTATACTGGCAGGTACGAAGAGCAAAGGAGTCTACTAAATATGTGGTTTGACGAATCAGTTGTATATCAGATTTATCCCCTGGGCCTCTGCGGCGCGCCCCGGGAACATGACGGGAACCTTGCCCACCGGATTCTTCGGATTTTGGACTGGATCCCCCATATCCAGTCCACTGGTGCAGACACTGTACTCCTAAACCCACTTTGGGAAAGTGACCGCCATGGCTACGATACCCGGGACTACAACGCCGTGGATTGCCGCCTGGGAACCTGGGAGGACCTCCGGCGGGTTTGCCAGGCCCTCCACGCAGCAGGCCTCCGGGTGATGCTAGACGGGGTGTTCAACCATGTGGGCCGGGGCTTCTGGGCCTTCCGAGATGTGCAGGAGAAAAAGTGGGACAGCCCCTACCGGGACTGGTTCCACCTGAGCTTCGATGGAGACACCGGCTACCATGACGGCTTCTGGTATGAAGCCTGGGAGGGACACTATGAGCTGGTGAAGCTGAATCTTCAAAATCCGGCCGTGGTACAGCATCAGCTTGACGCCATTTCCCGGTGGGTCCGGGAGCTGGATATCGACGGTCTGCGGCTGGATGTGGCCTACTGTCTGCCGGACTGGTATCTCCGTCAGCTCCGCTCCTTTACCAGCAGGTTAAAGCCGGATTTTGTCCTCCTGGGCGAGACCCTCCACGGGGACTACAACCGGTGGATGAATCCGGACATGTGCCACAGCGTCACCAACTACGAATGCTATAAGGGCCTGTACTCCAGCTTCAACTCCATGAATCTCTTTGAGATTGGCCACAGCTTGGCCCGGCAGTTCGGTCCAGAGCCCTGGACCCTGTACAAGGGGAAGCACCTCCTCAGCTTCCTGGACAACCACGACGTGGAGCGCATCGCCAGCATCCTGCATGAGTCCCGGCACCTGCCCCTGGCCTACGGGCTCCTGTTCGGCATGCCCGGCGTCCCCGCCCTGTACTACGGCAGCGAGTGGGGCATTCAGGGGCGAAAGGCCGATGGAGACGATGCCCTTCGCCCGGCCCTGGACCAGCCGGAATGGAACGACCTCACCGGCTGGATTGCCTGCCTGGCTCAGGCCCGGCGAAAAAGCCCTGCCCTGTGCTACGGTTCTTACCGGAATGTGCACCTCACCAACCGCCAGATCATTTTTGAGCGGGCCCTTCCGGAAGAGCGAGTCCTGGTGGCTGTGAATGCCGACAGCGCCCCCTACACCGCCCATTTTGACGCCGGCGCAGGCCGGGCGGAGGATCTCATCACAGGCGCCCCCCACGACTTCGGCGGCGGCAGCCAGCTGCCACCGTATAGCGTCGCTTACTGGCGCATGGAGCGTTAAAAAGCGCCTGCCGGTTATGAATTGAAGGGCGCGTTGTGAAATAGCGTTTTCTAAAATGATCCCTAATATTTTAGCGGGAGAAAGCACGAATTTCTGTGTTTTCTCCCGCTATTTTTCACTTTTAGAACGAAATCAACCGTAATATGGAATGAACCTTTCCGCTGTCAGGAAAAAATCTGCATATTGGAAGGTCTGGTACACCTGGTCTGTATTACAATCCCGGACTTCAGCCCTGTATACGACATAGTCATAGTCACAGAATACCTCCAGCCTGGAATCCCTCATTTGGTCCACATCAATTGTGAAGCCGCCTCCATAGGGGCTGCCAGCAGATACGGCGATCTGTCCGCCTAATGATTCCCCGTTGTATGTCACTGCCACATCCATGTCTACTGTCTGGCTCATGGTAAACGAATAGCTGGGTACCCGCTGCCAATGGTCCGCATCAGGATGGAGTCCACAGTACACATTGCTCTCAGAGCCGTAGTAAATCGGCGTTTTCTTCAGATATGTAAAGCCAGCCGTTCCGCCGCCCCGTTGCCCGCTCATGCTCTCGGGGTTGCGGGCGTCAAACACATAAATACTGTAGCATAGCAGCAGAATTCCCGCCAAGCACACGCTTACAATTTTCTTCATAAAAGTTCCTCCTTTTCCAGTTTCTGCCACGCTCTGGCTGCTTCCAGACCCTCTTCTGGCAGGTACTCAGGAAATGAACCGCCCTGTACCACCATGCATAGGCATTTTCCCCAGCCTCTTAGTCCAATTACATAGTATCACACTATATGCACAGTGTCAAGAGAACGCTACGGCATGTGCTCCAGCCATGCACAAAATGACTGTGATGTCAATCCGTCCCAACTGCTGCATAGCGAAACGGTCAAGGCCATACCCTACGGATGTTGCATAGATTTTACGCTCCATCCCATAGGGTAGGCCCTGACCCGCCCACTTGCAGCTTCCTTATTTCTTCCGGCGCTGGAAGAACTTCACCAGCTCCACCAGGGGCAGCATGGTCACTGCCAAGCCCAGGGCCACGGCGTACTCTTCCAGGCGGATGGGGGTAAATCCGAAGGCATTGGCCAGGACGGGGACCTCAATGACCAGGGTAGTCAGGGCCAGAGAGGCCAGGGCCGCCAGATTCAGGGCCTTGTTCTGGCCCTTTAGGGTAAAGATGCTGTTTCTCTGGCTCCGCATATTCAGACTGTGGACAATTTCAGCCATGGAGAGGGTCAGGAACGCCATGGTCATACCGTCGGGAGAGTTGGCGATCTCCCAAACTCCAGACTCCATAAAGTGGCCCACAAAGTAGGAAATCAGAGTGAGAACCGACACCGCCAGACCTTGGTAGGCCACATCCAGCCCCAGGCCCCCGGCAAAAATCCCCGCCTTGGCGTCCCGGGGCCTCCGGCGCATGATGTCCGGCTCCGCCCGCTCCATACCCAGGGCCAGAGCGGGGAAGCAATCGGTGATCAGATTGATCCACAGCAGGTGCACCGGCTGAAGGATGGTGAAGCCCAGAAGGGTAGCGGCAAAGATGCTGATGACCTCGCTCATATTGGAGCCCAGGAGGAACTGAATGGCCTTGCGGATGTTGTCGTAAATCCGGCGGCCCTCCTCCACAGCTCCCACAATGGTGGCAAAGTTATCGTCAGCCAGGACCATATCCGCCACATTTTTGGTCACATCGGTGCCTGTCACGCCCATGCCCACACCGATGTCGGCGGTTTTGATAGAGGGGGCGTCGTTAACGCCGTCGCCGGTCATGGCAGTGACATAACCGGCGCTTTGCCAGGCCTTCACAATCCGGGTCTTATGCTCCGGCTGGACCCGGGCATAGACGGAGATATTCCGGAACTCCCGCTCAAATTCCTCCTCCGTCATATCGTCCAGCTGGGAGCCAGTGACGGCGCGGCTGCCGCCCTCCAGGATGCCCAGCTCCCTGGCTATGGCCACCGCCGTGTCCACATGGTCGCCGGTGATCATAATGGGGCGGATTCCGGCGCTCCGGCACTGGGCGATGGCGTCCTTCACCTCGGGCCGTACCGGGTCAATCATGCCAGCCAAGCCCAGGAAGGTGAGCTCCCGCTCCAGGTTGGCGGGGGAGGTGTCGGCAGGGACGGCGTCCCAAATCCGGCAGGCGGCACACAGCACCCGCAGGGCCCGGCCTGCCATGGCCTTGTTGGCCGCCAGAATTTCCTGGCGCCTCGCCTCGGTCAGCTCCACCCGGCGGCCCTGTTCTTCAATCCAGGCGCACCGCTGCAGCACCTCATCCGGCGCGCCCTTGGTAAACTGAAGCACCTTGGTTCCGGCCTGGTGCATCGTGGACATCATTTTCCGGCCGGAATCGAAGGGCGCCTCACCCACCCGGGGGGCCTCCTGCTCCATACGGTTTTTATCCAGGCCCTCTTTGGCCGCCCAGGCCACCAGAGCCGCCTCCGTGGGTTCTCCCATGGCTTCCCCCTCAGGGCTCAGCTTGGCGTCGGAACACAGGGCCATGGCCCGGGCCGTCTGCTCCAGGTTGCCATAGGAATCCACAACGGTCATCTTGTTCTGGGTCAGGGTGCCGGTCTTATCAGAGCAAATGATCTGGGCGCAGCCCAGGGTTTCCACCGCCGTAAGCCGGCGAATGATGGCGTTCCGCTTGGACATATTGGTAACGCCGATGGACAGCACCACCGTCACCACAGCCGCCAACCCCTCCGGAATGGCCGCAACTGCCAGGGACACCGCCACCATGAAGGAATCCACCACCACACCAGCAGAGAAGGAACCGGCCCGCAGAAGCTGCACGCCGAAAATCACCAAGCAGATTCCCAAAACCAGCCAGGTCAGTACCTTGGAGAGCTGGCTAAGCTTCCGCTGCAGGGGTGTCTGCCCCTCCTGAGCCTCTGCCAGGGCCCCGGCAATCTTACCCATTTCCGTATCCATGCCTGTGGCGGTGATGACAGCGGAGCCCCGGCCATAGACCACGGTAGACCCCATGTAAACCATGTTTTTCCGGTCCCCCAGGGGCACATCCCTGCCGCCCTCCCGGAGGTTAATCAGGTCGACAAACTTGTTGACCGGCACAGACTCCCCCGTGAGAGCCGCTTCCTCAATTTTCAGGCTGGCGCTCTCCAGAATGCGCCCGTCAGCGGGAACCGCGTCGCCAGCCTCCAGCAGCACCACATCGCCCACTACCAGGTCCTCACTGCGGACCGTCATCATCTGGCCATCTCGCAAAACCTTAGAGGTGGCGGCAGCCATTTCCTGCAGGGCCTCAATGGCCTTCTCCGCTTTGTTTTCCTGATACACCCCCAGAACAGCATTCACTACCACTACAAAAAGAATGATGATCACGTCGGTAAAGCTCTCGTTTTCATAGACCGCCAATGCGCCGCTGATGGCGGCGGCGGCCAACAGAATGAGAATCATGGGGTCCGCCATTTGGAGGAAAAAGCGCTTCAGGAGGCTGTCTTTTTTCCCCTGCGCCAGTTGATTTTTCCCATTTCGTTCCAGCCTGGCCCGGGCCTCCGCCTGGGTCAGGCCTTGCGAGGAGGACTTCACTGCTTGTAGGGCGGCCTCTTTGGATTCATTGTAAAATCGCTGCATATGCTCCGTTCCTTTCTGCCTGTATGGCTCTTAGTTTGAGACAAAAAAGCGAGACCCATGCACAGTTTTCGCTGCACATGAGTCTCGTTGTATCCTGCCAAGCCAGGCGCAAAAAGCACCATGCATGTTGACTTGACCCGCCCGCTTCTGCCGGGCGCAACTACTCCCCCATGAGAGCCCCAGATGGGCTCGCCGTTTTGTTGGGAATATGATAGCAAATTTCCCAGCAGGCTGCAAGAAAAATTTGCCGGGTTCCGGACACTTTTCTATTTTTGCCGCAAACAAGCTCCTCAAATTCCATAGAAAAACCAGATATATAAATATGCGGGGATGATGGCAGCCAGGGTAAAGGGGATGCCAATCCGCATGAAGTCCCGGTTTTGGACCTCATAACCTGCCTTGCGCAGGATGCCAATGCTGGTGATGTTGGCAGAGGCGCCGATGGGCGTCAGATTGCCCCCCAGGGTGGCCCCAGACAGGAGTCCAAAGTACAAAACCGTCGGGTCCACGCCCATATCCAGGGCAATTTTCTGCACCACCGGCAACATGGTGGCCACATACGGAATGTTGTCAATGAATGCCGAAAACAGCACGCTGGCCCAGACAATGACGGTGTAAATGACAAAGAGGTTGCTCCCGCCCAGCCTGGCAACGAGAGCGGCCAGCTGGTCTATGACCCCTTGCTCCGTAATGCCGCCGATCACCAGGAACAGTCCCAAAAGGAGCAGGATGGTGTCCAAATCGATCTCTCGCAGGGGCTTCACCACAGCCTGCAGGCTCTTCTGCGTAGCCGCAGTATACAGCAGGCCAATGGTCAACAGGCTCATGCAGATGATGCCATTGATGGTCTTAGGCATACCCGGCAGGAAGGAGGCCAGAATCAGCAGTACAATGGTACCCAAAAGCAAAATCGTGGGCACATAGTTGGAAACCGGCGTCACCTGCGGCTCCGGGACGGAGGCCGTCTCCTTCCGGAACATCACAAGCAAAATGGCCGCTGAGCACAACGCCCCCAGCTCTACCGCAAAAAAGATGCTGGGCTTACCCAGGTAGACAAAGAAGTCCAGGAAATTCATGTTGGCATAGCCGCCCAGGAGAATGGCCGTGGTATCTCCCACCAGGGTAGCCGCTCCCTGGAGGTTGGAGGACACGGCAATGGCAATGATCATAGGCACCGGATTGATATTCAGCCGTTTGGAAATGGCCATGGCCACAGGAGCCACCATCAGCACCGTCGCCACATTGTCCACAAAGGCGGAGATGAGTCCCGCAAACAGGGCCAGCATCACCACGGCCCACTTCACATTGGGCACATGGGCCAGGAGAATATCCGCCATCCGGGCGGGCATCCGGGACTCAATGAACAGGGACACAATGCCCATGGTTCCCGCGATCATCATCAGCACATTCCAGTCTATGTAGCCCAGGGCGTCCTTTAAGGGCAGCATCCCTGTCGCCAGAAACACCGCTGCTGAACCCAGGGCAACAAACCGGCGATACTTGGGCAAACACAGCATTAAAATATACGTTAAGGCAAACAAGCCCAGAGCCAGGGGCATAGACTCCACAAAAATCCCTCCAAAATTGCCGGCCACAAGCCAGTCGTTTCATAAGCCCTACCTATTATATAGGCCCGTCCCCAAATTTGCAAGGGAAATATCTCCAATCGCCCCATGCAAACAGATAAGGCAGGCCAATGCGTCAGGGCCGCATCCGGCCATCACGTCATTTTCCGGTCCGTTTTGAAATGTCCTTCTGTCGAAGACAGTTTGCGCGCCGTATTGATACAACATCTGTGTGCTACCAGATGGCAGCGCAGATCACGTCCCCTATCTCCTGGATTTTCCCCAGTCCTGTTGCGTTCCTTTGCTTTTTGCGCAACATTTTTTTCCAAGACTATAGCTTTTTGCCCACCAGTCCGCTATAATGTTCTTACAGTGGGGACTGTCCCAAGCTGTCCCCGAGCAAAACGCAAATATCCCCACCTTACACATGACAAGAGGAGTGATCAAATTGCACACTGGAACCATGTGGGCACTGGTCAAAGACCAACCTGCAAAAGGCCTCTCCATGAAGCGCGTAGAGATTCCCGCCGTAGGCGACAACGATGTCATGATCAAAATTCACAAGACCGCCATTTGTGGCACAGATGTACACATCTGGGACTGGAATGAGTGGGCGCAGAATACCTTCCGGGTGGGCACCACTGCCGGGCATGAGTATGTCGGCGAAATCGTGGAAATGGGCGCCGCCGTAAAGGGACATCACCTGGGCGAGCTGGTCTCCGGCGAGGGGCACATCGTCTGCGGCATGTGCCGTAACTGCCGCTCCGGCCGGGGGCACCTGTGTAAAAACACCTCTGGCGTCGGCGTCAACCGGAACGGCGCCTTCGCAGAGTACCTGGTAATTCCCGCCTCCAACGTCATTTCCTGCTCCCCCAAGATTCCGGAGGAGCTGTACTCCATCTTTGATCCCTTCGGCAATGCCACCCATACCGCCCTGTCCTTCAACCTCCTGGCGGAGGATGTGCTGGTTACTGGCGCCGGCCCCATCGGCATCCTGGCGGCAGCCATTGCCAAATTCTCCGGGGCGCGGCATGTGGTGATTACGGATCTCAACGAATACCGGCTGGAGCTGGCCCGGCAATTTGGCGTCATAGCCGTGAACACCAAGGAGACGGACCTGAAAGAGGTTATGGCGGACCTGGGGATTCACGAGGGCTTTGACGTGGGCATGGAGATGTCCGGCAACCCCATCGCCCTGCGGCAGCTCATTGAATCCATGTACAACGGGGGTCGGATCGCCCTCCTGGGCCTGCCCAATAAAAACGCCGTGGAGCTCCCCCTGAACACCATCATCTGGAACGGCCTCATCCTGAAGGGCATTTACGGTCGAGAGATGTACGAAACCTGGTACAAAATGCAGGCCATGGTGGAGGCCGGCTTCCCCCTGGAGAAAATCATCACCCACCGGTTCCCTGTCCAGGATTACAAGCAGGGCTTTGAAGCCATGTGCTCCGGCCACTCCGGCAAGGTCATTCTGGATTGGACCGGACTTCAAGACTAATTTGAGAAAGGACGCGGTATCATGAACAAGCAAGAGGCATTTTCCTACTACGCTTCCCAGCTGGAGGGCATTCGGGAATCCGGTGTCCTGAAGGCAGAGCGGATCATCACCACTCCCCAGAGTGCACACATCTTTGCCGATGGCAAGGAGCTGCTAAACATGTGTGCCAACAACTACTTAGGCCTGGCAGACAACCGGGAGCTGGCAGAGGCTGCCAAGGCCGCCTACGACGCATACGGTTACGGCCTGGCCTCTGTCCGCTTTATCTGCGGTACCCAGTCCATCCACAAGCAGCTGGAAGCTGCTGTCAGCCGGTTCTTCGGCACCGAGGACACCATCCTCTACTCCTCCTGCTTCGATGCCAACGGCGGCCTGTTTGAGGTTATGCTCACCGCCGAGGATGCCGTCATCAGCGATGAGCTGAACCACGCCTCCATCATCGATGGCATCCGCCTGTGCAAAGCCAAGCGGTACCGTTACAAAAACAACGACATGGCCGATCTGGAGGCCCAGCTCCAGGCCGCCGACGCTGCCGGCGCCCGGCTGAAGCTCATCGCCACCGACGGCGTGTTCTCCATGGACGGCATCATCGCCAACCTCCAGGGGGTCTGCGACCTAGCCGACAAGTACGGCGCCATGGTCATGGTGGATGACAGCCACGCCTCCGGCTTTGTAGGCAAGCACGGCCGGGGCTCCACGGAGCACTGCGGCGTCATGGGACGGGTGGACGTGATCACCGGCACCTTCGGTAAGGCCCTGGGCGGCGCTTCCGGCGGCTTTACCACCGGCAAGCGGGAAATCATTGACCTCCTGCGCCAGCGGAGCCGCCCCTATCTCTTCTCCAACACCCTGGCTCCCGCCGTGGCTGCCGGCACGCTGAAATGCCTGGAGATGCTGGAGCGGGATACCTCCCTCCGGGACCACCTGGAGGAGATCACTGTGGGCTACCGCCAGGCTTTGAAGGACGCCGGCTTTGACATCATCGACGGCACCCACCCCTGCGTACCCATCATGCTCTACGACGAGCACAAGGCTGCCCGCATGGCTCAGAAGCTCTATGAGCTGGGCATCTATGCCGTCAGCTTCACCTACCCCGTAGTCCCCAAGGGCCGGGCCCGCATCCGCACCCAGGTTTCCGCCGCCCACACCAAGGAGGACCTGGAGTTCGCCGTCCGCTGCTTCATCGAGGCCCGCCGCCAGATGGAGGAGGAGGACGCCAAGGCCTAAACCCACCTTTCTTCCACATCCATACGTCAAGAGCCCGGCAGCGTATCGTCTGCCGGGCTCTTCATATATCTGAGCCGCCGTCCACGGAACCTATCGAATGGACCGGGCGTATTCCGTAGGGGTAATGCCGAATTTTTCCTTGAACTGCCGGGAGAAATGGTGCACCGTGGAGTATTGCAGTACCTGGGCAATTTCCGTAAAGTTCATTTTACCCTCCCGGATCATAAGCTTGCTCTCCTGGAGCTTGGCCCGGCGGATGTACTCACCTGGGGAAATTTGCAGATTCTTATGGAAGAGTGCAGTTAAGTACGAGGGACTCACTCCCACCTCCCGGGCCACCATAGGCACGCTGAGCTTCATCCGGACGTTCTGCCCGATGAACCGCTGGGCATGACCCACCACCTCATTCTCATTATTAATGGCGTTAGCCGTTCGCAGAGGAAGCCGGGCCGAGCCCTCGGCCTCTCGCAAAACCGTGAGCAGCAGCTGCCCCAGAAGGCTGATCAGCATGTCCCCGGTATACCGATCCTCCCGGTCCCGCTCCCGTAGCATCTGCTGCAAAAGCAGCACCGCCTTCTGGGGCGTGCGGAACTTCCGGTTCAGGAGGCGCTCCAAGCTATCACCCTCCAGGTCGAAGGTGATGGTGATGTAGCTGGGTGCGCAATCCGGGTCGGCATACTGCATATGCCACTGATTGGGGCCGTAAATGGCCATGTCTCCCTGGGTGAGCACCAGATCCTGACCGCCGGCCACACTGTGGATGCTCCCCTTATCCACATAGGTCAACTCCAGCATGGAGTGCTCCTCCCCCCGGAAGAAGAAGCCCCGTTCCTTTTCGTGGTAAAAGAAGGTGTACACCCGCTCTACCTGGAGTCGCCGGGACAGCGCCAGCTCCCGCACCGACACCGTCAAAGGCTCCGCCTGAGGCCAGCTGGTGCGGCGAGCCATCATGTGGACAGTGCAGCTGTCCTGGTAGGGCGCGATAGCAAACCGTACCCCGGGATAGACACACACCGGTTTGTCCAAGTAAAAGTATTGAAACTCCTCCCCCTCCTTGGCTACGGCCAGAATGCTCATGCCAGACTCATAGTCCAGATATACAGAGTCACTGGAGAGGTACTGATAGGTTTCCTGCGCAGTGGCAGTGAGGAGCCGCTCCTCCCAATGAGGCCCCTTAGGCAGGCCCACGCCGCCGGGGCGCTCAGTCAGAAGGTTCCCGTAGGAGGCAAAGGACAAGATATTCAAATTCTGAACCATGGCGCTAGCCCTCCCCTGATTCCTTTATCTCTCGTAAGTGAATTCCCAGTCGTAAATGCTTACTGTGTCTCCATCCCGAATCCCCAGTTCCTCCAGGCGGTCAAACAGGCCGCATTTGCGCAGCTGACGGTCAAAATAATTCCGAGACTCGTAGTCGTCAAAATTTACATCCCCCAGGAGCCGCTCCATCCAGGCGCCGGAAACCACCCAGGTGTCCCCGTAGTGGTCAATCTCCAGCTCCCGGGGATCTCCAGCCTGGGGCAGAGGCTTCACATACTCCGGCTCATAAACCGTAATGGGAGGCAGCTCCCGGAGTCTGGCAGCCACCACCTGCATCAGATGGCGGGCGCCCATGGTGGTTGCGGCAGAAATCTCGTAAAAATCACAGCCCAGAGCCGCTACATGGTCCCGGAGCCGCTGCAGGTTGTCGGAGTCCGGCTCCAGTAGGTCGCATTTATTGGCCGCTACAATCATAGGCCGGTTGGACAGGTCCACGGAGTACTCATGAAGCTCTGCGCAGATTTTGTCGAAGTCCTCCACCGGGTCCCGGCCCTCGCTACCGGAGACGTCCACCACATGGACCAGCAGACGGCAGCGGTCAATGTGGCGCAGAAAATCATGGCCCAGGCCCGCCCCCTCAGCCGCGCCCTCAATGATACCCGGAATATCGGCCATCACAAAGGAGACGCCCTCATCCACATAAATGACCCCCAGGTTGGGGAAGAGGGTGGTAAAATGGTAGTTGGCAATCTTGGGCCGGGCATTGGAGGTCACAGAGAGCAGGGTGGACTTTCCCACGTTGGGGAAGCCCACAAGGCCCACATCTGCCAGAAGCTTCAGCTCCAAAATCACATCCCGGCACTCCCCAGGCAGGCCCGCCTTGGCAAAGCGGGGCACTTGCCGGGTGGGGGTGGCAAAGTGTTTATTGCCCCAGCCGCCACGGCCGCCACGCGCCAGAATAAAGTCCTCGTTCCCAGACATGTCCACAATGATTTGCTCCGTCTCCGCGTCCCGGACCACCGTTCCCCGGGGAACCTGAATTACCAGATTTTCTCCCCGTTTCCCAGTGCAGCGAGAGCCCTGTCCATCGCCGCCGGGGGCCGCAGTATATTTCCGTTTGTACCGGAAGTCCATCAGCGTGGTCAAATTGTCGTTGACCCGGAGGACCACGCTGCCGCCGTGGCCGCCATCGCCCCCATCCGGGCCGCCTGCCGCCACATATTTCTCCCGGTGAAACGCCACCGCGCCGTCGCCGCCCTTTCCGGCGGAGACGGTAATCCTGACCTTATCTACAAACATCGAAGCGCCTCCTTATGGTCCATTTCTCCCCGGGGTTATGCGTAACCGCTAAAGCTGCACTGCCTGCAACCGCACTGGTGCGGGAGCACCCTGGCTTCCCCGGGGGAGGCCGCGGCGAATGTGGAACGGCGAGATGTTGCGGTTTACACACGCTTACAGACGGAAGCAGAGGCTTCCGCGTTGTGTGGTCGCCATTCCTCACCCGACCGCCTGGTGGCGGTCCCCTGGAATTGCAGGGTCACCTGCCACTGGCAAGTGAAAAATCCTATGGCGCTATGCGCCTGGCCCCTAAGTCGGGGAGATTGCCGTCCCGTTTGCGCAGCCCGCCCAGGTCCATGGGCTCTGCAAGCAGGACGCCAGAAGAAAAAAGGGCCGTTGCAGATAGTATGCAACAGCCCTTTGTCCGTTATTACTGCTCCGCGTACACGCAGCACTGCTTCCGATCCTTGCCCTTCCGCTCAAAACGGACGGTACCGTCGATGAGAGCGAACAGTGTGTCATCGCTGCCGATGCCCACGTTGGTGCCGGGATGGATGTGGGTGCCTCTCTGACGGACCAGGATGTTGCCAGCCAGAACGAACTGACCGTCGGCCCGCTTCACGCCCAGCCGCTTGGACTCGGAATCACGGCCGTTCTTGGTGGAACCGCCGCCTTTTTTATGGGCGAAGAACTGAATGCCAATTTTCAGCATATTTACACCTCCAAAACATCGAGATAATCTGGGTATTCCTCCCGCAGACCAATGAGGTAAACCATGAGGCCGCTCAGGGCGGCCTGGACGGACTCCTCCTCGTCACAGGCAGCGGGAAGGGTCAGGGTGACGGAGGCCTTCCCCTCGTCCACCCGGACCTTGGCCCGAGCGCCGCACACGTCATTGACGGTGCACTCGGTGAGGTTGACGGCAGCAGAGACGGCAGCGCACACAATGTCCGTCCCGGCCTCGCCGTAACCGCTGTGCCCAGAGCAGCAGAATCCGGTGATTCTGTCATCCTGGGTGAAAAATTCAACTTTTGTCATGGCTTACAGGGCAATCTTGGTGATTTCCACCTTGGTGTACGGCTGGCGGTGGCCCCGGATGGACTTGGAGTCCTTCTTGGGACGGTACTTGAAGACCACAATCTTCTTGCCCTTGCCGTTCTTAATGACCTTGCCCTCTACGGTGGCGCCGGCAACCATGGGCTTGCCGAACTTGGAGTTCTCCCCGTCCACCACAGCCAGAACCTGGTCGAAGGTCACGGTGTTCTCAGCCTCCACACCCAGCTTCTCGACGTAGATCACGTCGCCCTCCGCCACGGTGTACTGCTTACCACCGGTCACAATCACTGCTTTCACGATTTTGCACCTACTTTCCTTGGTAGTCTCGCTCTGGGGGCGTGGGCCCATTTGGGCACACCAACTTAAAGCCCCTTCAATGCGGCTCGTCTATTTTATCATCCAAAAACGGGGTTGTCAAGGAAATTCTCCGCAATTCTCCCGGAAAATTGTAGGATTTACCATAATGTGTGGACGCCAGGCGGGTAGCTATGAAAATGCGGAAAACCACTGTGGGGGTTCCACACATTTCCACAACCCCTGGGCCGGTGTTCACACATCATGGTAAATCCTACACGGCCGCAATACAAAATCAAAACTTTCTGTTTACAGCCTGTGCAGAAATGTGATATGATATCTAAACTGATGCAAAGCTGACAGACAGGAGTCGTTGCCCCCATGGATTATATCATACTGGATATGGAATGGAATCAGCCCTGGCCCGGGTCTCCTTCGGCAAAAAAGCCGCTCCCTGTGCAAATTCGGGGGGAAATTATTCAAATTGGCGCTGTCCGGATCCTGGAGGACCAGACGGTGGCTGATGAATTTCAGGTCCTGATCAAGCCCCGGTTTTACCGCCGCCTGAACAAGCGGGTCTCCAAGCTCACCGGCATTCAGGAAGCCCGGCTGAAGGCTGAGGGCATCCCCTTTCCGGAGGCCATGGAGCAATTCCGAGCCTGGTGTGGGGAGGATGTGGCCTTTCTCACCTGGGGCTTCGATGATATTGCCATTTTGCAGGAAAACCTGGCTCTGTTTCAGCTGCCAGCAGACTGGACCCGCCGTTGGTACAACGCCCAGATGATGTTCAACGCCCAGACAGACGGTTCCAGCTCCCAGAAAGCCCTGAAGACCGCCCTGGCGTTTTTCCAGATCCCCCCCAGCCGCCCTGCCCATGACGCCCTGGGGGATGCCTATCACACTGCTCTTATCTGCGCACGCCTGGATCTGAAACGGGGCATCCAGGAGTACGAGGCGGCCCTCCAAAGCCATGAAAACGGCTTCCACGGGGCAGAACTCCCCGGCTGCCTCACCCGGCAGGTATATTACGGTCTGGCCGGAAAGGAAGAGGCCCTGGACCACATGGCCGGGCCGGACAACCTCTGCCCCACCTGTGGGGCGCAAATGACCTGCCGCCGCTGGTTTTCCCAGCCTGGCCGGCGGTACATGGCCCTGGCCCAGTGCCCGGAGCACGGCGATTTCCTGATCCGCGTCCGCCTGAGCCCAGAGACCGGAGGCACCTTCCGGGTCAGCCGCCTCACCTACCAAGGCGACTCCGAGGCCGCCCTGGCCTACGCCAAGCGGGCGGAAAAAGCCGAATCCACCCGCCAAACCCGCCGCCGCAGACGCCGCCATCCTGCCAAACGAGCTACTCTTCCGGGGAATCCTGGAAGTATGTCAGAATCCTGAGCGCAAACACCGTTGGTATGCTCCAGAGAAAAGGAGCATACCAACGGTGTTTGATCTGTTGCTATTTCTGCCTCCTGCTGCCTTCCCAGGTTTCCCGGAGAAGCCCGTAGAGATACAGGTCCACCCACTGGCCCCCATTGTCTTTGACTTGGCCCCGCTGGACGCCCTCCAATTCCATACCCAGCTTCCTCATAAGGCCTGCAGATTTCAAGGGGTCTATCGTCTCAGCCAGGAGTTTATGGGCATGCAGGCTGAAAAAAGCATAGTCCACCAGGCTGCAGCAGGCCTCATAGGCATAGCCCTGCCGCCAAATGCGGCGATTGAAAATCCACCCAATTTCATAGATATCATCCTGAATTTCGTTACACAAAAGATATCCAATGACTCGGCCGGAGGCCTTATCCTCAGCAGCCAGGGCCCCCTTCCGGCCTATGCAGAAATCCTGCAAAAATCGGGCGGTTTGTTCCAAGGTATAGGGTGGTTCCATATATACCATGGTCTGTGCATCACCCAAAATTTCCTGCAAATCTGGAAGATCTCCTTCCTGAAAGCTCCGCACCATCATGCGTTCCGTCTCAAAACGCACTACCACACGCTCCTCTCCGTCCAAGAGGGACTACCGCGCAAGAACATACAGCTCCAACAATCCTGCCAGCACCGGCTGATGCAGCAGATAGAGAAGCAGAGACTGCCTGCCACACCAGGTTAGGAACCGAACCGGAGCCGCCCCAGCCGGAAATCTGGGCAGCAAGCTCTCTCCCTGCCGGTAAGCCGTTCTGCCCAGAAGGGCCCCTATCAGAAACCACCCCAGGTTAGGCAGCAGGGGGAAATAATCGCTGGAGGCAAATTCTGCCGTCGTCAGGCCCAGGGGAAAGAGCCAGGGGGCGGCCACCGTAAGGCTCCGGAACCAATAGCCCAGCGCCAAAAGGAGCAGGGCCAGAGCCCCCAATACCCAATTGGGTAGCCGTCCCAGCCACGGCCACAGAAGCATGCATACCCCCAGGCAGTGGAGAATGCCAAACCAAATGACGATCCCCCGGCCCTGGAAGCCCAGCCAGTACATCCCCGCCGTCACCAGGCTGCACAGCATCCCACACCCAAAGACTGCCAGTCCCCGCCGCACCGGATGATGGCCCAGGGTGACGCAAATACCGGAAATCAGAAGAAACAGCACCGAGCCCCACTGCATGACAAAGGAAAAAATAGCGGGATATGCAAAATCTGCCAGGCCATACAGCTCCCGGATGTCATAGACCAGATGCACCAGGATCATCCCCAAAATACACAGCCCCCGGAGGGCATCCAGCTCCCAGATCCGCCTACTCATTTCCCCTCCGGCTGAATCTGACTGTTGGCCTCTTCCTCCAGGACCCGGTAAGCCACCTTGCCCACCAAAGTCTTGGGCAGCTCTGTGCGGAATTCCACCTCCCGGGGCATAGCGTACTTGGCAATCCGCTTCTCACAGTAGCTCAGCAGCTCCTCTTTCAGCTCCTCTGTGGGTTCGATACCGGGCATGGGAACTACGTAGGCCTTCACCCTCTGCACCCGATACGGGTCCTTCACGCCGATGACGCAGGACAGCAGCACCTTGTCATGACCGTCAATGATATTTTCCAGCTGGGATGGATAAACGTTGTAACCGGAAGTAATGATCATTCGCTTGATTCTCTGGCGGAAATACACAAAACCATCCTGATCCATCCGCCCCAAATCGCCAGTGTGGAGCCAGATCCGGCCCTCCAGATGGCGGCGGAGGGTTTGCGCCGTCTCC
This sequence comes from uncultured Eubacteriales bacterium, assembly GCA_900545515.1. GTDB lineage: Bacteria > Bacillota > Clostridia > Oscillospirales > Oscillospiraceae > Faecousia. The sequence continues at coordinate 120,245 of UQZA01000002.1, read as the reverse complement.
TCGGGGTTGTCCATATAGCCCAGCATCACTGTCGGACCGGAGATGCAAATTTCACCGTCAGTGTTGGCAGGCAGCTCCTCCGTGGTGCCAGGCTTCACAATTTTGTAGTATGTATCGGGGAACGGCACGCCGATGGAGCCAGAGCGGGCATAATCCTTGGGGGTGAGGCAGGAGGCAGTGACGCACTCTGTGGTGCCGTAGCCCTCCCGGATCTGCTCGGAGCAGTTGTGTTCCTTGAGGAACTGATCCACTTTCTTTTTTAATTCCGGAGACAGGGAATCTCCTCCGGAAAAAATTCCCTTCAGGAAGCTGAGGTCCACCCCATCCAGGGAGTCCGCCCGGAGGAGGGCCTCAAACAGGGTGGGGACGCCAGGGATCAGGTTGGGCTTTTGCTTTTTTAGAATCTCCGCGTAGAGCTTCACGCTGAACTGGGGCACCAGTATGCAGGTAGCGCCGCCAATGAGGGCAGTGTGGATGCCGATCCCCAGTCCAAAACCGTGGAAAATGGGCATAATGGACAGCATTTTCATGCCCGCCACGGAGGTGTACCCAGAAGCGGCAATGGTCTGCAGGCCTAGAGCATTAAAATTAAGATTGGAGAGCATGATGCCCTTGGTGGTGCCGGTGGTGCCGCCGGAGTAGAGAATCGCGCCGCAGTCGTCATACTTCCCCTCGTCGGGGGGCAGCTCCTTCTTGGACCGGCGGCCTGCATTCAGAAAATCATTCCAAAGAATATAACCGGTTTTCGGCAGCTTCTGCACCGACCGGGCGGTTTTGGTCAGAGGGAACAGGGCTTTCTTCATCCCAGGCAGCTCGTCCTGAATCTTGGCGATGATGATCCGGCAGGTGTCATGGAGGTCCGGAAGAATCTGCTCCACCTTATAGTAAAACTGATCCAGGGTCAAAATGGCTTTGCTGTGAGACGCGTTCAGGTAAAACGCAATCTCGTGAGGGGCAGACAGGGGGTGGATCATGTTGGGAATTGCACCAATCCGGTTCAGGGCATAGAAGCAGTCCACACCCTGTGGTGAATTCGGCATGCAAATGGTCACCCGGTCCCCCCGGTGGATGCCCATGGCCACAAAGGCCTTGGCCGCCAGATCCACCCGGCGAAGGAAGGTGGCGTAGTCCGTTTCCTTACCCATAAACACATAGGCAATATTTTGGGGATACCGCCGCGCCGTATCTGACAGCAGCTGGTACATGGTCTTGCGGGGATAGTCAATAGACTTGGGCGTGTTGCCGTAAAAGTTCACCCAAGGGGCAGAAGCAGAGAGAGCCATATTGAAATCATCCTTTCCAGTCGACAAGCGGAGGCCGGGGCCCTCCCCGGCATTTGGCGTTTCCATTATAGCACAAATCATTACGAAATCCATAAAAATCTTCTCCCGGTGGAAAAGCCGTTTACTTTCCCCGGAATTTGCGCTACAATATAGGCTCAGAATATACGCCAAATCAAGGAGGTATCTCCATGGCCTATCACAAAAAGCCCCGGAACGAAGACGACGATTTGGAGGACCTGCTCCGCAAGGCAGACCAGGTCCTGGGCGAAACTCCCCCCGAAGAGGCGGAGGAGGATGCGCCTCCTGCTCCCTGGGAGGATCTCCGCTTTTACGCCAACTACAGCAACCACTATGGCCAGGATGTGCGCAACTACCAGAACAACTACGGCCGTCCCAACGAGCCCCGGCCAGAGGCCCAGGAGGAAGCCCCCGGGCCTGCCATTCCAGCCTACAACGTGGATTTTCAAAACGAGGACCGCCGTCAGCCCCGGCGCCAGTCCCCTCGTAAAAACCACCGGGAGACCTACGAGGAGGGAGAGGACCTTCCCCGCCGTCCGGCTCCCAGCAGGCAGCCCAAGCCGTCAAAGCGCCGGAAAAAGCGCCGTGGCGTGAGGCTCCTAGCCGGCGTACTGCTGGTGGTTCTGCTCCTGATCGGCGGTGCTTACCTGTGGATTCGCAGCACCATGAAAATGCCTGAGACAGACCAGCCCATTGGCGCCCGGAAGGAAGGTGCAGCCACGGTGCTCCTGTGCGGCACCGACCAGGAAGGCACCCGAACCGACACCATGATGCTCCTGTATTTGAACGCCCGGGAGCAGGCTATCACCCTGGTGAGCCTGCCCCGGGACACCCTGACCCATACATCCTCCGGCAGCGACGCCAAGCTGAACTCCGCCTACGGTCGCAACGATGGCGGTCAGGAGGGTATGGAGGCCCTTCTGGACTATGTATCGGACATCATCGGTTACCGGCCGGACGGCTATATGCTGATCACCCTGGACGCCTTCGTGGATGTGGTGAACCTGATGGGCGGGGTGGAGTTCGACGTCCCCATGGATATGTTCTATGAAGACCCCTCCCAGGACCTCTATATCGACCTGAAGGAGGGCAAGCAGAAGCTGGACGGATACGAGGCCATGGGCCTGGTTCGCTTCCGGAAGGGCTACGCTGACCAGGACCTGGGCCGGGTGGACGTGCAGCGCCAGTTTCTCTCCGCCTGCATGGACCAATGGTTGACTCTCCCCAATCTGGTGAAGCTTCCCCAAATTCTCTCCACTGTGCAGGCCTCCTCCGAATCGGACCTCACCACAGGCAATCTTCTGTGGATCGCCTATACCGCCTGGCGTTCCGGCCTGGGCAACCTGCAGACGGTAACCCTGCCCGGCTATGCAGATATGATTGACGGTGTCTCTTACTACATCCTGGACCCGGCAGGCGTGGCAGACGTCATCAACCAGTCCTGTAACCCCTACACCCGGGAGATCAACGCCAACGACTTGAACATTGTGTACTGAGGAGGCTTTCCATGGATTGGAAACTGGATGAGACCCGCCACACCGGCCGCCCCGGGGACAGTCAGGGGCGGAGCCCGGCGGAAATGGCTTGCTATGACTTTCTGGACCGCCTGGGCGTCTCCTATGGCCGGGTGGACCACAGCCCTGCCTTTCACATTGAGACCTGCCACCAGGTGGAGGCGGTTCTGGAGGCCCCCATTGCCAAAAACCTCTTCCTGTGCAACCGGCAGAAAACCCAGTTCTATCTTCTGCTGCTGGAAGGGGACAAGGTATTCAAAACCAAGCATCTTTCCGCTCAGTTGGGCTGCAGCCGCCTGAGCTTTGCCGGGGAAGAGGATCTGGCCCGGCTTCTGGGAGTTCAGCCCGGCTCCGCCAGCCTTCTGTGCCTGCTCCAGGACCCGGGCTGCGCCGTGCAGCTGGTTCTGGACCGTCCCCTTCTGCGCCAGGCCTATCTGGGGCTGCATCCCTGCCAGAACACCTCCACCCTGCGCATTGCCATGGGGGATGTGCTGGAGCGGGTAATCCCCGCCCTGGGACACCGTCCGCTTCTGGTGGACCTGCCGGAGGATCCGCTATGAGGTCCGTGGGGCGTTTTGCCCCCACGCCCAGCGGACGGATGCATTTGGGAAATCTGTTCTCCGCCCTGCTGGCCTGGCTTTCCGTCCGGTCTCAGGGCGGTGAATTGGTTCTACGTATGGAAGATCTGGACACTCAGCGTACCAATGCGGGTTACGCCAGCCAGCTCCGCCGGGACCTCACCTGGCTGGGCCTCACCTGGGACCGGGAGACCACACCCCAAAGCCAGCGGCAAGAGGCCTACCAGGCCGCCTTTCGGCTTTTGGAGGAGATGGGGCTTCTTTACCCCTGCTACTGCACCCGCAGCCGCCTGCACCGGATTGACGCTCCTCACGCCACCGATGGCGTCTATGTATATGACGGCCGGTGCCGGAATCGAAAGCCGGAGGAGTGGGCCGCCTTTGGCCGCTTGCCCGCCTGGCGGGTTCGGGTACCGGACCGGGAGGTCTCCCTCTGGGACGGAGTTCAGGGCCAATACATAGAAAATCTTGCCCGGGACTGCGGCGATTTTGTGGTCCGCCGGGCGGATGGAGTATTCGTATATCAGCTGGCCGTGGTGGTGGATGATGCCGCGGCCGGGGTCACGGAGGTGGTCCGGGGGCGGGACCTTCTCTCTTCTACCCCCCGTCAAATGTACCTGCAGGAGCTTTTGGGCGCTCCTCAGCCCCGCTATTACCATGTACCCATGCTCCTGGCGCCAGACGGCCGCCGTCTGTCCAAACGAGATGGGGATTTGGACCTGGAGGCCCTGTCCCGCCACCTGTCTCCACAGGAAATCCTGGGGCTGCTAGCCCACTGGGCCGGGCTGCTACCCAAACCGGAGCCGGTCCAGGCCCGGGACCTGGTTCCCCTGTTTCACTGGGACCGGGTGCCCCGGCAGGATATCACCGTCTCCCCCTCCCATCTACCCTAACATGCAGGAGGCTTCCTTATGCTGCAAGACATTGCGCCTCACATTTACCACAACCCCATGTCCTTCGTCCCTCCCGCCCCCGGAGATCTGGCCCTGGCCTATGCCGGGGGCCAGGTCCTGGCCAGGCTGGAAGAGGGATTGCTCCAGCTGCCCAGGGTGGAGCAGTGCACCGGCGCCTCCGGTTGGATTTACGGCTTCTCCATTGATGAAACCCACTATTACCTGCCGCAAGGCCCGGCGCTACAGGCTCCAGGCTTTTCCATGGTTTCCAATTACCGGGCTCTCGCCCCGGGGCAAACGGTCTTTGCCTGCGCCGTGGGAGAGAGCCTCGCCCGGTGGTATGCCGGAAACCGGTTCTGCGGCGCCTGCGGCAGGTCTCTGGAGCCCAGCACCTTGGAACGGGCCTTGGTTTGCCCCGCCTGTGGCCGCACTGTCTACCCTAAAATTTGCCCGGCTGTGATTGTGGCCGTATGCCATGGGGACCGGCTCCTGCTGACCAAGTACGCCGGCCGGAGTTTCCGGCGATATGCCCTGGTAGCCGGCTTCAACGAAATTGGGGAATCCATTGAGGAGACCGTCCGGCGAGAGGTTCTGGAGGAGACCGGGCTTCAGGTGGACAACCTCCGGTTTTACAAATCCCAACCCTGGGTGGTGACAGACAGTCTGCTCTTCGGCTTTTTTGCTGAACTGGCCGGTCCCGATTGCATTCACCTCCAGGAGGAAGAATTGGCCGAGGCCCAGTGGTTCCCCCGGAATGCGCTTCCCACCGACCACTCCTCCGACAGCCTGACGGGGGAAATGATCGAAATTTTCCGGGCAGGAAAGGAACCCCGATAAGCGGCAAAGTGCAAAAAACTTTCTTCAATTTTGTTTTTTCCCCACCGAAATACTTGAAACTAGGGGGAATCTCAGGTATAATATCTTTCGTCTATGCGGATTACCCGCCGGTACCCAATTCCTAAGGATAATTGAGAGGATCTGATTAACCATGAGTGCATCACGCCAAAAAAAGCTCCGCCAGGAGCAGGCGGCTTCCGCCCCCACGACCAAGCGGCGGGCCGTCACCGAAGAAGAAAAAGCTGCCAAGCGTCTGAAGATTTGGAGCGCCGTGTTCTACGTGATCATCGGCCTGATGGTCATTGGCATCGCCGTTGCCGCCATTGCCAACACAGGCGTGCTGGAGCGCACCCTTACCGCTGTCACCATCGGCAACCACAAGCTCACCGCCGCCGAGCTGAACTATTACTACCTGGACACCGTTAACAACACCATGAGCAGCAACTCCATGATGAGCTACATGGTCACCAGCGGCACGCCCCTGGACGAGCAGGAGTATCTCGGCGAAGGCTTTGATACCTGGGCCGACTACTTCCTGGATACTGCCATCACCACTGCCCGGAACACCTATGCCATTTACGACGAGGCAGTTGCCAAGGGCTACACTCTGAGCGAAGAGGAACAGTCTCAGGTGGACACGGCGCTGTCCAACATGTCTGCTTACGCCAGCATCTATGGCTACAGCAGCGCCTCCGCCATGCTCCGGGCCAACTACGGCCGCGGCTGCAACGAGTCCAGCTACCGGGAGTACCTGGAGGTACAGCAGCTGGCCAGCAGCTACGCCAATAAGTATATGAACGACCTGGATTACACCCAGGAAGAGATCGACGCCTACGGTGCAGAAGATCCCACCGCTTACAACTCTTACTCTTACCGGTACTACCTCCTCAGCACCAGCGACTATTACGAAGAGGGTGTGGAAACCCCCAACGATGAGCAGAAGGCCGCTGCCCTGACGGCTGTGGAAAGCGCCGCCAAGGAGCTGGCTGAATCCTCCAAGGGCGACGAGGCCAAGTTCAAGGCCGCCGTGGAGGAGCTGGAGGAGGCCAAGAAGGCCGCCCAGGAAGAGGCGTCCACCGACACCACAGAACCCACCGAGGCTGAGGAAGAGACCGATTCCACCCTCCACGAAAACGTGCTGAAGAGCAACCTGGTGACCGTTCTGTCCGACTGGATGGTGGAAGATGGCCGTCAAGCCGGAGACACCACCTACGTGGCAGCCGGAAATGACGCTGGCTTCTACGTGGCCATGTATCTGGACTCCAGAGACAACTCCGATGTAGAGACCGTGAATGTGCGGCACATTCTGATCTCCACCAGCGACAATGTCACCGCAGAAGACGCCAAGAAGCAAATTGAAGACCTAAAGACCCAATTTGAAGAGGACCCCACCGAAGAGCACTTTGCTGAAATGGCTGAGTCTCATTCCTCCGACACCGGTTCCAACACCAACGGAGGCCTATACGAAAACGTAGCCCCCGGCCAAATGGTAGATGCCTTCAACGACTGGATCTTCGACTCCAGCCGGAAAGCCGGCGATGTGGGCGTTGTGGAGACCACCTATGGCTGCCACCTGATTTACTTCGTAGGCCCCGGCGAATATTCCTTCCGGGATTCCCTGATTGTAAACGCCAAAACCAGCGCAGACTACAACACCTGGTACACCGGCCTGACAGAAGCCATCACGCCCTCCCAGGGACTGGGCGTGCGGTTTGTCAACAAGGGCATCACCCTCCAGTCTAACTCTTCTCAGTCCACTTCCAACTAAACTTGTGTGGATTGGAACCCCAATCCACATGGCATGAACATCTCGGGGCTGCTGCATCGCGGAACGGTTCAAACCCGCCCGCCTTTGCAGCAGCCCCATCTGTTACGAGGTACAATCACATGGAACATCCTTTTCTCCGTGAGGAAATGGCCCTGGGAACTGCCGCCCTGGAGCGGCTGTCCCACAGTCACGTGGCCGTCTTCGGCATTGGCGGCGTGGGAAGCTTTACCGTCGAAGCGCTGGCCAGAGGCGGCGTGGGGCAGCTGACTCTGGTGGACAATGACACCGTAGGCCTCACCAATCTGAACCGCCAGCTCTGCGCCCTCCACTCTACCCTGGGGCAGTACAAGGCCCAGGTGATGGCCGACCGGGTCCGGGACATTTCCCCCGGCTGCCAGGTCCGCGCCATCACCCGGCTGTACACCGAAGCAGACAAAGCATTCTTCTTCGACGTCTCCTACGATTATGTGGTAGACGCCATTGATCTTGTTTCCTGCAAGCTCAGCCTCATTGAATACGCGCACCGGCTGGGCATTCCCATCATCAGCGCTCTGGGTACCGGCAACAAGCTGGACCCCACCGCCTTCCGGATTGCAGACATCGGGGAGACCTCCGTCTGCCCCCTGGCCCGGGTGGTCCGTCGGGAATTGAAAGTCCGGGGCATCTTGCATCACAAGGTGCTTTTCAGCACAGAGCCCCCTCTGGCACCGGCCCCCCTGGACGTCCCGCCTCCAGGCCGCCGTAGCATCCCTGCCTCCGTCTCCTGGGTCCCCTCCTGCACCGGGCTGCAGCTGGCCGGATCCGTCATCCTGGATCTGATCCAAACACCCCCCACAGACCGATAGCCCCACACCACGCCGGGGCGTAAGGCCGTCCACCTAAGCAATGCCGTTTCAGACGCACTGGGGCGGCCACTCCCCTGGCTTCCCCCGGGGAAGGCTGGGCGCTCCCGGGCCAGTGTAAAGCCCATGCATTCCACCATTCATAAGTTCGCACATTGGTGCCGTGGTTCCCCCTGCATCCGGAACCCCGCGGACGCGGGATGCGGCCGCCCGGATGCACCAGCGGCACAGTGTCCCGTAATCCATGGCATTTGGGCGATTGCGGACCTTCCTCATAGTCCAGTGCGAATTCGCCACGGCCCACGCCACCTGTCGGCCCCTTCCACCGGTGCGTCCAGGAGGCCGCCCCCTACACAGTTCCACGCAACAAGCCACAAAATCATAACACCAAAAGGAGAGTCCGCCATGTCCTGGAACATTTTCACTCCCCAAGATTTTCAAACCAGCCATTGGGCAGGTGGCGTCACCACCCAGCTTGCCATTGGACCCCAGGGCACCCACTATGCAGACCGGGATTTTCTCTGGCGCATCAGCTCCGCTCAGGTGGAGCTGGATCACTCCGTGTTCACGCACCTGCCGGATTACCACCGCTTCCTCACCGTCCTGGAGGGAGAGCTGGAGCTGCAAATCGGGAGCGGCCCCAAGTTGCCGCTCCCTCCCCTGAGCCTCTGCCAGTTTGACGGCGGCGTTCCGGTAGAATCCTGGGGCCGCTGCAAAGACCTAAACCTGATGCTGCGCAAAGGCGCCTGCACCGGCTCCATGGAGGTCCTCCGCCTACCTGCGGGGTCATCTGTCTTGCCCCCAGATTGGGACATCCTGGGTCTCTACTGCGTCCAGGGCGGGACCTCCTGGCTCCGAAGTGGCGAACTTGGTCTCCTTCAGGAGCCTACACCCTGCCGCCTGGCTCCGGCAGAGTCCTCTGTCTTCCTGGCCATGAAAATCCGGCTGTTGTGAGTCTTCTGAAAAGAATGCGCCAAACAAGCAGCAGGTCTATCGGAACGCAGTGACTGATCCTTGCCGGCCTCGAAGGTGCCTCTGGTAGCTTTTTGTTTTCCGGTTTATGTCCGCCCATTTTCAATTTCACAGAAAAGCGGAAAAACAGTTGACATTTACCCCACGTAAAAGGTTACCATTTGGGCAGAAGGAGGGAAACACATGAAAATCAAAGCAGTCTGCGAGCAAACCGGTTTAACGGACCGTACCATACGCTATTATATAGAGGAGGGGTTGATCTCCCCATTTTATACAGAGAACTACCTCGGCCGAAAGAACTTTGACTTTTCAGAAGCTGATGTGGCGATGCTCAAGGACATTGCCATCCTACGGAAATTTGGCTTTTCCATCGCTGAAATTAAGCAGCTATCTCAACATCCCGAGGAAGCAGTCTCAATAATCCAGCGCTTACAAGCGCGCAAACAGCAAGATGTTGATGACGAGCTCTCTATGCTGTCTGTTTTGAAACAGTTGGACGCTGAAAAAACACATACCATCTCCGAATTGTCAGACGCCCTGGCAACCCCCGTCCACCCGGCAACTCTCCCAGATGGAGATACAAAAGCCGGCACCAAGCAGGCCCTTGTATCTCTCACCCGGTCCCTTCTCGCGGGAATTATCGGATTTCTCCCATTAATATTCTTGCTGATTAATATATCAGATTCTATGCGTACATATCGCTATCCTACGGTGAACCTATGGAGCTTGATTGCCACCATTCTAACGCTATTACCCACTGCCTGGATTGTAATCCTCTCGAAGTGTAAAGCAAAACGCCCTGTCAAAAGAAGCTGGCAGCTCACCATCCTGGCTGCATGCGGGCTATACCTTCCTTTTAGCTTCGTTCTGTCCTACTCCGTCTTGGGCCACTCCCAAACAACGGATATTCGTAACTATTGCGTACTGGACTCCGAATGTCCGGCCAATAGATCGGACTTCTACCAGGAACTGTTCCCGGATTGGCCCCACTACTTTGTCAATGAAAAACAGAAAGATGGAAGCTTTCAAACCAGATATCTGAATGCACACTATTGCTATCGCTTTTTCCAAGGGCTGGATTATACCTATGACATATATGCACAATGGCCCTTAGAGCAAGACGCTTTTCATCAGGAAGTGGCCCGTGTCAAAGCACTGTATGAAAATGCCGCTGAGACAGACACATTTTATCAGGTTCTTACTTTGGAGCAGGGACCTTACACATGTTTTATTCGATATTGTGGCGGTCAACCATTCCAACGTGTGAACGCAAGCTATACCTATTTTATTTTTGCCTATGACAGCAAAAATCTCATCGTGCGATATATCCTGTGCGACAGTCTTGAAAATGGTGCAGACCAACCATATTATCTGGAGCTGGATTGGTAGGATGCGTCACAAAGCGTCAACGGACCTACCGCAATGGAGAAGAGGCGCCCCTGCAACCTCAGGAGCAGAAGCGGTCCAGGTAGCCTCCGGTCCGAAGCCGTCCAGGGCTGACCACAGCAGTCAAAGCCGCAGAATTCCCCTTCAAAAGGAGGATTTCATCGTTTTAGAGCTGAACGTCAGTGACCCGGTCAGTGGGGGCAGTCCAGCCACCGCCAGCGATTTGATCGGAAATGATCAGGCAGGTCAGCTCATCTGCCAGGAAGTTATAGCGCGTGTATGTGCGAACAACAGGAGGGATTTCAAAAGGATAGGTGTAGCCGCAATCTGAATCATGCCTCCCTGCGCCCTTCCTCCAGGAATTGGAGCATTGCTTTTTATCGCCTGCCGGCAGTCCCACCTCATCCGTTAAAAAACAGGCCGGAAACTACAGTCCTGGCAACCTCCCGTCAAATTTTATGGAACCTTTGCATATCCAAGGATATCCCAACAGCAGGTAAAACGCAACACACCGGAAATACAAAAGCAGGACGCCTCGCACACCCGGAGACGTCCTGTATCCATATGAATCAGGAGGATTTCCGCTCGTCCTCCAACCGATAGCGGGTCCGGAAGTTGCCGTAATAGAGGTCAAACTCATCATTGCCGCCGTTCTTGATGCCGGTGAGATACTGATGCGTGTCGAAGCTGCCTTCCGCCACTTCAATCATGGCCACAGCCACGTTGCTGCAGTGGTCGGCAATGCGCTCATAGCCCGTGAGCAGATCCTCCAGGACAAAGCCATACTCGATGGAGCAGCTACCGTCCTTCAACCGGGCCACATGGTGCATTTTAATCTTCCGCACCAGATCGTCGATCACCTGCTCCAAGGGCTCCACCTGGTGGGCCGCCGACAAGTCCTTATCCCGAAAGCAATTCACCGTAATAGACAGCAGCTCCCCAAGGGCCGCCTCCAAAACCAGCAGCTCCTCTTGGGCCTGTTTGGAGAACACCACCTTTTTCTGATGAATCTCCTGGGCTGTACGGGTCAGATCCCGGGCATGGTCGCTGATGCGTTCAAAGTCGCTGATGGTATGCAGCAGCGTATTGACCAGGTGACTATCCGCCACATTCATGCTGCGGCTGGACAGCTGCACCAGATATGTACCAATCGCATCCTCATACCGGTCGGATTCCGCCTCCAGCCGTTCCACCTCCGCCGCTTTCTTTTCATCCCACTTGTGCATCAGACCGATCGCCAAATTCACGCCCTGGCGGCCCAGGTCGGCCATATCCGCAGTTGTGGAAAAGCTCCGGTCCACTGCCGCAGCCGGCGTCGCCAAAAGGCGGGAATCCAGCAGCTGAACCTGCTCCGGCTCTGCCGCAGAGTCGGGGATGGTCCAGACGGCCAGCTTCTCCAACCATTTGGACAGGGGGAGCATAAATGCCGTGGCTGCCAGGTTAAAGCCTGTGTGCACCAACGCAATCCGCACACGATCCACCGGTTCCTCCATCACGGAGAAGTGGAAAACCGCATCCAGGGTATAAAATAGAACCAAGAATACGACAGAACCGATCACATTAAAATAGAGATGTACCATGGCCGTCCGCCGGGCGCTCTTGTTGGCTCCTATGGAGGATAGCAACGCGGTGGTACAAGAGCCGATATTTTGCCCCATAATCATAGGCACTGCATTGCCGAAGGTAATGGCCCCAGTGCCGCTGAGGGCCTGGAGGACACCCACGCTGGCGCTGGAGCTCTGCATGACGGTGGTCAGCAGGGCGCCAGCCAGAACGCCCAAAATGGGATTGGACAGATGTGCAAAGAGCTGGAGGAACCAAGCCTCATGCTCCAGAGGCGCCATGGCGCTGGACATATTATCCATGCCGATCATCAGAAGGCCAAAGCCAATCAGGATCGTCCCGACGCCCTTTTTCCGCTCCGATTTGCAGAAGGTATACAAAACAATCCCAAGGAAAGCAAGAATGGGGCTGAAGTTTGCCGGCTTCAGCATCTCAATCAGCAACCCTGTACCTTGCACGCCGTCCAGGCTGAGAATCCACGCTGTGACGGTGGTACCCACATTGGAGCCTAAAATCACACCAATGGCCTGCTGCAGCGTCATGACGCCGCTGTTGACAAAGCCCACGACCATTACGGTTGTCGCGCCGGAGCTCTGGATCACTGCCGTAACCGCCATACCCAGCAAAAAACCCTTCAGGGGATTGCCGGTAAAGGCGCCCAGGATCTTCTGGAGCTTGCCACCGGCCTGCTTCTGCAGGGACTTGCTCATGGTATCCATGCCAAACAGGAACATTGCAAGGCCGCCCAGCAGACGAAATACATGGAATATATCCAACTTTCTCTCTCCTCCCTGCTTTACGCAGAATCAACATACGTCTCCACATTTTAACTATACAGGACAGATCGCCGGGTTTCATCAAATCTATGTAAAATTCTCGAAAAATAGCAGTAAAGGCGCAGGAGGAAGATCTGCCTATGCATTTTATGCCCTTTGTTCCTCCAGAATGGGCCGCAGCTTCTGGCGGTAAATGCGGAGCAGCAGGAGAGCCGTCACCGTGATGCTGGCCATCTCCGCAATGGGGAAGGACCACCACACCAACTCCAGCCGGCCGGACAGCGACAGCAGGTAAGCCACCGGCAACAGCACCAGCAGCTGCCGCGCTAGGGAGACAATGGTAGCATACAGGCCCGTTCCCAACGCCTGGAACACGGAGCTGAGGACGACGCAAAAGCCGGCAATCGGAAACGCCCAGCTGATAGTCTGAAGGGCCTTGCAGCCAATGGCCAAAAACTCTGCAGTAGGATCAAACATGGACAGCAGTACCTCCGGCATCAGCTGGAACACCGCAAAGCCACAAAGCATAAACAGAAACGCCGCCAGACAGCTGAAGAGCACCGCCTTCCGAATCCGGTCCGGCTTTCTGGCCCCGTAATTATAGGCCACAATGGACACCATGGCATTGTTCAGGCCGAAGATGGGCATGAAAATAAAACTCTGCAGCTTAAAGTAAGCGCCAAACACGGCCACCGCTGTGGAGGTAAAGCCAATCAGAATCTGATTCATGGTAAAATTCATTACCGATCCAATGGCTACCATGATAATAGATGGCACACCCACCGCCAGAATTGACTTCATCACGCTTCTGTGGAGACGCATCCCCTTGCGAGACAGCCGTACCTCCGGATTCTTCCGGAAGTGGCACACCATCGCCAGAAGGAAAGCCACAATCTGGCCGATGACGGTAGCCACCGCAGCACCGGCCACCCCCATGGCCGGAATGCCCAGCCCACCAAAGATGAACAGGGGGTCCAGCACAATGTTCAAAACAGCCCCCACGCCCTGGGTAATCATGGTGTACAGGGTCCGGCCTGTAGCCTGCAGCAAGCGTTCAAAGAGGATCTCTCCGAAAATTCCGAAGGAGAACAGCGTGCAGATTTGCAAATACTCCACGCCTCCAGTCAGAATCTCCGGAATGTCCGTCTGAACCCGGAAAAACACCCCTGCACCAAATGCGCCAAACAGCATGAACAGCAGACAGCAAATTCCGGAGAGCACCAGGCCATTGCCGGCAGTCAGGTTTCCTCGGTCATATTCCCGGCTCCCCAGACATTTGGAGAGAAGCGAGTTCATGCCCACGCCTACGCCGGTGGAAAATCCGATCATCAGGTTTTGAATTGGAAAGGCCATGGAGACGGCAGTCAGAGCATTTTCACTGACCCGGGAGACATACACACTGTCCACCACATTGTACAGCGCCTGGACCAGCATGGAAATCACCATGGGAAGGGCCATGTTCGCCAAGAGCCTGCCCACCGGCATGGTCCCCATTTTGTTTTCTGTGCGAAGTTTTGTTTCCATTGCAGTACCTCACAATCCAAAGTAAAATATGGAAGAAACGAAGCCCCGTGGCCTCGTGGTTCCCGAAGAAAGGCTACCCATTGGCCCCACATGCAGCGCAAAAGTACCCCTGCCTCAAAACATGTTTGGAGGCAGGGGCGTTTCCATGCCAAAGTGCGCGCACACCGCGCCGGACAGACCGCTCTAGCATCGGGCATTCTCTTTTGCAGCGTATAACACGATCAACACAACGCGGACGCAGACAGACATCGTGATACGCAAAATCATACGTCACGTGCTGCCAGGCACTGAGTTCAAAAAAGCCACACTTGTCCAGCAAACAAGTGTGGTCTTTTTCGTGGTGACCCGTACGGGACTCGAACCCATGTTACCGCCGTGAAAGGGCGGTGTCTTAACCACTTGACCAACGGGCCTGGTAGCGGCAATCTGATTCGAACAGATGACATACCGGGTATGAACCGGGTACTCTACCAGCTGAGTTATGCCGCCATGTGCCGCTCCAACAGTTTTCCGCCGGAACAGCCTCATTATTATAGGAAATTCCATGGTTCTTGTCAAGGGGAATTTCAAGCTTTTTTCAACTTTTTTTGTAAGATTTGCAGTGATGTGTGACGTCAGGCGGGGAGCTATGGAAATGGGCCTGTTGCAAAATTGAATTGCTCCCCGTTAAGTAGACAACGAAATTATGAGCAAAGAGTTCACAGCACTGCGGTGCTGTGGCAACTGCGGATTTTGCACACTGCCTCTATGGGATAGTGGTACTCCTCATGGCAATCCCGGATCGCTCTGTGCGAACGTTCCTACCTCACTTGTCCCTGCGATCCCTCCATTCCAACTCCTTCACTTTTTTAACCGGTCTCGGCCCATATTCGTCATGTGGCTCTCTCCGTTTTGTGTCTTAAAGTCTTCATGGCAATTATACATCTATGAATCCAGTTTCGTAAAGCGTGCCCTGCAGGAATTCCGTAGCGCTCACATATTTCCTGCTGTCTTCCTTCCCCTACTTGATACACTACCACTGCTTTCAGCTTTTGCTCCGGGCTATGCAGCATGCTCCCATGAGCTGGTCAACATCAAGCACCGTGGCCAATTTCCTTTCGAACCGCCTCCACAAAGCGGCTGACTCCCTCCGAGGGGTCCAAGGCATACAGCAGACCGTAGGGAGAGGAATACTCCCAATCTACCGGGATGCTGACAAGGGCCGGGTGTACGTCTTGCCAGCAATCCAGGATCAAAAGGACGTTCCCGGTTTCCGCACAGCGGTTAAAGACAGAAATATCATAAAACTGCGGCGTGTCCTCAATTTGAATCGCCGGGTGATCCCGTGTCAGGTCCGCGCGGATCCGATCATTTGTTCTGGAATCTCCCTGCTTGACCATCATCAAGGTCTCTCCGTATAAATCGGAAAGCGCAAGCTGTTTTTTCCCTGCCAGCCGGTGTTCCCGCGATACAGCGCACATCTTTTTGCAGCGGCACAGGGGCAGCATATGGCATTGATCCAACCAGAGCTTGGAGTCACAAATCGCCATTAAAAAGTCAAATTTCTCCCCAAGCCCCGCAATTTCCGCGAGGATTCCTGTGTGGTCGTCCTCAAATGGGACAAGATGCAGCTTATAATCGGGAAACTGCCGGTTCACCCGGTACCACAGGTCCATAAAGGGCTTGGCGGGGTTGAGCAGAGAGGTTCCCACGCGGAAGGTCCTGCCGTCGGTCTCCATTGCCTGCCGTGCGCTTTCCACGGAGCGTTTGGAATACTCAAACAGGAATTTGGCGTCTTTATAGATCACCTCTCCCGCTGGCGTCAGGCGAATCCCGCGCGATGTCCGTTGGATCAGCTTCAATTTCAGGTGGGCCTCTAGTAAATTCACCTGCTTCATCACAGCAGTGGGAGAAATAAACAACTGATCCGCCGCCTTGGTAAAGCTGCCGCAATCCACAGCGCGGACAAACGTAGACAGGTGAGGGTTGAACATCGCCTCGCACCTCCATATCCCAGTATCAACATTTAGTTGATATAAGCCTAACATATTGGAGATTCCCTGTCAAGGACCGATGGGGTATCATAATGCCAGAACAATGAAAAGGAGCTGTTTTCCATGGGGGCACTCATCGCGTATTTTTCCCGGAGGGGAGAGAACTATGTCAGCGGCAAACTCAAAGAACTGAGCGTGGGGAACACGGAGGTGGCGGCAGGTATGCTCCAGCAGTTGACGGGGGCGGACCTGTTTCAACTGGAGCCAGTCCACGAGTACCCGAAAAGCTATAACGCCTGTATCGACGAAGCCCAGGCGGACCAGCTGCGGGACGCCAGGCCGGAGCTAAAGCGATACCCAGAGAGCCTGGACGGATATGACACCATCTATCTTGGATATCCCAACTATTGGGGGACGATGCCCATGCCGGTATTCACCTTTCTGGAGCATTTCGACTTTTCCGGAAAAACCATTCTCCCCTTCTGCACCCACGAGGGCAGCGGCTTGGGGCGCAGCGAACGCGATATCAAACGGCTGTGTCCGGGAGCGTCCGTCAAACCAGGGCTTGCCCTCCATGGGGGAAGCGTGGGAAACGCCCTGCCAGCCCTCCAAGCATGGCTGGGAAACTAATAAACAGGAGGAAACGAACATGGAATTTACCACCTTAAGAAACGGAGTCAAGATGCCTCTGGAGGGTTTTGGCGTGTTTCAGGTGCCCGATGCGGCGGTGTGTGAGCAAGCAGTATGCGACGCTCTGGCCTGCGGCTATCGGTTGATTGACACCGCAGCTGCCTACTTCAACGAGGAGGCGGTAGGCGCGGCCATCGCCAAGAGCGGCATCCCCCGGGAAGAAGTGTTCATCACCACCAAGCTGTGGGTCCAGGACCAGGGCTATGAGAACGCCAAAAAGGCCTTTCAGACCTCCTTGGACAAACTGGGACTTGACTACCTGGATTTGTACCTCATCCACCAGCCCATGAACGATTACTACGGCTCCTGGCGGGCCATGGAGGAACTGTACGAGACGGGTAAAGTTCGGGCCATTGGCGTATGCAATTTCTATCCCGAGCGACTGGCCGACCTGTGCCTCAATGCCAAGATCGCCCCCATGGTGGACCAGGTGGAGCTGCACCCCTTCTTCGCCCAAAACGGTGCGCTGGAGACTATGAAGGAGTTCAGCGTAGCTCCGGAGGCGTGGGGTCCCATGGCAGAGGGAAAACATGGCATCTTCACCCACCCCGTCCTAACTGCAATCGGCCAAAAGTATGGCAAAACCGCCGCCCAGGTGGCCCTGCGGTGGAACACCCAGCGAGGCGTGATCGTCATCCCCAAGTCCACCCATCAGGAGCGGATGGTGGAGAACCTGAACATATGGGATTTCTCCCTCAGCGACGACGATATGTCCGCCATCGCGGCCCTAGACCTGGGGCACAGTGAGATCATCGACCACAGTCTTGCCGAGACGGCCAAATTCCTCAACGGTTGGAAGATCCACGAATAAACATACTGGAGCGGCCCCCTGAGGCCTCATCCACAAACAGAGAACACCATAAAAATATGAGGTTTTGCATCCGAACAAGGGCATTCACGAAATGCTTTGATGGCAACCGGCTGGCCTGCGGGGAAACGGAACTCCTGGCACGGGCCAGGCAAATCAGCGATTCGTAAGAAAACTTTAGGAGGAAATGACGATGGTAAAACAGACGGCAGGGCGGGACAGTCTGGGAGACTTTGCTCCCCAATTCGCCCAGCTCAACGACGATGTGCTTTTTGGCCGGGTTTGGAACCAGGAAGGTTTATCCCTCAAGCTGCGCTCTATCCTCACCGTTACCGCGCTGGTGAGCAAAGGGCTGATTGACAGTTCGTTCCAGTACCACCTGACCACAGCGAAGCAAAACGGCGTCACCAAATCGGAAATGGCGGCAATTTTAACCCATCTGGCTTTTTACGCCGGGTGGCCCAACGCCTGGGCGGCGTTCCGCATGGCAGTGGAGGTCTATCAGGACGGTGATGGCGCTGACGGTGGGCTGTTCGGCCTGGGTGCGCCCAATGAAGCGTTCGCGCAGTATTTCATTGGAAACTCCTATTTAAAGCCTCTCACCGACCCCAAGCAGACGGTATTTATGGCCAACGTCACCTTTGAGCCCGGATGCCGGAACAACTGGCACATCCACAAGGCGTCCAAGGGCGGTGGACAGATTTTGCTGTGTACCGACGGCCGGGGTTGGTATCAGGAGTGGGGCCAGGAGGCCAGAGAACTCCATCCCGGCGATGTGGTTACCATTCCGGCAGGCGTGAAGCATTGGCACGGCGCAGCCCAAGACAGCTGGTTCTCCCATGTGGCCGTGGAGGTCCCCGGCGAGGGAACCGGCAGCGAGTGGCTGGAGCCGGTGGCAGATAGAGACTACAGTAAATTGCCATAAGGGCTACCTGTGCCAATATAGCCAATGGCCAGGCATCGGCTCGATTGACATCAGCAGGGCGCGCAGTCCCAGAGTACTGCACGCCCTGCTGCTTCATTCCCCTTGGCAACATGCGTCTGAGATTTCAAAACAGATCGCAGATACCATGAAAACAGGAAATCCCCGGAGCGTATCCCAATCACAATACGCTCCGGGGTTCCGGACACCGTCCCCCATCCCCCTTGCTGGGGGATGGGCCGGTTTTTTGAAAGGGCTCTTAGAAATTCTGATCCATGACGGTCATCAATTTGGCCAGCTGTGCCCGGCTCAGGACGTCCTTGGGTTTTAGGGTGTCATCTCCAAAGCCTTCCAGGATTCCCTCTGCAGTCGCCCAAGCCAGGGCTTCTTCGGCATAGGGCGAGATACTGGCGGCATCCTGGTAGGCGGAGAGGTCCACACCCTGAGTGGGCTCCTGCTTCAAGTACTCGGTGACATACCGGTATAGGAAGGTGGCTGCCTGTTCCCGGGTGGTGAAGCCGTTGGGCTGGAAGGCCGTCTCGGTAACGCCTACTGCAATACCCACATCCTGGGCCCAGGCCACTGCGGCAGAATACCACCGATTGGCATGCACATCCGCAAAGGTGGACATTTCCTCAACCTGGGGAGATCCAGCCATGCGATACAGCGTAGTCACCAGCTGCGCCCGGGTCACATTGCCGTTGGGAGCGAACCTGCCGCCGCCCATGCCGTTCATGATGCCGTGGTCCACCACATAGTCCACGTACGTGTGGTACCACTGGTTGGTATCAACGTCAGTGAACGACTTGGAGGCACAGTGGGCGGGAATCACCTCACCGGCAGAAACCAACGCTCCACACACGGTGCAGTAAACGTCTCCGCTGTAGCCGTCTTCTGTGCAGGTGGCTGCCTTGGCGCCCCGCACTTCTTCTACATGATCCGCAACATGCACCGCCACCAGGGTATAATCGCCGGTGTTCAGCATGGCACGAATCAGGCCAGTGCCTGCTTGATGGGCAGTCAGGGTTCCATCCTCCGTCACAGAAACCACCTGGGGATCCAAGCTGGTGTAATAGACGGGGTTGTACTCCGGCAGCACATTCTCACCATAGGGCTCTACCAGCTCTGTCATCTGAGCGGTTCCATCTACGCAAAGGCCCACGCTGCTTTCCAGAGCCCGGATGCCTTCATAACGCCGGGCCAGGACAGTAATCATCCAGGAAATGGTGTCCTGGGTGGTGTCTGTGGCCGTGGCAGTGATGGTGGCAGTTCCGGGATGAAGCGCGGTGACGAAGGTGTGGTCATTGCAGCCTTCCTCGTTGGCGGTTGCAGATGCCGTGGTCTTGTCCAGGGCAATGGATTCGTGGTTGTCATAAGTAAAGGTGATGAGCTGGTCGGGGGAAGTGGCCGCCTCATCGTAGGGATAGATCGCATCGCGGCCCACGCCAACCTTATCTTCATAGCCCTGCGTAAAGATCATGTTAGCCCGGGGCGTAACCCACTTGTGATACCGTTGCATAGAGCCTGTGTTGTTGTAAATCTCCACGTCAAAGGAGGCGGTCATACCCTGGAATTCAGCAGTAACCGTCAGGGTGCCCTCCTTCTCATTGGTCCACAAATCAGAAACGCCGACCTTCCGGGCCAGGGTCTCATCGGAAATCGTCCAGTTGATCAAAGACGGACTCACCTTAAAGTCGTAGGGCTCTACATACACGCCAGGCAGGCAGATCTGGGATGCAAAGGGAACCTTCACAGTAAAAGCATCGTAATCCAGCCGGATGGAGGTAAACGCAATCACATCCTCTGTTCCCACAACGCAGGAGGCGCTGACACCGGAGGCGGTGGTGGCAGTGATTACCGATACGCCAGGGGCCACGGCGGTCACAAGGCCATCGCCATCCACAGTGGCGACACTCTCATCAGAGGACGTCCAGGTCAGATCCAGCACTTCCTCATTCATGGAATTGTAACCAAAGAGGCGCTGGGAATTGCCAATAAAGAGGAACAGGGTTTCACTGGAGAGCGACAAGGCATCGGGGGTAACGGCTTCAGGAATCTGGATCAGGTAGGCGCTGGAATTATAGCCCCAGTCGGTCACTTCCATGTAGACAGTCTGGCCAGCATAGTCCGTCACATCCACCTCCGCCAGAACATCGTCCCGGTCCTCCATTCCTTCCAGGCCATAATTCTCCCTAAAGATGGGCTCTGCATAGTAATTGGGGGATCCATCAGCGCGCGTGGGATAAACACGTGCATCCAGAAGGATGTGATCATCGGAAAGAGGCATACCCAGGAACATACGCCCCTCCTCATTGGTGCGGAGGCTGACGGCGCCGGTTTTCAGGGTGGGCGCGCCAGTGTCGATGTAAACCGGGAAGGTCACAGTGTCCCGGACATTGCTAGATTCGTGTTCCGTCACCGGTTCGGCCTGAATGGTATAGTAGTACTGGCCATCGGGCAGCGCATTGCCCTCGTCGTCCACGCCAAACCAGGGCTCTGCTGCATACTCCAGGAAATGGGTGGCGGGAACCATTGTCCCTTCACTAGCGTAGAAGGTGGTCTTCGGGACATTTCTGGTTTCGTCGGTCCAAAGAACCTCGCCGTCTTCATTGGTAACGCAATAGCGCACCACAGATGCATCCCTCAAAAGGCCAAGACTGGCGATTTCCACGCCATCCATTTTCTCGTCGTTGTTGGGAGAGATGATGAGGTGCTCACCCTGAATGGAAACGGACTCATTGGTGCTCAGATTCGCGCCCAGCTTCACAGAAAGGAAAGAAAACCACGTGCCAATTCCTGTGGGATAGTTGGAATAGGAAACCTCCTTGTCATTGAGCATGGTAGCGTAATCGAACATACCCGGCTGGGACCAGTCGCCATAGAAGGCGACAAACGGAATGCTGAGCACAGGGGCGGCGCCGGAATTTCTGGGGGTCAGGCGGACAAAGCCTTCCACGAAAATGCCGTTTTCAAACTGCCTATCCAGCGTTTCCTTCTGCTCCTGAGACAGCTTGAAGGTCACGGTGATCTCCTCCGCCGGAGCGCCGGACGGCAGCACCACGGAAGTCTGGCCGCCAGTGGTGTAATCCAACAACACATCCCGTCCGCTCATAAGTCTGTAGCCGTCCCGCTCCTCCACATCGGGAGCCATGGCAATCACATCAATGTCATAGGCACAGGAGGCATCCCCCCCAAGATTCTGTGCCCGGAAGGTAACGGTGTACTCACCTGTCTTTGCAACGTCATCGCCCAGATTTGCCACTGGCTTTGTATCGCCATAGGCGTCTGCATCGGTGAACAGGTACACATCACTTTTCATAGCGGCATTGAGGTCAATCCGGCCACTGCCCTGAAGGCGGGGAGAATAGGGGAGCTCTGTGGCAGGATCATATACAATTCCGGCGGTGGACATAAGGAGATTCTCCGTCGTCTGCGCAAGCTGACTGGGCTGAACTGCCGTCCAGGTCTCCGCAATCCACTGCTTCACCAGAACGCTGGCGCCAGCCACATAGGGGGAGGCCATGGACGTACCGCTCATAACAGCATAGCCACCCTGCTGGGTGAGCATGGGAACGGAGGAGTATACACTGCCGCCCGCAGCAGAGATCTCCGGCTTCAGCCGCAGATCCGGCGTCACGCCGATGCTGGTAAAGGAAGATATCTGCCCAGCAGTGGCGTTTTCTTCAACCAGATAGTCTGTCTTCAAGGAGATCCCTACGCCGGTACCTTCCAGCTCTGCCAGCTTTCTGCCAACGTTGTAGCTGACGAAACAGGCGGGAATCTGATAATATCCCGTAGACATTACCACGTTATAAGTATCGGGATGGTCTGCATCATTGTTATAGACAATCACGCCAATGGCGTTATTCCAGGATGCATACATCATTTTGTCGGCAAAGGTGATGTTGCTGCCATCAGCGGTCAGGCCGCCCCGCTGCACGACAGCAATCTTACCGGCCACGTCAATTCCACTGTAGTCGGCATACTCGCCATAGCCGGGAATCATCACGTAATCATAGGGTGGTTCAATGGGGCCCTCTACATAACCGGAATCCACGTTCAGCTTTACAAAATCCGGTAGGCCCAACCAAGTGCTTTGGCTGTCAGTAAACCGCACCTCCTCGTCACCCAGGAGGAAGTAGCGAATGTAAGCATTGTCGCTATCCACACTGGCTACAGACAGGTTGGAGGCATAGGTAGAGGGAGCGGAAACAATGCTGTTGTCAGGGTCTGCGGTGAGGGGTAAGTTTTCACCATAGGTATTGTATGCGCTGGAGGAGGTGTCGTTACCTGCCGCCACAATCACCATAATCCCAGCGTCATTCAGGCGCTCATACACCTGATTGATGGATTCATCCTCGTCTGCGGTATAACCACAGCGCGTGCCCAGACTCAGGTTCACAGCGTCTACGCCAAGAATGTAGGCATCTTCCAGAGCTGCCAGAATGGTTGCAGTGGTCGCACCGGCGCCGGTGTCATCGAAAACCTTCATGGCGATGAGCTGTGCGTCAGGGGCAACGCCGGAGAACAGAACCTCTCCCTCATCGTTTACATCGTAACCGGTGGCAATGCCCGCCACATGAGTGCCGTGCTCCAGGGCATTTGCTTCTGTCTTATTGGCAGGGGCCACATTGGTGTCACCCATGCCATAGTCAAAAGCGAAGGGGATCTTGCTGCTGACATAAAGGTCGGCGGCTCCCACGCCGGGAACCATAGCTTCCGCGTTCAGCTCTGCACCCTGAAGAATCCCTCGAATATAATCTTGGGTGAAGCTGGCCTGATCCGGCGAATTGGCAAATGCCGGGTGAGTGATGTCCAGTCCCGTATCTAGCACAGCAATGGTCATACCTGCGCCGGTATAATTGGAACCGGCTCCCGCCATGACCTGTTGCAAGCCGGCCTTAGCCTCCTGCTCTTCCGGGAGCTGATAGCTGGCAGCCACATACGCCTTTTCCACACCAGGCGTATTCCGGATGGCGTCAAGATTTTTGCGGGCCGTTTTAACCGCAAAACCATTCAGCAACACCGTGTAAGAACGAGTATATTCCATCCCGGTCACACCCTGGTTACGGTCCAGGCTTCTTTGAACTGCAGCCTGATCCAGCCGAAGGCCAGCCTGGGCATTGGCAACCGCCTGCTGCGCTGTGGCCTTGCCAGCGCCACCCAATACATAAGAGCAGGTTTCGGAAATAGGTGCCTCCTCCAGCTCTACAATGATTTCCACAATTTCGTCGGGATTTTGTGCAGAAGCAAGCTGGTCTTTCTCTGCAATCTCATGGAAAGGCAGAACCGGCTCCGTCTCTGTGACTGTCAATCCGTTGCCGGCAGCTTGAACCGGGACGTATCCCAGCCCCGTCAGCATCATGGACAGTACCATCAAGGCTGCGAGAATTCGTTTCTTCATAAGTAAACTTCCTTTCTGTATTTGTGGTCCCGCACCGCAAGTCGGGCTAACCAGATTCTACCATATCTATAGCAAAATTGCAACATCTATTTTTATAGTTATTGCACTTCAGCAGGGGAAACTAGCAGCAGCCGTCCGCTCCCCAACACATTTTATTGTAAAAATTCCCGCTTTTTTGCACGTTTTTTAGCAGTTTTGAAATCTTTAAGGTCTTCTACAATGGCCATCGTACTTTTCCATTGACAATCCGGCTCAATTGCGGTAGAATATTCCTGCAATATCTTTTGCATAGAAGAGGGGGGTGCTTCCAATCGAAATTCATTTTTCTGAACACATCAACCCGGAGCTTGAATGCATCGTAATGCTGGAACGGCGCTTCCATCCCAATCCTG
The DNA here is from genome assembly GCA_900545515.1 of uncultured Eubacteriales bacterium. Classification (GTDB taxonomy): domain Bacteria; phylum Bacillota; class Clostridia; order Oscillospirales; family Oscillospiraceae; genus Faecousia. Next base: position 96,102 of record UQZA01000002.1, on the reverse strand, counting down.
AGGAATCTCACAGCATCGACGAGCTTCGAACGCATCTGGCCGAACGCTACAGTATCCCCACCTTTGAGCTAAATCCCATGCTGGAACCGTTGCTGGAGATTGAGAATTATGTCAATACCAATCTGCAGGTCAGCGAAGACCGGCTCCGCTTCTTCTTCGCCGTGCGAGCCGAGGGGCCGGTGTCTCTAGCTCTTTTCCTGTATCACATGCTCCGCTCCCGCGTCCGCTTCAGCGGTCTGGACGAAGCGGCCCGGCTGAAAGCGCTCACGCCTTTGCTCAGCAAGATTTCTGCCATTGACCCGGAGTCTCTGGCAGCCTACAGCTGTCATGACGACCTGTTTCGCTTCCTGCTGCGCACCGGCTGCACGGAGGAAATTAAGGGGCTCTGCATCGCCCTGTACTACTCCATCGATGAATATCTGGATGAGCTAGACGTCATTCTTCGAAAAGCCACCGCTCTGTTCCTGGAGCATTTGCCCGACATGTCCGCCGTGTGTCACCAAGTCATGCAGGAAGCACAGCAGAAGGCGGGGGACAACCCCTTCAAGCTGTTTGGCATTCTGGATTCTCCGGATACACCCGCCAGTGTGACCATGTGTCCCAGCATCATGGGCTTCCACCGGTTGCACTGGGACTTTAGCGCATCTGCAGTTTATGTGGGCATTTACTATCAAGCCATTGCCAATCTGGTGCAAAAATACTCCGACCCCTGCGCCAGCTTGTACAGCCGGTTAAAATCCATGAGCGACAAAAGCCGCCTCGAGATTTTTCGGATTCTCAAGGCCTCCGAATTTAACGGCTTGGATCTCTCCGAGAAGCTGGGCTTGGCTCCTACCACCATCTCCTATCACATGAACATGCTGGTGCGAGAGGGCTTTGTCTCCGTCAGCAAGCGTGGTACCGGAATCTACTACACCCTAAACACCGCTTCCCTCCGCCGCTTTGTTCAGGAGCTGGAGCATTTTCTGCTGTAAGGCCGGTAGCAGCGCCAAATGAGTCGGAAGCATTCCAGTCAAACCCGCACCAGCAATGGATGAAACAGCAAGGAAAGAGCCTGCCGCAGAATTTACATTTTGCAGCAGGCTCTTCAACATATGATTTAGATGGTGGCGCCCCGCCAAAGATTCCTGTTTTCCAATTATATACCACAGTGGCCCAAATGAGCAATCCCGCCGCAACGCCGGAGGACGGCAGCCGGCCCCAAGCCCGGGCCGGTAACTTCCATAACTTCTTTTGGACAGAACCGGAAAACTGTCCCTACATTCCCGGCCCGGGGCAAGGTATGATAACAAAAACGGATGACCCATAGAGGGGGAATTTCTTTGCGGAAACGAGATTTGACCCGGCTTCTGATTGAGAATACCGTGGACCGGGCACTGCGGGATATGGAGCGGGACGCCCACCGCTCCCTTCGGAATCTGGTAGACCTGGCGCTCACCTTTTCCAAGGGGACCTTTGAGCGTCACTTTCTGACCCTATGCCGGAGTATGCTGGAAAATGAGACCAGCCCTTATTATCAGCTCCTGGACCGGGCGCTGCGAACCTGTGACCGCCAGACCCTGAAGACCTTTGGAATCAATGTGGGCTATGAGGCCTGCAGCAAGGGGGCCCGGCGCATCCGGGAGATTGAGGCTGCCCAAGGCTTCAATGTCCCCTGGGCCCTCACCATACAGGCCGGGAGCCAGGGCCTGTCCCGGCTCTATTTGCAGCGACTGGTGACTGAGGGGACAGAGCTGGGGATTCGGGTTTTCCTTTTGCAGGATTTCCAGTTGGAGCAGGACGTACTGGAGCAGCTGCTCCGGGAGCACCCCACCTGTGCCTTTGTGGTATTCACCACTGGGGCCCGGGGCGCTGACTGGAACCTGGCCAACCTGGCCCGGTTTCCCAACCTCCTGCTCTCAGTGGATGCCCACGGGCCCCTGGTTCTGGAGCTGTGCCGCGCCCTGGAAGAGGAGCGGATGCCTTACGCCCTGCACCTGGACTACTCCGACGAAACCGCAGCCACCCTACCCGCCCAGCTGGAGGAACTTCAGCCCTTGGGTAGCCTGTTGGTTCTGCTATACGCCCAAGGTGCATCCCCAGAGACGCAGCAGGCCGTATTCCAGCAGGTGCAAAACGCCCGGACGGCTCACTCCTACCCGTTTGGCCTCATGGAGCTGACCCAGGATCTCTTAGCCATTGACCAGGTCGTTTCTGACGACCCCTGCTCCCTGACCTTCCTGGCAGACGGCCAAGCTGTGACGCCGGAGGGGCCTACTGCCGCAAACATCCGGAGCGAATCCCTGACTCAGGTCCTTCGGAAGACCCTGCCAAAGTGCCCCCGGACAATCGAAACATAAAAACAAGGGATATGGACTGCGGTACAGCAATCCATATCCCGTTTGTTTTAATCGACAATGTCCACCGTAATTCTCTCCCCATTGCGCTGGGCAACGGTTTTGACAATGGTCCGGATTTCCTTGGCGATTCTGCCTTGCCGGCCAATGACCTTCCCCATATCCTCAGAGGCAACCCGGAGCTCCAGCAGGGTTCCGTCCTCGCCTTCGGTTTGGGTGACGCTAACTGCGTCCGGATGATCGACCAGGTTTTTTGCCACGTACAGCAAAAGCTCTTTCATAGCCAACGCTCCTTCGGCCATCTTACAGCACACCGGCCTTCTTCAACAGGCCCCGGACTGTATCGGTGGGCTGGGCGCCGTTCTGAATCCAGGTCTTCGCCTTTTCGCTGTCCACCGTAATGGTAGCGGGCTCGGTCAGGGGATTGTAGGCGCCGATTTCCTCGATGCAGCGGCCATCCCGGGGAGACCGGGAGTCGGCAACCACAATGCGGTAGTACGGAGCCTTCTTTGCACCCATTCTTCTCAGTCTGATCTTCACCATGGGGTTTCACCTCCAAATATCATAGTAATATATATCGTAAAGCCCAAAGGGGCCGGTTACGAACGATCACAGGCCGGGGATGCCCCCGGGCATGCCCTTCATGCGGCCCATGCGCTTCATTTTTTTCCCTGCGCCGGGGCCGGAGAACTGGCGCACCAGCTTCCGCATAGTTTCAAATTGGCTCAGGAGGGAATTGACATCCTGGGGGCGGACTCCCGCACCCTGGGCAATCCGCTGCTTCCGGCTGGCGTTGATGATGGAGGGGTTGTCCCGCTCCTTGGGGGTCATGGAGAGAATGATGGCCTCGGTCCGGGTCATGGCCTTCTCATCCACCTTCAGATCCTTCATATTGGCCCCGCCTGGCAGCTGAGCCAAAATTTCCTGCATGGAGCCCATGGATTTCAGCTGGACCAGCTGGTCATAAAAATCGGCCAACGTGAACTTGTTGGACCGGAGCTTCTCCTCCAGCTCGGCAGCCTTTTTGGCGTCATAGGCCTTCTCTGCCTTCTCGATGAGGCTGAGCACATCGCCCATGCCCAGGATGCGGGAGGCCATCCGGTCCGGATGGAAGGCCTCAATGTTCTCCAGCTTCTCCCCGGTGCCCACAAACTTTATGGGCTTGCCGGTCACCGCCCGGACGGAAAGGGCAGCGCCACCTCTGGCGTCGCCGTCCAGCTTGGTGAGCATAACGCTGTCGATGTCCAGCCACTCGTTGAAGCTCTGGGCAGCGTTCACCGCGTCTTGGCCGGTCATGGCGTCCACCACCAGCATAATCTCCTGGGGATTCACTGCCGCCTTCACCGCCTTCAGCTCCTCCATCAATGTCTCATCGATGTGGAGCCGGCCGGCAGTATCCAGGAACACCATGTCATTGCCGTGGCGAATGGCATGCTGCACAGCAGCCTTGGCGATGTCCACCGGATTGGTCTGACCCATTTGGAACACCGGCAAACCCAGCTTCTCGCCGCAGACCTCCAGCTGCCGGATGGCGGCGGGGCGGTAGATGTCACAGGCCACCAGTAGGGGGTTCCGGCCCTGGCGCTTCATGAGTCCGGCCAGCTTCGAGCCGTTGGTGGTTTTGCCTGCGCCCTGGAGGCCCACCAGCATCACCACGGTGGGACCTTTGGGGTTGATGGTAATGTGTTGAGTTTCGCTGCCCATGAGGCGGGTGAGCTCCTCGTTGACGATTTTCACAATCATCTGGGCAGGCGTCAGAGACTCCAGCACGTCGGCGCCGATGCAGCGCTCCGTCACCGACTTGGTGAAGTCCTTCACCACCTTGTAGCTCACATCGGCCTCCAAAAGGGCCAGGCGGATCTCCCGCATGGCCTCCTTGACGTCGGACTCCTTCAGGCGTCCCTTGCCGCGGAGCTTTTTAAAGGTGGCGGATAATTTTTCAGTTAAGCCTTCAAACGCCATAGTTTACTCCTTCATGGTGGCGGCAGCCTCCAGAATTTCCCCAGCCAGACCGGCCGTGACTGGATCCTCACTCTGGGCCAAGGTCTCTGCCGCCTGACGAATGCGGGCCAGCGCCTTCCGGCAGGCCAAATCCCGGGCCACCGCGCCGACTCTTCCCTCCATGGTCCGCAGGGCGCTCTCCGCCCGGGCCAAGGTGTCGTACACCGCCTGGCGGCTGATCCCGGCCTCCCCGGCAATCTCCCCCAGGGAAAAATCCTGGTTGTAATACAGCTCAAAGCAGGTCCGCTGCTTTTCCGTCAGCAGCTCCCCGTAATAGTCAAACAGCAGGGATAACTCCAGTTCCTCCAGCTTCACAGGGCTCCCTCCTATCAAGGCTTTTCCCTTAACAGCTTCCCTAGTATAGCGGATTTTCTCTGGCTTGTCAAGAAAAAAATCCCCCAATTCCATAGCAATCCGCGTCTTTTTCACGCCCTGATCACAAGGAATGTCTTTTTATTGCACAATCGATCCACAGCATGGCCGAATCCGCCATTAAAACCGACGGAATACCTCGCTCCTGCATGGGCGCAGGAGCGTCCCGCGTCAGTGCCTTTGGAAGGCCCAGTATAGGTGATGGGCTATTTCCCCAATTTAGTTGAACCAGGTTGACACAGCGCAGAATTTAATATATAATATGCTTATACATTAGCAGGTTTCCCCGTATGATAGGAAAAGCTGTAAATTCTGAAACATGACCGAAGGAGGGATTTTCATGAAAAAACGCAATTGGTCGTTCTTCTGCGCACTGGTAGGCCTGGCCTTGCTTTTGACAGCCTGCGCTGCCCCGGTACAGGGCGAGGGCCGACTCTTGGAATTCCCCAAAACCTCCTGGGAGATGACTCCGGAGGAAGTCATGGCGGCCTATGGCGTCTCCCAGGACGCCGTCACGACCAGCGACTCTGGGGAGCAGCCTGCCTTTGCCATTGAGCAGCTGGAATGCTTCGGCGAGACCACCAGCCACGCTGTATTCTCCTTCCAGGAGGACGACGCCGGCGTCCTGCGTCTGGTGAATGTGCTCCTGGTGTATCCTGACGAGGCCGATATGGCCCAGGTCAAAGCCCAATTGACCAGCACCTACGGCAGCAGCGTGCAGCAGTTCACGTCTCTGCGCACCGGGGCGGGCGGCGTTGGATACGAGGAGGAAACCCTGGCGGAAACCCAGCACTTCGCTTTCTGGCACAGCGCCACACCAGTCACCCAATACCTGAGCGGGGAGGATCTGGAGGCGTTCCAAAAGGCGGCGGAGCAAACCGACGCCCAGATGCAGGCAAACGGCGCCTGGAAGGACTACGCCCAGCAGATGCCTCTGGTCCGCATCACCTGGGAGGATGACGCGCAGCTCCCGGGCACGGTGACAGGGTCCGTCTCCTATCCCAAAAACCGGGTGGAGTTCAATGCGTCCAATCTGCATTTTCTTCCTCAAATCACCCAGGGCGCCTGAGCTTCTGTTCTAAAAATCAAAAAGGCTTGGGGGAAACGCGGCGAGTCACTCTCGTCTGCGTTTCCTCCAAGCCGTTTTTTACTCTGCACTGCGCCTTTTTGCCTTGGGTTGGGCAGGCTCCCGCCACCGGCCCAGCCGGTCAAAGCGGCGGGTGAGCAGCACCTCTGTGGGAACCATGGAGGCAAACACCAAAAGATCCTCCACGATGATGCAAATCAGAGCCGCCTGGCACAGGGTCTCTACCCCCCGGTTCCGCAAGCATATGCACACAATGGCGAACACCGCCGTCAACGTCAGCCCCAGGCAAAGCCAAATCTGGCCCGCCACATTCTGGGCAAACTGCCAGGCCTCCCGGCTGGCCCGGGCCCGGCGGGACCGGTAACCCAACGCCCACGTGGGACCCTTGGGCGGATACCGCCAGCAAATTAGCCCCAGAATCAGGGTGAGAACCGGCGTAAGCAGGATCAGAAAACTGAGTATTCTCCAAACTGTCATGGGGCTCCCCCTTTTACTTTTCTTCCAAAAATTTGTTTAGCTCGTCCATAAAGCTGTGCACGTCTTTAAATTGCCGGTAGACAGAGGCAAACCGCACGTAAGAAACCTCGTCCAGCCGCCTCAGGCGCTCCATCACCAGTTCGCCGATGGTCTCGGACCGGACCTCCCGCTCCAAAGAGTTCTGCAAAATTTGCTCAATCTCCGAAACCGCCTGCTCCAGGGAGGCCAGAGGCACCGGCCGCTTCTCGCAGGCCCGGACCATGCCATTGAGCACCTTGTTCCGGTCAAAGGACTGGCGGCTGCCATCCTTTTTGACGACAATGATGGGCAGACTCTCCACCGTTTCATATGTGGTAAACCGCTTCTGGCAGGACAGGCACTCCCGCCGCCGCCGGATGCTGAGGCCATCGTCAGAGTGGCGGGAATCCACCACCTTACTTTCCTGGTCGCCGCAGTAAGGACATTTCATGGAATTGGCTCCTCTCCGTATGCTTTTGTACATTATAGCAAAGGATTTTCCCCATGTCCAGTATTTTCCGCATATCAGGCGCAAACCATATCGAAAACCATATGCTCCATAGCCTTCGGCTGGATCAAGCCATCTGCCAAGCAATTGAGAATCGAGGTGATTTTGGGGCCAAAGGGCGTCAGACCTCGAATGGCCTTTTGATCCAGGAGCGTATCCCCTTGGAATAATAGCGTCTTCGCCCCATAAATTTCCAGGCTGTTGCAGCCGAAAATTACCTCATCGATGAGGAGATAATACTGCAGCAGGAACCGCCGTCCCGTTTCATCGTGATACGGCCGCTCATACATCAAAATGCTTCTGGTCATGTCCTCGCCCCCCGTCTCTATTGAATCACATTTGATTCTAAAAAGACAGAAAAAAATAACGCAGAAAGCGACAAAACCGAAAGGAAATCGGGAACTTTTTCTGAAAATTTCCAGGCATTTTCCCAGGTTTTCGAAGAAAACAGCAGAGCTTGCCGCTTCCCGTCGAACGATTTTTACGGCTCGAACAGGGGAAGCTCCAAGGGTGCGGCAGAGCCAATCAGAAGGGCGCCGCCCCACAGCCCCGCCAGCATGATGCAGATCCCCACTTGCCGCTCCGTCCAGGGCCGTTTCTGCAAACGGCATAGCAAAAGAAAGCCCAAGGCCACCACCAGGCCATACAGCCCAATGTCAAAAGCAGTGGACTCCACCCCAAAGCCATACCGGGCCGTGTACCAGCTTCCCAGCAGAACCGGCGGCATAGCCAGCAGACTCCCGCAGGCCGCCCCCCAGAAGGAAACCGGAGACGGCGCCCAGTGGGACAGCACCCCGCAGACTACCAGAAACGGCCAGTAGAGCAGCTTTAGGTGCTCCCAAACACTCTCGTTGACCGGCGCAAATAAACCAAACAGGGGAATGGGCCGCCAGGCATAGAGAAAATGCAAGCCCGTTCCCAGCAGAACCGTGGCCAGAAAGCCCACATAGCAAAGCCGCTTCATCCAATCCCTCCCTGCAAAGAGCCTATTCGCCGGGCCCCGGAATCATACCGGAGCCCGGGACAGGATATACTGCATTACCGGCATCCGGCGTTATGTGCCGCTTTCCTCAGCGCAAACAATGGTACCGGGCTGGCCCGTAAAGGAGGACAAAACCTCAATGGCCAGGCCAAACCGCTGCGCCAACTCGACGGACCGGTCATGAAGCACCTGCGCACCGCCGGCTATGAGCCTGCGCATTTTTTCATAAGAGATCCAGTCAAATTTCATGGCGTCGGGGTACAGCCTGGGGTCTTTGTCGTAAACGCCGTCCACGTCGGTGTAGATTTGGCACAGGTCCGCGTGGAGAAACACCGCCAGGGCCACCGCCGTGGTGTCGGAGCCACCCCGGCCCAGAGTTGTAATGTCTCCGGCCTGGTTCACGCCCTGGAATCCAGCCACCAGGACAATTTTGTCCCGGTCCAGCTCCTGGAGAATCCGGTCATTGCCCAGCCCCAGAATTCGGGCATTTCCGTGGGTGCCGTCGGTGTGGATGCCGGCCTGCCAGCCGGTGAGAGAAACCACCGGATATCCCATGGCCTGGATGGCCATAGCCAGGAGGCCCGCCGAGACTTGCTCCCCGGTGGAGAGGTACGCATCCATTTCCCGAGCGGTGACCCGTGGATGAATGGATATGGCTTGAGCAATCATATCGTCTGTAGTCTGACCCTGGGCGGAGACCACAGCCACCACCCGGCTGCCCCGCTTGGCCGCCTGGGTGATGATGCGGGCCGCAGCGAAAATACGCTCCCGCCCCTCCAGGGAGGTCCCTCCGAATTTTTGCACAATCAGCATGGTATCACCTCCATAAGACAGCCGCTGCTGTCTCATGGCATCTTATGCTCCTGCGGGCTGTCGTGACCGCCGCCAGGGAAAAATCTGACAAAAAACGCCGCATACAGATGCAGCCCCCGGCCGGGAGCCGGGGGCTGCAAGAAATCTCAGATATGCACTCCAAAGGCAATCAACCTGCCAGAATCTCTGCCCGTACCACCCCATCCATGGCGTTGAGGTGCCGCAGCAGCTCCTCCAGGGAGGTCTGTAAATGGTTGGTTTCGGCGGAGATGGTCACGGCGGCACAGCCATTGGTGGGAATGGTCTGGTTGATGGTAAGTATATTTGCGCCCCATTGGGCAAAAATGGTTAGCAGGGAGGACAAATTGCCAGTCTCATCGTGGAGGGTCAGCTGAAATGTGATGATCCGGCCTGCCATCAGGTTCTGAAACGGAAGAATGGAGTCCCGATACTTGTAGAAGGCGCTGCGACTGATGCCCGACTGACGGGTGGCATCGTTGACGGTGGAGGCTTCGCCCGTATCCAGCAAGCGCTTGGCTTCCGCGACCTTCAAAAAAACTTCCGGCAGAGCAGAGGATTCAATGATGTAGTATTTTGGATTATTTGCCATAAGGCAACCTCCTGTAGTCGCTTTCACTAGTTTTCTGGGGTTTGTCCCAGGTTCATTGTAGCATATTTCTCAGAAAATGCAAGGAATTTCTGCATAATAGCATAGATTGTGCGTCAGGAGGAGCCATGCGAAGTACAGGAAATCGATACCGGCTTTTGATCACAGGGGGAATCCTAGCAGCAGCCCTGTTATCCATGCGCTATTTGCTGCCTTTGGCCCTTCCATTTTTGGTCGGCCTGGCCGTAGCCTGGATTGCAGAGCCCCTGGCCAGGTTCCTTTCCCGGCGGGCCAAATTCCCCCGGACTCTGGCCACCGGGGCCGCCATTGGGGGGGTGTACCTGCTCCTGCTGGGCCTTGTGTATCTATTAGGACGGCTGGCGCTGCAGGAGATGGACCATTTGGCCTCCGGGCTGCCCGGAATGGTGGAAGGCCTGGACCAGGCTGCCGGCCGGGTCCAGGGTTGGCTGTACCACCTGGCCCAAGACGCGCCGGAGCGGCTGCAGCCGGGGCTGGAGGAAAGCATTACCCAGCTGTTCTCCAACGGCTCCGCCCTGGCGGAGGGCGCTGTGTCCCGGGTGCTGGGGGCCGCCTCTCAGATCATTGTGACGTTGCCGGATACGTTTGTATTTTTGGGCACGGCGGTTGTATCCAGCTTTATGATTTCGGCGCAGCTGCCACGGCTGCGGCCCTTTCTCCTGGGGAAGCTGCCGCCAGCCTGGTCCCAGCGGATCCTGCCGGTGCTGCAGAACCTGCGGGTCAACCTGGGTGGATGGTTTCGGGCACAGTGCAAGCTCATGGGCCTCACGTTCCTGCTGCTGACCATAGGATTTCTCATCCTACGGGTGGAGTTTCCTCTGCTTTTGGGGGCACTCATCGCCCTGGTGGACGCTCTGCCTATGTTGGGCACCGGTACAATTCTTGTACCTTGGGGACTCCTGGTGCTGTTGCAGGGACAAACGGCCCTGGGTCTGGGGCTGATTGCCCTCTATGGCGTTACCGCTCTGACCCGCTCCATTCTGGAGCCCCGCATGGTGGGGCATCAGCTGGGGCTCAACCCGCTGCTGACCCTGGTCGCTCTGTACATGGGATATCGGCTCTGGGGCATTCTGGGTATGATTCTGGCCCCGGTTCTCACCATCACCGTCCTGGAAATCTGGTCCATGGCACAGCCGGAAAGAGGCAATTGAATTCTCTGAGAAAAGCCGGTATAATGAAGAAAAACTTTTGGGAGAATGCCATGGAATTGGAGCACATTGCCGTGCGGTCCGGCCGCCTGTCCAGTTTTCTCAAGGGAGAGCTGAACATGTCCACCGGCCTCATGAACCGGCTGAAATGGACGGGCGCCCTCCTGGTCAATGGACAACCTGCCCGGACCAACACGCAAGTCACGCCGGGGGACCGGATCACTGCATTGCTGGACGACCCGGAACCCGAATACCCGGCGGAGGACATGCCCCTGGAGATCCGGTACGAAGACCGGGATCTTTTGGTGGTGGACAAGCCGCCAGGGATGCTGATCCACCCCTCCCGCCACCGGATGACGGGAACCCTGGCCAACGGAGTCCTGGGGTACTACCGCAGAACCGGCCAAGCCTGCGCCTTCCATCCAGCCACCCGGCTGGACCGGGATACCTTTGGTCTGGTGCTCCTGGCTAAAAATGCCCACATCCACCGGCTTCTCAACGACATCCACACCCGGGGGCAGCTTCACAAAATCTATCATGGCCTGGTATACGGCGCGCCACCGGAGCCGGAGGGCACCATAGATATGCCCATCGGGCGCTGTCCCAAGCCCAGTCTCCTCCGGCGCATCGACCCCCTGTGCCAACCGGCCAGAACCCGATACCGTCTGCTGGAGCAAGGCCCGGCCTGGAGCCTGCTGGAGCTGGAGCCCCTCACCGGCCGGACCCATCAGCTGCGGGTCCACTGCGCCTTCCTGGGCTGCCCCATGCTGGGAGACCCCCAGTACGGAACCACGGCCAGTCAAGCCCTCTCCACCCGCCTGGGCCTTTCCTATCAGCAGCTCTGCGCCCGGGAGCTTCACTTCCCCCACCCCATGACCGGAGTGGAGGTATCCATCCAATCGGGCCTGGGGGTGAAGCTGGCAGACGTCCCGCCAAATTTGAATGCAGCCTACGAAAAAGCGGTATGCTCCCTCCTTTGAGGCGGCATACCGCAACTTAGTTCATGTACGGAGTTGTTTTTCCAACAGATGCAACGTACAGTACGTCCCTTCCCGAGCCACCACGCCCAGGTCTTGATAGCCCCGCAGAAGGAAAAACGTCAGGTCTCCGTTGGGGAAGACACCGGTCTCGTCAGAAATCACCAGAGCGCTTTCATACCGCTCCCCCAGATATGCCTCCAGAGCATTTAAAGGCGTAGTCTTATAGTCGAACGCCTCATCAGACAGGTATACGCAGGTGAGGAACGCCTTCCTGGCATCGCGAGGGATTGCATAGGGCACTTGCATAGAAGGGACGTATTCTGCTCCGCCAAGCAACCGTTTTTCCTGCATATGCAGAAAACCAAAGACAGAAAGTCCCATGCCCTCCAAAAACGCCGCCTTCTGCCTCCATCCCCGGCAGCCATTGCACCCCGTGCAGCTTCCCGCTAAGTCCAGGTTTTCTGCGGTAATGGGGAGCACAGTACCGGCAACCGGCGTTCTGCCCAGTGCCGGGTGATAGGGGACCTGCCTGGGGAGTTCCCCCTGACAAAGCCGCTCCAGAAACTCCCGGCGCAAGGGGGCGAAATACCGCTGCCGGTGGTTGACCACCGACAGGGTCGGGTAAAACATACGGAGCCTCCCGGCAAGGTCAGGCTGCCTGGAGATATCATAGGTGTGGATCTCCAACCGGCTGCTGTACGCCTGTAAAAGCGCCAACATTTCCATATTTAAGGGGCACATCGCAGCCCAGTAGTAGAAATCCAACCTCATGGCAGCGTCTCTCTTCCCGTCTACAGCATCTCCCACCCACAGGATTGGCAGCGAACCTTGCCCCCTTTGGGGAGCATTTTTCCGCACTTGGGGCAGCGCCAGAACTTATCCCGGACCATGGCCACCATCAGCGCCAGGGCCAGGGCCGCGCCCAGGAGCCCCATGCGCAGAATCTGGTTGTCCAGGGGGAGGGCAATGATTGCCAGCGCCAGGCACCCCACATAGAGCAGCCGGGTCATCCAGCGGCAGGTTTTTAAATCCATATGGGTTCCTCCCTATTTAATAAATTTTTCCACAGCCTGGCACAGATCCTCAATGGCGTCCATATCCCCAGCCGCCACAGCATCCACCATACAGTGGCGCATATGGTCCTGCAAAATCACCTTCCCCGCATTGTCCAGGGCAGAGCGGACCGCTGCCAGCTGTACCAGAACCTCGGAGCAGTCATATCCCTCCTCCACCATCCGCTTTACCTTTTCCAGGTGGCCGATGGCACGGGCCAAGCGGTTGATCACCGCCTTCTGATTGGCGTGAACATGACCGTGGCTGTGGGCAATGCCGTGAGCATGGAGATAAGCGTGGTCATGAAGCGTCTCTTCCCCGGGAGATCCGGTGTGATCATGTGTCATAGGGCGTTCCTCTTTCCAGAATCCTTGCTGTTTTTCATCATTATAGCAGCATCCCCAGGCCAGTGCAAGGGAGGGAGGGGGATATTTTTTCCCCAATGCGGAATCCTTTGACATAGGAGAAGCTGTGCGGTATAATAAGGTCAAAATGAAGATTGGCGGCAAACGCCAATGGAGAGGAGTCCCTTTATGCACCTGGATCACGATCATGTAGGCTCTCCTGTAGAGCACTCTCATTCTTATCATACCCATCCTCACGACCACGACCATGACCACCATGAGCACGACCACGGTGACGCGCCTCATACCCATGAGGGGCAGGAGCACTGTGCCGGGGCGGACTGCAGCGCCTGCGGCGGCTGCCAGCACACGCCCATGGAAGAGCTGATGGCCCTCATGAAATACATGGTGGGGCACAACGCCGCCCACGCCCAGGAGCTGGCAGGTCTGGCCAAGCAGCTGGAGGAAGCCGGGGCACACAGCTCCTATGAGCAGGTGATGCAGGCTGTGTCAGACTTCGAGAAGGGGAATCTGCGCCTGTCCACGGTGCTGACTGCCCTGGAGCATGAAAGGAAGGGTTAACCATGTGTCTTTCCACGGTATACAAAAATAAAATGTCCCCGGAGGACATTGTGATGAAAAATGTGATGCGGGTAGAGTGCAAGGACGGCTGCGTCATCCTCACCGATCTGATGGAACGGCAGGTTGCCATTGAGGGCCAGCTGCAGGAGGCCAATCTGGTTGATGGCTTTGTCATTGTCCGGGAAAATGTGCCCGTCTAAATGTCACTGCGGTGTGACCCGGTCTTCCGGGTCACACCTTTTTCGATAGGAGAAATGATTGTGAAAACAAAGCGGTGCAAAATTGGGGTTCTGCTTTTGCTTCTTCTGCTGCCGGGATGCAGCCGGCAGCCGGTAGAGGCCCAGGTATACGCCATGGATACCCTCATGACCATCAAGTTGTGGGGCAGCCATGGGGAAACTGCAGTCCAGGACCTGTCCCGGCTCTTCCAGGAGCAGGAGGCGCAGCTGTCTGTCACCCGGCCGGGCTCCCTGGTTGACCGCTTAAACGGGGGGCAGACGGTGGAACTGCCGGAGCAGATCCAGGACCTGTTCCGGGAAACCTTGGCTCTAAGCAACCGGACCGGCGGCGCTCTGGACCCCTGTCTATACCCTGTAACCAAGCTCTGGGGGTTTACCACAGGGCATTACCGGGTACCGGAGCAAGCGGAAATCCAAGAGGCCCTGGCACACACTGGTTCCAAACAGCTAATCCTGAAGAACTCCTGCGCCCATCTGGCAGCCGGGGCGCAAATGGATCTTGGAGCCGTGGGAAAGGGCTGGGCCGGACGCCTGGCGGCGGAATACCTGGAAAAGGGGGAAGGTGTCACCGGCGGCCTGCTGTCTCTGGGAGGAAATGTGCAGACCTACGGAGAAAAGCCGGGCGGAGCTCCCTGGCAGATTGGCATCCAGGACCCGGCCGGAGCCGGAACTCTGGGAACCCTGTCTCTGCAAGGAACCTGGGCTGTGGTCACCTCTGGGGGATACCAGCGGTACTTTGAAGCTGGCGGCGTGCGCTACTGCCACATCCTGGACCCGGAAACCGGTGCGCCTGCCCGTGCAGGGCTCGCCTCTGTCACGGTCGTAGCGGAAGACGGCCTCCTGGCTGACGGTCTGTCCACAGCCTTGTACATCATGGGCCTGGAGAAGGCGTCTGACTTCTGGCGGGAGGGCCGGGATTTTGAGGCTGTCTTCTGCACCGAAGCCGGAACCGTCTACGTCACGGCAGGACTGGCAGACCGCTTCTCCGGCTGCGCCTTTGAGGAGATTGGGCCATGATCAAAACCAGAGTTTGGATTTGCCTGTTGGGCGGGCTGCTCCTGGCGAGCCTGGCGCTCCTCCTCTGGCCCCAGGAAAGGGCCCAGTCGGCAGAAATTTGGTCCGACGGCGTTTTGGTGCGCCGGGTTTCCCTGGCACAGGACCAGAGCTTTACCGTGGACAGCCCATACGGAAGCAACACCGTTACCATCCAGAATGGAGCCATCGCCGTAACCCAGTCAGACTGTCCCGGCGGCGACTGCATCCAGACCGGCTGGCGGCAGGGCGGGCAGCCCATCGTCTGCCTGCCTCACCGGCTGGTGGTCCAGTTCTCCGGCGGAGGCGGTCCAGACGCCGTGACCGGTTGAGGTGGAGGAACACAGGAGCGATCGCCCTGTTTTCTTTGACATTTTATGGGGACGGTGGTAATATAGATCCGATTCTACCGGCCCTTGTGGAGGATCGGTACATTTTACAACAGAAAGGGCGGCTGATTATGAGCTACATTCCCATGGGCCTTCTGGCCCTGCTGATCGTGGCCGCTGATCAGATCAGCAAGTATTTCGTGGTGGAGCGCATCGCCTATGGCAGCGCCGTCCCCCTGCTGGAGGGGGTTGTACATCTCACCTATGTACGAAATTACGGCGCAGCGTTTTCCTTCCTTCAAGGTCAGCGGTGGTTATTTATTGCAGTTTTCGTAGCGTTTACAGCCCTGCTGATTTGGGGCCTGCACAAAAAATTCCTGCCTTTTGCCCGGTTCGAGCTGTGGTGCCTGGCAGCCATTCTGGGCGGCGGTCTGGGCAACATTCTGGACCGGGTTTTCCGAGGCTATGTGGTGGACATGATTGCCACAGATTTTATCTCGTTTCCAGTCTTCAATGTGGCCGATTGCTTCATTACCTGTGGAGCCATTGGGCTGCTGATCCATCTGGCGCTTTTCAATCGGAGCTTTTGGCGGGAGGAAAAGAAAACGGAGAACCATCATGACGCTGATCTGTGAGACCGAGGGCCTGCGGCTGGACCTCTTCCTATCCCAGGCCGTACCTGGGCTCAGCCGCAGTGCTGCACAAAATCTCCTGGCCTCCGGCTGCGTCACCTGCAACGGGGAAGCCGTGAAGAAAAATTACCGCACCAGGTTAGGAGACGTAATTCAGGTGGAGCTTCCAGAGCCGGAGCCCTTGGATGTAGCCCCCACCAAAATGGATTTGGAAATTGCCTATGAAGACGAGGATCTCCTGGTGATCAACAAGCCCAAGGGTCTGGTCGTCCATCCGGCAGCTGGGCATTGGGACGACACCTTGGTCAACGGCCTGCTCTACGCCAGAGGGGAGAGCCTGTCCGGCATCAATGGAGTCCTGCGCCCCGGCATCGTCCACCGCATCGATAAGGACACCTCCGGCCTGCTTGTGGTGGCAAAAAACGATCTGGCCCACACCGTCCTGGCCAGTCAGCTAAAAGATCACACCCTGGCCCGGACCTACGAGGCCGTGGTTTGCGGCAACCTGAAGGAGGACCGGGGCACCGTAGACGCCCCCATTGGGCGACATCCCTCCGACCGGAAGCGCATGACCGTCACTGACCGGGGTAAAGAGGCCGTGACCCACTGGGAGACCGTCACCCGGTACCGGGGCTATACCCACATCCGCTGCCACCTGGAAACCGGCCGCACACATCAAATCCGGGTACACATGGCCTACATTGGGCATCCCATACTGGGCGACACCGTTTACGGGCGGAAGAAGCCGGAGCTGGGGCAGGAATCCCAATGTTTACACGCCTCCACCCTTTGCTTCCGACATCCCAGGACCGGCCTGCCTGTGATCGTCTCCACGCCCCTTCCCCCATATTTTCAGGAGGTTCTGGAAAAGCTGGAGAGAATGGGCCGCTGAAATTCATGTCTACCGCCCCCTTGTCCTGCATACACTGGAAACAAACCAGACAGGAGGCATGGCACATGGCACAAGGGGAGGACCGGGGGCTGCAGCAGCCCCACAAGCTGAGCTTGGACGAACGAAAAAAGCTGACCGTGTCCGGCGTTGGGGAAGTGGTAAGCTTTGAGGAGAACGCCGTTGTACTCCGCACCAGCCGGGGGACTCTGTTGGTGCGGGGCCAGGACCTGCACCTGAAAACCTTATCCCTGGACGGCGGCCAGGTGGCCGTAGACGGAACGGTGACGGCTCTCATCTACGAGGAGCCCCGGCGGGAAGGCGGATTTTTTTCCCGCCTCTTTGGCTGATGGCCCCGGCTGTGGCAGAGCAGGCCCATTGGTTTCTCTGGGCCATGGGACTGGGGGCCGGGTTGGCCTTGGTCTACGACTGCTTGCGGGAGCTGCGGCGGCTGCTTCCCCAGGCCACCATCCCGGCAGACCTGGCATTTCTGGCGCTCGCCGTCTTCGTCCTGGCGTACTTGGGGCTGGCCTTGTGCCATGGCCGCCTGCAGCTCTTTCAGCTGCTGGGGCTGGCTGCTGGGGCTGGCGCATATGGAGCGGCTCTTTCTGCATGGTTCCGGCGGGTCTTCCGCTGCTTCTGGCAGACCGTAGGCCGGATCTTCCGGCTGCTTGCATGGCCAGTCCGAACTCTGTGGAAAAAAATCAAAAAATTCTTAAAATTTCTCTTTTCAATTGGGCGCAAATGGGTTACAATATTCGGTAATAGACGCCGTAAAAAAGCGCACGGCGCCCACTCTGGAGGGAAACAACATGAGATTACCCGTGAAATTCCGCAGATCCTCTTTGCTGACGAAGGTGGTGGTTCTGCTGGTGGTGGTGTCCGCTACTGTTATCCTGGTGTCTCAGCGGAGTCAGATTCGGAGCAACCAGGCCCAGTGCCAGGAGTTAGCCGGTCAGGCCGCCGAGCTGCAGCAGGAAAACCAAAATCTCCAGACCGGCATCGACGGTCTGGATTCCGACGACAGCGTGAAGAAAATCGCCCGGGATAAGCTGGGCCTGGTGGGAAATGGGGAAATTATCTTTTCCGACGTGGGGGAGTAACCGGCAAGCTGCCGGACCCGTAGGAAGCAGCGTCTGTATTTTCTGAGGAGGACGAATTTCACAGTATGGATTTGACAGTTGGAGCCATTATCGAAGGTAAGGTCAAAAGCATCACCAACTTCGGCGCGTTCATCGCCTTGCCGGAGAACCGGACGGGCATGGTACATATTTCAGAGGTGGCCAATGCCTATGTCAACGACATCCGCCAGTACCTGACGGAGGGGCAGGATGTGAAGGTCATGGTCATTGCCCTGGACCCGGCAGGGAAAATCAATCTGTCCATGAAGCGCCTGGAGCCCAAGCCCGCTGCCCCAAACCGGCAAAGAGGCGGCAACGACCGCCCCAAAGCCCCCCGGCAGGGCGGCCCCCGCTCCAACGCACCTACGCCCACCCAAGCCACCGTCGCCAAATCCTCAGACCAAATTTTTGAGGAGCGGCTGAAGCAGTTTATGTCTGAATCTGACAGCAAGATTTCCTCCTTGCGGCAGTACACAGACCACCGCACCAAGAGCCGCCGGCGGTAATCACCCAATTCTGATGCACCCAGGCTCGCCTGAAGTGAAATCAAACCGTCACAAGCTGAAATGATGTGGGGCTGTCCCAAAACTTTGTTTTGAGACAGCCTTGCTTTTAAGGAGGCAGCCAGTATGGCGTCGGTTTTAATCACCGGCGGCTCCCGGGGAATCGGCGCAGCGGCAGTCCGCGCCTTTGCCGCCCGGGGCGACCAGGTGACATTTTTATACGAAAAGAACCACGAAGCCGCCCAAGCTGTGGCAAAGGAAACCGGCGCAACTGCCATTTGCGCCGACATCTCCGACCATGCCGCCGTGGCGGCAGCCTTTGCCGGGCTGCGGGAGCTGGATGTTCTCGTCAACAACGCTGGAATCTGCCACTATGGCCTCCTGTCCCAGACTCCTGAGGCGGTGTGGGACAGGATCTTTGCCGTCAATGTCCGGGGCACCTATCTTTGCACTCAGGCTGCCATCCCCCTGTTTCTGCAGAAGCACCGGGGCGCCATCATCAACGTATCCAGCATGTGGGGGCAGGTGGGCGCTTCCTGCGAAGCGGCCTACTCCGCCTCCAAAGGGGCCATCCTGGCCCTGACAAAGGCTCTGGCCAAGGAGCTGGGGCCCTCCGGCATCCGGGTCAATGCTGTCGCTCCCGGCGTCATCCTCACCGATATGGTCGCCCACGTGGACCCGGCGGTGCTGGAAGCTCTGCGAGAGGAAACCCCATTGGAGCGCAACGGGAGGCCGGAGGACGTGGCAAAGGCCATGGTGTACCTGGCCGGCGCAGAATTTATCACAGGACAAATTCTGCCGGTGAACGGCGGGTTCGTCATTACATGAATCACACACAGGAGGATCAAGCAATGAAAATTTCCCTGGCATGCGATCATGGGGGACTGTCCCTAAAGCTGGCAGTCAAACAACACCTGGAGGCGCTGGGGCATCAGGTCGAGGACTTTGGTACCCACACCCGGGACAGCTGCGACTATTCCGATTTTGCCGCGCCAGCGGCCCAGGCTGTGGCCAAGGGGCAATGTGAGCGGGGCATCGTGATCTGCACCACCGGCATTGGGGTGTCCATCACTGCCAACAAAGTTAAAGGCATCCGCTGCGCTCTGCTGTCTGACCTTATGAGCGCCCGGCTCACCCGGCAGCACAACGACGCCAACATGATGGCCCTAGGCGCCGGTGTTGTCGGGGAAAAGCTGGCCCTGGAGATGGTGGACCTCTTCCTCACCACCCCCTTCGAAGGTGGCCGCCACGCCCGCCGGGTGGACAAGGTCATGGCTTTGGAGGAGAATTAACCTTTCCACAGATCTCCATATACTGGACCTCCCGCACCTCTCCACGGCAACGTGTGATGTGTCCCTGGGAGGGCTTTTTTAGGGAGAAATGAACTCGAGCCTGCTAAAATAGCCTGCCAATTACAGCGAACAAAGAAAAATCCTACCAGCACGGAATGAGGGCGAAATCTATGTCCAGGCAAACATTGCGTATTTTCATGGGCGCCAGTATGGCGCTGATGGGTATAACTACAATGTAACTCCAAAAAGCATATATTTTTTTAGAACTGTCCGGGCAGTCAGGTACCATTCCGATGGTAGAGGGCGGCCTCCTGGACGCGCCCCCTGGCAGGCACGGATTGTTTTGGAAGGTGTTCAGAAAAACGCACCCAGACATCCATCGCCCTGGAGCCCATACTCCGGAGTCAAAGCGAAACTCCATATGTTAAGTTCGATTTTTTACATAATTGACAGGAACGGCTGGAATAATTCCCTTCAATTCGGAACACTTTCCATTTGACGGCCAGGCCGGAATATGATACACTGGATGTGTCAAAATAGCTGACGCCCTGTAACTGACGGAAGAAGTGGAGCACCACGGGGGAGCAGGGCGTCTGGATTTCTTGCCGGCCGTCTGGGCACACTTACTGCAGGCGGTAAGTGTGCCCTTTTTCATTTTGCAAGGAGGTCTCCTATGAAAAAAGTTGGCGTTCTCATGGGCAGCGACAGCGACCTGCCCGTCGTTCGGAAGGCGCTGGACACCCTGCGCGCCTTTGGCGTACCCTATGAGGTACACGTATATTCTGCACACCGGACTCCAACCCAGGCTCAGGCATTTTGCTCTTCCGCCCGGGACCAAGGGTTCGGTGTACTCATTTGCGCCGCCGGTATGGCCGCCCACCTGGCTGGAGCTGCGGCGGCCAACACCACCCTGCCGGTGATTGGGATCCCCATGGCATCCGGCGGGCTGGGGGGGATGGACGCCCTGCTGTCCACGGTCCAGATGCCCTCAGGGATTCCGGTGGCTACGGTAGCCGTCAATGGCGCAGCCAACGCCGCCATTTTGGCGGTCCAGATTCTGGCCGTGGAAGAGCCCACCCTCGCGGACAAGCTGGCAGCCCGGCGGGCCTCGGACCGGGAAAAGGTCCTGGAAAAGAACCAGGCCGTGGAAAACGAATTTAACCTGTAAGGAGGATTTACACAAATGGAAAAGAAAGAGCAACTCTACGAAGGCAAGGCTAAGAAGGTCTATGCCACAGAAGATCCCGAAAAGCTCATCGTATCCTATAAAGACGACGCCACTGCCTTCAATGGTCTCAAAAAGGGAACCATTTCCGGCAAGGGCGCCATCAACAACCGCATGAGCAACTTCCTCATGGGTATGCTGGAAAAGCACGGCGTTCCCACTCACCTGGTGGAGGAGCTGAACGACCGGGAGACTGTGGTAAAAAAGGTGACCATTGTCCCCCTGGAAGTCATCATTCGGAACATCTCCGCCGGCTCCTTCTCCAAACGCTACGGGGTGGCTGAGGGTATCGTGTTTGATGAGCCAACCATTGAGTTCTCCTATAAGAATGACGACCTGGGCGATCCCCTGATCAACAGCTACCACGCCTTGGCTCTGAAGCTGGCCACAAAGGAAGAGATTGAGACCATCAAAGCCCTGGCATTTCAGGTAGACGACGTGCTGAAGGCCTATTTCCTGGGCCTGGGCATTGAGCTGGTGGACTTCAAGCTGGAGTTCGGCCGTCTGTCTGACGGTACTATTGTTTTGGCCGACGAAATTTCCCCCGACACCTGCCGTCTCTGGGATTGCAAGACCCACGAGAAGCTGGATAAGGACCGCTTCCGCCGGGATCTGGGCGGCGTAGAAGAGGCCTATCAGGAGGTCATGCGCCGTCTCATGGGCGAGTAAGGGAGGACCAATTTGGGAGGATTTTTTGGAGCAGTCTCCCGGCGGGACTGCGTGCTCGATATTTTCTTTGGCGCCGACTATCACTCTCACCTGGGCACCCGCCGGGGCGGTATGGTGATCTATGACCAAAACCGGGGGTTTCAGCGGCAGATTCACAACATTGAAAACACCCCCTTCCGCACCAAATTTGAGAAGGATATGGCCTCCTTCCAGGGTTGCAGCGGCATTGGCTGCATCAGCGACACAGACCCCCAGCCCCTGCTGGTCCGGTCCCACCTTGGCCTGTACGCCATTGCCTTTGTGGGAATCATCAACAATGCCGAGGCTCTGGTAGACACCTGCTTCTCCGATCACGGCCATCAGTTCATGGCCATGAGCAATGGCAAGGTAAACCAGACGGAGCTGGTGGCAGCGCTCATCAGTCAAAAGGAAACTCTGGTAGAGGGCATTTGCCACGCCCAGGAGCTGATTGACGGCTCAGCCACCATTCTGCTCCTGCTGCCAGACGGCATCCTGGCCGCCCGGGACAGGATGGGCCGTCTGCCCATCCTGGTAGGCAAAAATGAGGAGGGCTGTTGCGTATCCTTCGAGTCCTTTGCCTATCACAAGCTGGGCTATGCCGACCACTATGAGCTGGGCCCCGGAGAGATTGTCCGGGTGACGCCGGATGGGATCCAGCAGCTGTTAGCTCCCGGGGAAAAAATGAAAATCTGCGCCTTCCTGTGGACCTACTACGGCTATCCCAACTCCAACTACGAGGGGAAAAACGTAGAGGTCATGCGTTACCGCAACGGCCAGATTATGGCCCGGGATGAAATGGAGCGGGGGACTCTGCCAGAGGTAGACTATATTGCCGGTGTACCGGATTCTGGCCTACCTCATGCCATTGGTTACTCCAACCAGTGCCAGAAGCCCTTTGCCCGGCCCTTTGTGAAATACACCCCCACCTGGCCCCGGTCCTTCATGCCCTCCAATCAGGAGGTCCGGAACCAGGTAGCCAAAATGAAACAGATTCCCGTACCGGAGCTGATCCAGGACAAGAAGCTGCTGTTTGT
The DNA here is from genome assembly GCA_900545515.1 of uncultured Eubacteriales bacterium. Lineage (GTDB taxonomy): Bacteria > Bacillota > Clostridia > Oscillospirales > Oscillospiraceae > Faecousia. The sequence goes on along the minus strand of UQZA01000002.1, from coordinate 73,769 downwards.
GGACGATTCCATTGTCCGTGGGACTCAGCTGCGGGAAACCGTGGAGTTTTTATACGAGAGCGGCGCCAAAGAGGTGCATATGCGGTCCGCCTGCCCGCCCATTATGTACGGCTGCAAATACCTGAACTTTTCCTCCAGTAACTCCGACATGGAGCTTTTGGCCCGTCGGATGGTCCAGAAGCTGGAGGGCGATGAAGGGCAGCAGCACCTGGAGGAATACGCTGACGGCCGGACAGAGCGGGGCCAGTGCCTCCTGAAATCCATCTGTGAAGAGATGGGCTTCCACTCCCTGGGCTACCAGTCCCTGGACGGGCTGCTGGAGGCCATTGGCCTGGACCGGGAAAAGGTCTGCACCTATTGCTGGACCGGGCAGGAATAAGGCCCATCAGGTTCCCACACAAAGGAGGATACCCAACTCATGCAAAAACTGAGAGAGGAATGCGGCGTCTTTGGCATTTACGCCAAGGACAACCGGGAGGTGGCAACCACTGCCTACTATGGTCTCTTTGCTCTGCAACACCGGGGGCAGGAGAGCTGTGGCATTGCCGTGTGCAACGACGGCGTCATTGCCGCTCACAAGGACATCGGCCTGGTGGAGGAGGTATTTACCCCAGAAACCCTGACCCGGTTGGGCCAGGGGCACATGGCAGTAGGCCATGTGCGCTATGGCACCACCGGCGCCACAGACCGAAACAACGCCCAGCCCATTGTGGTAAACCACTGTAAAGGCTCCCTGGCCCTGGCCCATAACGGGAACCTGGTGAATTCCTTCGCCCTTCGGGAAGAGCTGGAGCTCACCGGCTCCATTTTTCACACCACCTCCGACACCGAGGTCATCTCCTATGTGATCACCAAAGAGCGCCTTTCCGCCCCCTCCATTGAAGAGGCGGTGGACCGGGCTATGGACAAGCTCCAGGGTGCTTACTCCCTGGTGGTCATGTCCGCCACCAAATTGATGGCGGTCCGGGACCCCAGAGGTTTTCGGCCCCTGTGCTATGGACAAACCGCCGACGGGGCCTATATCGTCGCCTCAGAGAGCTGCGCCCTGGATGCAGCAGGCGCTTCCTTCATCCGGGACGTAGAACCTGGGGAGATTGTAGTCTTTGATGGAGAGATCGTCCGCTCCATCCGCACCCATTGCGGCCAGGCGGCCAGAACCATGTGCGTTTTTGAGTACATCTACTTTGCCCGGCCCGACTCCGTAATGGACGGCAGCTCGGTGCACAATGCCCGCCGACGGGCGGGGATGTTCCTGGCCCTGGAGCATCCGGTGGAGGCGGATGTGGTGGTGGGCGTGCCGGATTCCGGCATTGACGCCGCCATCGGTTTTGCCCAGGCCTCCGGCATTCCCTATGGCGTGGGCATGATCAAAAACAAGTACATCGGCCGGACCTTCATCGCCCCGGGCCAGAAAAATCGGGAGAACAAGGTCCGGATCAAGCTGAATCCCATTTCCGCCACAGTGAAGGGGAAGCGGGTGGTTCTCATTGACGATTCCATCGTGCGGGGTACCACAGCTGCCCGCATTGTCAAGCTGCTGCGGGAGGCCGGTGCGACGGAAGTCCATATGCGGATCTCCGCCCCTCCTTTCCTGAATCCCTGCTACTATGGCACGGACATTGACTCCCGGGACTCCCTCATTGCGGTCCACCACTCCCAGGAAGAGGTCTGCCAGATCATCGGAGCTGACTCCCTGGGGTATCTCAGCGTGGAAAATGTGCAGAAGCTGGCAGAGCACGGCGGCGGGTTCTGCACTGCTTGCTTCAGTGGCTGCTACCCCACCCAGGTCCCGGAAAATACCAGAAAACTCCGCTTCGAGCGGAAACTCTCTGAAAAGGAGCCAAAGGCATGAACGAAAAAAGCTATTCCGAAAGCTATAAGGCAGCCGGTGTGGACATCACTGCCGGATACCGGGCCGTGGAACTGATGAAATCTCACATCGCCCGGACAAAAAACGAGGGCTGCCTGGATGATATCGGCGGCTTCGGCGGCCTCTTCGGATTGAACCTGAAGGGCTATGAGGAGCCGGTGCTGGTCTCCGGCACCGACGGCGTGGGCACCAAGCTCCGCTTGGCCTTCCTTTTGGACAAGCACGACACGGTGGGCATCGACTGCGTGGCCATGTGTGTCAACGATGTGATCTGCTGCGGGGCCAAGCCGCTGTTCTTCCTGGATTACATCGCCTGTGGTAAAAACGTGCCGGAGCGGATTGCCGAACTGGTGTCCGGCGTGGCAGAGGGCTGCGTCCAGGCAGGTTCTGCTCTCATTGGCGGCGAGACTGCAGAAATGCCCGGCTTTTATCCCGTAGACGAATATGATCTGGCTGGGTTCTCCGTGGGCATTGTGGACAAGAAGAAGATTGTGGACCATAGCGCCATGGTACCTGGAGATGTGGTCATCGCCCTGCCCTCCTCTGGCGTCCACTCCAACGGCTTTAGCTTAGTGCGGAAGGTATTTGATGTAGAGCACACCAACATCCAGTCTCCCTGCGAGGCCTTGGGCGGCGCTTCCATTGGCGAGACTCTGCTGACCCCCACGAAAATTTATGTGAAGCCCATGCTGGCCCTGTTTGACCAGGTCCGGGTGAAGGGCGTGAGCCACATCACCGGTGGTGGCTTCTATGAAAATATCCCCCGGGCAATCCCCGATGGCCTGGGCGCCAAAATCCAGAAGAGCGCCATTCGGATTCTTCCTATTTTTGACCTCATTGCCAAAACCGGACATATCCCGGAGCGGGATATGTTCAACACCTTCAACATGGGCGTTGGGATGAGCGTGGTTGTGGCTAAGGAGGACGCGGAGACCGCCCTGTCTGTCCTTCAGGCAAATGGCGAGGATGCCTACCTCATTGGCGAGATCGTGGCCTCACAGGACAAGGTGATTTTGGAATGAAGACGAGAATTGCGGTTTTAGTCTCCGGCGGCGGCACCAATCTCCAGGCCCTTCTGGATGCACAGACCGCCGGTCGCATCCCCCACGGCGAGATTGCCCTGGTGGTGTCCAACCATGCTGGGGCCTATGCCCTAGAGCGGGCCAAGGGTGCTGGTGTTCCCGCAGCCGTGGTGTCCAAGAAGGAGTGCGGCTCTCAAGCTGCCTTCGAACACAGGCTCCAGGGGATTCTGGAGCTGGACGGCATCGACATGATCATTCTGGCGGGATTTATGAGTATTCTGTCAGAAAACTTCACAAAAAAGTGGCCCAATCGCATTTTGAATATCCATCCCAGCCTGATTCCCGCTTTCTGCGGAGAGGGATTTTATGGCCTCCACGTCCATGAGGCAGCGCTTTCCAGGGGCGTGAAGGTAACCGGCGCGACGGTTCATTTTGTCAATGAGATTCCCGACGGCGGCCCAATTCTTTTGCAAAAGGCTGTGGAGGTCCTGCCGGAGGACACGCCGGAAACCCTGCAGCGCCGGGTTATGGAACAGGCAGAGTGGATTCTCCTGCCCCAGGCAGCTGAACTGGTGGCCCGGCAGATTGCCACTTCCCCATCCAACACAAGATAATTCAATATCAGGAGGTCTATCATGTATGATCTGTCCGCCCTCCTAAAGGGCAATGCATATCCCGGCCGCGGCGTTCTTCTGGGCCGGAGCGAAGACGGAAAGTCCGCCGTCATCGCTTACTTTATTATGGGACGCAGCGAAAACAGCCGGAACCGAATCTTTGTGGAGACCGAAGACGGCATCCGGACCCAGGCCTTTGACCCGGCCAAAATGACAGACCCTTCCCTCATCATCTATCATCCGGTCCGCCGAATTGCCGATGAGGATGGCATCACCACCATTGTGACCAATGGCGACCAAACCGATACCCTCCGGGACTTTATGCTGGAGGGGGAGAGCTATGTGGAGGCCCTCAATACCCGGGAGTTTGAGCCCGACGGCCCCAATTACACACCCAGGATTTCGGGCATTCTGTTTCCCTGCGGTTCCTATGTTCTCAGCATTCTGAAGTCCCTGCAAGGCGACCCCAGCTGCTGCGTCCGAAATTACTTCACCTTTGACGCCCCCAAGGCGGGAATGGGGCACCTGATCCACACCTATGAATCTGACGGCGCTCCCTTGCCCTCCTTCTGCGGTGAACCACGGCCAGTGGCCATTACAGGGACCCTGGACCAGTTCACCCAGGCCATCTGGGAGAGCCTGAACGAGGATAACAAGGTTTCTCTGTATACGGCCTTTGTCAACCTGGAGACTGGAGAGACGGAGAGCCGGATTGTAAACCGGCATCGTGGGCAGTAATGCAGCAGCGACATAATCTGCGCCTTGCCGATTTTGCCTATGCTGGAGCATATGTCTATTTTGTCACATTTTGCACGCAGAACCGGCTTCCCCTTTTGGGAAGCGTTCAAATTCTGTCCGTAGGGGCGGACCCATGTGTCCGCCCGAGCCCGCCTGGACAGATGGTGGCCCAATGGGTCAAGAAGCTGGAGGAGAAATTTCAAGGGGTTCAATTGATTGCATCTGTTGTGATGCCGGACCACGTGCATATCCTCTTGCGAGGACCAGAGCGGGAAGAGAATGCCAACCTACCTCAAATGATACAGTGGTTGAAAACCCAAACGACAAATGCCTATATTCGTGGCGTGAAAACAAATGGATTTCCGCCTTTTACAAACAGGCTGTGGCAGTGGGGATATTATGACCATGTGATTCGGAACCAGAGGGACTTTGAGGAAGTCGGTGCCTATATTCAAGAGAATCCTTTGCGATGGGCCGTGAAGCATGGACTTATGGAGGCTGGAGACGGGCGGACACATGGGTCCGCCCCTATGAGAAAGTAGGTCACATAACCATAGAACGGAACATGCAATCAGCTTAAGAGAGCGAGGTTATGGTATGGAACGAAATCATGACGCCTATATTTCTCCTCTGTCCACCCGGTATGCCAGTGCTGAGATGCAGCATATTTTCTCGGAGAATTTTAAATTCCGCACCTGGCGGCGGCTGTGGATCGCGTTGGCCAAGGCGGAGCGGCAGCTGGGGCTGGAGATCACAGAGGAGCAGATCGCAGAGCTGGAAGCGCATAAGGACGACATCAATTACGCCGTGGCCGAGGAGCGGGAGCGTTTGGTGCGTCACGATGTGATGAGCCACGTCTATGCCTATGGGCAGCAGTGCCCCAAGGCGGCGGGGATCATCCACCTGGGGGCGACCAGCTGCTATGTAGGAGACAACACCGATGTGGTGATCCTCCGGGAGGCCAGCCGCCTGACGCTTAAGAAGTGCGCCCAGGTGGTGAAAAATCTGGCCGCCTTTGCCGAAGCCCACAGGGACCAGCCCTGCCTGGGCTATACCCATCTGCAGCCTGCCCAGCTCACCACCGTGGGCAAGCGGGCCACCCTGTGGATCTATGAGCTGACCCAGGATATGGAAAATCTGGCGTATCAGCTGTCCAACCTGAAGCTCCTGGGCTCCAAGGGGACCACCGGTACCCAGGCCTCCTTTATGGAGCTGTTCGAAGGAAACGAGGAGAAAATTAAGGAAATGGAGCGGCTCATTGCCGGGGACATGGGCTTTGCCGGGGTGGTCCCGGTGTCGGGTCAAACCTATTCCCGGAAGGTAGACGCCTATTTCCTGGGCGCTCTGTCCGGCATTGCCCAGAGCGCCATGAAATTTGCCAATGACCTGCGGATTTTGCAGTCCTTTGAGGAGATGGAAGAGCCATTTGAAAAGAACCAGATCGGCTCCTCCGCCATGCCCTATAAGCGCAACCCCATGCGGTCCGAACGCATTTGCGCCCTGGCCCGGTATGTCATCTGCGACAGTCTGAACCCCGGCCTCACCGCCGGAACCCAGTGGTTTGAGCGCACCCTGGACGACTCCGCCAACAAGCGGATCTCTGTGGCGGAGGCCTTCCTGGCGGTGGATGCCATTTTGAACATCTATATGAATGTCTCCTCCGGCCTGGTGGTCAATGACAAGGTGGTAGAGCGCCGGGTGATGGAGAAGCTGCCCTTTATGGCCACGGAAAACATCATGATGGAATCCGTCAAGCGGGGCGGAAACCGGCAGGAGCTACATGAGGCGCTGCGGGTTCACTCTCACGCTGCCGCCGCCCGGGTAAAGCTGGAGGGTGGGCAAAATGACCTCATTGACCGCATTGCAGCAGACCCCATGTTCCCCCTGACCAAGGCGGAGATCCTGGAGCAGCTGGACCCCAAGGCCTACACCGGCCGCTCCGGCAGTCAGGTGACGGAGTTCCTCCGGGATGTGGTACGGCCTCTCCTGGAGCAGTATGGAAATGAAAATTTAACCGTAGAATTGAGGGTATAAACCATGAAAGAATTTGAACTGAAGTACGGCTGTAACCCCAACCAGAAGCCTGCCAAAATCTATATGGCCGACGGTTCTGACCTGCCGGTAACCATCCTGAACGGCCGGCCCGGCTATATCAATTTCCTGGACGCTCTGAACTCCTATCAGCTGGTCAAGGAGTTGAAGACCGCCACAGGCCTTCCCTGCGCCACTTCCTTTAAGCACGTCTCTCCCACCTCCGCCGCCGTGGGCCTTCCCCTGCCAGAGGAGTTGAAGAAGGCCTGCTTTGTGGAGGATGTGGCGGGCCTGGATGAAAATCCCCTGGCTTGCGCCTATGCCCGGGCCCGTGGCACCGACCGGATGTGTTCCTTTGGGGACTGGGTCGCTCTGTCCGATCCCTGTGACGCCCTTACCGCTTCCCTCATCGCCCGGGAGGTGTCCGACGGGGTCATTGCCCCCGGCTACAGCGAGGAAGCCCTGGAAATCCTGAAGACCAAGCGGAAGGGCAGCTACAATGTGGTGGCCATTGACCCGAACTATGTCCCGGCGCAGCAGGAGGAGAAGCAGGTCTATGGCGTCACCTTCCAGCAGGGGCGGAACAACTTCAAAATTGACGGAGAGCTCCTGAACCACATCGTCACCCAGAACAAGGACCTGCCCGAAGGCGCAAAACGGGACCTGATTGTCTCCCTCATCACCCTCAAATACACCCAGTCCAACTCCGTTTGCTTTGCCTATGACGGCCAGGCCATTGGCGTGGGTGCGGGACAGCAATCCCGGATTCACTGCACCCGTCTGGCAGGCTCCAAAGCCGACACCTGGTTCCTGCGGCAGCATCCCAAGACCCTGGCCCTGCCCTTCAAGCCGGACCTGGGCCGGCCCAACCGGGACAATGTAATTGACGGCTATATCAACGGCAACGAAGAGGACGTCTGCGCCGAGGGCATTTGGCAGAACTACTTTACCCAGCGTCCGGAGCCCCTGACCGAGGAAGAGAAGCGGGAGTTCCTGGCCACCCGGCAGAACGTCTCCCTGGGCTCGGATGCCTTCTTCCCCTTCCCGGACAACATCAAGCGGGCCCTCAAGTCCGGTGTGCGCTACGTGGCCCAGCCCGGCGGTTCCATTCGGGATGACCTGGTCATCGAAGAATGCGACAAGAACGACATGGTTATGGCCTTTACTGGAATGCGGCTGTTCCACCATTAAACCATTAGGAGGACAGCATGAAGATTTTAGTGGTTGGCGGTGGCGGCCGGGAACACGCCATCATCAAGAAATTAAAAGAAAGCCCTGCCGTCACAGAGATTTTTGCCCTGCCCGGCAACGGCGGTATCTCTGCGGACGCCACCTGTGTGCCCATCGGCGCTACGGACCTGGACGGCATTGTGCAGTTTGTCAAGGAGCATCCTGTGGATTATGCCGTGGTCACCCCGGACGATCCCCTGGTCCTGGGCTGTGTGGACCGGCTGAATGAAATTGGGGTGCCCTGCTTTGGACCCAAGCAAAACGCCGCCGTCATTGAGGGCAGCAAGGCCTTTGCCAAGGACCTGATGAAAAAGTACCACATTCCCACTGCCCGGTATGAGACCTTCTCTGATTTACAGGCAGCGCTGGACTACGTCCAGGCGCAGCCGCTTCCCCTGGTGGTCAAGGCCGACGGCCTGGCCCTGGGGAAGGGCGTCCTCATCTGCCAGACCCGGGAGGAGGCTGTGAATGCAGTCACCGATATGATGGCGAATGCCAAATTTGGAAAAAGCGGTTCCACAGTGGTCATTGAGGAGTTCCTGGAAGGACCGGAGGTTTCCGTACTGGCATTTACGGACGGCAAAACCGTAAAGCCTATGGTATCCTCCATGGACCATAAGCGGGCTCAGGATGGAGATCAGGGCCTCAACACCGGGGGCATGGGAACAGTCGCCCCCAATCCCTACTACACCCCCCAGGTGGCTCTGCAGTGTATGGAAGAAATTTTCCTGCCCACCGTCCGGGCCATGGCAGAAGAGGGACGGCCTTTCACCGGTTGCCTGTATTTTGGTCTGATGCTCACCCGGGACGGCCCCAAGGTCATTGAGTACAACTGCCGCTTTGGCGACCCGGAGACCCAGGTGGTGCTTCCCCTTTTGGAGTCTGACCTTCTGACCGTGATGCAGGCCACCACCTTTGGTACATTGGCGCAGACGGAAGTGAGGTGTTCGGACAAATCCGCCTGCTGCGTCATCAACGCCTCCCGAGGTTATCCCCTGTCCTATGAAAAGGGCTTTCTCCTCACCATGACGCCGGAGGCCGCCGCTCACACCTACGTGGCCGGGGCCAAGCTGGTGGATGGGAAACTGGTCACTTCCGGGGGCCGGGTTACCGGCACCACTGCCGTGGCAGACACTTTGGAACAGGCCATTGCAGAGGCCTACCGTTTGGCCGGGGAAGTACAATTCGACAACGCCTACCGCAGAAGCGACATCGGCGCCAGAGCGTTGCAAGCGCCGGTTCCCCCCGCCACGTGGGTCTATGAGGACTGCCCGGAGTTGCACCGGGTCAATGAGCTGATTGAAAATCACTACTGCAAGGGCGATTTCGTCACCTGCTTTCATGGCTGCATGGAGTTGGCGCTTCAAGGCTATTCTCTGGCAGAATGCCAGGTCGGCTACTTCTATTGGATGGGCCAGGGCGTAGCCCGGGACTTGGGCAAAGCCCTGTACTGGACCCTGCGGGCGGCCCGCCACGGTGATCCGGACGCCCCCAACAACCTGGCGGAACTTCAAATGGCGCTGCTCCAGGGCTCCCTGGAGCAGCAGTACAAAAGCAAATAAACTTGTGGTAATAGGGAGGATACCCCATGGTTTACCGAATTTACGTAGAAAAAAAGAAGGACCTGGCCAAGGAGGCTGCGGATCTGCTCCATGAGGCCAGAGAGCTCCTGCAAATCCGGAGCCTGACTGGGGTCCGGATCATCAACCGCTACGATGTGGAGAACATTGAAAAAGACCTGTTTGACTACGCCGTGAAGACGGTGTTTTCCGAGCCTCAGCTGGACACGGTCTCAGAGACCATCCAGGCCCAGGGAGCGGTCTTTGCCGTGGAGTACCTCCCCGGACAGTTTGACCAGCGAGCCGACTCCGCCGCCCAGTGCATCCAGATCATCTCCCAGGGGGAGCGGCCCACCGTTCGTACCGCTAAAGTGTACGTGCTGGCAGGTGAACTATCCAGCGCAGATGTGGATGCCATTAAGAAGTACGTCATCAACCCGGTGGAGGCCCGGGAGGCGGCGTTGGAGAAACCGGAAACCTTAAAGATGAATTATGCCATTCCCCAAGAGGTAGCAACCTTGGAAGGCTTCCTGGATCTGGATCGGGCCGGCCTGCAGGCGCTGGTGACGAAGCTGGGCCTGGCTATGGACCTGGACGATATTGCCTTCTGTCAGGCCTATTTCCGCCGGGAAGGCCGCTGCCCCACCATTACGGAAATCCGCATGATCGACACCTACTGGTCCGATCACTGCCGCCATACCACCTTCCTCACCACCATTGACCAGGTGAAATTTGCAGATCCTCTGCTGCAGGCAGCCTACAATGACTATTTGGAGACCCGGAAAGAATTGGGCAGAACAAAGCCTGTAAACCTCATGGACATCGGCACCCTGGCGGCCAAATATCTGCGCAAAAACGGCTATTTGGATAAACTGGACGAGAGTGAGGAGATCAACGCCTGCACCGTCCATATGACTGTCACCGTGGACGGGGAGGATCAGCCCTGGCTCTTGCTCTTCAAAAACGAAACCCACAACCACCCCACAGAGATTGAGCCTTTCGGCGGCGCGGCCACCTGCATTGGCGGCGCCATTCGGGATCCTTTGGCCAGCCGGGCCTATGTATATGGGGCCATGCGGGTCACCGGTGCGGCGGATCCCTTGACGCCGGTGTCGGAGACCCTACCTGGCAAGCTGCCTCAGCGGAAGCTGGTGACTACAGCGGCCGCAGGTTATTCCTCCTATGGCAATCAGATCGGTCTGGCTACCGGCTTGGTGGATGAAATTTACCACCCGGGCTATGCGGCCAAGCGGATGGAAATTGGCGCCGTAATTGCTGCCGTTCCGGAGAAGAATGTGCGCCGGGAATGTCCCGCTCCCGGCGACCAGGTGATTTTGCTGGGCGGCCGCACAGGCCGGGACGGCTGCGGCGGTGCAACCGGCTCCTCCAAAAGCCACAACCTTCACTCCTTGGAAACCTGCGGAGCAGAGGTTCAGAAGGGCAACGCCCCTGAGGAGCGGAAGCTTCAACGTCTGTTCCGCAACGGCGAAGCCACCCGAATGATCAAGCGGTGCAACGACTTCGGCGCTGGCGGCGTCTCTGTGGCCATTGGCGAGCTGGCCGATGGCTTGGAAATTGACCTGAACCGGGTGCCCAAGAAATATGACGGTCTGGACGGCACGGAGTTGGCCATTTCAGAGTCCCAGGAGCGGATGGCGGTGGTGGTAGCTGCTTCCGATGTGGACCGCTTTCTGGAACTGGCTGCTCGGGAAAACCTGGAGGCCACAGTGGTGGCCACGGTGACGGAGAATCCCCGGCTGCGGATGCACTGGAACGGGAACACCATTGTGGATGTGAGCCGGGAATTCCTAAACTCCAACGGCGCAGAAAAGCACATCACCATTCAGCTGGATGCACCGGGGGACTATGCCAAGCCGGTCTTTGGCGGCTTCCTGGAGAATCTGGAGGCTGTTGCCACAGACTTGAACACCTGCTCCAAGCGGGGCCTGTCGGAGCGGTTTGACTCCACCATTGGAGCCGGGACTGTGCTCATGCCCTTCGGCGGCAAGCATCAGCAGACCCCCATCCAGGCCATGGTCCACAAGGTGAGCCTGGAGCAGGGACACACCGATACATGTTCCCTCATGTCCTGGGGCTACAACCCATTTATTACCGAGAGGAGCCCCTATCACGGGGCGTACTTGGCGGTGGTGGAGTCCGCCGCCAAACTGGTGGCCACCGGCGCAGCCTACGAAGATGTATACCTCACCTTCCAGGAGTATTTCAAGCGGGTGGGCCGGGATCCCAAGCGGTGGAGCCAGCCCCTGGCAGCCCTCTTGGGCGCCTTTGAGGCCCAGAAGGATTTGAAAATCGCCGCCATTGGTGGGAAGGACTCTATGTCCGGTACCTTTGAAGATCTGGATGTGCCGCCAACCTTGGTGTCCTTTGCTGTCACCACGGAGCAGGTGCAGCACATTGTATCCAATGAGTTCAAGGCGGCGGGTCACACCGTCTGCCTGCTGCAGCCGCAGTACAACGAGGCCGGGCTGCCCGATCCCCAGTCTCTGCTGGCCCATTTCCGGCTGGTGACCAAGCTCCTGCGCACCGGCGCGGCGGTGGCCGCATACACCCCCGGTATGGGCGGCCCGGCAGAGGCAGTGATGAAAATGGCCTTTGGCAACGGGTTCGGCTTTGACTTTGATGAGAAGGTCACCATGGAGGATTTGTTTGGCTATGCCTATGGCAGCTTTGTTCTGGAGCTGGACGGGCATGAGCCGGTGGGCAAGATGCTGGGTACCATCCGCCCGGACAGCCGGTTTGTCTGGCACGGAGAATCCGTAAATGGAGTAGCCCTGCAGAAGGCCTACGAAGAGAAGTTGGAACCGGTGTATTCCTGTAATATTCCGGACGCCCAGGTTCCGGTAGAGACCGTCTCCTTCCAGGCCCAGACCCGGGTCTGCCCCGCGGCAAAAACCGGCCGGCCGAAGGTTCTGATTCCCGTGTTCCCCGGTACCAACTGTGAGTATGATTCCGCCAAGGCCATGATAGACGCAGGCGCAGAAGCGGAGATCTTTGTCATCCGAAATCTGACGGCTGCTGCCATTGCCCAAAGTGTGGAGGAATTTGCCGGAAAGCTGAAGCAGACGCAAATGGTCTTCCTCCCCGGCGGCTTCTCCGGCGGGGATGAGCCGGACGGCTCTGCCAAATTCATCACCGCCTTTTTCCGCAATGCCGCCATTAAGGAAGCGATTACAGCGCTGTTGGAGGAGCGGGACGGTCTGATGTTGGGCATCTGCAACGGCTTCCAGGCCCTCATCAAGCTGGGCCTTCTGCCCTATGGCAAGATCCTAGACACCGATGCCGATTGTCCCACTCTGACCTACAACACCATTGGCCGCCACCAGTCCCGCCTGGTGCGTACCCGGGTGGCCTCTAACCTGAGTCCCTGGCTCTCGGGTACCCAGGTGGGCGAGGTGTACACCGTGCCTATTTCCCACGGCGAGGGCCGCTTCCTGGCAGAGGAAGCCCTGGTGAAGCAATTGGCAGCGCGGGGGCAGATTGCCACCCAATATGTGGACCTGGCGGGGAATGCCACCACCGATGTGCACTTCAACCCCAACGGCTCCATCTACGCCATCGAAGGCATCACCTCCCCCGACGGCCGCATCCTGGGCAAAATGGGCCACAGCGAACGGAAGGGCTTTGGCCTGTATAAGAATGTGCCAGGTGAGTTCGATATGAAGCTCTTTGAGTCTGCGGTGAAGTACTTTAAATAAAGCAAAAAGCACCCTGGAGTGGCAATCACGGCCGACTCCAGGGTGCTTTCAATCATAGGTGTTGTATTTTAACTTTTGCAGGTTTCCACAATGGTGCCGCCGCCTACAACCACGTCCCCCTGATATAACACAATAGCTTGTCCCTTAGTCAGGGCCCGTTGGGGGTGGTCGAAGGTGACTTGGACCCGTCCATCGGGTAGGACCGTGGCGGTGGCATCCTGCTCCGGCTGGTGATAGCGGGCCCGGGCTTGGACTCGGATGGGGGAAGCGGGGGCTTCCAGGGCAATCCAGTTGAAGTCTGTGGCGATTGCGGTGCGCTCATACAGGCTACAGTCGTCTGCCAGTACCACGGTGTTGTCCTCTGGCTGAATTTCCTTGACATACAGGGGCCGTCCGCCGGAGACGCCCAGGCCGCGGCGCTGGCCAATGGTGTAATGGATGATGCCTTTGTGCCGTCCCAGAATATGGCCCTCCGGGTCCACAAAGTTGCCCTCGGGATAGGTCCTGCCGGTCCGGCGGCGAATGAAGGCGGCGTAATCTCCGTCAGGGACAAAGCAAATATCCTGACTATCGTGCTTTTTGGCGTTGACAAAGCCCTGGGCCTCGGCAATGGCCCGGACTTCCTCTTTGCGAAGGGTCCCCAGGGGGAATTGGGTGTGGGCCAACTGCTCCTGGGTCATGGCGTAGAGCACATAGCTCTGGTCCTTCTGGGGGTCCGGCCCCTTCAGCAGGAGCCAGCGGCCAGTTTCGCTCTGCTGAATCCGGGCATAGTGGCCGGTCACCACGTAGCCAATGCCCAATTCCCGGGCCCGACGGTACATCCGGTCGAATTTTAGGTAGCGGTTGCAGTCAATGCAGGGATTGGGTGTACAGCCCCCCTCATAAGCCGCTACAAACCGATCCATGACCTGCCGGCCGAAGTCCTCTTTGAAGTTGAACACGTAGTAGGGCATCCCCAACCGGGCCGCCACAGCCCGGGCATCCTCTACGTCCTCCAGGGAACAGCAGGTCCCGGTACGGAGTGTGGTTACATCCTCATTTTCATACAGCCGCATGGTGGCCCCCACGCAGTCATACCCCGCCCGCTTCATGAGATAGGCCGCTACAGAGCTATCCACTCCGCCACTCATGGCAATGAGGGCGCGGTTTGGATTGTTGGTTTCTATGGTAAACACCTCTTTTTGCTACCAATTTGTTAAATTTTCAGAGCAGCGTTAATCGCCTTTCATCGGGGAATCCGCTTTGGCTGTTTCTCCAGTTGCATAATGGCAAAACATATTTACATACTCCTGGTGGGGAAACAGCATGGGGTTGTTAATGAGCATCAGGAGCTGATTGAATTGGAAGTTGAAGGAGAGGAGAGAGATATTTTCCCCGTCTTGATTATGCACTTTGTAGGATTGTATTGAAATTCCCTTTAGTATATCGGATGCGTCTCGAAACCCCTGTTGCTTATCGTCATCCAAAAGTGCCTGCAATGCCTCTGGCTCATTATAGAAGCTCAAGGACTTATACCAAGAAAAAAGGCTGTTGTTTGCTTCATTTTCTGAGATATTAATGCGTGCCGGCCGCTTGCTCGCGGTAAGGACAAAGTCGAACATATCTTGTATTTCAGGGCTAATTTTGGGATTTAGTGCGCAAAGTACTCTTATGGGGCGTGTACCTTGTTGCGTCAATGCAGGGCCAGTGGAAATGCCTGTTGCCAGCCTTGCGATAGATTGCTTTGCCGTTTTTAGGGATTTAATTCCTTCGCACCACATTTTCAGTTGTACCTCTTCGCGCTTTCTGAGTACCTTGCTTTTACACTCAACTACTGCGGCTACGGCTTCGATTGGGATGAACTTCAACTTTCCATAGCGAAAAATGTATGGCGTGTACGTTTCGTCTATAATAGCCAAGTCCACCTCGCGAGAAATTCTTCCGTTAGAGTCAATAATAAACACAGAATGCTCAATAACAAACTTTTTTGGTACAATCATTTCGAATAATCCCCGCCACACGTTTTCACGCATAGATCCGGTGGTGGGGCCATGCAATTCGTTCTCCATATAAAGCTGTTCTACGATGAAACGCTCTGTCTGCTGATAGTTTGCAATAATATTTTGGACGACACCCTGCTCCCCTCTGGTTTTAGACATACTACACATCCTTTCTGTAAGATATTGATGGTGATGTGGACACAATTAGAGGTTTAGGAGAATTTTCTGAAAATGTTGTATTACTTCGCGGTTACTGTCAGATTGGATTAGCGCATTTAGAAGGAAACTGGCCATGCTAGCTGAGCAATCAAATAAGTATCCCCTATTTCCTTTGCCAGACTTGTTAAACGGCGCATATTTTTTAGGTTGTAATTTCAGCAGGTCTGACATAATGCCATGGGTATCCAAGGTAGAGGGCAGCAAATAATAGTCACAGTCCACCCGTAAACCCTGATCATCCCAGAGTTGTTCAATGGCTAATTCTGTGGGTCGCCGGGCAGTGTAGCAATCAGTTTTTGCAATGCTTATGGCAACGATTTTACGCTGATAACTATGAAATATGATATCTCCACAAGTTACGCTGCGCATCTTTTGCCAATGGGCGCGGCATCCGTCTGGGGCCCAAAGATAGCCGCCTTGCTGTTCTCTATCAAAGGTTCTGTTCTGAAATACGAAAAAGAATTCCAAGGTGACACCTCTTTCTATGTTGTATATTTAAGATGCTGTTTGCATACTGTTGACGTGATATGCTTGCTGGCAGGGTACGGAGAGTCCTGGACATTTACACATTAAAAATCAGGATATCCTTTGCGTTGCTTTTGATGCCGCTTTCGATATTTCTGGTTCCTACTGTTGGGTCTCTCTGGGATAGTCCACTCAATTTGATACTTTTCCAGGGCCGGGTTCAAATAATTTTTTCGGAATGTTGCTTTATGTGATAATGCTAGTCGTTCCATCAGTTCTGTTGCCGAAAGCGTTTCATCCCCAAGTACAGCCAGAAGCTTGGCAACTGGTGCGTCATCTTGGTCGGTGGAGCAACCAAGTACCGTTACATCCTGCAGGCTGTCCCAAATGATTTCCAGCATCAGCCCTATAAAGCATGCACTATCTGCTTCCCGGTCTGCGATATCCAAGGAGCGGTATATCAGCTCATTACAGAATAAACATGCAATCAATTTTCTCTATCAACCATTCCAATATAAAAATTCTCTGGTTGGGCATCGAGCGTAATCAATTCTTCCTTTGTTAGCCATTCATCGAGCCATACACGATATCCTCGCTCTCGTCCCCAAGCTGCAACCTCACGCATAACAGAAATTGCGGTGTCTATTTCACCAAAATGAATCTCCAATCAATAGTCAAATTCATGTTCACCGACCACAATCGTTTGCGTCAGCTTTTCGTCCTTGTACGGCTTGCGGATCTCAATTAAATTCAGAACCGTATAACCGCGCTTCTTCAGAAATTCAATCATGCGGTAGTTGTTGGGGTGAACATAGTTGTAAACGGTATCGTTACCATAAGAAGCGGCGATTTCCTCCGCTTTGCTGTGTAGAGCAGTGGCTACTCCTTGACGGCGGTATTCTTCTTTGACAAAGATAGATTCCACCCACACCACCTCGCTATCAATACGGCAAACCACGTAGCCTGCGTATTCGTCATTCACAAAGGCAGCAAACACCGGGAAGTTGGCAGAAAGGTATCCTTCCGTTTCTTCACGCCCTGCCTCAATGTTTGGTTTCGATACAATCCCTTTATATGAATGCAGTTCTACCCGAAACAAGGCAACCATTTCTGCAAGCTCGTCACTTACTTGAGTCATCTCGATTAGTTTCATGATTGTTCTCCTGCTCTCTCTGATATAGGCTTTCCTCGCAGATGAAAGAATCGCCTCTGTTCTTCGGCTTTCCAACCTAACATTGGTGCTTTCCTATTAAAGAAAAACACTGTATGCCCATGGCCGCCCTCGATATATCTGTCGTATGCCTCTTTAGACGCGGGCAAACCGTATGCTCCCTCGATATGGTAATCGGCAATATGGCGCTTTTCCGGTCCAAAGGTGTAATCTCTTTTGTAGTCGTACAAGATAGTTCTTGCATCGTTAATTACCTCGGGATAGTCTCTGTAAAGAGCAAGAGCCATGTGTGTGTGTTTTCTTTCATCCCGCATTTCCGCTTTATATGCGAAATATACAGGTTAGAAACTTTTAATCCCCCATGCTCCAACACGTAGTCTTTAATCTATGTGTAGGTTGCGCTGTCCTGAAAATCCGACATATCCATATCTTCCAAAGAGAACTCCACCCGAACCTTTTTCGACTCGACCTCTCCCTTGGAAAGCAAAACAACGGTCTCCACATGTGCACATCTTGGGAACATATCCACAGCTCTTGCTCCCAGAAGCCGGAAGCCCTGTTCCTTCAGCAGCGCCACGTCTCTGGCCAGGGTGGCCGGGTCGCAGGAGATGTAGGCGATTTTCCGGGGGGACATTTGGGCCAGGACCCGGATGACATCAGGGCTGAGGCCCTTCCTGGGTGGGTCTACCACCACCACGTCCGGGGTGAGGCCCTGTTCCCGGAGGGATCGGGCAGCCTGGCCGGCGTCGCCGCAGAAAAATTCAGCGTTTTGGACGCCGTTGCGCTGGGCGTTGTCCCGGGCGTCTGCTACAGCCTGGGGTTCCACCTCCACACCGATGACCCGGCCTGCGGCTTTCGCCATGGCCAGGGTGATGGTGCCCACGCCGCAGTACAGATCCAGGACGGTGTCGGTTTTCTGGATTTCTGCGCCGGCAATGGCCAGCTCATACAGCCGCTCCGCCTGGTCGTGGTTCACCTGGTAAAAGGACCGGGGAGACAGCCGGAAGGTGAGGCCGCACAAGGTATCTTCAATCCAGCCCGGGCCGTACAGGGTGTAAAAGGTCTCCCCCAAAATCCCATTCCCCGGCTTCCGATTGACGGACAGCACCAGAGTAGCAAAGCCCGGGATCTGTTGCAGCCGCTCCAGTAGAGCCTCCTGCCGGGGAAGCTTGTCTCCGTTCACCACCAGACACACCAGCAGCTGGCCGGAAACCCAGCCCTTACGCACGTAAATATGCCGCACCAGGCCCTTTCCGCTTCCTTCGTCATAGGAGCTTACCCGGTACTGATTCATGTAATCCACCACTGCATCCCGGACGGCGTCCATC
Source organism: uncultured Eubacteriales bacterium (assembly GCA_900545515.1). Taxonomy (GTDB): domain Bacteria; phylum Bacillota; class Clostridia; order Oscillospirales; family Oscillospiraceae; genus Faecousia. The sequence goes on along the minus strand of UQZA01000002.1, from coordinate 55,827 downwards.
TCCGGCGGCAAAATACCGCATTGCGGGCAGGCTACCACCTGGTGTGTCCCTGCCCGGTAAAAGCCTGCCACAGCCCGCCCCTTCCCCGGTGCAACCGGATACTGGGCTTTATTTCGATAGTGGAAAATCTCGGGAGCTGGTAAAATCGGGACTTCCTCCAGGGCCTCCCCGCCCAGGCGGTTCAGGGCCTGGCGGACCCGCTCCGCCTTCAGGCGGCACTCCTCCTGGTAGTCCATGTGCTGAAAGGCACAGCCACCGCAAAGCTTGCTCTGGGGGCAGGCCCGGTTTACCCGGTGCGGGGAAACCTCCAGGATCTTGTAAACTCGCCCAGCGGCCCAGGTTTTAGCAGCCTTGGTGATCTGAATGTCGCAAAGCTCCCCGGCAATGGCGTTGGGTACAAAAACGGCACAGCCCTCTATGTGGGCCACCCCTTGCCCTTGCGCAGTGTAGTCTGTGATGAGGGCGGTATAAATCTGATTTTGAGTGAGCATGGAGCCTCCTAGTTCAAGCGGTACAGCCGTTTTCCGTTTTCCATGGTAATTTTCTGCATTTCCTCCGGCGAAATTCCCCGCAGCTCTGCCAGCTTCTCAGACATGCGGTAAACATAGCCCGGGTCATTCCGGCGGCCCCGGAAGGGCTCTGGCGCCATATAGGGGCAGTCGGTTTCGATGACCATCCGGTCCAGAGGAATCGCCATGGCAGTCTCCACCAGCTTCCTGGCGTTTTTAAATGTGATGACGCCGGTAAATCCAATATACCAGCCCTGAGACACCAATCGCCGCGCCATCTCTGCCGAGCCAGAATAGCAGTGAAACACCCCCGTAACCTGGGGGAAATCTGCCAGGACTTGCAGCGCATCCTCATGCGCCTCCCGCTCATGAATGATCACCGGCAGATCCAACTCTCGGGCCAAAGCCATTTGCTCCCGGAAGCAGAGAATCTGCTGCTGCCGGGGTACATCCTCATAGTGATAATCCAAGCCAATCTCCCCAATGGCTTTGACCTTGGAATTTCCCTGCGCCAAATTCCGGTATTCCTGCAAAACCTCATCCCCGATTTGGTCCGCCGCATCGGGATGGGAGCCTACAGCGGCATAAATCCAGTCAACGCGCCGGGCCAGGGCGCTGGCAGCCTGGGAGGAGGGCAGATCACAGCCGGGGTTCATGAGAAGCCCAATTCCCTGCTCCGGGAGCCGGGACAAGAGCTCCTCCCGGTCCAGGTCAAACCGGCGGTCATCCAGATGGGCATGGGTATCAAATAGCATGGTTTCCTCCCCTTAACTTAAAAAATCTCAATATATATCTTACTGCAAAAGTCGCCGCCCTGCAAGATGGAAAATTTTTCGCACTCTGGGTTTAGCTTCCGTAAAATCGGGCATACTGGTCTTCGGAGGTGCTTGAAATGAACAACGACAAGCAAAACCGGGGCTTTTGGCAAAGCCTCAAGGGAAAGGGCTACTACATAGCCCTGATCCTGTGTGCGGCAGCCATTGGGATCTCCGGCTATGTGTACTACCAATCCACCCAGAGCAAGACACCAGACAGTCTGGCGGCCAATGTGACCACGCCGTCAGATACCGCTCCCAAAACCACCAAGCCCGCTGGGCCTGACGGAGCGGGGGACGAGCTGGTGCCCGCCATCGGAACCACCCCGGGAAAGCAACCTACAGAATCCGGCGAAACCACAGCCCCCACCACCACGGAATCCACCGGCACCAAGCCAGCCAAGACCATGTGGCCGGTGGAAGGGGAGACCGCAGCAGCCTACGCCATGGACCGGTTGGCCTACAATGAAACCACACGGGACTGGCGGGTGCACAACGGCGTGGACCTGACGGCAACTGCTGGGACAGAGGTCAAAGCCGCCGCAGACGGTACCGTTTACACCGTGTACAGCGATGACCTCTTGGGAACCACTGTGGTAATCCGGCACTCCGGCGGCTATGTCACCACCTATTCCAGCCTGTCCGAAGAAACAGCCGTCGCAGCTGGAGACACCGTCTCCTGTGGCGACACCATCGGAACCGTGGGCAAAACGGCATTGACCGAAAAAGCCCTGGAACCCCATGTCCACTTCTCCGTCACCTGCAACGACAAGGGCCTGGACCCGGCGGAGTTCGTAGGATAATTCCAATCTGCTCATTCCATCTTTTTCATTTTCTTCCTCTTGAAGGGGCGTCTATCGCCCCGGCGCACCGTCCGCGGAACAGCGGAACGCGCCTTTCCCCGGGGCAATCGCCTCGGGGATTTTTTTGCCCTTGGCTTTCACTGCCGCAAAGGGGCCGGAGGCACTGCCGATGGCAAACGACTCCACAATTCCAGATGGTACAGCAAAGCTGACTCGTGGGGATCGGCAATCTATTGCGATTGATATGCATTTGGCGGACGATTGTTTCAGCGTTCCGTTTTGCTAAATTTCGCCGTTTCTCATCAGTCAGCCTTTGGCTGTCAGCTTTCCCCCCGGGGGGAAGCCAGGGGCGCTCCCGCGCCAGTGCAGAATCAAGGCATTCTATCAGCCTTAAGCCTGCAACATCGACCATGTGCACCCCTACGAGGTGATACCGTGGTTCCCGGCTGTCCCCCAGTGCGTAGGATCGGCCTCCTGGAGCACCAGCGGTACGATGCTCCCCGTCTGTAGCGCTTTGGCGAATCCCAATCTTCCCCGCAGGTCGCCGCGAGTTCACACAAGCTTGCAGTGACCACCCCGGTCCTTCTGCGGTGCGTCCAGGAGACCGCACCCTACGTGGGCTCCACGCAACCAACGCCATGTTCCCTTGGGTAAAAGCATTCCCCGGCAAGCCGCATGGACATGTGCACCGTGCTGGTGCGCCGGTCTTTGCAGCCTGCCGGGGAAGAGGAAGTTAGAAAGTAGATCAAAGCTTATTTGTTCTGTGCCAGCTCCTTCAACGCGTCCTTGCGGCTGAAGTTGGCCCGGCCCTTTTCGTCAAAGCCCATGAATTTGACCCAAGTCATGTCGCCCAGCTTGAGGACATCTTCCACCTTGTCCACCCGGTAATTTTCAAGCTTGGAAATGTGGACCATGCCGTCATGGCCGGGTGCAATTTCCACAAACGCGCCAATGGGCAGGATGCGGACCACCTTGCCATAGTAGAGCTTGCCTACCTCCGGGACAAAGCAAATATCATCCACCATCTTCTTGGCGGCATAGGCAGCGGCGGAATCCACTGCGGAAATAAAGACGGAGCCGTCATCGTCAATGTCAATCTTGGCGCCGGTGTCGGTGCAAATCTTCTGGATGGTCTTACCGCCGGAGCCAATGACCTCCCGGATTTTATCCACAGGAATCTTCATGGAAATCATCTTGGGCGCGTACTCCGAAACCTCAGCCCGGGGCTCGGCGATGCAGGGGAGCATAATCTCGCTGAGGATTTCCAGCCGAGCCTTCCGGGTCCGCTCCAAAGCGTCGGCAATGATCTCCATGGTAAGGCCCTTGTTCTTCAGATCCATCTGAATGGCGGTAATGCCCTCGGTGGTACCGGCAACCTTGAAGTCCATCTCGCCGTGGAAGTCCTCCACCCCCTGAATATCGGTGAAGGTTCTCCACTCCCCAGTCTCCTGGTCGGAGATGAGGCCGCAGGAGATGCCAGCCACAGGCCGCTTAATGGGCACACCCGCGTCCATCAGAGCCAGGGTAGAGCCACAGATAGAGCCCTGGGAGGTGGAGCCATTGGAGGACAAAACCTCGGAAACCACACGGATGGCGTAGGGGAACTCCTCCACAGAGGGGATCACAGGCAGCAGCGCCTTCTCCGCCAGTGCGCCATGGCCAATCTCCCGGCGGGAGGTGGAGCGGGCCGCCTTTGCCTCGCCAGTAGAGAAAGCGGGGAAGTTATAGTGGTGAATATACCGCTTGGTTTCTTCCGGATAGATTGTATCCAGCTTCTGGGCGGCAGATAGGGTATTGAGGGTGCAGATGGACAACACCTGGGTCTGACCCCGGGTGAAGAGGCCGGAGCCATGAACCCGCGGCAGAACGCCCACCTCGGCAGCCAGAGGCCGGATTTCGTCCATACCACGTCCATCCACCCGTTTGCCTGCCAGGAGCCACTTCTTGACTACCTTTTTCTGCATTTTATACAGGCAAACCTCAATGTGAAGGTCGAAGTCCTCATACTTCTCTGCAAATTTCTCGGCAAAGTCCCGGCGGGCGGCAGTCAGCCGCTCCTCCCGGATGTTCTTGTCATCTGTGTCCAGCGCGTACTCGATTTGATCCATACCGTAGGCGCACAGCTCGTCCAGCAGGTCGTGGTTCACAGCGGCCTTCTCAAAGGTGAACTTGGGTTTCCCGATTTCAGCCACAATGCCGTTGATGAACTTGACGATTTCCATATTGGTTTCATGGGCAATGCGGATGCACTCCAACACAATGGACTCCGGAGATTCGTTGGCTTCCGTCTCGATCATAACCACCTTCTCAAAGGTGGATGCAATGGTCACAAAACAACTGGCGGCTGCCCGCTCCTCTGCCGAGGGGTTCACCACGTATTCCCCGTTCACATATGCCACATTGGTGGTGGCCACAGGGCCGTTCCAGGGTACGTCGGAAGAGGCAATGGAAATGGACGCACCCAAAGAGGCCACGATTTCCACCGGATTGTCGTAATCATTGGCCAAAACGGTGCAGGTCACCACCACATCGTTGCGCAGCTCCTCGTCAAACAGGGGGCGCATAGGCCGGTCAATGAGGCGGGAGTTCAAAATGCCCCGCTCGGAGGGCTTGCCCTCCCGGCGGTTGAAGGAGCCGGGAATCCGGCCTACAGAATACAGCCGCTCCTCAAACTCAATGGTGAGCGGGAAGTAGTCAATGCCGGGCTTGGGATCGGGGGACGCGGTAACCGTGGTGAGCACCACAGTATCCCCATAGCGGCAGATGCACTCGGCGTTGGCCAGCTCTGCTACCTTACCGGTTTCCACAGTGAAGGTGCGGTTGCCGATTTGGGTTTCAAATACTCGATGGTTGGGGAAAGTCTTATGCGTAACCAATGAAAGTTACCTCCTGAAAGTAAATTTGGCTCTGTCCGGGAGGTTTAGCACTTGAAACCAACGCCGAAAATTTCGGCGGCGCTTTCAACTGCTAAATGTCTCCCGCCCAGAGGGAATGTGTTTAGAAAAAAGGGCGACAAAAGCCGCCCTTTTTTGACAAAATTATTTCCGGATGCCCAGCTTGGCAATCACCGCGCGGTAGCGGTTGATGTCCTTCTTGGCCAGGTAGTCCAGGAGATTCCGGCGCTTACCGACCATCATGAGGAGGCCCCGGCGGCTGTGGTTGTCATGCTTGTGAACCCGCAGGTGCTCGGTGAGCTCGTTGATGCGGGCGGTGAGAATGGCAACCTGGACCTCGGGAGAACCGGTGTCACCCTCATGGGTTGCATACTCGGCAATGACCTGGGTTTTCTTTTCTTTCTGAATCATAATGTTTTCCACCTTTCGATTGATTCCCCGGCAGCTAAGAATGGGCCAGTGGAGCGCCAATGGCGGTATCCCGAAACTGAGCTGCGGGCGATAAACAGGATCTGGCGATAGCCAGCCTTTTTATTCTATCATGGAGTTCTTCAATTGTAAAGGAAAATTTTGAGATTTTCCCTCCTATGTTCCGCAAATTTATGGCATGCACCCTAAGTTTGCTCCGGATAGGTGAAAATTATTCCTCCGCCAGGTCCAGAACAATTTCTTTTGTGCTGGGATGCAGCTGCCGGTACGTCACGCCGGCGGAATCCAGCATCCGTTTGGAGGCCCGTGTAGCGGCAGTGCTTGCGTACTTATCCGACAGGTATAGCACCTCTTTGACGCCCGCCTGGATGATGGCTTTGGCGCATTCATTGCAGGGAAAGAGGGCCACATACAGCCGGCTCCCCCGCAAGTCCCGGCCGTTGGCATTTAAAATGGCGTTGAGTTCCGCGTGAACCACGTAGGGATATTTGGTTTCCTCTCCCTCCCGCTCCCAGGGATACTCGTCATCCGAGCAGCCATTGGGCAGACCGTTGTAGCCGGTGGAGATAATGATGTTGTCCGGGGATACAATGCAGGCCCCCACCTGGGTATTGGGGTCCTTGCTCCGTCGGGCGGCCAGCATGGCCACGCCCATGAAGTATTCATCCCACGTAATGTAATTTTCCCGTTTCATTCTGGATGCGCCCCTTCCGTCAGCTGCTGAATTATCTGAAATTATAGCAGAATTCCCATTTTTCTGCAAGGTCTTTCCCGCAGCTTGCGATTTTTTCTCCCCCATGATATGATACTCTCATGTAAAAATACGGAGGTGTTCCCTTCTGAAAATTGGAAATTTAACCATTCCCGGCCACCTGGCCCTGGCGCCCATGGCCGGAGTGACGGACTGGGCGTTTCGAACCATATGCGCCCGAATGGGCGCCGGCCTCACAGTAACGGAGATGGTATCCTCCCGGGCCCTGGTGTACAGGGACCGGAAGAGCGCCGGGCTTCTGCGGAAAAACGAAGGTTCTGTGGTAGGAGCTCAGATTTTTGGCAATGATCCCGAAGTAATGGCCCAGGGGGCAGCTCTGGCCATGGAGATTTCCGGCTGTGACTTCATTGACATCAACATGGGCTGTCCCATGGCCAAGGTGGTCAGTAACGGCGACGGCTCTGCTCTCATGAAGGACATTCCTCTGGCCGCCCGGATTGTGGAAGCCGTGGCCCATGCTGTCCCGGTTCCCGTCACGGTGAAATGCCGGCTGGGCTGGGACCGGGGCAGCATCAACGTGGTAGAACTGGCCCAAGCGGTGGAGGCCGCCGGCGCCCAGGCCATTGCGGTCCATGGCCGGACCAGGACCATGCTCTATTCCGGTGTGGCAGACTGGGACACCATCCGGAAGGTCAAAGCCGCAGTCTCCATTCCGGTGATTGCCAATGGGGATGTTTTTTCCGGAGAGGCGGCGCTGCAATGCCAAAAGCGGTCTGGAGCGGATCTCATCATGCTGGGCCGGGGAGTCTTTGGGGATCCCTGGCTTTTTCAGGAGGTGGCCGCCGCCCTGGCCGGGCAAGCTACTCCTCCCCGGCCACCCCTGGCCAGCCGGGTTGACACGGCGGTGGAGCAGTTTCGCCTGGCTGAGCAGGATAAAGGGGAGCACATTGCCTGCCTGGAAGCGCGCAAGCACTTTGCCTGGTACCTTCGGGGCGTACCCTACAGCGGCTATTATAAGGAGAAAATTTCCCACATTTCCACCATGGCAGACATCCTGGACATTGCTGCCGGTGTCAAGCGGGATTTGCGATAATCCTTCCCGCCGGCCTTAGCCGGCCGGGAAGAGGAGCTCCGCAATCTGCACGGCGTTGGTGGCGGCGCCCTTGCGGATTTGATCCCCGCAGCACCAGAGGCACAGGCCCTTGGGGTCTGTAAGGTCCGGGCGAATGCGTCCCACAAAAACCAGGTCCTGGTCTGAAGCTTCCAGAGGCATGGGATAATATCCCTCGTCTGCACGGTCCATCAGACGGCAGCCCGGTGCGGCAGCAATGGCCTCCCGCGCCTCTTCCACACAGATCGGCCGGTCAAACCGGAGGGTCGCCGAAATGGAGTGGCTGCGGATGACCGGAACCCGAACGCAGGTACACGAAACCGTCAGATCCGGTAGGTGGAGAAGCCTCCGACCTTCGTTTTGCATTTTCATTTCTTCGGAGGTATAGCCCTCATATTGGGTTCCTCCAATTTGGGGAATCAGATTATACGCAATCTGATGGGGGAATGCCGAAACAGTGGGCGTTCGCCCCGCCTCCAGGGCAGAAATCTGGTCATGTAGCTCTCCAATTCCAGCTACGCCAGCCCCGGAAACTGCCTGATAGGTGCTGGCCACCATACTCCGGATGGGTGAAAGCCGGTTGAGCGCGGCGATGGCGGTCACGGTGATGATGGTAGAGCAGTTGGGATTGGCCACAATCCCGGTATGAAGAGCGGCATCCTGTGGATTGACCTCCGGCACCACCAGGGGGACGGTGGGGTCCATACGGAAGGCGCTGGAATTGTCCACAAACACAGCTCCTGCAGCCCGGATGGCCGGAGCAAAGCGTATGGCGACTTCATTTTCCGCCGCCCCCAGCACCAGGTCCACCCCCTGGAATGCCGCCTCATTGGCCTCTTCAATGGGGATGTTTTGGCCGCGGAACATCACGGTTTTTCCTGCGCTCCGGGTGCTGGCCAGAAGCTTCAGCCTCCCCACTGGGAAGTTCCGCTCCTCCAGACGCTTCCTCATCTCCTGTCCCACGGCGCCGGTTGCACCCAAAATGGCTACGGTGTATTCCTTCATAGCAATCCATATCCTTTCTCTGCCAAAGGCAAAATCGTTTTAATTGATTGTTCGGTAGTAGTGGGCTCACAAAAAGCGGCAGCCCGCCTCCATAAGCCGGTGTAACGCCTCGTTGGCCTCTTCATCGGAAAAGAGCTCGCCCCATTGGGGCTTCAAGGCCAACGCTTCCAGGCTCAGCTCCCACTTCCCCATGCGGGCCAATTGGTCGAAGCCATCACTGCAGCGGCGTCCTGTCAGAATGCGGTGGGCAGCTGCGCAAGGGCCCATTCGGCTTGCCAACTCCCGCATTCGGACCGTGGGAATGTCCAGAAGATCCATTTGCGTCCAGCAGGCCTCCCAGGCCCGGCCAAATCGTTTTTCTTTTGTCTCCATATCTACACCTCTGCCCGTTTGTCTTCCATATATTATACGATGGAACCGGGTGATTTTCCATCGCATTTTTTGCGGTTTGCTTTGCATTCCGTGCGTTTTTCCACTGCGCCCCCGATGCATTTGCATCCATCTGCCGGTTCCGTGGCCATGCTGCATCGGCGCGCAGTGGATTTATTTTTTACCTTGCCTGTTTACGAAGGCTCTTTTTTGTTGTACAATAACGGAAACGGAGGTGGGAGTATGCATTGCCTGAAATGTGGCACGGAAATAGAAGCTCCCCAGGTGTTCTGCGACCGGTGCCTGGTGGACATGAAAAACCATCCTGTTTCACGTGAAACACCCGTGGTCATTCCCAAGCGTCCGGCCGTGGATCTGGAGCGGCGGGGGAAGCGGCCTGTAAAGCCACAGAAGGTGGAGGAGCTCCTGGCTGTCATGCGCAAACGGCAACGGCGGCTGGTGCAAATCTGTGTGGTTTTATCTTGCATTTGCCTGGTTCTGTTGGCTCTGCTGCTTTTTTTGCCCTCTTACGGCTCTGCTAACCCAACCATCGGGCAAAACTATGTGACAAACGTCACGCAACCCAGCCGATGACGCCTGCTGTTTCACGTGAAACAAAACCGTTGCAATTCGGGGCGTCTGTGCTATAATAACGCAAGTACGACGGAACGGAAACGAGACGGAAAGGAGGCCTGGGATGGGCCGCATCATTGCCATTGTCAATCAAAAAGGCGGCGTTGGAAAAACCACAACCGCAGTCAATCTGACAGCAGCGCTCACCGAGCGGGGGAAGCGGACTCTCCTGTGCGATTTTGACCCCCAGGCCAACGCCACCTCCGGCCTGGGGGCGGATAAGCGCCGGATCGGGAAGACGGTCTACGACGCTCTCATCAACGGAACAGCCCCGGAGCAGTGCCTGCTGGAGACCAAATTTGGCTGGCTATTGCCCTCCAGCAGTTCCCTGGCCGGGGCCGGGGTGGAGCTCATTGGGGCCCAGGATCGGGAGCACCAGCTCCGCCGGGTGCTGGAGCCGCTCAAAGAGAAATTTGATTACATATTCGTAGATTGTCCGCCCTCTCTGGAGCTGCTGACCCTCAACGGCCTGTGTGCAGCAGACGGGATTTTGGTGCCGGTACAGTGCGAATACTACGCCCTGGAGGGGCTGAGCGATTTGATGGCTACCCTACGGGCCGTAAAGCGCCGGGTAAATCCGGCGTTGGACATCTATGGGGTGGTTTTAACCATGTATGACGGCAGAACCAATTTCTCCGCCCAGGTGGCCCAGGAGGTCCGGCGTCATTTCCCCGGGAAGGTGTTTCACACCATGGTCCCCCGCAATGTGCGCTTAGCGGAGGCACCCAGCCACGGCCTGCCTGTGGGGGCCTACGACCGCTTTAGCCGTGGGGCAGTGGCTTACGGGGCGCTGGCCGATGAAATTGTGGAGAAAGGATGAATGCCATGGCCCAACAAAAGGGGCTGGGCAGGGGCCTGGGCGCCCTGCTTGGCGACTACAATCAGGCCCCGGAGGGGGACGGAACCCTCCGCCTGCTGCCCCTGCAGCGGGTGGAGCCAAACCCGGATCAACCCCGCCGGGATTTTAATGAAGAGGAGCTACAGGCCTTAGCGGACTCCATTGCCACCCATGGCATGTTGCAGCCCCTGACTGTGCGGGAAATCTCAGGTTCTGAATACTACCAGATCATTGCCGGAGAACGACGCTGGCGGGCAGCCCGGCTGGCTGGCCTCACGGAGGTCCCCGCCTTGGTGGTGGAGGCGGATGACCGGAAAGCCATGGAGCTGGCCCTCATAGAAAACCTCCAGCGTCAGGATTTGAATCCTGTGGAAGAGGCCCTGGGATATCAGAGTCTTCTCTCCGATTACGGCCTGACCCAGGAGGAGGCAGCCCAGCGGGTGGGAAAGTCCCGTCCCGCCGTGGCCAATGCCCTGCGACTGCTGAACTTAGACGAGGACCTGCTGGCGTTGGTTCGGTCCGGTAAACTGAGTCCCGGCCATGCCCGCGCGGTTTTAAGCGTCAAAGACCCCAAAAAGCAGCGGGAGGCAGCCCAGAAGATCGCTGCGCTGGACCTGTCCGTCCGCCAGGCGGAAGCCCTGTGCCGGACACTGTGCCGGGAACCCAAGCCGGAGCCCCCTACGCAGGCGCTCCAGGTGAACTATGTGGCGGAGTGTGAAAAAACCCTGTCACACCATCTGGGTCGCGGCGTCAAAATTATCAGCGGCAAACGGAAGGGCCGGTTTGAGCTGGAATTTTATGGCCCGGAAGATTTACAGCGGCTCTATGAAGCCCTGCAAGCCCTGCCAAAGGAGATGGGGAACAAACCATGAAAAAGCAGCCAGAGAAAAAACCGGCCAAATCCGGCCACGAGCTATTGGAAAAAATGGGCCAGCTGATCGAGGAGCAACCGGAGGCCAGCGCGCCCCCCGCCCAGGAGCCACCTGGGGAAAAACCCACATCCCCCAACCGCAATCGGGCTCTCATGACTTACATCGCCTTTCTGTTTGGCGTGGCGTTTGTTTTGGTACTGCTCTCCTTCCTGATTCAGCAAAAGGACTCCCGGCAAACCATTTCGGAGCTAAACCAAAACGCCAACAGCGCTTTGTCCCGGGCAGAGCAGCTTCAGGACAACAACCGGGAGCTGCTGGAGGCCAACCAGGCCCTTCAGGACCAGGTGGTACAGCTCCAGGCTGACCTGGACGAGACAAGCAAGAATTACAGCCAGCTGGAAGAGACCAACACATCGCTCCAGGAGAGCCATGCGGCCCTACAAGCCCAATGCACAAAGCAGGAGCAACAGGTCCAAGCTTATGAGCTGCTGCTGTCTGCGCAGCGGGCTTTAGATCAGGAAGATACCGAGGAATTTCTGACCGCCATGAAGGATCTGAAGCCTTTGGCAGAAAATTTAGATGCAGAAGGCAAGACCCTGTATCAGGAGCTACTCCCCCTGGCGGTGGAGCCCCAGGAAAATACCAGGGAAACTAACCCATGAGGTGAATTATCATGTTGGATATCAAACGGATCAAAGAAGCCCCGGAGGCGGTAAAAGCGGGTCTGCGGGCCAAAGAAGTGAACTGTGATGAGGCGGTGGACCGGATTTTGGAGCTAGACGCCCAGCGCCGGGCGCTAATTGTGGAGACGGAGACCAAAAAGGCCGAGCAAAACCGGATCTCCAAGGAAATCCCCCGGCTGAAAAAGGCCGGGCAAGATGTCACCCCCATTTTCCGTGAGATGGCAGAGCTGAAAACCGCCATTGCCGCCGCCGCAGAAAAGCTGGATGCAGTAGAAGTGGAATACCACAACCTGATGCTCAGTCTTCCCAACCTGCCGGACCCAGATCTGGTCCCCGGTGGCAAAGAGCACAACGAGCCCCTGCGGTATTATGGTGAGCCCCATCACTTTGATTTTACCCCCAAACACCACGTGGACCTGTGCCTGGATCTGGGTCTCATTGACTATGATCGGGGGACGAAGCTGGCCGGCTCCGGGTTCTGGATTTACAAGGGAATGGGCGCCCGGCTGGAGTGGGCCCTGCTCAACTATTTCATAGATGCCCATGTAGCTGATGGCTATGAGTTTATTTTGCCGCCCCACATGCTGGAGTACCAATGCGGCGAGACGGCCGGGCAGTTCCCCAAGTTTGCTGACGAAGTCTATAAGATCGCCAACCCTACAGATGACCGGGTCCATTATATGCTCCCCACAGCGGAAGCAGCCCTGGCCAGCGTATACCGGGGTGAGATTCTGCCGGAGGCTGAGCTGCCAAGAAAGTTCTTCGCCTATACCCCCTGCTTCCGCCGGGAGGCCGGCAGCCACCGGGCGGAAGAACGGGGTATGGTACGGGGCCACCAGTTCAACAAGGTGGAAATGTTTCAGTACACCCGTCCCGAGGACTCTGATCAGGCTTTTGAAGAGTTGGTGGGCAAGGCAGAGCGGCTGGTGCGGGACCTGGGCTTCCATTTCCGCACGGTGAAGCTGGCTGCCGGCGACTGTTCCGCCTCTATGGCACGGACCTATGACATTGAGATTCAAATTCCCTCCATGAATGGCTATAAAGAGGTTTCCTCCGTGTCCAATGCCCGGGACTATCAGGCCCGCCGGGGCAACATCCGCTTCCGCCGGGAAGCCACGGGTAAGCCTGAATTTGTCCACACCCTCAATGGCTCCGGCCTGGCCACCTCCCGCATTTTCCCCGCCATGGTAGAACAAAACCAGCGGGCCGATGGCTCCGTGGTGGTACCGGAAGTGCTAAGAAAATACTTGGGTGGAATTGAGATCATTGAAAAGAAATAGACATGCAAACGCCTTGGCGCTCCGCAAAGCTGGACTTGCGAAGCGCCAACTTTTACCTGGCGGATGTCGGATCTGCCGTCAACACACAGCACCAAGGAGGAACATGATGTTTCAAAGAATATCCAGTCTGATACTGCTCTTCTGTCTCACAGCCGCGTTGCTTCCCCATGGGAATGCCGCAGCTGCCAATCAAAAACCAGAATACTTTGCCAACAGCGATGTGGAAGCATATGTAGAGGAATACCTCTACGGTATGGACGAAGAGCAGGGTAATCGCCTGTATCGGGAGAGCCGGGAGCACTCCGGCAGGGTGTACCTCACAGAAGCGTCTGTGCTGCAAATTTGCTCCGCCGGGCAGAGGCTCTTCGCACTTACCCGGGAATCCGGCAAATCTGTCATCTCCTATCTGGACTTGGAGACCTGGCAATGGAACCGGGTGACGGAGACCGTTGCGGAAATTTCCAGATTTGCAGTGGCAGGCAGCCGCCTGTATTATCTGGCTGACGAAGCCATCTTTTACCGGGATCTGGATACCGGACATTCCAGTGCGCTGCTACGCCGGGAGGGACTGTCCCGCTTCTGGCTGGCCGGGCCAGAGCTGGTGGATTATATGCTGGCAGATGGGAATGTCGTCTACCGGTACCACACCACCACCGGTGAAATTACCAGCTACACCAATCCAAAAAGCGCCCTGAAAACCAGCTCTTCTGTTTCAGTCCAAAGGGAACATGCAGAAACACGCCTCACCCTGGACCAGTTGAAGGAGAAGTTTCCGGACGGAATGTACTGGAATCATGTGGGTAGCCCCGATCCGAACCCAGACGGATACACGCAGTTCCCCTGCGATGAATGTGAGCGCCCTTATGGCTGCCGGGATTGTACACAGAAGGCAGATTGCACCTGCAACTCATTTCTAGGGGCCTGGCAATGCGTAGGATTTGTCAAAAAGTTGGCCTATGATTACTATGGCACCAACACCAGAGACTGGACGGAGTTCTATGACCTGGACCAGCTCCAGGCAGGAGACGTGATCCGCTTTCGGAACGACACCCATAGCATTTGGGTCACAGCAGTGGACGGAGACACCGTCACCTATGCCGACTGCAACTTCACAGGAAAGTGCCAAATCCGCTGGGATGGTCAGCTTTCCAAGACCACCATCCAAGAGTCTCTGTCCTATATCCTCTCGCCAGATCAGGTAACACCCGCACCGGACCCCAATCCTGAGCCAGACCCAGATCCCAGCCCCTTTGCGGACGTGAAGGCGGACCAATTTTATTACACGCCTGTACTCTGGGCTGTGGAAAACGGCATTACGTTGGGAGTAGATGCCACCCACTTCAAACCCAATGACAGCTGCACCCGGGGCCAGGTCGTGACCTTTCTCTGGCGGGCAGCCGGCTGTCCGGCCCCTGCCGGGACAGAATGTCCCTTCGGGGACGTAGTTCCCGATCAGTACTGCTATCAGGCGGTCCTGTGGGCCTACGAAAACGAAATTGCTCTCGGGGTGAGCGGCAACCTCTTTAACCCGGAGGGAACCGTCACACGCGGGCAGGTTGTCACCTTCCTCTGGCGCGCCATGGGGCAGCCGCCGGCAGAGACGGAAAACCCCTTCCAGGACATTTCTGAGGATCGGTTCTATTACAGCGCCGTCCTCTGGGCTGTGCAAAGCGGGATTACCAACGGCATGGAGGCCGGGCAATTCAAGCCGGAGGACAACTGCACCCGGGGCCAGGTGGTGACTTTCCTACACCGGAATTACGGATGACATGGTCCAAATCAGCCTGAGTTGCACCTGCTATAAAAGGCAATCACTTTGACTTGCCCTCTTTTGTAGCAGGCCCACCCCCTGTTTTTGTTTCAGGGCAGCAGCATATCCCCTTTTCGGGTCCAAGTGCACCCATCACTGGCACGGAAGCGCCCTGCCTTCCCCCGGAGGCAAGAGCGCTCCCGCGCCAGTACGGAAACAGGAAATGCTGCCGTCCTGGTTTTTGTTTTAGAGCTTCTTGAAAAATGTCTCATATAACGGTATAATGGCAGAAAAGACCAAAGTATGGAAAGAGGGCAGACGATTATGAGACGTTTTTTTGCTTTTTTCATCCTCGCAGCTGTGCTGTGTGGCCTCACCTCTGGCCACGCCGGAGCTTCCAGCCCTGCGCCGGTGGTGACGGATAACGCAGGAGATCACAACTATGAGGGAAACACCGCCCGGCCAGTACGTTCCTACCTGATGGCAGGCAATGGCAGCTTCATGACGCGGGTGGAATACACTGGGGACCGGATCACCGTAGAATCCTACAACGAGACGGGGCAAATTCTGTCCCAGCAGGACCTGGCGGTAGAGTTGCCTCTGTTTGGCGGCTTTTACTCTGGAGACCAGTACAATTTCTTCGTCTTTGGCCAGGAAAACCCGGAGGAAGACGATGGCAGGGAAGTCATCCGGGTGGTCCGTTATACCAAGGACTGGAGGCGGCTGGATGACGCCCGTCTGACAGGGGCCAATACGGTAACGCCCTTTCACGCCGGGAGTCTCTGTATGGTACAGTGTGGAGATATGCTGTACATCCGTACCAGTCACAAAATGTATCAGAATCCAAGCGACGGACTGAACCACCAGGCCAACCTCACCTTTTGTGTGCAGATTTCCACCATGGAGGTGACGGACCGGCACACCGCTGTCAGCCGTTTCGGCTTTGGATATGTGAGTCACTCCTTCAACCAGTTTCTGGCACTGCGGGGCACCACCCTCCTGGCAGCAGACCACGGAGACGCCTATCCCCGGGCAGTGGCGCTGTCCCGTTGCGCCCGGCCAGGCGGGGAGGAGACCTTCTCCGGCTATGCGGATATGGTGGAAGTCCTCCCCATTTCCGGAGAAACCGGAGACAATCGTACGGGCCTTAGCCTGGGCGGGTTGGCGGCAACCTCCTCGGCCTACCTGGTTGCAGGCTGCTCCGTGGCGCAGAACGAGGAAAGCGCCTTCGGTGGCGTCCGGAACATCTTTGTCACCAGCACCCCGGCGCAAAATTTCACCCAGTCCGCCACAGAACTCCGTTGGATAACGTCCTTTGAAGACAGCCAGCCCGCAGGCGCCTCCAATCCCTATCTGGTCAAACTGGGGGAGGACCGGCTGCTTCTGCTCTGGGAGGCCCAGGAGGAGCTGCAGTTCGGCTTCCTGGATGGTTCCGGAAAACTGGTGGGGAATATCTACCATGGCAGCGGCAGATTGTCCGATTGTCAGCCGGTAATATTGGAGGGCTCTGTCTGGTGGTACTGCACCGCCAAAAGCGGGCCGGTGTTTTACCGGCTGGACCCCAAAACCGGTGGACTGGAGTGCCTGAACGGGTCCGTTTCCGTAACTCTGGACCCAAACGGCGGCACAGTCAGCCCTTCCATGGTGTCCGTCACGTATGGCGCATCCTATGGTCCCCTGCCGGATCCGGTTCGCCTGGACTACGCCTTTGCAGGCTGGTACCTGGACCAAGGCGGGACGAAGCTCCGGGTGACGGAGGATACCCAGGTGACAATCGGCAGGGACCATACCCTCTACGCTCAGTGGACCCCAGCCCCTCACACCCATGATTACAAAGCTGACGTGACGCCCCCAAGCTGTACAGAAGAGGGATACACCACCTACACCTGTACCCTCTGCGGCCATTCCTATCGGGATACCTACACCCCGGCCCTGGGCCACAGCCTGGGACCGGCAGTCTGCAAGCAAGAACCCACCTGCACAGATCCAGGATTGCAGGAGCGCGCCTGTATCCGCTGCGGCCACAGTCAGCCGGAGACCATAGCACCTCTGGGGCATGCCTACGATCAGGGCATCGTGGCTCAGGAGCCCACCTGTACCAGTCCCGGCACCACCGTCTATACATGCACCCGGTGCGGCATCCGAGAAACCCAAGCCATTTCTCCTTTACCTCACCAATATGGGGAACTGGTCACACCCCCCACCTGTACCGAGGAGGGCTACACCACCCACACCTGCTCTGTCTGCGGAAACTCCTATGTGGACTGTTATGTAAACCCCAGAGGCCACAGCTGGGACAAAGGCAGGGTGACCACACCGCCCACACCGGCCAAACCCGGTGTAAAGACCTATGTCTGCACCCGGTGCAACGAAAACCGGACCGAATCCATTGGTCCCTGGCCAAACCCTTTTGTGGACGTTGAAGAAGGACGGTACTACTATACGCCGGTCCTGTGGGCTGTCTATGCCGGGGTTGCTTCCGGCATAGACCGTACCCACTTTATGCCGGAGCAAACCTGCACCCGGGGGCAGGTAGTGACCTTCCTGTGGCGTGCCAAGGGATGCCCAGCCCCGGAATCGGCCCAGTGCCCCTTCCTGGATGTGACCCCCAAGCGGTATTACTATGATGCGGTGTTGTGGGCAGCAGAACAAGGCATCACCGCCGGCGTGGACGCCACCCACTTCAACCCCGAGGGAGTCGTAACCCGGGGGCAGCTGGTAACCTTCCTGTGGCGCGCCGGAGGCTGCCCCGCTGTATCCGGCAGAAATCCATTCGTGGATGTGACGCAGGACCGATTCTACTATGACGCCGTGTTGTGGGCCGCTGCCAGGGGAATTACCCTGGGGATTGATGCCACCCATTTTATGCCCAATCGAAGCTGCACCCGGGGGCAGGTCGCCACCTTCCTCTTCCGGGAGTCGGAAGGATAATTTGGCACCTGTTGGCATTTCAGAAAGGGGCAATGGCAACGTGCACGTTTTATCAGAGGTCCTTGCTTATATCAGGGTCCCCTTTTTCCCCTTGTGGCCCATCGGGTTCATTTTTCCCTTCTGAAGGCCATCCGGACCAGGCAGAAGCAGGGAACATACAGGCCTTGGGCAGTTGCCGCCGGGATATGTCTGCCGCTTTCCCTTTTGGGCGCCATTGCAGTCAGTGACATGCTCTCTGCCTAACTGAAGAGGGCTAAAAGCAGCATGTGCAAAGGGTAAAACCAATAAAACCCATACCGACCCAGGGGCCGCCGGGAGCTCCGGCGGCCCCGGTAGACCGCCAGCAGAGGGAAGGACAAAATCCCCAGGGCCTCCAAAGGTACCGGAATTCCCGGAAGGAAGACAAACTGGAATGCGTAGCACATCCACAGGAACATCCCCCCGCAAATCCAGAACCTCCTCCGCAGGCCGTGGGTGCAGTAAAATAGCAGGCACAGGAGCACCCCGAAGGCTCCATAATCGGTGTTCAGCAGCTCTCCCAGCAGGCAGCATCCCGCTGCGGCAGAAAGCCAGGCCAATGAGGGCAACCCCGGCTCCCGGGGCGCCCGCTGGACACAGGCCATGGCGCACAACCCCAGGGCCAGGGTCCAAAGGACATTTTGTCCGGACCAGTCCACCCATTGCTTGCCAGTCATCCGGTCAAAGGGAAGCTCAGCCAAGAGGGCAAAGAGAACCAGGCGCTGGAGATACCGCTTCCGGCTGTGGGTCAGGCGAAACCCCTCTGCCAGGAAAAAGGCAAATATGGGAAAGGCCAGCCGCCCCACGCACCGAAGCCACAGCACACCGGGAAAGAGTGCTACCCCTATATGGTCGATGAACATGGTGCCGGCGGCGACACAGCGAAGAGTCTCCCGGGAGGGGCCGGATCTCATTCTTCTCTCCATAAGGCTCAATCCAGGGGTTCTGCAGGCACCAGGCTCCGGGCCTCGGGGATCGGAGCGTTGGGGCTGGCTCCAAACCTCTTTTTGTAGGCCCGGGAGAAGGTGGAGTAATCCTGGAAGCCGCAGGCCTCGCTGACCTGGCCCAAGGCCTCCCCTGCCCTGATTCTCTCCCGAGCCAGGAGCAGCCGCTTCTCTGTGAGATACCCGTGAATGGTGTAGCCGGTTTCTGCCTTAAACCGGCGCATCATGTAGTATTTGCTGATATAAAACTGCCGGGACAGGCTGTCAATAGACTGGCGCTCAGACAGGTGCAGATTCAGATACTTGAGAATGGAGACGATCTTTTCGTCACAGGAGGCGGAGGCCACATATTGCAGCTGACGCGCCTCCAGATCCCGGGTGACGGCAATCAGAAATTGGGTCACCAGGGCCTTGTCCAGCAGCTCCTGGCCGTAGCCTGGGGCCGCCTGGGAGTCCCGCAGAGTCTCCAGCAGCCGGACAATCCGGACCTCCCGGTCTGGGCGGAGCACATAGCTGTATTTCTCCGCCGCCAGACGGAAACAACTGCCCAAGTCTGTCTCCGCCGTAGAGGCCTTCTGGAGAAACTCCGGGGCAATGTATAAAATGTACCGCTCATAGGCCTGTCCGGGGGCAATCTCCGGCCGGTGAATGGAGCCCCGGGGCACCAAAACCACATCTCCCGGCTCCAGGGCATAGCTCTGGCCCTCAATGGCATAGGAGGCGCGCCCGGCAAGCAGTACCAGGATTTTGTGAAAGCTGTGGTAATGCCAATCCACCGGTCCCATGACGGCGTCCTTCAGATGAAATAGCCGGAAATCCTCTTCGAGATAACCCCGGCGCGAGGCATTTTCCTGATCCATTTCCATTCCTCCCCTGCTCAGTGTGCATATAGTATACCACGGCGGGCATATTAAGTGCAAGCCGGTCTTGAATTCCTAGTAATCCTATCGTATTATATGGGAAGAGGTGAGAACAATGATGGTATCCACGAAGGGCCGCTATGCCCTAATCGTCTGCCTGGATCTGGCCCAGCAGGACCCGGAGGCATACATCTCTCTTCGAGAGGTAGCGCAGCGGCAGAACATATCTATGAAATACCTGGAGAGCATTGTTGCCATGCTGAACCGGGCCGGTCTGGTCCGGAGTCTGCGGGGCAAGGGCGGCGGTTACCGCCTGACCCGTCCGCCGGAGTCTTGCTCTGTGGGAGAAATTCTGCAACTTACAGAGGGTAGTATGGCACCGGTGTACTGTCTGGAGCCTGGCGGCGCCTGTGAAAAATCGGAGCGCTGCATCACCTATCCCATGTGGCGGCAGCTGGATCAGCTGATCGACAGCTACCTGCGCCGGGTGTCTTTGGCAGACCTGCTCCAGGGACGGCTGCCTCAAGATTTGCCCTGCCCCCAGCCAAAGACCGGTCAAGTGGAAACAACGGTTTGCAAGTGCGGCGAATAGAGGCCTGGCAAAACCAGGTTACCCCTCTCCGCCATTTCCAGGGAACTGAGTAGGGGCTGCTACATCGGGAAGTCCTATAATTCCTATTGACTTGGTAGGAATTGTGTGCTAGAATGCCCTCAGAAGCGATGAGGGACCCTTGAGGAGGAAAGACCATGGCAATTTATCAATCGGTAGAAGGACTGGTGGGCCGGACGCCCCTGGTGCGGCTGGGCCGGTTTACCGCCAACCGCGGCTTGCGGGCGCAGATTCTAGGAAAGCTGGAGAGCCGGAATCCAGGCGGTAGCGTAAAGGACCGGGTAGCCCTGGAGATGCTCCGCCAGGCAGAAGAAGACGGATTGCTCTCCCCCGGCGGCACCATCCTGGAGCCCACCTCCGGCAACACCGGCATCGGCCTTGCCGCCTTCGGCGCAGCCAGAGGCTATCGGGTCATCATCATCATGCCAGAGACCATGAGCCCGGAGCGCCGGAAGCTGATCCGGGCATACGGCGCAGAGCTGGTTCTTACACCGGGTTCCGCGGGAATGGCCGGGGCGGTGGAGAAGGCCCGTCAACTGCAAAAGGAAATCCCCGGCGCTTGGATCGCCGGTCAGTTTGAAAATCCCTGCAATCCCAGAGCCCATTTTCGCACCACCGGCCCGGAGCTTTGGGCAGATACAGGCGGACGGCTGGACATTTTGGTGGGCGGTGTGGGCACCGGCGGCACCATCACTGGCGCGGGCCGGTATCTGAAGCAGCAAAATTATAAAATTAAACTGGTCGCTGTGGAACCTGCTGCCTCTCCCCTCCTGGAGGGCGGAGCACCCGGCCCTCACGGCATTCAGGGTATCGGCGCCAATTTCATTCCCCGCGTCCTGGACACCCGCCTGTATGACGAGGTGGTACCGGTGACGGAGGAGGAGGCCTATACAGCAGTCCGGGATCTGGCCCGCCTGGAGGGCCTCCTGGTGGGTATCTCCTCCGGCGCAGCTGTGGCGGCGGCGGCCCGGGTGGCAGCCCGTCCGGAAAGCCAGGGGAAAACTCTGGCGGTGATCCTCCCCGACGGAGGGGAACGGTACCTGTCCACCGCCCTGTTTCCGGATTGACGGAGATCCAATCGGGATTCTTCCGATTTTGACATAAATCTCAATTTATACTATACAAAGGGTGATCATATGAATCGCATTTATGTAGACAATGCAGCCACCACCCCGATTTCTGACACAGCCCGCCGGGTTTTGCTGGAAACCATGGACCGGGCCTGGGGCAACCCCTCCTCTCTGCACACCGTCGGCCAGGAGGCCGCAGAAGTACTCTTGAAGGCCCGGCAGGATGTAGCCAAATGCCTGAATGCCGCCCGGGAGCGGGAGATTACCTTCACCTCCGGCGGCAGTGAGGCAGACAATCAGGCTCTGCTCTCCGGCGCCATGTTAGGGAAAAAGAAGGGGAAAATGCACATCATCTCCACCGCCTTTGAGCATCACGCCGTTCTCCACAGCCTGAAGCGCCTGGAGAAGGAGGGCTTCCAGGTGACCCTTCTGGACGTGGGCCGCAAAGGTCTGGTGACGGCGGAGCAGGTGGAAGCTGCCATCCGGCCCGATACCTGCCTGGTCTCTATTATGTTTGCCAATAACGAAGTGGGCACCATTCAGCCCATTGCGGAAATCGGCACAGTCTGCCAGAAGCACGGCGTGCTGTTCCATACCGACGCCGTGCAGGCTGCCGGACACCTGCCCATTGACGTCCAGGCCATGCACATCGACCTGCTCTCCCTGTCCGGCCACAAATTCGGCGCCCCCAAGGGCGTAGGCGCTCTGTATGCCCGGACCGGCGTGTGGCTCACCAACCTCATTGAAGGTGGCGCCCAGGAGCGGAGCAAGCGGGCAGGGACGGAGAATGTTCCCGGCATCGCCGCCATGGCCGCCGCTTTCACCGAGGCCTGCCAGAACATGAAGGAGACAGCCGCCCGGGTGTCCAAGCTTCGGGATCAGCTGTTGGAAGGCCTCAGCCAAATTCCCCTCACTATAGTCAATGGCGACACGGAGCACCGGCTCCCCGGCAACGTAAATGTCTGCTTCCAAGGCATCGAGGGTGAATCTCTCCTGCTGCTCCTGGATGCCAAGGGGATCGAAGCCTCCTCCGGCTCTGCCTGCACCTCCGGTTCTCTGGATCCCAGCCATGTGCTTTTGGCCCTGGGACTTCCTCATGAGGTGGCCCATGGCTCTCTGCGCCTGTCCCTCAGCGGAGCCAACACCCAGGAGGATGTGGATTATATGCTCCAGGAGATTCCTCAGGTGGTTTCTTATCTGCGTTCCATTTCCCCGGTGTGGGAGGCAATTGAGAAAGGAGAAATTGATTATGCTGTACAGTGAAAAAGTCATGGATCACTTCACCCACCCCCGGAACTTGGGTAAAATGGACGACGCCGACGGCGTCGGCGAGGTGGGCAACGCCAAGTGCGGCGACATTATGAAGATCTATATCAAGGTGGAAAATGACGTCATTACGGACGTGAAATTCAACACCTTTGGCTGTGGCTCCGCCATTGCCTCTTCCTCCATGGCCACGGAGATGATCAAGGGCAAACCCATTTCCGAAGCCCTGGAGCTGTCCAACAAGGCTGTGGTGGAGGCCCTGGACGGGCTGCCTGCCCATAAGCTCCACTGCTCCGTCCTGGCTGAAGAGGCCGTCCGGGCTGCTGTCAAGGACTACTACGACCGCAACGGCATCCCCTACGACAAGGAGAAGTTTGCCGAAAACTGCGCCGCTTGTCACGAAGGTGCATGTCACTGCGGCTAAAGGAGCATAGCAACGCTGCTGCAAATCGTGAGCGAATCAGAACTCCCTTGATGTCCCCTGTGAAGGTTTCCACTTCATGCAGGGTTCCGTGGGCAGATCTGACCGGTCCGGCTTGCAGCAGCTTTTTCATGCCAAAACAAAAAATTTTTGAATATCCTGTAAGATGCCAGCTCCAATCGGTAGTTGATCAGTAGGAGAAAGGAGGTACTGCCGTGGAAGATGCAGAGATTGTGGACCTGTTTTTCCAGCGTTCAGAACAGGCCATCCCGGAAACGGCCGCCAAATACCAGGGGCTGATTTTTCAGATTTCCCGAAATATCCTGGAAAACCCCCAGGACGCGGAGGAGTGTGTCAACGATACATACCTGGGCCTATGGAACGCCATCCCGCCCCACCGGCCCAATCCCCTGCTGGCCTTTGTCTGCCGGGTTGCCCGGAATGTATCCCTGAACCGCTACCGCCATAATCACGCCCAAAGGCGGGATGAAAGCCGGAATCTCCCCCTGGTAGAGCTGGAGGGCTGCCTGGCCGCTCCCTCCGCCGAGGAGACCTGGTCGGCGCAGGCACTGGGTCAGACGCTGGACTGCTTTCTGGACACCCTGGACAGGAAAAGCCGGGTGATGTTTCTCCGGCGGTATTGGTTTTCCGACTCTGTCTCGTGGATTGCCAGGCAAATGGGCATAACGGAAAACCATGTCTCCGTGCAGCTGCACCGCATCCGCAGTCGACTCAAGCAATATCTGGAACAGGAAGGAGCAGTATGATGAAATACGAAATATGGACAAAAGCCATGGAGGAAATCAGCGACCGGCACATTGTGGAAGCCGCTAAAATCCAGAAAAAGCGCCGCCGGCCCCTTTGGCTGGGCCTGACTGCAGCGGCAGCTGTGGCCGCCATCGTCCTGGGCGTTGTGTTATGGCCTGGTGGAAGCCCTCTGGTCCCCACGGTGCAGGCGGTCAGCCAGGCGGAATATCCGGCATCTGCACCCTATCCGGACGAGTCGTCCGATGCCGCTGGGGCCTCCTATGAGGCTTGGTATCAGGACCAGGCGGCGCGGAGGGAATGGAGCAAACAATGCAACCAGACTCTGGGCTCCTTCCTCTCCTCCACCATCCCCCAGTTTCTGGCAGGGCAAACCGAAGAAAACCGGGTATACTCTCCCCTCAGCCTCTACATGGCGCTGGCCATGCTGGCCGAGCTCACAGACGGCAATAGCCGCCAGCAGGTACTGGACCTGCTGGATGTACCGGACCTGGAGACCCTGCGAACCCGGGCCACGGCCCTGTGGCAGTCCCACTATGTGAACGATGGGGCCACCACCTGCATTCTGGCTTCTTCGTTATGGCTGAATCAAGACGTAACCTTCGTCCAAAGCACCTTGGACACCCTGTCCAAAACCTATTATGCCTCCACCTATCAGGGAAAAATGGGATCAAAGGAGACCAACCAGGCCCTGCGGAGTTGGATCAACGAGCAGACCGGTGGGCTTCTTCAGGAGCAGGCGGAGGGACTGGAGCTGAGTGCCGAAACGGTTCTTGCCCTGGCCACGACGGTATACTTCCGGGCCAAATGGGCCTCAGAATTCTCCCCTTCCGCCACAGAACCCGGTCTCTTTCACGGGCTGTCCCAGGATATCACCTGTGACTTTATGAAAAGCAGCAGCACCCAACGGTACTGCCGGGGAGAAGCCTTCTCCGCAGTCTACCAGCCCCTGGAGGGAGGGGGCGGCATGTGGCTGCTGCTTCCGGATGCGGGTAGCACACCGGAGGACCTCCTCTCCAGTGGGGAAGCTGTCCGCTTTCTTCTCACCCAGGACACCTGGGAGGACAGCCAGTACCTGACGGTGCACCTACGCATGCCAAAATTTGATGTGGCCTCCGATCTGGATTTGAGTCAGGGCCTGCAAAGTCTGGGCGTCACCGATGTATTTGACAGCCATGTTTCCGACTTTACCCCCACCACTACCCAGACGGAAGAACTTTATATCAGCCAAGCCAACCATGCCGCCCGGGTGATGGTGGATGAAGAAGGCTGCACAGCAGCCAGCTACACCGTCCTGGCCGTAGAGGGAGCGGGCATGCCCCCGGAAGAAGAGGTGGACTTTACCTTAGACCGGCCCTTCCTCTTTGTCATAACAGGCGAAGATGGTCTGCCCCTCTTTGTGGGGACAGTTTATGAGCCCTGAGGGCACTCCCAATCTTCAGCATCCAGGTCCCGGTAAGCATAAACCCGCTGCCAGGTTCCGTCCGCGGCTTTGACGACGCTGCTCCGGTGACGGCTCAGTAGCCGGACGATCTGGTACACGTCAATCCAAATCTCGCTGTTGCATTCCTTCTGACTCTCATCAAAGATCAGCTCCAGACCGAAATGCAGGTGAACCGTCTCTATGTTATTGACGTTTTCATGTGTGGAATACCCCGTGCGTCCCATAAAGCCGATGACCTGCCCAGCCTGGACCAGATCTCCCTCCTGCAAACCCGGGGCGAATGGCGTGTCCTTTTGCAGGTGGGCATAGTAATAGTACCGCCGGTGGTCCAGAGAACGGATTCCCACCCGCCAGCCGCCATACTGATTCCAGCCCATGGCCTCCACGGTCCCCGCCTCTACGGCCACAATGGGTGTCCCCAAGGCACCCATCAGGTCATTGCCCAGATGCTTCCGGGCAAAGCCATAGCTTCGCCCTACGCCGAAGTCGTCACAATGGCTGTAGCCGTAGCCGGCGGCAATGGGCGAAAAGGCCTTGAGCCCGTAGGAGGCTTTCCAAATCTTCTCCCCCCGGTCGTCCTCCACCAAAATGGCATAATTTCCCACAAGCCCCCCCAGGGCCGCATCATAGGCCTGGTGGTAATAGGAATAATATTTGAACAGCTCTCCCAAAAGCTCCTGAGGGCTCTGACCGGTCTGCAAATCCTGATAGGCCTGTTCCACAGGTTTTCCCGTCACCTTCCCCCCGGTCCGGCAGGCAGCCAAAGCCAGCAGATCAATCCAGCTCACAGGCATATCCTGCTCCTGGGACCGGATATCCAGAGCCAAAGCCTTATCCATGGCTTCATAGGAGACGTTAAAGTCCACCCATTTGATGTAATCCTCCGCTCCATGGACCGGACCCACCAGAAGCGCCAGAATCAAAATCATAATAAAAAACCGCCGTCTCATGTAAAACCACCTCCGTGGTATTGTGCGAAGCGGTGGAAGCTCTATGCCAGGAAAATTTTTCATACATACGCCGCTGCATCCCACCAGTCGGGTACCTTTTATTTTCGCATGAGTGGATCCACCTACCTCTTGACCTCCCGTCTGCTTTCCTGTATAATGTCCCTAAATTCATAAGAGACAGTTCGTGACCATCCTGTCTGTAAACAAAACTACGGATTTCCCGCCGGGTTTGCCGGAGGGTGAAGGTGGGCGCATTGCGCCCATTTTTTGTTGGGATGGGTCTCGTCTGCCCATCCCATGTTTTGGAGGTAACACCAATGTCAAAAAACATCAAGTTTCTGGTCCATGGGGGCGTCCTGGCGGCGCTGTATGTGGTCCTCACCTATGCGCAGAATCTGCTGTGGCCCGGCTCCACCACCATGGCCATTCAGATGCGCCTGTCTGAAGCCCTGTGCATCTTTGCCTTCTTCACACCGGCGGCCATTCCCGGCCTCACCTTGGGCTGTCTGCTGTATAACGTCAGCTGGGCCCAGGCCCTGCCCCTGGACTGGCTGGTGGGGAGTCTGGCCACCCTTCTGGCCACCGCCTCCATGTGGGGGTTGCGGAAGGTACGCCTCGCCAAGTGTCCCTTCCTGGGCCTTTTGATGCCCGCTCTCTGGAATGCCCCCCTGGTTGGCTGGGAGTTGGCCGTATATCTGGGCGAAAACGGCTTTATCTGGCCTCTGTTTGGTTTGAACGCCCTGTACGTATTCCTGGGGGAGGCCGCCGTTTTGCTGGTTTTGGGTACCATCTTGTATTACGCCGTGACCGCGCGGAAGCTGGATCAACGTCTTTTCCAGAAAGCATAGACAAAAAACATCGCCGTACCGGCTCCGAAAGCCAGTACGGCGGTGTTTTTGTCCGTTTACAGCTCTTCCAAGAATTGCAACAGCGCTGTAAAATCTCCCTGTGCACAACCGGGCATTCCGCCCCGGTTGATGAGGCAATCCGTCACCAGAAAGGTCTCCAAGCCTGCGGCCCCAGCGGCTTCCACATCCTCCTGCACATCGTTTCCCACCATGAGACAGCAGCTGGGCTCTAAATGCATTCTGTTCAGGATTTCCCAATAATAGGCGGGATTTGGCTTACAGGCACTGGAATTTTCATAATCGGTGACCCAGTCGAAGTCCTCCGGCCGGAGCCCCACCCAGCTCAGCCGGGTCCGGACGCCTGCCGGTGGGAACAGAGGATTCGTGGCCAGAATCACCCGCTCTGCCTTCCTCCGGGCCAATGCCACTGCCTGGGAAGCTCTGGGATTGGGGCCGGTAAAGGACCGGGCCTTCTGAAACTCCGTCGCATAAAAGGCGTCAAAAATTGGAATGTGGTCATACACCTGAGGCCCCAGCACCTGGGCGAAGGTCTCCCAAAAGGCCTCGCAATTGGAGCGGTTGCCCTGATTTTTCACCATCGCTCCCACACCCTTCCACAGGGCCGGAACCAGCGTCTCTTCCCGATAGCCATACGGGGCAGCCGTCTGGGCCAAAAGATGGAAGTACCCCTCGGTGAATTGGTCAAGATCCATGGGCAGCAGCGTGCCGTCCAGGTCAAATAAAATTGCCTGATATGTCATGGATTCCTCCTAATCTTTCATAAGACTATAGACGCCACTGATTTCGCGCTTCCACCAGCAGGCCGCCTATTTTCTCAGTCTTTGTACTTTTGGGATTCTGCCACTGCCATTTGGTCGCAGCGGTTGTTGCGGGAATTGGTGCTGTGTCCCTTGACCCAATGATAGTGGACCTGATGAGTCTGGAGCAAAGGCAGGAGCGTTTCCCAGAGGTCTACGTTCAGTGCGGGCTTTTTGTCTGATTTGATCCAGCCCCGCTTCTTCCAACCCCATACCCAGCCCTTTTCCAAGGCGTCAATGACATACTTGGAGTCGGAATACAGTTCCACCACACAGGGCTCTTTCAGCTTCTTCAGTGCCTCAATCACAGCCGTAAGCTCCATTCGGTTGTTGGTGGTTTCCGGCGCACCGCCGGAAAGGGTACGTTCATGTCCGTTGTATTCCAGAATCGCCCCCCAGCCGCCAGGGCCTGGGTTGCCGGAGCAGGCTCCGTCTGTGTAGATGGCGACGGTCTTCAAGTAGCGTCCTCCCCGTTTTCCGTCTCCTGGGCTTCCTCAAAACCACCGCCCAGCTTTCTCCGTCGGGGCGCCGGCTTTGCCAGAGAGCAGCAGCCAGTCAGCTGCCACAAAATCATGGCGGCAAAGAAGAGCCGGTTGGTCCATCCGGAATCTGCCAAAGAAATGCAGCTGAAAAACACCGCCGCCATGGAGCAGAAGATGGAAGCCCGCCTCCGTCCCTTCCCCAAGGGGAATCCGGCCAACTGGTAGGCAGCCACCATAGAAGCCACAACCGCCAAAAGCTCAAAACAGTAATCCCCCAACAGGGGATCGGCGCTCCATCCCCGGAACCGGCAAATGAGCAGCGCTGCCAAATACAGGCACACCAGCATCCCGGCAGGCCCCGAAGCCTTACCAGAGAGGCGCAAATACCCGCTGTAAGCCAAAGCTGAGGCGCCGCCCAACCCCAGGATAGAAACCAGGGTGGTAAACAGATCCGGCTTGTCCAGCAGCTGCACCAGGGCGCAGACAAAGAGGGCTGCTGCCGAGAGCATCATACAGACACCCGGCGCCGAAGCGGCCTTAAAATTCTCCTCCAGCCCGGCGCGGTTTCCCATACCAAGGCATATCAAAACCAGGCCAAGCACCACGACCCCGGAGAGAATCCAAAGGGCCACAAAGGGCCAACTGCCGGGAATCTGCACGCCCTGGGCGTCATATCCCACCGCCAGCATCCTAAGGCGCAGGAAAAACCCCACAATCCCACCTGCAAGGGTTAGCAAAAGCACCGGAAGCGGGCCAAATTTTTGATCTTTCATTGTCTTCATCCATCCTTTTGCTGCCGGGGCAGCAAGATCTTTCCCAGTTGTGAGAAACAGAACCATTATAACACACGGGGCAAGGAAAGGGAACGGCGCCGGGAAATTTTTTCTCATCCCCTTGTAATTCCGGCTCTGTTGGTATATCCTTGGAAGCAAGGAGTTGATGCAATTGAAAAAATGGAATTGGGTTCTTTTGTCCCTCCAGTGGCTGGTTTATGGCATTTGCGTCATCGATGGCATCTGCATCGCCCAGGGACTTTCCTTTTTGGGGACAACCTTGGGCAACCTGGTCTCCGGTCTGTTTTTTGCCATTCTGGCAGGCCGGTTCTTCCTGATTTGGCACATGGGGAACCGGCGCAGCCTGCGGCGGCTGCGGACCCACGCACTGTGTGTACTGTGCCTGTCCCTGGGAATGCTCATCATATGGCTGCTTCTGTGGCGGGGCAATCAGCTACTTTATGAGGCGGCTCTGTATCTGCTACTTCTGGTGTCTGTGCCTCTGCCCTCCTGCTCCTGGATGATTCTGCCAGTTGTGGGCTGGGCCCTGCTTTTGGTGGGCTCCTGGATGCTGGATAGGCGCTGGTCTCGGCTCCCTCCCAAACAGTCAACCATCTGATCATAAAATAGACAGGAGAAGAATATGGAAGTCATGACATTTGTAGTGCCCTGCCTCTTCGGACTGGAGGGGTTGGCTGCGGAAGAGCTGCGGCGACTGGGCCTGGACTCCGTCCAGGCGGAAAATGGCCGGGTCCTGTTTCAGGGCGGTCAGGAGGCCATGGCCATGGCCAACTTGTGGCTACGGACCGGAGAGCGGGTGCTTTTGCGCCTGGCAAAAGGGCCGGCCCGCTCCTTTGAGGAGCTGTTTCAAATCGTGGCCACCACACCTCTGGAAGAGGTCATCCCCCGTGATGGAAAATTCCCTGTAAAAGGGCACAGCCTAAACAGCCAGCTTCACTCTGTACCGGACTGCCAGGCCATTGTGAAGCGGGCTGCAGCAAAGCGCCTGGGAGCAAAATACGGTGTCACCTGGCTGCCGGAGACCGGGGAATTGTATCAGCTGCAGTTTTCCCTGATGCACGATGAATTTGAACTGTTTCTGGATACCACCGGCCCGGGACTGCACAAGCGGGGCTACCGGGCTGTGGGCAACGATGCTCCCCTGCGGGAAACCCTGGCCGCCGGGATGGTCCAGCTGACCAGATACCGGGGCCGGGACTTTTTCTGGGACCCCTTCTGCGGCTCCGGCACCATCCCCATTGAAGCTGCCCTCATCGCCAAAAACCGGGCGCCGGGCCTCACCCGGGGGTTTGCTGTGGAACGGTTTGCTTGGATAGACGGGACCCTCTTCCCCCGCCTCCGGCGGGAAGCCCCGGAGCGGGAATATCAGGGGGATTACCGCATTCTGGGCTCAGACAACGATCCCAAATGCGTCAGCCTCTCCATGGCCAATGCCAGAAAAGCCGGTGTGGGCCGGCTCATCCAGTTCCGGGACGCCGACGCCACCAAAGCGAGCCTTCCGGCGCAGGAGGGAATCTTGGTATGCAATCCCCCCTATGGTCAGCGGATGTTGGAGCAGCGCCAGGCCCAGGCCCTGGTGCAGCAGCTGGGCCGGCACCTGAAGTTTGCAGACGGATGGAAGAAATATATCATTTCCTCAGAGCCGGAGTTTGAACACCATTTCGGCCGCCGGGCAGACAAGCGCCGGAAGCTGTACAACGGCATGATCCAGTGCGAATACTACATGTACCTGGGGGGCAGACGAAAATGAGGCACCTCTTCCTTGTCAATCCCGCCGCAGGTAAAAAAGACCGGACCCGGGAATACCAGGCCCGGATTGCCACCGCCTGCAAGGATCTGAACTACGAGATTTTGGTCTCCCGGCAGCCTGGGGATCTCACCTCCTGGTCCAGGCAGGCTGCAGCATCCGGGGAAGCGCTGCGCATCTATGCCTGCGGCGGGGACGGGACCTTGAACGAGGTTGTCAACGGTGTCGTAGGCTTTCCCAACGTGTCCGTCACCCATTTTCCCGGCGGATCTGGGAACGATTTCATCAAGATTTTCAACGACACTGCTCCTTTTTCCAATCTGGAAGCTCTGTTGGACCCGGCAGAAGCGGAGTTTAACCTGATTTCCTGTAACGGCGACTATGCTTTAAATGTCTGCTCCATGGGCTTGGATGCCCGCATTGGCACAGAGGCCTCCCGGTATAAGCACTTCCCCCTGGTCACAGGCCCCGGCGCCTATGGGCTTTCCGCTTTGGCCAACATCATCAAGGGCGTCCACCGGCCCTACCGCATCGCATTGAACGGAGAAGTATTGGAGGGAGAGTTCACCCTGATTTTTGCCGGCAACGGCCGCTGGTATGGCAGCGGATTCCACCCTGCGCCGGACGCGGACCCCTGTGACGGGCTCCTGGATGTGCTCCTGGTCCAGCCTGTGTCCCGGCTCCAGGTGGCCACCATCATCGGCAAGTACAAACGCGGCCTGTATGCCAATTATCCGGAACTCATTCGTCACGTACGTACCCGCCACTTGGAAGTCCAATGTTCCGCCCCTGCAGAAATCAATCTGGATGGGGAGCTCCGCTGGGCGCAACAGGTCCAAATCGGAGTGGCAAAGGAAAATATCCGCTTTTTCTACCCCAAGGCTCTCACTTGGAAAGTCCCTTCCAAGGTGTACGCATCTGTATAAAGCGCCTTGGTGGCGCAGCTGCTGCCAGTTCTGGGTGTATTTTCCAGCTCTATGCCGGGAATACTACCAGGGCTGGCAGCATGTTCATAAAATTTTAACGGAAAAACGTGGAATTTCCTCTTGCTTTTTCCCTATGGTTGCGCTATGATATGGGCGTTAGCACTCAAGAGAAAAGAGTGCTAACCCGACAAGTTTTATATACCACAGCGGCCCGGATTTTCCCCCGCCGCAATTCAATACTTTTGGAGGTAATCAATTATGAAACTCACTCCCATGGCAGATCGCGTACTGCTGAAACCCACTGAGGCGGAAGAAACCACCGCTTCCGGCATCATCCTCTCCACCGCCAATAAAGAAAAGCCTGTCATTTCCGAGGTTGTGGCTGTGGGCCCTGGGGACAAGGAGACCGAAATGGTAGTCAAGGCCGGCGATAAGGTTGTGGTCGGCAAATACACCGGGACGGAAATCAAGCTGGACGGTAAGGACTACACCATTGTGAAGCAGTCTGACATTCTGGCAATTGTGGAATAATTTTGGAGGTTTTGCATTATGGCTAAGATGATTGTTTATGGCGAGGAAGCTCGCAAGAGTTTGCAGAAGGGCATTGACCAGCTGGCCAATACCGTAAAGGTAACCCTGGGCCCCAAGGGCCGGAACGTGGTTCTGGGCAAGAAGTACGGCGCTCCCCTCATCACCAATGACGGCGTGACCATCGCCAAGGATGTGGAGCTGGAAGACGCCTTTGAAAAC
The DNA here is from genome assembly GCA_900545515.1 of uncultured Eubacteriales bacterium. Lineage (GTDB taxonomy): Bacteria > Bacillota > Clostridia > Oscillospirales > Oscillospiraceae > Faecousia. Next base: position 23,480 of record UQZA01000002.1, on the reverse strand, counting down.
ATGGGCGCACAGCTGGTGCGGGAAGTGGCCACCAAGACCAACGATGTGGCCGGCGACGGCACCACCACCGCCACCCTGCTGGCTCAGTCCATTGTCCGCGAGGGCCTCAAGAATGTGACCGCCGGAGCTAACCCCATGGTCATGCGCAAGGGCATTGAGAAGGCTGTGTCCGCTGCAGTGGAAGCCATTAAGGCCAACTCCCAGACCGTCAATGGCTCTGACGACATCGCCCGGGTTGGTACCGTGTCCTCCGGCGACGAGGCTGTGGGCAAGCTGATTGCCGAAGCCATGGAGAAGGTGGGCACCGACGGCGTCATCACCATTGAAGAGTCCAAGACTGCCGAGACCGGCCTGGAGGTCGTGGAAGGCATGCAGTTTGACCGGGGCTACATCTCCCCCTACATGGTCACCGACACCGACAAGATGGAAGCCGTTCTGGACGATCCGTATATCCTCATCACCGATAAGAAGATCTCCTCCATCCAGGAAATCCTGCCTGTGCTGGAGAAGGTAGTCAAGACCGGCCGGAAGATGATCATCATCGCCGAGGATGTGGAAGGCGACGCTCTGGCCACCCTGCTGGTGAACCGGCTCCGCGGCAACTTTAACTGCGTCTGTGTCAAGGCCCCCGGCTTCGGCGACCGCCGGAAGGAAATGCTCCGGGATATCGCCATTCTCACCGGTGGCACCGTCATCTCCAGCGAGCTGAACATGGAGCTGACCGAGACCGACATCGCCGACCTGGGCACTGCCCGCCAGGTGAAGGTGACCAAGGACACCACCACCATCGTGGACGGCAACGGCGAAGCTTCCGCTATCCAGGACCGTACCAATGAGATCCGCGCCGCCATCGGCGTCACCACCTCCGACTACGACCGGGAGAAGCTCCAGGAGCGCCTGGCCAAGCTGTCCGGCGGCGTAGCCGTCATTCGGGTGGGCGCCCAGACAGAAGTCGCCATGAAGGAGCAGAAGCTTCGCGTGGAGGACGCCCTGAACGCCACCAGAGCCGCTGTGGAAGAGGGCATCGTGGCCGGCGGCGGTACGGCCTATGTCAACGCCATTCCTGCTGTGGAAAAGCTGGTCGCTGAACTCACCGGTGACGAGAAGACCGGCGCTCAGATCATCGCCAAGGTGCTCCAGGCTCCCGTTCGCCAGATCGCAGAGAACGCCGGTGTGGACGGCTCGGTGGTCTTCGAGAAGATCCAGAGCTCCGGCAAGGTGGGCTACGGCTACAACGCTTACACCGAAGAATTTGTAGACATGATCCCCGCCGGTATCGTTGATCCCACCAAGGTGACTCGTTCCGCTCTGGAGAATGCCGCTTCCATCGGCGCTTGCGTCCTCACCACCGAGTCTCTGGTGGTGGATAAGCCCGATCCCGCCGCAGACGCCGCCGCCAACGCGGCTGCCGCTGCCCAGGGTGGCATGTATTAATCCACGGTTTTTCCCAATTTCATATGCAGGGGCCTGCTGCCAACGTCACCGTTTGCAGCAGGCCCCTTTGGCGTCATCGGTAAGCTGTAGCGTGCCGATGGCCGTCGTTTCCATAAAGCTGTCCCCTTAGGGAATGGGCCTGTTACAGAGAATGAAAATCTGTAGCAGGTCCATTCCTTATGTCTGTTCCCCCGACTCCTGGCAAAGATCCAGGATATGGCGGGCTAGAATTTGCAGAGACTGCTCATTGACGATGTACCGTCGGCGCCCGTTGTAAAACTCGATGTTGAGAAGCCCTGCATCCTGCATATTGCTCACATCCCGGGACACGGCGCCCAGGTGAAGTTCCAGGTCCTTTGCCATTTCTCTGGAGGTCATTGGTGTCTGTTTCAGAGCGCGAAGCATCTTAAACCGGGCCGGATTGCCCAGCAGCCGGAAGGCCAAATACTCCCAGGGCTCCAATTCCATGAGAACCTCCAGGTGGGAGCCGAAATCTGAAAGTGTCTCCAGCAGCCATTCCCGTTTTCCATATCCTGCCCTTGTTTTTGGCCTTTTGATTTGGTATAATATGAAATCGACAGATGTGGTCCCTTTGGATCACACAGCCGACACAGGAGGGAGGAACCAGATTGAGCTACTGTGCCGGAACTTATGACGTGGCAGTCGTGGGCGCTGGACATGCCGGCATTGAAGCAGCTTTGGCTGCTGCCCGATTGGGAATGAAGACTGTCCTCTTTACCATTAATTTAGACGCCATTGGAAATATGCCCTGCAACCCCGCCATTGGCGGCACAGGGAAGGGTCACTTGGTCCGGGAGCTGGACGCCCTGGGCGGAGAGATGGGCCGGGCAGCTGACGCCTGCTGCATCCAATACCGGATGCTGAACCGGGGAAAGGGTCCCGCCGTCCATTCTCTTCGGGCCCAGGCAGACCGCAGGCTTTACCAGCAGTACATGAAGCATGTCCTGGAGCTTCAGGACAACTTAGATCTGAAGCAGGCTATGGTTACAGAGCTCCTGGTAACAAATGGGATCGTCACCGGCCTTCAGACCCAGCTGGGAGCATACTACGAAGCCAAAGCCATCATTCTGGCCACTGGTACCTATTTGGACAGCACCACCATCACCGGCAGCTGCGTCATATCCTCCGGTCCTGACGGGATGCATCCTTCCATTGGGCTGTCGGATTGTCTCAAGGCCATGGGCCTGCCCATGCGCCGGTTCAAAACCGGGACGCCTCCACGCATCAACCGGCGGAGTGTGGACTTCTCGAAAATGGAGCTTCAACCGGGAGATGACGTGCCGGAACCCTTTTCCTTCTCCACCACTGGAGAAGTTAACAACCGGGCTGTATGCTACCTCACCTACACCAACGAAAAAACCCATGAGGTTATCCGGGCCAACTTGGACAAAAGCCCTCTGTTTGACGGTACCATTCAAGGCGTCGGTCCCCGCTACTGCCCCAGCATCGAGACCAAACTTGTCCGCTTTCCGGATAAGCCCCGGCATCAGATTTTTGTAGAGCCCTGTGGACTGCACACCGAAGAGCTGTATCTCCAAGGCCTTTCCTCCAGCCTGCCAGAGGAGGTGCAGGTGGAGATGCTCCACACCATTGCCGGATTGGAACAGGCCAAGCTGATGCGCCCGGCCTATGCCATTGAATATGACTGCATCGACCCCACCTGTCTGCTCCCCACATTGGAGTGCAAAACCCTTCCGGGACTTTATGGAGCGGGACAGTTTAACGGCACCTCCGGATACGAAGAGGCAGCTGTGCAGGGTTTGGTAGCCGGGGTCAACGCCGCCCTTAAGATTCTGGGAAAGCCTCCCATGGTGCTCACCCGGGACATGTGTTACATTGGCACCCTCATTGACGACTTGGTAACCAAAGGCACCAACGAACCCTACCGAATCATGACCAGCCGCTCAGAATACCGGCTACTCCACCGCCAGGACAATGCAGACCAGCGGTTAACTCCTGTGGGCTTTCAGGTGGGCCTCATCTCCCAGACGCGGCTCCAGGAGGTAGAGGAGAAATACCGCCAGGTGCACCGGGAAATCCACCGGCTGGAATCAACCGGCGTGGCAGAATCCCCTGTGCTCCGGCAGCTTCTGGAGCAGGCGGGAACTGCCGCCGTCAAAGGCTCAGCCCGTCTGGCAGATTTGCTTCGCAGGCCCCAGCTACACTATGATGACATTGCACCTGTTGATCCGGACCGTCCGGCCCTCTCCCCTGCCGTCCGGGAACAAGTGGAAATTCAGTTGAAATACGCCGGCTATCTGGCCCGGCAGAAGCGCCAGGTGGAGGAGTTTAAGCGGGAAGAGACCCGGCTTTTGCCCCCGGATCTGGATTACCACACCCTAAGCGGTCTGCGGCTGGAGGCCCGGCAAAAGCTCTCGGAAATTCGCCCGGTCTCCATCGGCCAGGCGGGGCGAATTTCCGGCGTCAGTCCGGCGGACATTGCCGTCTTACTGATCTATTTGGAACAACATCCACAAGAGTGAGGAGCGCTTATGGTACGTAAGCAAGACCAAATTTATGGCTGCCTTCTGGGCGCAGCCGCAGGAGACGCCCTGGGCTTCTGTGTGGAGGATCTGACCTTGGCGGACATTCGGGAGAAATACGGCCCGGGGGGAATTCAGGGCTATGACACAGTCAACGGGTTTGCCACCATTTCCAGTCACACCCAGCTTTCCATGTTTACCGCCAACGGCCTGCTTTTTGGCGCCACCCGGGGAGCTACCCGTGGCGTCATGGCGCCCTATGTGCAGTATCTGGAGGCAGCTTACAGGGATTGGAGCAAAACCCAACACTACGGCAGCTGGAAAAACCGGGGAAAATGCTATTCCTGGCTATGCTCCCTGGAGGAGCTGTACAGCCGCCGCAATCCGGAGCCTGCTGTCCTGTATGCCCTGGAGCGTCCCCACGCCGGAACCATAGACGAGCCGGTCAACCGCTCCCGGGGCCCCAACGGCCTGGCCCGGTGTGCGCCCATTGGGCTGTTTCTCAGCCCACAGGAAACGCCACCCTTTGAAATCAGCCTGCTGGGTGCAGAATCTGCCGCCTTGACCCATGGAGATCCCCTGGGCTTTCTCCCTGCGGCTTATCTCACAGACCTTTTGAGCCGGATTGTCTACGGAAAGCCGGAGAGCTTCCGCTCCATATTGAAAAAAACCAGGACGGCCATGATCCGGCAGTTCGAAGGCCGGTTTTCTCAAGTTCACATCATAGAAAACAGTCTGGATTGGGCCGAAGCTGCAGCTGACACGGCTGCAGCCCCTGGGGAAACCCTCTCTCAGCAGAGACCTACGGACGCCTCCTCCATTTTAGCCTGCGCCTGCTATGTTTGCTTAAAATATCCCGGAGACTATGACCGGGGCATTGTGGCGGCAGTGAATCATTCCGGACTGAGCTCCGCCCTAGGTGCAGTGACTGGCGCCCTTCTGGGGGCACAGGTGGGGACAGAAGGCATTCCGGAGTTCTATCTGGAGCCATTGGAGCTGCGGGAACCCATGACAGAGCTGGCCAGCGACCTGTTTCAGGGCTGCCCCATGTCCCGCAGCGCCAGATTATTCGACGATCAGTGGGAACAAAAATATATTCAATGTAGTTATTAAAACATGAGAAAGGATGTATTATTATGGCAGAAAAGAAAAAACTAAAAAAGCCAGGCTGGATTGAAGAGTTCAAGGCCTTTGCCATCAAAGGCAACGCCTTGTCCATGGCAGTAGGTGTCATCATTGGCGGCGGTTTTTCTACCATCACCAAATCCCTCACAGACGATGTGATTATGCCCATTGTCTCCATGTTCCTGGGCGGTGTAAATTTCTCTCAGTGGTACATCACCCTACCCCAATGGTTCGGCCAAAAGCTGGACGAGGGGGGGAATCCTGTGGCAAATACACTTAATTATGGCAGCTTTCTCTCTGCGGTTATCAATTTTCTGATTTTGGCCCTGGTGGTTTTCTGGCTGGTTAAATTTTTGAACAAGCTGATGGAAATGGGACATAAAAAAAAGGAAGAAGCGCCTGCCCCTCCCCCGGAGCCTTCTAATGAAGAAAAGCTCCTGGCGGAGATCCGGGATCTTCTGAAGAACCAGTAATCAAAAAACGCCTGTTGCAAAAGTGGTAAAAGCTCCACCACTTTTGCAACAGGCGCATTTTTCACTCAAGGTTCTTCTTCCCGGGCTTTAACAGACACCTCCACCTGCTCCAAGGATTGCTTTAAGGCTTCATAGACCTCCTGGGAAACCCGCCCTACGTACTGGGATTCATACAGGGATATCTCATCCCGGATATTTAAAATCTCAAATGCTCCAACCCCTGTTCTTCCATTTCCCGCCAAATAGATTGGGTCGTAGTGATAGCCAGTGAGCTCGGTTTGATCTCCCTTTTTTGTAAATTCCAGCTTTAAAACCAAACCCTGGCTGTCTTCAGACTCTTCCCCGGTGGACAAGAGGTTCCCCAAACTATAGGCCGTGAGCATGGTCTCACCTTGGGCCGTAGTCATTTCCAAGGGTCCCACCAAATGAGAATGAGTACCCAAAATCACATCCACCCCACCTTGCAGCATCAGATCCCGAATTTCCTCCTGGGTTTTGCTCACAGAGCTGTCGTACTCGCTGCCCCAATGGAGCAAGGCAATGACAATATCTGGCTTTTCTGATTGCACCTGGGAGAGAATGTGACGAATTCCCTCTGTGTCTACGTCCTGATATGTGGTGTTGTAATCGGTATAAAGGAGGTTCACACAGCCTTCCGCACCCTCCGGCAGCCGCAGGTTTCCTACACCTTTGGTAAAGGCCACAAAGGCCACCCGAAAGCCCTTTACCTCTACCATGGTAAAGCCTTTGGTCTGCCTGGCCTGCTCCTCTGTGGCAAAGGTTCCCACTGGCAGCAGCCCGGCACGCTCTACCGCCGCCAGAGTGGAGCTGAGACCGGCTACACCGTTGTAAACGCTTACGGTATTAGCCGTTTGGACCAAATCCACACCGGCCCCGGACAAGGCTGTGAGCAAGCTCTCCGGGGCGTTGTACGCCGCCGGATCATAGGGCGCGCCGCAGAAGTTTACTTCCAAATCTGCAACCGTCAGGTCCGCCCCGGACAGCAGTGAGGCTGCTCCCAGAATCATCCTGGAAAAGTCATATGATCCGTCTGCTCCCCGGGCGCTGTCCAAAAGGGCCTGGGTGACATTGACGTCGCCCGCTGCGGCAATGGTCAGGGTATCTCCTTCCCCTGCCACGGTGGTGGTGGGGGTTGTGGAATCGGCAGATTCCCTTCCCCGATCCTGAACATACCGAAAACAGGCAAAGATCAACGCCCCTGTAAGCAGCATTGTCCCACACGCAAGCCATGGAAACCGTCGCCGTCTTCGCGGCCGCCGGTGGGTGACAGGCGACGTCCGGGGCGCAGACGCTTCCGGCTTGTCCAGTATATCGGTAATTTCTTTTAAAAAATCCTCATCATGGGGATCTGACATGACGTTACCTCCGCATTGTGAAGTTAAGCCCAGTGGGCAAAGCTTATTTTACTATATTCTCCCTGCATACACAAGGGAATCTCGCAGAAAAAAAGAAATCTGCGCAGAAACAGGCGGCGATTCCTATGGTACAATTTTCTCTACTATCTTCCGAAACCATGTCCCCAGGGGAATTCTTTTTTATAATGTGTCTATGCTAAAACCCGCTTGTATTTTTCGCCGTTCTGTGGTATAATTTAGAGTGAGAATTTGTGCTAAATCCGTTAAAATTACCGGTTTTCCGGTCTGCGCGCCACTTTTAGAGAGAGGAGCTGTGTGAATGTATTCATCGGCCTATGTCTGGGCAAAAATTTTGAATCACATGGAAAACCGCCTGACACCCGCTGTGGTCTCCACTTGGTTTGACGATGCGGAGGTGGTGGAGCTCAATGACGAGCAGCTGATTCTTTATACTGCCTCGCCCTTCCGCAAGGAAATCATCCAACGCCGCTGCACCGAGTATATCAAGGACGCCATGAAGGAAATTTTCAATACAGAAATCACCCTGGTGGTCTTTGGTCCTGAGGAGCTGGCGGAATATAAGGCCAGGGGGAAGGCCAATACCGTCATGGATTTCAATCCCCAATTCACCTTCGAAAATTTCGTGGTTGGCTCCTCCAACCGGTTTGCCCGCAGCGCCGCCATCGCCGTGGCCAACAATCCCGGCCAGGTTTACAATCCTCTTTTTATTTATGGACCTGCGGGAATTGGAAAGACCCATCTGCTCTATGCCATTGCCAATGAGCTTCGCCGCCAGCACCCGGACTTTAAAATCGTTTACATCAAGGGCGACCAATTTACCAATGAGCTAATCGCCGCCCTGCAAAGCGGAAAAAACGTGGAATTCCGTAGCAAATACCGGGAAGCAGACCTGTTCCTGATTGACGACATCCAATTCATCGCCGGAAAAGACAGCACCCAGGAGGAATTTTTCCATACCTTCAATAAGCTCTACGAGGAGCATAAGCAAATCGTCATGACCTCCGACCGGAAGCCCAGCGATATGCTGACCCTGGAGGATCGGCTGAAAACCCGTTTTGAATGGGGTCTTCTGGCTGATATTCAACCTCCGGATTATGAAACCCGTATGGCCATTCTCAAAAACAAGGCCATCTCTCTGGGTCTGGATTTGGGAGACGACGTCTGCAATTACATCGCCAACAACATCACCAATAACGTCCGGCAAATTGAAGGCACCGTAAAAAAAATCCTGGCTTACCGGGATTTGAACGACATGCCTCTGGATCTGCCCAATGTTTCCCGGGCCATCAACGATATGTTCAAGGTGGAGGGAAACGCCGTTCCCACCCCGGCCCTCATCATCAGCCAGGTTAGCCGGTTCTATTCCATTGACGAATCCATCCTGCGCGGCACCCTCAAAAATAAAGGCACGGCAGAGGCACGGCAGGTTGCCATGTATCTGATCCGCCAGTTGACCAATCTCTCCCTCCCGGAAATCGGACGGGAATTTGGAAGAGATCACTCCACCGTCATTCACTCCATCCGCAAGGTGGAAATGAGCCTGAAGGACCCCTCTTCCCCCCTGCAATCCGCTGTCCGGGATATCACATCCAACATCAACTCCTCTCTTTGAGCCCCATGCGGGCATTTTTCTGCCCCTAATTTTTTTCCACATATCCACGTGGAAAAGCAAAAATCTTCCTGTGGATAAATCTGCCGAAACAGGTTGGATTGTCACCCTGTGGACAAGCACCCAATTTTCCACACCGGCCTGTGGATTGGCAAGCCCCGTTCTGCGGGGGCTTACGCTGGTTTTCCACATAAAATTCCCCTACTGCTGCTACTGCTACATTTTAACCTCTCTGTTTATAAAAACGGGAGAATTTCTCAACGAAGGAGAACTGCATATGAGGTTTACCTGTGAAAAAAGTACCCTGGTTTCCGCCATCTCTGTGGCGAGCCGTACGGTAGCGCAAAAAAGCACACTTCCGGCCATTGAAGGTATCTATTGCCAGGCCAGTCTGGACCTCCAGCTGACAGGCTACAATCTGGAAACTGCCATCACGGTTTCTGCACAGGCAGATATTCAGGAGCAGGGCGCTTGCATACTCCCTGCCAGACTATTGTTCGATATCATCCGCCGTCTGCCGGAGGGCCCCGTTTCTGTTCGGGTAGACGATCATTACAAGGTCAACATCCGGGCCGGCTTCTCTAATTTCAACATTTCTGCTTCCAATGCAGAGGATTATCCGGAGCTTCCCGATGTAGAAAGCCGCAATGGCGTCTCCATACCCCAGAGCGCTCTGCGGGAGATGATTTCCGGTACTATTTTCGCTGTCTCCGAAAATCAAAGCCGCCCCATCCACACAGGATGTCTGTTTGAGGTGGACGAAACCACCATTTCTGTGGTGGCGGTAGACGGCTACCGGCTGGCCCGCCGGACCTATCATCTCAAAGAACCCACGGGAAGGACTATGCAGTTTGTGGTACCTGCCGCTGCTTTAAAGGAAGTGGAAAAAATTCTGGGTGAGGAGGATACGGTTACCTTCACCCTGGGTCCCAAGCACATTCTGTTTGAAATGGGAAATGCGACCCTCATTTGCCGGCTTTTAGAAGGGGATTTCCTGGACTGGCGGCGGGTGGTCCCTACAGATTGTCCCGTGAAGCTCACAGCCAATGTGGATGATTTGGCCGTTACCATCGACCGGGTGGGACTCATTGTGACGGAAAAACTAAAAAGCCCGGTGCGCTGTCTATTTGGGGACAATGTGGCCACCTTCCGCACCACCACAGCCATTGGCGCGGCGGAGGACCAATGCGCCATTGCCGGAAACGGAGAGGAGCTGGAAATTGGGTTCAACTGCCGCTATCTGGCGGACGCCTTGCGGGCCATACCCAGCCAAGAGGTCTGCCTGGAGCTCAAGAATGGCCTCAGTCCCATTGTCTTTACGCCGGTGCGGGAAGAGGATGACTTTGCATACATGGTCCTGCCGGTACGCCTGCGCGCCAACTGAGGAGGAAAACGCTTTGAAAGTAATTGTCAAACGGAAAGAACCCCAGTCCAAACAGGTTCCCATTTCCACAGAATTCATTCGTCTGGAGGCCCTGTTGAAGCTGGCCGATGCCGTGCCCTCAGGGGGTATGGCAAAGAACCTCATCCAGGACGGACAGGTCCTGGTAAATGGAGAGGTCTGCACCATGCGGGGAAAAAAGCTAAGGCCCGGGGATACCGCCTCCTGCCTGGGCGCCACCTATGCGGTAACAGTCCATGAAGCTTGACCGGCTGGCACTTCGAAATTTCCGGAACTATGAGAGACTGGAAAGCAGTTTTTCTCCCGGCGTCAATTTGATTGTGGGAGATAACGCCCAGGGAAAAACCAATCTTCTGGAAGCGGTCTTCTATTTATCCACAGGCCGGTCCTTTCGAACCCGGCGGGAAATGGAGCTCATTCGGTTTGGAAGCGAATTTGCAGACCTGGAGGGGGATGTGACCGGGCAAGCCCGGCAGCAGAGCCTGCGGGCTCTTCTCTTCGCCAGCCGGAAGCCCCGGCAGCTGTTTCTGAATGGTGTTAAAAAAAGGTCCCACGGGGAAATGAGCGGCATTCTCACCACAGTACTGTTCTGCCCTGAGGATCTTCTGGTTCTGAAGGCCGGGGCAGCTGCCCGCCGCCGCTTTTTGGACCAGGCTCTGTGCCAACTGCGGCCCAGATATGAGGCCGCCCTCACAGAGTACAACCGGATTTTGGAGCAAAAAAGCAAAATTTTGCGGGACCGGTTTGAAAATCCATCTCTTTTGCAAGTGCTGCCGGAATATTCCCACCGCTTGTGCCAGGTTGGGGCCATTCTGATTTCTTACCGGGCCAGGTTTTTAAAGAGCCTGGAAGAAGAGGCCACCCGGTTTCACCGGGAGTTTTCCGGGGGAAAAGAGACCCTGGAAATCCCCTACCGCACGGTCTCCACTGTGGAAGACCCTTTCGCCCCCCTGCAGGCCCTGGAACAGGCTCTTTTTGCCCACCTGGATTCGCACCACGGGGCGGAATTGGAGTCAGCACAGTGCCTCACCGGGCCTCACAAGGACGATTTTGACGCGTCCCTGGATGGTCTCAGTCTGAAAAGCTACGGATCCCAGGGGCAGACCCGTACTGCTGCCATCAGCCTAAAGCTGGCCCAGCGGGAGCTGGCCCGGCGGGACACTGGTGAGGAGCCGGTTCTCCTCTTGGATGACGTGTTGTCCGAGCTGGACCCGGGAAGGCAGGACTTTGTTCTGAACCAGATCCGGTCCGGACAGGTTTTCATCACCTGCTGCGAAAAGGACCGTCTTACCAAATTGGGACAGGTCCTGCAGATTCAAGCAGGAAATTTGATTTTATAAACTTACCAAAGGAGGTTCGCTCATGTCCGACGAGCTGAACAATACAAGAGTCGAAACGGAATATGACGCTGCCCAAATCCAGGTGTTGGAAGGGCTGGAAGCGGTCCGGAAACGGCCCGGCATGTATATCGGCTCCACCTCCGTCTCCGGTTTGCACCATCTGGTCTATGAGATCGTGGACAATGCCATTGACGAAGCTCTGGCCGGGTACTGCAAGCATATTTCCGTCACCATCAATCCAGGAGAGTCCATCACCGTCACCGACGACGGACGGGGCATTCCCGTGGATATTCAACCGCAGACTGGCCGCCCGGCCTTGGAGGTGGTCTATACTGTCCTGCATGCCGGAGGAAAATTTGGCGGCGGCGGCTATAAGGTCTCCGGCGGCCTCCATGGCGTGGGCGCTTCGGTGGTCAATGCCCTGTCTGTTTGGTTGACAGTGCGGGTCCACAAAAACGGTCAAATCTATGAAATGAAGTTCTCCAGGGGGAATATCACCCAGGAGATGCGAATTGTGGGCAGCACCGACCACACCGGCACAGAGGTCACCTTCCAGCCGGACCCAGAGATTTTTGATACGGTCATTTATGATTATGAGACGCTCCACACCCGGATGCGAGAGGAGGCATTTTTAAATGCCGGCCTGTCCATCACCATCCGGGACGCCAGAGAGGAAGGCGGACCTCAGGATACCATGTGCTATGAGGGGGGCATCCGGGAGTTTGCCATGTGGTGCAACCGGAATAAAACCCCCTTACACGGCGACGTCGTCTACATGAGCGGAATCAAGGGAGACGCCTCGGCAGAAGTGGCCATTCAATACAATGACGGCTTTTCTGAGTTTATCCTGTCCTTTGCCAATGACGTGCATACGCCGGAGGGTGGTATGCATGAAACCGGCTTCAAGGCGGCGCTCACCCGGGCCATCAATGCATATGGCATCAAAACCGGGGCCATCAAGGGAGATGACCGGGTCCAGGGAGAGGACTGCCGGGAGGGCATCACCGCCATCATCTCCGTAAAGCTCACAGACGCTCAGTTTGAGGGACAGACCAAGGCAAAGCTGGGAAATGCTTATATCCGGACCTTGGTGGATTCCGTTGTAACGGATCAGCTCACCACCTATTTTGAGGAGCATCCCCAAACGGCCCGGGCCATTCTGGACAAGGCCATGACCGCCAACCGGGCCAGAGCTGCAGCACAAAAGGCCAGGGATTCCATCCGTCGGAAAACCGCCCTGGGGGGCGCCGCCATGCCGGATAAGCTGCGGGACTGCAACGAGTCTGACCCATCCCTTACGGAAATCTATATCGTGGAGGGCGACTCCGCAGGGGGCTCCGCCACTCAGGGTCGGGATTCCCGATTCCAGGCTATTTTGCCCCTTTGGGGTAAAATGCTGAACGTGGAAAAGGCCAGGGAGGACAAGGTCATTGGAAATGATAAGCTACAGCCGGTGATTACAGCTTTGGGGGCTGGAATTGGAGTGGAGTTTGACCTGACCAAGCTTCGGTATCACAAGGTGGTAATCATGGCCGATGCCGATGTGGACGGGTCTCACATCCGGACTTTGCTGCTCACCTTTTTCTTCCGTTTTATGCGGCCCCTCATTGAGCATGGCTATGTCTACGCTGCCATGCCGCCTCTGTATAAGCTGGTTCGGGGCAAGATTACCCGGTATGCCTTTTCCGATGAGGAGCGGGACCGGATCTCTTCGGAAATGCGGAAGGACAATCCCAATGCCAAGGTGGATATCAGCCGGAACAAGGGCCTGGGTGAAATGGACCCCCACGAATTGTGGGAGACCACCATGGACCCGGAAAAGCGGACCCTGAAGCGGATTGAGCTGCAGGACGCCGTCCGGGCCGATGAGATTTTTACTTTGCTGATGGGTGAAAAGGTGGAGCCCCGAAAGGAATACATTGAACAGAATGCCCGGCATGTGGCAAATCTGGACTACTAAGGAGGTTGCAGCTTGGCACAGCATAAAAAGGATTACAAACCGGAAGACATTATGTTTCCAAATCAGGCCATCATTACCTCCGAACTGGTAGGAGAGATGAAGCAAAGCTACATGGAGTATGCCATGTCCGTCATTGTCGGCCGGGCCCTTCCGGATGTGAGAGACGGCTTGAAGCCGGTACATCGCCGGATTCTGTACGCCATGTATGAGGATAACCTGACCTCAGACCGGCCCTTCCGAAAGTCTGCCACTTGTGTGGGCGATGTATTGGGCCGGTATCATCCCCATGGTGACCAATCGGTCTATGACGCTCTGGTGCGCTTGGCCCAGGACTTTTCCATGCGGTATATGCTGGTGGACGGTCACGGCAATTTCGGCTCTGTGGACGGCGATCCGCCTGCTGCATACCGGTATACGGAGGCCCGGCTCTCCAGGATCTCCAATGAGATGCTCCGGGACATTGAAAAGGACACGGTTAACTGGGACCCCAACTTTGATGAGACCAGAAAAGAACCCCGTGTTCTGCCCAGCCGCTTTCCCAATCTGCTGGTCAATGGCTCATCCGGCATTGCCGTCGGTATGGCCACCAACATTCCGCCCCACAATCTGACAGAGGTCATCAATGCCTGCATTTGCATTTTGGATGATCCGGAGTGTACCCTTGGGGATTTGATGGAGCACATCACAGGGCCGGACTTTCCCACCAAGGCCATTATTTTGGGCCGGGCCGGGATCCGGTCTGCCTATGCCACAGGCAAGGGACGCCTGACCCTTCGGGCCCGTACCCATTTTGAGGAATTTGGCCAGAACCGGACCCGGATCATTGTGACGGAGATCCCCTATCAGGTCAACAAACGAATGCTCATCAAGAATATGGCCGACCAGGTAAATGAAAAGCGGCTGGACGGGATTTCTGACATCCGGGATGAATCGGACCGCACCGGTATGCGGATTGTGGTGGAGCTGAAGCGGGATGCCAATGCCCAGGTGGTGTTGAACCGCCTCTTTGCCCAGACTCAGCTGCAGACCACCTTTGCCATCAATATGCTGGCCCTGGTGAAGGACCAGTCTCAGCCAAAGATCCTCTCTCTGCGGGAAATTCTGGATGAATACTTAAGCTTCCAGGAGGAAATTATCCTGCGCCGTACCCGGTACGACCTGAGAAAGGCTCAGGAACGGGCCCACCTTCTGGAGGGTCTCATCATTGCACAGGAAAACATTGACGAGGTCATTCGCATCATCCGTACCTCCTACGACAATGCCAAGGAAAATCTGATGAGCCGGTTTGGCCTTTCCGAGGTCCAGGCTCAGGCCATTTTGGACATGCAGCTGAAGCGGCTCCAGGGACTGGAGCGGGACAAACTCCTGGCAGAGTACAAGGAAATCCAGGAGAAAATCGCCTATTATCAGCGAATTTTAGAAGATATTCATCTGGTCAAGAGCATTTTGAAGGAAGAGCTCACAGCCATCCGGGATAAGTTTGGCGACAGCCGGAAGACGGAGATCCAAGACGTGGAAGAGGAAATCGATGTAGAGGACCTCATTGAAGAAGAGGACTGCTGCTATACCCTCTCCAGTCAGGGCTACATCAAGCGGATGCCCGTGGACACCTACCGGAGCCAGCGCCGGGGTGGCCGGGGAATCAACGGCCAGAATTTGAAGGAAGAGGACTATGTGAAGAGCATTTTTGTGGCCTCTACCCATGATTATGTGCTGTTCTTCACGGATACCGGACGGGTTCACAAGAAGAAGGGATACCTCATTCCCGAAGCCTCCCGTACAGCCCGAGGTACGGCCATTGTAAATGTACTTCCTCTGGAGCCGGGAGAAAAGGTGACGGCCATGCTCCTGACCCGGGAGTTCAGCGAAAATGAATATCTCATGATGGTAACGAAAAATGGCACGGTGAAGCGTCTGGCGCTCCAGGCAGTCAATACCAACAGGAAGGCCGGCATCCGGGCTTTGACTCTGGATGAGGGAGATCATTTGATCTCTGTCATGAAGACCAGTGGAAATGACCGGATCATTTTGGCAACGGCTCAGGGAATGGCCATTTGCTTCAGCGAGACTGACGTACGATCCATGGGACGGGATGCCGCAGGCGTCAAAGGCATTACCCTGGCGCCGGGTGACTATGTTGTGGGGGCGGAAAAGGCGGAGGAAGATAAGAGCCTTCTTACCGTCACCGCAAATGGCTACGGAAAGCGAACCGACATCGTAGAGTATCTCCGCCTGTCAGAGGATGGAACCCGTTATCCCCAGAATCGGGGCGGAAAAGGCTTGAAGAATTACAACATCACAGCCAAGACCGGACCTGTAGTGGCCTGCCGTGTGGTGGGAGACGGTGAGGATGTGATACTCATTGAGTCTGGCGGTGTGATCATTCGAATGCCTGCTTCGGATATCAATGTATATAAGCGGGACACACAAGGTGTGATTCTCATGCGCGTGGAGGGAGACAGCCAGGTCATCGGTGTGGAAAAAGTGGACAACCAGGAGGAGACTCCATGACAGAACGGGAAAAAATGTTATCCGGGCTACTGTACGACCCAAGTGACCCGGAGCTAAGCCGCCAGCGAGATGTGGCGCGGAATATGGCAGCAGCCTTTAACCGGACCACAGAAGAGGAGAAATTAAAACGGCAGGAGATTTTGAAGGCGCTTTTGGGCTCGATGGGTGAGTGGACAGAGTTGTACCCCAGCGTACAGTTCGACTATGGCTGCAACACCTACTTGGGAAGCCGGTGTTATGTGAATTTCAATGCTACATTTCTGGACTGTGCCGAAATCCGATTGGGGGACGATGTGTTTGTGGGTCCCAATGTATCCTTCCTCACCCCCATCCATCCCCTGCTGGCCCGGGAACGGATCCTGCGGTTTACATCAGAGGGACGTCCCTATACCAAAGAGGCCTGCAAGCCTATTTCGGTAGGAGACCGGGTCTGGATCGGTGGAAACGCCGTCATTCTCCCCGGTGTAACCATTGGATCCGATACCGTCATTGGCGCGGGCAGCGTGGTGACGAGAGACATCCCTGCCGGAGTGCTCGCCGTGGGAAATCCCTGCCGGGTTCTGCGGGAAATCTCAGAGAGGGATAAAATGGAATAAGAAAACCGGGGTTATCTCAAAACAAACTTTGAGGTAACCCCGGTTTTTGGGTGCCATAGCTTTTTTTACCGTACGTACTCAATGATTACCCGGCGGTTGGGTTCTGTGCCGGTGGAGTAGGTGGTAATGTTGTCCATTTCCTGTAAGGCAGCGTGGATTACATGGCGCTCGTATGCGTTCATAGGTTCCAGCGTCGTCCGGCGGCGCTGCTTCAGAACCTGTTGCGCCTTCTTCCGGGCATAGCGGCGGAGAGATTCCTCCCGCTTCACCCGGTAGTCCTCTGCGTCCACGCTGATGCGCACCCGCCCCTCGCAATTGCGGTTGACGGCATAGTTGGTCAGATGTTGAATGGCGTCCAGGGTTTCACCCCGGCGGCCAATGAGCATACCCAGGTCCTTCCCAATGAGTTCCACCTGGTAAATTTCGCTTTCCTCATTTTTCCAGGCATGGGGGACAGCGGTGGAACCCATACGCTCCAAAAGACCCTTCAAGAAGGATTCAATTTTCTCCTCTATGCTGCCAGGGGCGGCGGGAGTAAATACCTTTTCAGGCTTAGGTTCCTGTTTTTTTTCTGCCTTTGGCTGCCGGGGCGCCCGTTCCGGACGGGGAGCGCGGGGAGCCGGCGCTTCCGCCTTGGGCTCCGCTGGCTTTTCCGGAGCAGACTTCGGTGTGGGGAGCTTGGGTGCAGCGGGTTTTGATCCTTCCTGGACGGGTTCCGGAGGAGCCGGTTTCTTGGGCTTGCTGCGGGAAGCGGCAGATAAAGCCGTTGTAGGAGCAGAGTCCGGCATTTCATAGGTGACCTCCACCTTACAAGGACGGGCGCCAAAGCCAAACACACCATTTTTTGCCCGTTCCAGCAGCTGAACGGAGACCTGTTCGATTTCCAAGCCCAGTTCCTTTAAGGCAGCCTGGACTGCGGAGTCAAAGTCCTTACCTGTAGCAATGAATTTTTTTTCCATAAGATTACTCCTCAGTGTCGTGCGACACACTGCGATAATGGTCGGCTCGATAGGCGCGGCCTTTTGCGTAGGGACGGTCCGGGTCGCCGGACAGGGGCAGGTCTTCCCCTGTTTCCTCTGCGTTTGCCCGTTTCATGGCAGCTTGCTGCTGTTCCTTTTGAAATTGCTGCTGCTTTTGCAGCTTCTTCTTACTGGTGTTTTCCATGATGCCGTCGGGATTTTCGGCACGGCGCAGAGCGCGAAGGCGCTCCCGTTCCGCTTCCTCGGCAGCCTTTTGCGCGGCCAGTCTCCGCTTGACCTCGTCCTCTGCGTCATAGATCTTCCGGTACCGGGCGGTTAGAATGGCGTCCTGGGCGATGCCAAAGAGACCCTGAACCAGCCAGTACAGGGACAGGGCAGCCGGGTAAGAATAGCCGATGAAGAGAGACATCAGGGGCATTACGATCATCATGGATTTATTTGTGGCATTGTTTGCCTTTGCAGCGCTTTCGTCCCGGTTTCCGTTCTGATCTGTGGTGACAGAGGCGTTCATCTTCTGACTGATCCACATAGACAGAATGTTAGACCCAGCAGACAACACCGGCAGGAGGAACAGACCAATGGAAGCCCAGTTGGTAGCCTCCCACTTCCAGAACTGCCAGCTGGGAATTTGGCCCAGGTTGACACCTAAAAACTGAAAATTCAGACTGGGCAGAGTGGTGTTGGCCAGCTCGGGAATGGCTTCCTGGATTTGTGCCGCAAACTCGGTGAGATGGGGCGCAGCGGACAGTTGGTCATAGTAGCTGTTGGAGAGAAACGCAGAGGGAAGGGCTTCTTTGATGATCTCGACAATTTTTGCAGCCTGGTCAGCGCTCAAGTGGAGCATATACACCAGAGGCTGCCGGATGACAGTATAAAGCGGGAAGAGCAACAGCAGCGGCAGCAGACTCCAGAGGCAGCCGCCCATCATGCTGACGCCTTCATCCTTATAAAGCTGTTGGATTTCTGCCTGAGCCTTTTGGGGATCATTTTCGTATTTCTTTTGAATGGCCTGGGTCAGGGGGGCAAAGCGGCTCATTTTCATCATGCTCTTTTTGCTCTTGGCGCTGGCAGGCAGCAAAATCAGCTTCACAAGCAGAGCAAACAGGATGAGGGCCATACCATAATTGGATGTGAACTGATAGAGAAAGTCCATCAGGTAACCAAAGGGCACCCGGATGAGATCAGCAATACTGAACGCTAGAATCATGTCATTCCTCCAAATTTAGGGAACGGGGTCGTAGATATCCCCCTTGTTAAAGGGGTTGCACCGGAGCAAACGCCACAGGGCCAACAGTCCGCCCCGCAGAGCGCCATACTTGGAAATGGCCTCTGCCGCGTACTGGGAGCAAGTGGGGATGAACCGGCAGCGGGGGGGAAATGCAGGGGAAACATGTTTTTGATACATGCGAATCAGCGCCAGAAGAAGCTGCTTCATGATGTTGCCTCAGTCAGGAGATCCAGCTTGTCCGCCAGGGCGAGGTAAGCCTTGGTGAGCTGGGAGAAGGATGCATACACTGCCTGACTCCTGGCCACCACCACAAGGTCATATCCCGGTTGAAACTGCGCCTCATGAAGCCGGTAAATTTCCCGCAGACGGCGGCGCACCCGGTTTCGTGTCACAGCTTTCCCCAGCTTTTTCCCGACGGTAATGCCCACCCGGTTTTCCTTCAGGTGGTTGGGCCTGGAGTAGAGAACCAGGTACCGGTTTGCTGCCTGATTCCCATTGCGGTACAGACGGCGAAAGATGTGATTGAGCTTCAAGGGTTTCGAGAATTCCATGTTGGTGTCCTTCCAAAGTGGCAGGCAGGGGGGTTCCTGCCGAAAAATCCCGGGCTTTACCAAGAGAAAGACCGGGTTTCGGAGCAGATGAGGCATCCAGAGCTGGATGAAACAAGGGGCGAATAGAAGATCCTTCCATTCACCCCGTATCAGCATCTTGGACGGCGTTATTCCGCATTCTCGGGCGCACAGGATCAGGCGGACAGGACCTTGCGGCCTTTGGCACGACGGCGAGAGAGGACCTTCCGGCCATTGGTGGTGGACATTCTCTGGCGGAAGCCATGCACTTTGGCTCTGTGACGCTTCTTGGGTTGATAGGTACGCAGCATTGGGATAACACCTCCTGTCAAGATTGATGCTCAACAGCCGTTTCCGGCCGTAGCGAGTCAAAAGAAAACAAGCCAATATTTCAGGCCATGCACAACACATTATAGCCGATTTCTGCCTACCGGTCAACACTTTTTTCTGATTTTTGTTTCTTTTTTATTTGCAAACGAAACAATTGTGGGAAGAAGAGTGGCAGGACGCTATATCTTGTGGAGGCCAGTTTCCATGGTGCAACCCCCATACCCGTGGCCGGGCGGCAATTTTTCGGCGATGGGAGAAATGTTACCGGCTATCATGGAGGGTTTCTCCCTTCTCATCCAGGAACTCCGGGAAATTTTCCTCCGTGTAAACCGGGATGCCCAGGGCCAGCAGAGCTTCTGCCGCAAGGCCGTTTCCGGGAATTAAGGTGTGAGAAAAGCTGCCGTCGTAGATGGCGCCGCATCCGCAGGCAGGGCTGCGGGATTTTAAAATGGCAGCCTTCACATCCAGAAGCCGGGCCAAGCGGGCAATTTCCCCAGCGCCCTTTTCATAAGCATGTGTGACATCCCCGCCGGATTGGGTCACGATGCGGCCATTTCTGCGCTCAGCCGGGGGACGCGGCGTAGGTAGCCCCCCCAACTGCTCAGGACAGAGAGGAATCAGGGTGTGATTCCGGGCCAATTCTAAAAGAGGTAAACACAGATTGTCCCCACCGCTATATTTACACGGCGAGCCCAGCAGACATGCGCTGACTAAAATTTTCATGGGGTAACCTCCAGCTCGCCGGTCAAAAACCGAACGAGTTCCTCCGGTTCCCGGAACATACGGTACATGGAAAGGACTTCTTTTTCTAAAAAACCCTCTTCCACGGCCCCTTCCAGAAGCTCCTCCAGAGCGTCAAAATATCCCCGGATGTTGAGAACGGCAATGGGCTTTTTATGAAGGCCCAGCTGCTTCAGGGTGAGAATTTCAAAAAACTCCTCCAGGGTGCCGATGCCACCAGGCGCCATGACAAAGCCATGGGAGAGATGCTCCATCATCTCCTTGCGCTGGCGCATGGTGTCGGTGAGGTGGAGCGTGGTGCAGCTGGAATACAGCACGCCCTCTTGGTTGAAGAAGCTGGGTGCAACCCCTAAAATTTGTCCCCCGGCCTGGGCAGCGCCCCGGGCGCAGGCCCCCATCACGCCGGTATTTCCACCGCCAAAGACCAGGCCGAAGCCGGCTTTCGCCAGGCAGTGGCCCAGCTGATGGGCTCCCTGGAGAAAGTCTGTATGGATTTGCTGACTGGCGGCGCCGTATACGCAAATGTTCATATGGAATGCTCCTCTCTGCACCATGGTTCCGGAAACGATGTGGGCGCGTCCGGGGGCGCAAGCTGTTTTTCCAACCAGACGACCCCGTGCCAGGTCCCCAGCTTATATCCACAGTTGGGAAAGAAGGCCCGGCGTACAAAGCCAATGGCTTCGTGAAATCCAATGGAAGCCTCATTGTCGGTGGTGACCAGGGCATACAGCGTCCGGTACCCTTGACGGCGGAGGATGTCCTCCAGAGCCTGGTACAGGGCCTTCCCCACGCCCCTTCCCCTGGCCTCCGGGGCCAGATAGACAGAGCTTTCCGCACACCAGCGGTAGGCGGCCCGCTCCCATGGCGCGCCGGCGTAGGCATAGCCCAGAACACGGCCCTGCTCCTCCCAGACCAGCCAGGGGAATTGGGCAATGTGTTGGGTGAAACGAAGGAAGAATTCTTCCGGTGTGGGGACCTGATATTCGAAGCTGACGGCGGTGCGCTCCACAAAGGGACGGTAAATTTCCTGCATTTCTGGCAAGTCTGCCGCCGTGGCAAGCCGGATGGACATAGGATCGCCTCCTAATAGAAACGAATGGAATGGGGCTATTATACCGGCGTGTTCCAAAGCCTGTCAATCGAAAATTTTCCCATTGGCCGGTCCTTTTCGCAAAAAAGCGCCCCTCTACACACGGGTAGAAAGGCGCCCCGAAAGAAGCAAACTGTCAATTGTGATGGATATTGCGAATTTGCCGAACATGGAGGGAACCGCATGGTGTTTCTGCCGGGCGGACACATGGGTCCGCCCCTACGGCAAATGTCAAGCATGGGAGGAAATGGTCTGACGCAGTTTGTCCTTTAAATGCCATTTTTTGGGAGAAAATAGGAAAAATTTAACGAGAACACCGAAAAATCTGTTCATGTACAGTGTTGCGGTATCATCGTAGGGGCGGACCCATGTGTCCGCCCGTAGTGGGCATTACAAGATTTCTGAAATGAGAAGGCATCTCCTGCGGCCTTGAGCGCGTCCCTGATTGTGTTCTCTCAAAGGGCAATCTTACCGCAATGCAAAACATCATGTTTTTGTGGTTGCAGCGTAGTAGAGGCCGATGTCCACAATCGCCCACCCGGCCCCTTATGGGGATAAGTTGTATCTCTGGAAAAGTGGATAACTGATATGCTGACAGAAGGTTTCCGTCCCCTCGCGGGGATAAGTTGTGTCTCCTACATCGCTTCCCCTTTTATCTTCCAGACAGAGTTTCCGTCCCCTCGCGGGGATAAGTTGTGTCTGAATAGGCAACTACGATTCCCGGCGAGGCCATTGTTTCCGTCCCCTCGCGGGGATAAGTTGTGTCACTGAAGGCTCAGCAGCACACGAAGATTACAAAGAGTTTCCGTCCCCTCGCGGGGATAAGTTGTGTCCCACCGTCCTGGATGTAAGTCCGCTGGAGCTCATGTTTCCGTCCCCTCGCGGGGATAAGTTGTGTCAGATCATGACTGCTACTATCAATCCCTGCACTGAGTTTCCGTCCCCTCGCGGGGATAAGTTGTGTCGCGGCCTATCCTCCGAGCCAGCCTGCCCTTACTGTTTCCGTCCCCTCGCGGGGATAAGTTGTGTCGAAGCCGTTCAAATCTCCGGTCTGAACAATCCGGTTTCCGTCCCCTCGCGGGGATAAGTTGTGTCTTTCTCAAATCGGGAAGGAGAATAAAAATGATTGTTTCCGTCCCCTCGCGGGGATAAGTTGTGTCGGCTGACGTTGAGGATTATCGTGCGCGGTATGGAGTTTCCGTCCCCTCGCGGGGATAAGTTGTGTCGAGCAGTCGTAGTAGTGCCCCTCGCTCCGGCCCAGGTTTCCGTCCCCTCGCGGGGATAAGTTGTGTCTTGCGGAAATTTGGCTCGAACGCTGCAGGCAATCGTTTCCGTCCCCTCGCGGGGATAAGTTGTGTCCCGTTATCGAGATTGCGGTGGGTGGCAAATCCGTGGGTTTCCGTCCCCTCGCGGGGATAAGTTGTGTCTATACAGCACCAGGAAACACACACCCAATGCCCCGGTTTCCGTCCCCTCGCGGGGATAAGTTGTGTCGCCAGCTTACCGCCGCCGTCCTTTTTGGGGATCAGTTTCCGTCCCCTCGCGGGGATAAGTTGTGTCACCGAGCGCATTACCGCCCTCACAGAGGAATACACGTTTCCGTCCCCTCGCGGGGATAAGTTGTGTCGGCCTGCTAAAGCAAGGCCCCGGGGCCTAAATTAGGTTTCCGTCCCCTCGCGGGGATAAGTTGTGTCGCGGCACACGGCTTGACCGCCCGATGCGCCGCAGCGTTTCCGTCCCCTCGCGGGGATAAGTTGTGTCCGACCACTTTGACGTGATTGTGGCGGCGTCGGAGTTTCCGTCCCCTCGCGGGGATAAGTTGTGTCCGGCACACGGCTTGACCGCCCGATGCGCCGCAGCCGTTTCCGTCCCCTCGCGGGGATAAGTTGTGTCGGATATAAATGGCGAAAGAAGAGCAGATCAAAACGTTTCCGTCCCCTCGCGGGGATAAGTTGTGTCAGGTTCGACAGCAAAGACAGAAGAGCAAAGCAGAAGTAAGTTTCCGTCCCCTCGCGGGGATAAGTTGTGTCCTGGCATTATGGCAGCAATCAACGAGTCAATGAAACAGTTTCCGTCCCCTCGCGGGGATAAGTTGTGTCTCATTGCCATTTTTGAAAAAAATCTAAAAACCTTTCTGTTTCCGTCCCCTCGCGGGGATAAGTTGTGTCGCGGCACACGGCTTGACCGCCCG
>UQZA01000001.1 GCA_900545515.1 uncultured Eubacteriales bacterium | reverse complement strand
TGACTTTTTGAAAAAAAGTCGTCGCGAACGATATGCAGTCCGCGACGACGTGGTGCGGGTAGTGGGATTCGAACCCACACGCCTCACGGCACAGGAACCTAAATCCTGCATGTCGACCATTTCCATCATACCCGCATATGAACAGCCGGAGAATGCATTTTGGCTGTTATTTTATAAAATCATTCTCAGGAAATCAAGGAAAGCCGAAAAAACCTTCCCTAAGGTGACGTCACCTAAATTCACCGAGTCCACCGATTCCACCATGCCCACATATGAACTGCTGGGGGATGTATCCCGGTTGTTATTTTACAAAAAGAAAGGAGAAAGTGCACGTCGGAAATCTACGCATAGAATGATAAAGATGACTCTCTCTTTAGGGCACACGCCATTCAGTCAGGCCGTTGGCACTTCGCCCCATTACAACGCCTGCTGCGGTGGAGGGACTGCTGAACACCCGGTTCTCTGTAAAAGTCCAGTTCGCATCGATAATGCCATTTTCAGTCAGTTTTTGCCGGAGTGTGCAGATTTGCTTGGGGCAGGAGCGCGTCACGGTATCCGCAACCTGTGATCCCTTCAAGACCACAAAACCCTCATTCGTCTGCATTCCTTTCGCATTTGCGCCGCGCGCCGCCTGTATGTAAAGAATTTGACTGGCAGACTCTGTATCGCCTACTTCCTCTGCTATCAGTGATTCCAGAACTTTATGCCCCAAAACATTGTTGATCATGCGGATATTATATAAAAACTCTTCCATTTCTGCCTGCTCTGCTTCTGTCAGCGAGGCATCAGCGGGAATTGTAGAGTTCTCAATATAGTAACGATCTGCCTCTTTTGCGAGGGAATAACAGCGGCGCTCCAAATACTTAATGTGGGCCTTGTTAAGGCGATTGTCTTTGCTGATAAACACAATGCACTCATTCCAAAAATCTTTTCCATTGGGGGCATCATGCTGCTTCAACCGCTCGTATACATTTTCTGCTTCGCCGATATAAACAATTCCTTTTTCATCGGAGTCACTCCTGCCAAACAGAAAATAAACACCGCAGGAGGCTAGATCTTTTCTATCACTGCATCGCTTCACATCAATGCGCGGAATTTTATAGGCTTTTCCATTCCAATTGGAAAGCTCACACACCCACCGTTTATTGGGGTCTCCTTCAATTAGAAACAGAGATATTGTTTTTCCAAACATCACCATAACGCTGCCCCCAGTCAAACCTTCTGCGAGGTGACATCACCGAAATCTACCGAATCTACCAATTCCATCACAAGGGCGTATATGAACGGCCGCAAAATACGGCAGCTATTTAGACATCCCGCGAAGAAAGGCATCGGCATCTTGGCGTTCCTTCAAGATGATGATGTTTTTGCCTGAATACTTTTCCAAAAGCTCCAGTACCTTAGGGGGGCTTTTTGCAGCGTAGTCGTTTATGAAGGCGATAAATTCCTCGTCTTCGTCCTCTGTGGAACCTTTCCACGGCATATCAGGGCGGGGCTTGCCTTTCCTGGCTTCGATGCCCTCCAGACAGAGCTCTGCTGGGTAATCAAGGAATATAACAGTATCACACGATGCCATTCGCAGTTCCATCGTTGAGCCGTAGTTGCCATCAATGATCCAGCGCTCTCCGGACATGACTGCACGAAGACGTTCTTGAAACACCGTTTTCTTGGGTACGGCTGTCCCATCAGGATTCCAGTAGAGCATATCAAGATGAAAGAGCGGGAGATCTGTCACTTGCTGCAAAGCCCGTGAAAAGGTGCTTTTACCACTTCCGGGACAACCAATTACAAGTACCTTATTCATCATAAATCCTGATGTCGAGGTGACGGCACCGAAACCTCACATACCTGCCGATTCCATCATGCTCGCAAATGAGGACTGCTTGTCAACCGTGGCCTATCTTATCACAGTGGGACGGTCCTGTCAACTGTGGTCTGTGTCTGGCATGGGGTCGCCCAGGTTTTGAGCCATAGCGGCAAAAACGTAGTCGCCGATGTCTTTGGTGGGCCCCTTCAGCTGGCTGGCCGGGAGGACCTCCAGCAAGTCCAGGTATACGTGGGTCCGGCGAAGGTGGGCGGCGTTGCGAAAGATAGGGGCTGTTCCCCGGAGGGTGCAGACCACAATGGGCACCTTGGCACGCTGGGCAATTTTAAAGACGCCGTTCCGGAAGGGCTGCAGATGGCCGGTCCGACTGGTATAGCCTTCCGGAAAAACGGCGATGCTCGCTTTGTCTTGTTCCAGAATGTCTACGCATTTCAAAATGGTTTTCAAAGCTTCCCGGTCGTTTTCCCGGTTGATGGGCTGGCACAGAGTTTTATGCATCAGTTTGTTTACGATGAAGAGCCGGTCATTTTCCCGCTTGGAAATAAAGGCCAGCTGGCTTTTTTTGGTATAGATGTGGAGGATGAGGGGGTCCAGCAAGCTGAGATGGTTGCACACCAGGAGGAAGCGCCCTTCCTGGGGCAGCTTCTCCAGGCCAGTGGTATGAATTTTGACCTGGAGCAGGGTTAGGGTCAGCTCTTCGTAGAGATAGAGCACCCGCCGGTCTGCTTTGCTGTCTGCTTCCACCGGCTGATCCAGGGAGATGGGCAGACACCACAGCACCAGGAACAGGAAGGCCAGCAGAACCAGGCCCAGCCAAAGCCCTGCAAAGAGCAGGGGCAGCTGCCACAAGAAGGCCAGGGAGGAAAAGCTACCCAGCCCAAAACAAGCGCCCAGCGCCCCCAGGGCAGCCAAAACCAAAATGCCATTCATCAGCACGACGCATAACCTCCCAGGTAAGGCCCCGGTACTGTGCCCCGGGAAAGTTTCTTTATTATACCAAAGCCGATTTGAAAACGCAACTGCCGTTGCCAAAAAATGCCGGGCAAAAGCATGTACTTTTTTATACTGGCGCGGTAGCGCTATAGCTTATATGGGAGGCATAGGTGTACCGCTAAGGCAAACCCTGCAAATTGGCCAGGATCACACATAGACGGGGTAGTACCGCGTAACGTTTAAAATTGCCCATTTTCTGGCTGACGGATCTACCAGAGGCCCGTAGGGACGCACCGTAGTTCTTGGCTGCCCCTGAGACGTCCTGCCCTTTGAGGCGGTGGACAAGACGCAGCTTGTACGTCCATGCATTTAAATTTGCGCAAGCGCACCTTGCAAGAGCGGAGCGTTTCCGATATAATGTGTACAGGAGGGCGCAGGCCAGTAGAGGGCAGCGGATTCTCCGGACCTGGCAGGGGACGGGGGACAGCGCGGCAGCAATAGAGAATGGCGGCTCCGGAGAGGAACATTATGGCGAAGCTTTACTTTAAATATGGGGCCATGGGCTCATCCAAAACTGCCCAGGCGCTCATCACCAAATATAACTACGAAGAAAATGACCTGAAGGTTTGGCTCATCAAGCCCAGCGCCGATATGCGGGATGGCGAAACCATTTTGAGAAGCCGCATTGGCCTGGAGGCCAGC
The DNA here is from genome assembly GCA_900545515.1 of uncultured Eubacteriales bacterium. Classification (GTDB taxonomy): domain Bacteria; phylum Bacillota; class Clostridia; order Oscillospirales; family Oscillospiraceae; genus Faecousia. The sequence goes on along the minus strand of UQZA01000001.1, from coordinate 265,872 downwards.
GTGGAGATTGTGGCCCCTTCCGAGGACGTGTATGCCTGCTTCCGGGACCGGCAGCTTGGCCATTGTGACGTGATCATTGTGGACGAGTGTCAGTTTCTGGAGCCGGAACAGGTGGATCAGCTTCGGGCCATTGTGGATGACTACAATCTGCCGGTGATGTGTTTTGGCTTGCGGACGGACTTCCAATGCCATCTTTTTGCAGGCAGCCGCCGCTTGATGGAAGTGGCAGACTCCATTCTGGAGATTAAAACCATCTGCGACTGTGGAGCCAAGGCTACGGTCAACGCCCGCATAGACGGGGAGGGCCACATTGTTACCCAGGGCCAGCAGCTGCTGCTGGGGGGCAACGACAGCTACATTGCCATGTGTCACAAATGCTGGATTCGCGGCATTCGGGAGCGCCGGAAAATCAAGCTGCATGGCAACGGCGAATCCATTGATTTGTAAATTTTTAGAAGCGAGGTTATTCTAATGAATATGCAAGAAATTCTCTCTAAATGCGATCACACCCTTCTGTCTCAGACAGCGACCTGGGGGGAAATCCAGGCCATTTGTGATGACGGTATGCACTACAAGACAGCTTCCGTCTGCATTCCGGCCTCCTATGTCCGGCAGGCGAAGGAATATGTGGGAGACCGTCTGGCTATTTGCACCGTGATTGGCTTCCCCAATGGCTATGACACCACAAAAGCCAAGTGCTTTATGACGACAGACGCCGTGGAGAATGGGGCAGACGAGGTGGACATGGTCATTAACCTGGGGTGGGTGAAGGACCGCCGATATGACCTGGTGGGGGAGGAGATCCGGCAAATCAAAGCAGCCTGCCAGGGCAGGCTCCTGAAGGTCATCATTGAGACCTGCCTGCTCACCGACGGGGAGAAGGTGGAGCTGTGCCATGTGGTTACAAACTCCGGAGCCGACTACATCAAGACCTCCACCGGTTTTTCCAAGGCCGGGGCCACCTTCCACGATGTGGAGCTGTTTGCCCAAAACGTAGGTCCCTGTGTCAAAATCAAGGCTGCCGGGGGTATCTCCAGCCTGGAAGATGCAGAGAAATTCATTCAACTGGGAGCCTCTCGCCTGGGAACCTCCCGGATTGTAAAGCTGGCTAAGGCTATGGAAGCCTGAGCCGCCTAAATATCAAGATAAAGGAGCGACCCATTATGAAATATCCTACTCCCCATATCAATGCCAAGCCCGGCGATTTTGGCAAAACCGTCTTGATGCCCGGCGATCCCCTGCGGGCGAAGTTTATTGCGGAGACCTTCCTGGAAAATCCGGTTCTCGTGAACAACGTCCGGGGCGTTCAGGGTTACACCGGGACCTACAAGGGCGTCAAGGTCTCTGTTATGGCCTCCGGTATGGGTATGCCTTCCATCGGCATCTACTCTCATGAGCTTTACAACGTCTTCGGTGTGGAGAACATCCTCCGGGTGGGCTCTGCCGGGGCTTTGCAGGAGGGGGTTCGGCTCTACGATCTGGTGCTTGGCCAGGGCGCCTGTACCGATTCCAACTGGGCTGCGCAGTTCCACCTGGCGGGAACCTTCGCCCCCATCGGCTCCTTTGACCTACTGACACGGGCAGTGGAAGCGGCCCGGGAGCTGGGATGCCGGTATCATGTGGGCAATGTCCTGTCCTCCGACGCTTTCTATGGCGACCACGAGGGGGTTCCTGAGGGCCTGGACGCCAACTATGGCTGGAAAAAGATGGGCATTCTGGCCATTGAAATGGAGGCCGCCGCATTATATATGAATGCCGCCCGATATGGCAAGCGGGCCCTGTGCATTTGCACCATTTCCGACCACATCCTCACCGGGGAGGAGACTACTGCCGCAGAACGGCAAAACGCCTTTACGGACATGATGAAGGTGGCGCTGGAAGTGGCAGTGAAGATGGAGAAATAATTGGTTGCTCCCGGGGTTTGGCGGTGATCCGGACCGGGGAGCCATATGAATTTGTGACGGAGGGAATGTGAGTATGAAACGTATTTTCCTGATTGTGCTGGACTCCTGTGGGGCAGGGGCGATGCCGGATTCGGAGCGGTTTGGGGACGTGGGGGTGAATACCCTCCGGTCCTGCGCCGGGTCCCGGGAGCTGCATATTCCCAATCTGCAGAGGGCCGGACTGGGAAACATCCAGGGGCTGTCCTTTTTGGGTCGGGAGCCAAGCCCCACTGGGGCGGTGGCCCGGCTGGCGGAGGCCTCTATGGGAAAGGACACCACCATTGGCCACTGGGAGATTGCGGGGGTGGTATCGCCGAAGCCCCTGCCCACCTATCCCCAGGGCTTTCCCCAGGAGGTGCTGGAGGCCTTCGAGGCCGCCACAGGCCGGGGCGTCCTGTGCAACCGGCCCTATTCCGGCACTGACGTCATTCGGGACTATGGGGCGGAGCAGCTGAAGACGGGCAAGTGGATTGTATATACCTCTGCCGACTCGGTGTTCCAGATTGCGGCTCATGAGGAGCGCATCCCCCTGGAGGAGCTGTATGCGGCTTGCCGCAAGGCCCGGGAGATTCTTCGGGGCAAGCACGGCGTGGGGCGGGTCATCGCCCGGCCCTATGTGGGTTCTCCGGAGACGGGCTTCACCCGGACGGCCAACCGCCATGATTTTTCCCTGGAGCCCCCCAGAGATACACTTTTGGATGTGCTGAAGGACGCCGGGCTGGACTCCATTGCCGTCGGCAAGATCTACGATATTTTTGCCCACCGGGGCGCTACGGAGCAGGTCTATACCCAGGGTAACACCGATGGCCTGGCCAAGACCTTGGCCTATGGGGAGCGGGATTTCCATGGCCTTTGCTTTGTAAACCTGGTGGATTTCGACATGCTCTATGGTCACCGGCGGGATGTGGACGGTTACGCCAGGGCTCTGACGGAGTTTGACGCCTGGCTTCCCGGCTTTTTGGAGAAGCTGGGGCCGGAGGATCTGGTGATGATCACCGCCGATCATGGCTGTGATCCGGCCTACACTGCTACCACAGACCATACCCGGGAGTATGTGCCCCTGGTGGTTCTGGGCCAGAAGGTAAAGCCGGTCAATCTGGGCACCAGGGGCAGCTTCGCGGACATCGCTGCCACAGTGGCGGAGCTGCTGGCGGTGCCCCTGGAGACGCCGGGAACCAGTTTCGCCCCGGCACTGCTGTCTGATGGAAGAGGAGGTGGGTTGCATTGAAGCCGGAGGAGCTGCTGCGCCTGGCTGTGGAGGCCATGGGGCGCGCTTATGTGCCCTACTCGGGCTATCAGGTGGGCGCGGCTCTGCTGTGCGCCGACGGAACGGTATACCAGGGCTGCAACATTGAAAACGCCTCCTATACCCCCACCATCTGCGCCGAACGCAATGCATTTTTCAAGGCCGTCTACGATGGAAAACGGGAATTTTCCGCCATTGCGGTGGTGGGCGGCAAGAATGGGGTGATTTCCGGCATCTTCCCGCCATGCGGGGTGTGCCGTCAGGTGATGCGGGAATTTTGCCGGGACGATTTCTGTATTTACATGGGCGGGGCAGGGGGCGCCTATGAAACCTACACCCTGGCGGAGCTGCTGCCCTGCAGCTTCTCCGCAGCGGAGCATATGAAGTGACGGAAAATGGGGGAATTTGACAGGGGACCTTGTGATTCCCTACAAATATGAAAAAACTGGTTGATTTTTATGAAAATCTGTGTTAAATAATAAGGTACGGCACGCCCTGAAGCGCGTGGCGCAGAAATCCAATGTCATACATATTTTGGAGGTTAGAAACATGAAGAAGATCCTTGCCCTGCTGTTGGCAGTGACGATGGTCGCCTGTCTGTTTGCTGGCTGTCAAAATGGCACGACCGAGCCGACAGACCCTGCCACCGAGCCCACTACGGATGTGACGACCGAACCCACCACAGAGCCTGCTACAGAGCCTGTTACAGAGCCCGCCAGTGAAGATGCCACCGTACCCAGCACCGATGGCGCAAAGAAGGTTGCCTTTGTGACCGATGTGGGCAACATTGACGATCACTCCTTCAATCAGTATTCTTACGAAGGTGTGACCAAGTTTTGCAGCAATGCAGGCCTGGAGTGCAGCTACTACAAGCCCGCTGGCGACACCGATCAGGACCGCATTGACGCCATCAATCAGGCTGTGAAGGATGGTTACGGTGTTGTGGTCATGGCCGGTTACCTGTTTGGGCCCGCCTGCTACACCGTGGCTACGGAGCATCCCGAGGTTCTGTTCCTGGCTCTGGATGTGACCGAAGGCGACCTGAAGGCCGAGTCCGTTCCCTCTAATATCGCCCTCATCTGCTACCAGGAAGAGCAGGCCGGTTATCTGGCTGGCTACGCTGCTGTGCAGGAAGGCTATAAAGAGCTGGGCTTCTTGGGCGGTATTGACGTGCCCGCGGTGATCCGGTATGGGTATGGCTTCATCATGGGCGCGGACAAGGCTGCCCAGGAGCTGAATCTGACGGATGTCAACATCAAGTATTGGTACTCCGGCTCCTTCCAGCCCAACGATGACATCGCCACCAAGATGGACAACTGGTATGTGGGCGGCACCGAAGTGGTCTTTGCCTGCGGCGGTGGCATCTATTTGTCCTGCCTGTCTGCTGCAGAATCCAACGATGGCAAGATGATCGGCGTGGATGTGGACCAGTCCAACGTGTCCGACCGGATCATCACCTCCGCCATGAAGGCGCTGTCCAACTCTGTGGTGAAGGCTCTGACCGACGCTTCTGCCAATGACTGGATCTGGCCGGAAAGCTATGCCGGTGTTTGCCAGTATCTGGGTGCTGCTGACGACTGCGTGGGCCTGCCCATGGAGACCTCTCAGTTTACTAAATTCACCCAGGAGCAGTATGATACCCTGTTCCAGGCTATGGCCGATGGCTCCCTGGTTGTGGACAACAACAGCAGCGCCGATGTGAAGCCTGTCACTACCAATGTGACAGTGGATTATCAATAATTTGCCAACCCCGAACTTTTTGACGTTCTTCATAGAGAGAATGCCGCCCTTTTAGGGCGGCATTCTCTCCGTATCAGGGGTTTTTCATGTTTCGACAGGAAATGGATGCGGTTGCCCGCAGCCGGGAATTTGGCCTGGGTTGGGCCGGGCACAATGTTTTTTCTGAAACGGTATATTTTACTTGACAAACCCGGCCAACCCCGCTAGAATATGCTTAAATTATTTTAGCTAAAATAATTGAGATTTTGGAACGCAAGGAGAATACCTATGAAATTCGAAGAACTTCGTGATTTGATTGTGGAGACCCTGGGCTGTGACGCCGATCAGGTGACACCGGAAGCCAGCCTGACCGCCGACTTGAAGGCAGACTCTCTGTCTCTGGTGGAGCTGGTAATGGCGCTGGAGGAGGCTACGGGTCTTTCCATTGACGACGGCGATATGGCCGGCCTGAAGACAGTGGGAGACGTGCTGAACTATCTTCAGGACCACCAGAATTGAGGGAACCCAGAGCTTCCCAGGAGGAGATCCCAATGACCAATCAGGATATCATGGATCTGGTGACCTGCTTTGACAGAAGCACGGCCCGGACAATGAAAGTGACCGGCGAAGGCTTTACTTTGGAGCTGACCCGGGACGAGGCTGCCGGCGCCTGCGCGCCGGCTCCTGCCTGCTCTGCCCCAGCCCCTGCCCCAGATGTGGAGGAGGGCCGCGCTGTGACTGCGCCTTTGGTGGGAACCTACTATGCCGCCCCCGGCCCAGAGCAGCCGCCTTTTGTCAAAGCCGGAGACCGGGTGAAAAAAGGAGAAACGCTGTGTCTCATTGAGGCGATGAAAATGATGAGCGAGGTGGCCGCCCCCTGCGATTGTGAGATTTTGCAGATCTTGAAGTCCAATGGGGACCTGGCCGCCTACGGCGAAACTCTGTTTCGCTATCGGGCATGCTGAGGCGGGTCCTGATCGCCAACCGGGGCGAGATTGCGCTGCGTATCCTGCGGGCCTGCCGGGAGCTGGGGCTGGAGACTGTGGCAGTCTATTCCCAGGCCGATGAGGAGGCACTGCCGGTGCAGTTGGCCACTCAGGCGGTGTGCATTGGCCCTGCCCGGGCTTCTGAGAGCTACTTAAACCAGGAGGCCATTCTGACGGTGGCCCGGGCCACAGGCTGTGACGGGATACACCCGGGATACGGATTCCTGTCTGAAAACGGAGAATTTGCCGATGCCTGTGCCCGGGAGGGACTGGCTTTCGTTGGTCCCTCCGGGGAGGCAATCCGCCGGGCGGGCAGCAAATCTGCTGCAAAGACGCTGATGAAGCAGGCCGGTGTGCCGGTGACCCCCGGCTCCGATGGGCCGGTGGATGACGTGGAGGCTGCCCGGGCTGCAGCGGCTGCTGTTGGATATCCGGTGCTTCTGAAGGCCTCTGCTGGCGGTGGAGGCCGGGGCATCCGGCGGGTTTACCGGGAAGAGGAATTACAAGAGGCTTTTGAAAGCGCCCGGGCCGAAGCGGTGGCCTGCTTTGGCAATGGAGAAATGTATCTGGAAAAGTTGATCCTCCGGCCCCGGCACATTGAGGTGCAGATATTGGCAGACCGCCACGGGAATGTCATCTCTCTGGGAGACCGGGACTGCTCTGTGCAGCGGCGAAATCAAAAGCTTTTGGAGGAGGCTCCTGCCTGGGGCCTGGCCCCGGAGCTGCGGGCGGAAATGGGACAGGCTGCCGTACGGGCTGCCCGGGCAGTGGGCTACGAAAGCGCCGGCACGGTGGAGTTCCTGTTGGACCCCGACGGGCGTCATTTCTACTTTATGGAGATGAACACCCGGATTCAAGTGGAGCATGGCATCACGGAAATGGTGAGCGGCGTGGACTTGGTGCGGGAACAGCTGCGGATTGCATCCGGTCTGCCCCTCTCTGTGACCCAGGAGGCGGTGCATATCACGGGCCACGCCATAGAGTGCCGCGTCAATGCGGAGGACCCGGCGGCGGATTTTCGCCCCTGTCCGGGCACGGTGGAATTTCTCCACTTCCCCGGCGGTCCCGGGGTTCGGGTGGACTCCTGCCTCTACACCGGCTGTCAGCTGCCGCCTTGGTATGATTCCCTGGCGGCGAAGGTGATGGCCCATGCCCCCACCCGGCTGGAGGCCATTCGGAGAATGCGGCGAAGCCTGGAGGAGTTTATTCTGGAGGGGTTCCCCACCAATGCCGAGCTCTCCTACCAGATTTTGTATCACCCGGATTTTATCCGGGGATGCTGTACCACAGCCTTTTTAGATGAGCATTTGCCGGAGCTGCTGGAGTTCAGGCGCCGGCTGGAGGAGGAGACGAAGGTATGAATGGAATTTTTGCCCAGCGCCGGGCCCGGCTTCTCTCCATGAAGGCAGTCCGGGAGGCAGGACCCCAGGCCTCTGCCTGCCCAGGCTGTGGCGCACAGAGTGACCGGACGGTGCTGTCCCGGAACCTCTGGGTTTGCCCGAAGTGCGGTCACCATTTTCCCCTGGATGCATACAGCCGCCTGAAATCTGTGCTGGACGCCGGATCATTTCGGGAGCTGAATGAAAAATACCCGGCTGCGGACCCCCTGCGTTTTCCCGGATATCCGGAGAAGCTGAAAAAGGCCCAGGAGAAAACCGGCCTCACGGAGGCAGTGGTGACCGCTCTGGGGACCATCGGCGGCCGGCGGTGTGTGGTGGGCGTCATGGACAGCCGTTTTTTTATGGGCTCCATGAGCGCAGCGGTGGGGGAGAAAATCACCCTGGCTATGGAATATGCCACCAAAAGCCGTCTGCCCCTCATCCTGTTTTGTGCCAGCGGTGGGGCCCGGATGCAGGAGGGGATTCTCTCTCTTATGCAAATGGCAAAGACCAGCGCCGCCTTGGGGCGGCACGCCCAAAAGGGACTACTGTATATATCTGTGCTCACAGATCCCACTACCGGCGGCGTGACGGCCAGCTTTGCCTCCCTGGGCGACATCATTCTGGCAGAGCCCGGCGCCCTCATTGGCTTTGCCGGCCCACGGGTCATTCAGCAGACCATTGGGCAGACCCTGCCAGAGGGCTTCCAGCGGGCGGAATATCAGGAGGAACACGGTTTTGTGGACGCTGTGGTGCCCCGGAGCCAGATGCGGGAAACCCTGGTGCAGCTCCTGCTGCTGCACGAGAAGGGAGGCAGGGAATGGAAGAACTGACTGCGGCCCAACACCTGGCCATTGCCAGGCATTCGGGACGGCCCAATGTGGCGGATTATGTGGGAGCCATCTTTACAGACTTTTTTGAGCAGCGGGGTGACCGGCTCTGTGGAGAGGATCCGGCCATTCTGGGAGGCGTGGCTATGTTCCACGGCCACCCGGTTACGGTCATCGGCACCCGAAAGGGGAAGAACCTGGAGGAAAATCTCCGCTGCAACTTTGGTATGCCAAGCCCGGAGGGCTACCGCAAGGCCCGGAGGCTCATGGAGCAGGCCGAAAAATTCCGCCGCCCCATTGTCACCCTCATCGACACCAGCGGGGCCTACCCCGGTCTCGAGGCGGAGGCCCGGGGGCAGGGGGAGGCCATTGCCCGGAATCTTCTCACCATGAGCCAGTTGACGGTTCCGGTGGTGGCGGTGATTCTGGGCGAGGGCAACAGCGGCGGCGCCTTGGCCCTGGCTGTGGCCGATCGGGTGCTCATGCTGGAGCACAGCGTCTATGCCATTTTGTCCCCGGAGGGCTTTGCCTCCATTTTGTGGAAGGACGCCGGGCGCAGCGGCGAGGCGGCAAACCTGATGAAGCTGACTGCGCCGGAGCTGCTGCGCCTGCGGGTCATTGATGAGGTGATCCTGGAGCCTGCCGGGGGAGCGCATCTGGCCCCAGCCATTGCATACCGGGAGGTGGACCAGGCCCTGTTCCGGCACCTGTCCGCCCTCAGCCGGGAGCGGGGCAGCGTACTGACCGCTGCCCGGTATGAAAAATTCAGACGTATGGGCGTGGTCCTGCCAAATGAGGATGCGCCCCGGAAGGAGGAGCCATGAACGGAATCAAGATCTTGGGCATGGGACGCAGTGTGCCGGCCCGGGTAGTGACCAACGACGACATGGCCCGGATTGTGGACACCAGTGACGAGTGGATTTCCAGCCGTACCGGCATTCGCACCCGGCATCACTGCCAGGGCGAGACCCACACCCAGCTGTGCCGTGAGGCGGCCCAACGGGCCCTGGAGCGAGCCGGAGTCCGGCCGGAGGAGGTGGGAGCCTGCATTGTGGCCACAGTGACGGCGCAGACGCTGGTCCCTTCCACAGCTTGCCTGTTGCAGCGGGACTTGGGGCTGCCGGAAGACATTCCCTGCTTTGACCTGAGCGCCGCTTGCACCGGTTTTCTCTTTGCCCTGCACACCATGGAGTGCCTTTTGAATGCCTCTGCCCGTCCCTTTGGGCTGGTGGTGGGTTGTGAGGTGCTGAGCCGGTTTACGGACTTTACGGACCGGTCTACCTGCGTCCTCTTCGGCGACGGAGCGGGTGCGGCAGTGGTGGAGTGCCGGGCGGGGTGGCCCTCCATTGGCGCCCAGCTGGGTTGTGCGGGGAACGATCAGCTGCTTTGTATCCCGGGTGCCCGCCTGGAGGAGCCCTCCCTCATTGCCATGGATGGCCGGGGAGTGTTCCGCTTTGCAGTGGAAACGGTACCCAGGTGCGTGGAGCAGGTTTTGCAGCAGCGTGGCTGCACCGTTGCGGATGTGGACTGCTTTGTGTTCCACCAGGCCAACGCCCGTATCACAGACCTGGCCGCCAGAAAGCTTGGTATTCCGCCGGAGAAATACTATAAAAACATTGAACATTATGGAAATACCTCCGCTGCCAGCATTCCCCTGGCCTTGAGTGAGCTGCAGGATCTGGGCCGGATTGGCCCGGGCAGCCGGGTTGTGGCTGTGGGATTTGGAGGCGGCCTCACCTGGGGCGGCGTCATGCTGGAGTTTGAGAAAAGGAGACCCGTATGAATCGACTGAATCAGCTTTTGGGGACAGAATTTCCCATCATTCAGGGCGGCATGGCCAACATTGCCACCGGCGAATTTGCTGCCGCTTGCTCCAATGCCGGCGCCTTGGGCGTCATTGCCTCCGGCTCTCTCCGGTCCGGAGAGGAGCTGCGCAAGCAGATTGAAATCTGCCGCTCCAAGACCGACCGGCCTTTTGGCGTCAACCTGATGCTCATGAATCCCTCCGCTCCGGAAATGGCACAGGTCATTGCCCAGGAGCGGGTGCCGGTGGTGACCACCGGCGCTGGGAATCCGGCCCACTACATTCCCGCATGGAAGGAGGCCGGGGTGAAGGTCTTCCCTGTGGTGGCGGCTTCTATTTTGGCCCGCCGCCTGGTCCAGGCCGGAGCCGACGCCATCATCGCCGAGGGGACGGAGTCCGGCGGCCACGTGGGAGAAATGACTACCATGGCCTTGGTTCCCCAGGTGGTGGATGCAGTGAATGTCCCGGTCATTGCAGCCGGTGGCATTGCCGATGGCCGCCAAATGGCGGCGGCCCTGGCTCTGGGAGCCTGCGGCGTTCAGGTGGGCACCTGCCTTCTGGTGAGTCAGGAGTGTCCCATTCATGAAAATTATAAGATGGCCCTGCTGAAGGCCAAGGACAGTGACACCACGGTGACCGGCCGCTCCATCGGCGGTCCGGTGCGGGTGCTGAAGAACAAAATGGCCCGGGAGTACCTGGCTCTGGAGAGCCGGGGCGCCACCCTGGAGGAGCTGGAGCGCTGCACCCTGGGCGGTCTGCGCCGCGCCGTGTTTGACGGAGATGTGGTGACGGGCAGCGTCATGACCGGCCAGGTGGCCGGTATGCTTCACGAGATCCGCCCCCTGCGGGAGATTTTCCAGGAGCTCTACACCCAGGGACTGGCGGTGCTGGGTGCGACCCGGGATGCATGGGAGGAGCAGGCATGAAGCTGGGTTTTTTGTACGCCGGCCAGGGCAGCCAGCACCCGGGAATGGGTCAGGATCTGTATGAAACGTATCCTGCCTTCCGGGAGGTCCTGGACCGGGCGGAGACGGACTTTGATCTGAAGGCGCTATGCTTTCAGGGCCCTGAGAAGCAGCTGAATCAGACCCGGTACACCCAGCCCTGTATGGTGGCCTTTGCCGCCGGGCTGACGGCGGTGCTGAAGGAGATGGGCATTGTGCCGGATTTGGTGGCCGGTCTGTCTTTGGGGGAGTATTCCGCCCTGGCGGCAGCCGGAGGATTGGAGACACAGACGGCCATTTCTCTGGCCGCCTTCCGGGGGAAGGCCATGGAGGAAGCCGCGGCCGGCCATGACAGCGCCATGGTGGCGGTTCTGGGCTTTCCCCGGGAGCAGCTTTTGGAAGCCGTCCGGGAATCCCAGTCCCTGGGTACAGTGGTCATTGCCAACTACAACTGTCCCGGCCAGCTGGTTCTGGGGGGAGACAAGGCTGCGGTGCAGCAGGCTGCCGCCCTGGCAAAGGCCCGGGGAGCCCGCCGGTGCGTGCCCCTGCGAGTCTCCGGCCCCTTTCACACGCCCCTGATGGCTCCTGCCGGTACAGCGCTGGAGGAACGGTTCCGGAAGACATCCTTCCGGGAACCGAAAATTCCCGTGCTCTTTAACTGCCTGGGCCGGGAGAAGGGGCCGGAGGACAGCATTCCGGCCCTTTTGGTGCGACAGGTGCAAAGTAGCGTCTACATGGAAGATACCATCCGGCGCATGGAGGAGCTGGGGGCAGAGGCTCTGGTGGAAATTGGCCCCGGCAATGCCCTCACCGGGTTTGTAAACAGGACGCTGCCTCAAATGCCGGTGTATCCGGTGGAGACGGTGGCGGATGTGACGGGCCTTCCTCAATGGCTGGCCCAGACAGAAAAGGAGAAACATCTGTGAAACTGGAGAATCAAGTGGCAATTGTCACCGGTGGCAGCCGGGGGATTGGCCGGGCAGTGTGCCTGGAGCTGGCCCGGCGGGGGGCCCATGTGGTTCTGTGCTACGCCGGAAATACAGAGGCGGCCCAGAGCACTGTGGCGGCTTGCGAGGCCTTGGGAGTCCGGGCGCTGGCGATTCAGGCCAGCGTTGCCGATGAGGCGGCGATCCAGACCCTGGTGGCCCAGACCCTGGAGACCTTTGGCCGCGTGGACATCTTGGTGAACAGCGCTGGGATCACCCGGGACGGCCTGACCATGCGGATGAGCCAGGCGGACTTTGACGCGGTGGTGGACACCAACCTGAAGGGCACCTTTTTGTGCATGAAGGCGGTGACCCGGCCTATGATGAAGCAGCGGTATGGCCGGATTGTGAACCTGAGCTCCGTGGTGGGCCTGCGGGGGAACGCCGGTCAGGTGAATTACGCTGCCAGCAAGGCGGGAGTCATTGGTATGACCAAGTCCCTGGCTCAGGAGTTGGCAGGCCGCGGCATTACGGTCAACGCTGTGGCCCCCGGCTTTATCAACACGGATATGACTGCAGTCCTGCCAGATGCAGCCCGGCAGGCTTTGCTTTCGTCTATCCCTGCAGGGCGTCCCGGAACGCCGGAGGATGTGGCGCAGGCGGTGGCCTTCCTGGCAAGCCCGGAGGCGGCCTACATCACCGGCCAGGTCCTGGCGGTAGATGGCGGCATGGCCATGTAGGAGGAGAGCGTATGAGCAAGAGACGAGTTGTGATTACCGGGATAGGCGCTGTGACCCCACTGGGCCTCACAGCCCAGGAGAGCTGGGAAGCAGTGCGCCAGGGGGTGTGCGGCATTGGGCCCATCACCCAGTATGATCCAACGGGGCTGAAGGTCCAGCTGGCTGCAGAGGTCAAGGACTTCCAGCCGGAGACGGTGTTGGACCGTCAGGCTGCAAAGCGGATGGGGCGGTTCACCCAGTTTGCTATGGTGGCTTCCCGGCAGGCCATGGAAAGCAGTGGTCTGGACCGGGCGCAGGTGGACCTGGACCGCTGCGGCGTCATCATTTCCAGCGGCATTGGTGGCATTGCCATTACCGAGGCAGAGCATGAGCGGGGGAAAGAAAAGGGCTGGGATCGAATCTCTCCCTTTTACATTCCCACCACCATTGCCAACATGGCCGCCGGGCAGGTGGCCATTGACACCGGTTTCCGGGGCATGTGCACCTGCCCGGTGACAGCCTGCGCCGGTGGCACCAACGCTGTGGGCGATGCCTTCCGGTATATTCGGGACGGCTATGGAGAGGTGATGCTCTGTGGTGGCGCGGAGTCTTGCGTGACCCCCCTGGCCATTGGCGGCTTCACCAGCATGAAGGCTCTGAGCCAGAGTACCGATCCGAAGCGGGCTTCCATTCCTTTTGACCTGGAGCGAAACGGGTTTGTCCTGGGTGAGGGCTCAGGCGTCCTCCTCCTGGAGGAGCTGGACCACGCCCGGAAGCGGGGCGCGCCCATTTACGCTGAGATTTTGGGCTATGGCGTCACCTGCGACGCCTATCACATGACGGCGCCGCTTCCCGATGGCAGCGGCGGCGCCAAGGCTATGGCTCAGGCTCTGGCAGACGGCGGAGTCTTGCCGGAGCAGGTGGACTATATCAATGCCCACGGTACCTCCACCCGCCTCAACGATGCCGGAGAGACAGCGGCCATCAAGGCGGTATTCGGAGATCATGCCAGGCACTTGGCAGTCAGCTCCACCAAGTCCATGACCGGCCATATGCTGGGCGCGGCGGGAGCCGTAGAGGCGATTTTTACCGCCATGGCCCTGAAGGACGGGTTCCTGCCTGCCACCATCGGCTATGAGGTGCCGGACCCGGAATGCGATCTGGACGTGGTGCCAGGTCAGGGACGGCAGGTAAATATTCGGTATGCCATGTCCAATTCTCTGGGCTTTGGCGGCCATAACGGCAGCATTTTGCTGAAGAAATGGGAGGATGCATGATGGAGCTAAATTCCAACCAAATTGCGGAGCTGCTGCCCCACCGCTATCCCTTCGCCCTGGTAGACCGGATCACCGCAGGTGAGCCGGGGCAGTGGGCCAGGGGCATCAAGTGCGTCAGCGTCAATGAGCAATTTTTCTGCGGCCATTTTCCCCAGGAGCACGTGATGCCCGGAGCGCTGATTTTGGAGGCCATGGCCCAGGTGGGCTGTGTGGCCTTCCTGGCACAGCCGGAAAATCAAGGGCGTATCGTCCTCTTCGGCGGCGTGAAGGACGCCAGGTTCCGGCGGAAGGTGACCCCGGGGGATGTGCTGGAGATGGAGTGCACACTGACGGCCTTCCGAAGCGGAATTGGCTTTGGCAAGGCCAAGGCTGTCGTGGATGGAGAGGTTGCGGCCACAGCAGAGCTGATTTTTGCCGTGGAAAAGAGCTAAAGCTGGTTGTATTCCCGAAAATTGGCTATGATATAAATATATACATATAACGGGAAGGTGCGTGGCGGGACATGCTGAAGAATGCTTTTTTCGATGTGTATAACAAATTCAAGCTCCATTTTTACCAGGAGATCTTCCAGCGCTTTCAGGGCCGGGAGGCTAGCCTGACCACGGTGGAGACCTTCTGCATGGAAGCCATCCAAGCGCTGCAGCGTCCTACGATCAACGAATTTGCCGTCTTTATGGGAATTTCTACGCCAAATGCTGCATACAAGGTGGGCAATCTCATCCGGAAAGGCTATCTGCGCAAGATTCAGTCTCAGAAGGACCGCCGGGAGTATCATCTGGAGGTTACCCAGAGGTACATGGACTACTACAATGTGAGCTCGTCCTATGTGGAAAAGGTCATGGGACGAATCAGCGAACGGTTTTCCCGGGAGGAATGCACCAAGCTGGAGCAGACGCTTCGGATCATCAGCCGGGAGCTGATGCCAGAGGTCCGGCTGCCGGAGTGTAATGGGTAACCGTTCCGCTGCTTGCGTGTGCCGTCATCGTATGCGGTCTGTAAGCCATAAGGGCCCAATTTTCTGATTTTTTAAATCTTTTTCCTTGACAGTCTCAAAAAAATCCAGTATAATCAGAAAGTTCTGTGAATCCACAGACATCCTTGCCGCCGCAGCCACGGCGGCCAGAAGTCCAAAAGGAGGTGCAAAAACATGGCTAAGATTTCCGCGAAGTACAAGGTAATCTACATCATCGACCCTGCCCAGGGCGAGGAAGGCATTGCCGCTCTTGTGGAAAAGTTCAAGGCGATGGTGGAAGCGGAGGGGACTCTCGTCAGCTTGGATGAGCTGGGCAAGCGTCGTCTGGCCTACCCCATCAACGATCTGCCCGAGGGCTATTATGTCCGGATGATTTGTGAGTGCAAGCCTCAGCTCCCCGCTGAGCTGGACCGGGTGCTCAACATCACAGAAGGCGTGATCCGTCACATCATCACCGACGAAGAAGTGTAAGGAGGAACGCCATGCTGAACCACATTGTTCTCATGGGCCGTCTTACACGGGATCCGGAGCTCCGCCGCACCGGCACGGGGATTGCTGTAGCCAGCTTTACCCTGGCCGTGGATCGGGACTATGCGCCCAAGGACGGAGGCCAACGGGAAACGGATTTTATTGACATCGTGGCTTGGCGCAGTACAGCGGAGTTTGTCTCCAAGTACTTCTCCAAGGGCCGCATGGCTGTGGTTTCCGGCCGCCTGCAGATCCGCCCCTGGGAGGACAAGGACGGCAATAAACGCCGCAGCGCTGAGGTGGTGGCCGACAATGTCTACTTTGGCGACAGCAAGCGGGACACGGAGTCCAGCGGCGGCTACAACGCCGGCAACAGCTACAATGCCGGCAGCAGCTATGGTTCCGGAAACAGCTACGGTTCCGGCGGCTATTCTGCCCCCGCCGCCCCCAGCTATGCCGCTCCGGCCAGCGCGCCTGCGTCGGACTTTGCCATGCTGGAGGATGACGATGCCCAGCTCCCGTTCTAAAATCCAGCCCCATTTTCCAAAAGAGTTTTGACGAAGGAGGATTACCATGGCTAACGATCGCGTCCGTCCCCGCAAGCGCAAAAAGGTTTGCCAATTTTGCGTGGACAAGATGACTCACATTGATTACGAAGACACCGCAAAGCTTCGCCGTTACCTGTCTGAGCGCGGCAAGATTCTGCCCCGCCGGACCACCGGTACCTGCGCTGCCCATCAGCGCCAGCTGACCGTCGCCATCAAGCGCGCCCGTCAGATCGCTCTGCTGCCCTACGTGGCGGACTAATCTTATGCGTGTTCCAGAGGCTGCCCTTTGCTGTAGGGGCGGCCTCTTTCTATATGTGTACAATGTGCAGAGGTAGACCGGTGTGCCGTGTCAGGAACAGCCCTGGAATTCGCCGGGAATTGGGAGAAAACAGGAGATTTTTCTGCAAGGCGCACTTGCGTCAGGATGCTCCGTGCTCCCCCACGCTTAGGCGAATTTGGACCTCCTCCACAGGCTGGTCCGGATTTGCCTGCGCTGTATGCATATGCCCCGGGAGAGAGCCGAGGGAGTCGCTACCTTGGAAGTGTAGAAATGTTACTTGCAATTGCCACTTCACTGTGCTATACTTTCCTTGAAAAGCTACAAAAGGCTGAGGGAGGAGCAGGTATGGAACCACGATTTGAAGTGACATTGATACCGGATCGTAAAATCTGCCATGAGTTCGGAGCAATCACAGCCAGAAAGAATGCGGCCACCTGGGTACTTTTGGGGTGCAGCTTGGTGGTGCTATTGGTGCTGTACCCGTTGTGCATGGTATTTGACGGGGGATCTGCATGTCAGAGCCTTTGGGCGGTGGGCCTGATGTCGTTTTACATTTGGCTGCTGCTGGGCTGGGGCAACGGAAGGAATGTGTACCGGACCCTATGCACGCAGCTTCAGGGGATGCCCGTCACCTATGCATTTGGCCCGAATGAGGTTTATGTTACCAGCAAGCCGGAAAACTCTTGTGTGCGGTATGACAGCTTTGTCCAGATTCTGGAAACTCCCCGTCTGTTTGCCCTGTACATCAGCCAAAATACAGCCCACCTCATCCCCAAGCAGGCGTTGCAAACAGGTACGCCAGAGGAGTTCCGGGCCTATCTGGAGGAGGTGACCGGAAAGCCGGTGCGGCAGGTCAGAGGCAAACGGAGCACAGGGGCTACGTGGCTGCTGGGAATTGGTATGGCGATTTTAGCCATTGCCATTTCTGTAGGCGCCACTTCGGCCCAGGAAGAGAGGCAGAACCGTCTCACCACCTTCACCCAGGATCCCTATTCCATTTCCCTGCCGGCTGGGTTCCGGAAGACAACACAGGAAGACGCTGCCCTTGCGGCGGAGGCTGAGGATGCTTACGTATGTGTCCGGCAACAGGAGGCGGAACCGCTGTGTGAGGCCTGGGGAGTCTCGGAGCTTTCGGCAAAGGATCTGGCCCTGAAGCTACAGGAGCTGGCTCCGGGGATTCAGGAGGTGGAGCTGCATGAGCTGGACAACGGCGCAGTCTGCCTCACCTATCTGAATGAGTCGGACGATATCATGTTCTTCTACTGTGAGGCAATTGTGAAATCGGAGGACACCTTCTGGGTGACTGAGCTCATATGCAAGGCAGAGGACCAGTTTATCTATCGGAGCCAGTTCCTGGATTGGGCTGAGACCATTACCATTTCACCAGTAACTTAAAAAAGGGTAGAATTCTACCAGCTGCGGGAGGGGCCGATGCGCTCTGCCCGCAGCTTTTTGGTATCTGCCTGTTAACCGGGACTGGCCATCATATTCTTGTCCCCGGGAACATAGGCTGTAGCAAAACCGGGAGGGATGGATATGGGTAAACGAATCGTCATTGTGCTGCTTCTGGCAGGCATATTGGGTGGAATGCTGGCGCTTCCGGCTGGTGCGGTAGACTTGCAGCTGGCTGCGCCGTCGGCGGTGCTTATGGATCTGGCTACAGGGACGGTGCTGTACGAGACCAATTCTCATGAACGGCTGGCGCCAGCCAGCGTCACCAAGGTGATGACTCTGCTTCTCATTATGGAGGCGGTGGATTCCGGGAAAATCTCCTGGCAGGATACCGTAACTGCCTCTGAGGCGGCGGCGGCCAAGGGTGGCAGTCAGGTCTATCTGAAGGTGGGGGAGACCATGTCGGTGGAGGAGATGGTAAAATCCATTACCGTGTCCTCTGCCAACGACTGCGCCTGCGCCATGGCGGAGTTCCTTGCAGGCAGCGAGGCTGGATTTGTGGAGAAAATGAATGCCCGCGCCAAGGAGCTGGGCATGGAGGACACCCACTTTGTCAACTGCACCGGCCTGGACGACGAGCCCTCCGCTGCAGAGCATTTGACCAGCGCCTATGACATTGCCCTCATGTCCCGGGAGCTGCTGTTGCACCATCCGGATATTAAGAAGTTCACCACTATTTGGATGGATACGGTGCGAAACGGCGCCTTTGGCCTGGCCAATACCAATAAGCTGGTCCGGTTTTACGAGGGCACCACCGGGCTCAAAACCGGCTATACCTCCTCCGCTGGGCACTGCCTGTCTGCCAGTGCCCAGCGGGATGGGCTGGAGCTGGTGGCGGTGGTTCTCCACTGCGCCAGCTCGCCGGACCGGTTCCAATCTGCCAAGGCGCTGCTGGATTACGGCTTTGCCAACTATGCCCTGGTGCCGGTGCAGGAGGGAGAGCCCCTCTCCCCGGTTCCGGTAGTTTTGGGAGAGGCCGGGACGGTGCAGCCCGTGCCGTCTGGAGAGGAGCAGCTGCTCATTGACAAGAGCCTCCGCCAGTCGGTTACCCGGACCGTGGAGCTGGAGCCATCTGTTCAGGCGCCCGTGAGCCAGGGGCAGCGCCTGGGCACGTTGACAGTTCAGGCAGACGGCCAGATTTTGGCGGAGATTCCTCTGGTGGCTCAGGAAGGGGTTGCCCGCCTCACGTGGAAGGATTTATTTGCCGGCGTGCTACGAAGGATCTGCATGGCGGGGCAAGTGGAATAGAAAAGGAGCCTGCAATCAAAGAAGGCTGCCACAAAACGAAGCGGTTTGAACCGTTCCGGTTTGTGGCAGCCTCTTTCGATAACAGGCGTTGGATTGTTATGGAGTCTCTTGCGCGGGCGGAGCGAACGCCGGGTTCTCCTGGCAGCGCCAGCGGTAGAAGGCGGCGGTGGAGAGGGTGGAGTAGGGATTGACCCACAGGTTGCCAATGCCAAGGGTCAGAATTCCCAGCAGCCGCCAGCCGAAGAAGCTGAGGTCCAGGCAAAACAGGCGGGCCTTATAGCCCCGCATCATTTCCGTGGAGCGGGCCAGGGCCTCGCTGGCGGTGCAGCCGGGGTCTTCTGCCAGAATGTAGGGGGCCATAGCGTAGCGATAAGCGGCTATGAGGCCAGGGACAAACAAAAGAAGACTCCACAGGAATATAAAGAGACCTGTGAGAAGATTCAAGCAGAAGCCTGCCCCAAAGCGGTGGAACTGGGAGAACAGGTCGCTCAGCTGCGCCGGCTTTTGATCCAGCAAATTCAGCTGGAACCGGCAGTAGCCCAAATGGGTGACCCCGCCCAAAAAGAACCCAATGATTGCCAAGGTGAGGGACCAGGCGACCATACCCTGAAAAATGGGCACAAGGGTTGGGTTCAAGAGGAGCTGCTGAATCTGAGTGGGATCCAACTGGATTTGCAAATCCAAGGGGAAGAGCTCTGCACCCAGCAAGGATGCAACCAAGGCAGTCAGAACTGCCGGCGCCCACCTAGTTCGGAGGGCGAGCCGGGCCCGCTGCCGGAAATCCGCTGCGTACATGATGCCGCCTCCTTTCCTAATGATATCAATTTAGAACGCCATTTTTTCCTGGATATATGCTTTGAGGCTTTCAATGGGAATCCGGACCTGCTCCATGGTGTCCCGATCCCGGACGGTGACGCAGTGGTCGGCGGGGGTGGTTTCATCGCCCACAGTCTGGAAGTCTACGGTGATGCACAGGGGCGTGCCGATCTCGTCCTGGCGGCGGTACCGCTTGCCGATGGAGCCGGTGTCGTCAAAGTCCACCATAAAGTCCTTCTGCAGTTGGTGATAGATCTCTTCGGCCTTGCCGGAGAGCTTCTTGGACAGGGGCAGCACGGCGGCTTTATAGGGAGCCAGGGCGGGATGCAGGTGCAGAACTGTGCGCACATCGTCGGCGCCCTTCTTGTCCTGGCCCACCACCTCTTCATCATAAGCGTCAATGAGGAAGGCCAGGGTGACCCGGTCGGCGCCCAGGGAGGGCTCCACCACGTAAGGCACGTAATGCTCCCCGGATTCCTGGTCAAAGTATTTGAGATCCTGACCAGAAGTTTTCTCATGCTGGGTCAGGTCGTAATCGGTGCGGTCCGCCACGCCCCAGAGCTCACCCCAGCCGAAGGGGAAGAGGAACTCGAAGTCTGTGGTGGCCTTGGAGTAGAAGCACAGCTCCTCCGGGGCGTGGTCCCGGAGCCGCAGGTTCTCATCCCGCATGCCCAGATTCAGGAGCCACTGGTGGCAGAAGCTCCGCCAATACTGGAACCACTCCAGGTCCGTGCCGGGTTTGCAGAAGAACTCCAGCTCCATCTGCTCGAACTCCCGGGTCCGGAAGGTGAAGTTGCCCGGGGTGATCTCATTGCGGAAGGATTTGCCAATTTGGCACACGCCGAAGGGCAGCTTCCGCCGGGTGGTCCGGAGCAGGTTGTTAAAGTTCACGAAAATGCCCTGAGCGGTCTCCGGCCGGAGGTAGACCTCTGCGGCGGAGTCCTCGGTGACGCCTTGGTGGGTTTTGAACATCAAATTAAACTTCCGGATGTCGGTGAAGTCGGATTTGCCACAGCCGGGGCAGGGGATCTGCTTCTCCCGGATGTAGGCCACCAGACTGTCGTTGTCCATCGCCTCCACATTCACGTCTTCTATGCCGTTGGCAGCCAGGTAATCTTCAATGAGCTTGTCCGCCCGGTGCCGCATTTTGCAGGCTTTGCAGTCGATGAGCGGGTCATTGAAGGTGTTGACGTGGCCAGAAGCCACCCAGACCTGCGGATTCATCAGAATGGCGGCGTCCTGTCCCACGTTGTAGGGGCTCTCCTGAACAAACTTCTTCCACCAGGCCCGCTTGACGTTGTTTTTCAACTCCACACCCAGGGGACCGTAATCCCAGGTATTGGCCAGTCCGCCATAAATCTCTGAGCCGGCAAATACAAAGCCCCGATTTTTACACAGGGCTACAATTTTTTCCATGGTTTTATCCGCGTTTTTCAGCATTTCGGTTACCTCCTGCAAGCGGTCATTGCTTTTTTCAATCTAATCATACATTATATCGGATACCAGGTGGAAAATCAACAGTTTCCCCGGGATTTCCGTCAGTTGATGCCATGGGTTTGCGAGAGGCATGGATGCGGCCTCTCCGGGGAAGCCAAGGGAGTTCCCGCGCCATGACATGTCAAGTGGTGTTGCTGAAGCTGATGACCGGATGCCTATGCCGGTCATTTCAGCACACCAGTACGGAGAACGTAAATGCTGCTGCCCGGATGGGAATTGGCCGGAGCCTTGACAGGCGCGCGCTCTGCACCGTATAATAAAATTCATGGATATGAAGTCTGGGAGGTACACATGAATACGATTTTGGACACCAAACCCTATATGCTATATGAGACCGTGGGGATGTTGGTCAAATATGTCAACCGTATCTCCATGCTAGAGATCCGGGACGCGATGCTGCGTCTCTACCGGAACTACGTGGATGAGACTTGGCACCGGCGGCTGGAGTGCCTCCAGGATATCGTCCAGGAGGTCTGCAAGGATGTGAACCGGGAGGCAACGGAGATGCAGTACTTTTTCGGCCGGAGGGAGCCGGGACCGGGGCGGGATGCGACCACCATGGCCCGGGTGATGACCATTCCCTTTCAGGCGTGGCGAGACCACACCCTGGCCGGGGAGGCGCGTGTGCTGAAAGAGAACTGGCGGCAGATCCAAGAGCGGGGCTTTCGCCTGGCCGGTGGGCTTCCGGGTTTAACGTTTCTGCCACTGGCTTCCGGAGAAAAGCAGGAGGGCCTGTTTCGCCAGGTCTACCGCATGGGCTTCTCCGGCGACTTTGCCATGGAAGTTGTAAGTGTCCTGGAGGATTATGACGCTACCATGGACCGGCTCACGGAGTTGATTCTGCCTTATAGCCAAAGACTGGAGCAGAAGCTGCAGGAGTACCCCTGGCTGATGGAGGGTATGGGGGAATATTGGGCTTCCCGCTTTCTCACCATGAAGCCGGAGGCATTTCTGGAGGGGACCAAACCGGACTGGGCTCTCCCGGAGACAGCCGAGCGCCAGGTCTGCTTTTGCCTGATGGATGCGGCGGAGTTCCACAGCGAGACGGGGGAGGCGATTCTCCATGACGGGCGGAACCTCTTTGTATTTGGCGGCGCTCTGGTGGCAGAGTGCTCCCGCCGGATGTATGGGGAGGATCTGGATGAGGTTTGCGCCGCATTTCGCGCCCTGAGCGACAAGACCAAGCTGATGCTGCTGATGCGCCTGTCCGAGGGCCGCAGCTATTGCCAGCAGCTGGCGGAGGAAAACGGCAGCAACACCGGCAACATGTCCCGCAGTCTGGCTGCCCTGACCCGGCACGGCTTCTTGAAGCAGGAGCAGGAGCAGTTCCGGACGTATTATACCACGGACATCGACGGCATCGGCCAATTTTTCGGTGAGGTACAGGATCTCTTCCAAAGGCGGAGAAATGGTTGAACATAGAGGAAACGCAGACCCGGCTGATGCGAGGAACGGAAACGCTCCTTGCATCAGCCGGTTTTTTGGTTATTGTGAAAAAAAGCTTGATTTTTTGATGCGCTCCGCTTATACTGTTTGTACAGACAGTAAGATTGAGCTTGAAATAGCAAAGCAGTAATAATAAAATAAGAACGGAGGCAACTACCATCCAGGGCGGTTTGCGGAACGAATGTGTATCTAACGGGTGCGGCAGTATAAACTCCAGAAAGCGTCTGCCGCAGCTCCCGTAGATAAATATCTGCCGGTTTCATCCGGTACATAAGGAGAAGGAACATGGAAAGAAAGCATCTGTCAACCCGTTTACTTTCGTACCTCCTGACCTTTGCGATGCTGCTCTCCTTTGCTGTGCCTGTGGGCGCAGCGGGCGGCGGCGAGTCCCAGGTCAGCTTTACGCAGGTAGACAACAGCGCGGTTTCCGCATCTCTCCTCACTGAGGCCGTGGAAAACGCAACAGGCGAACCCAGTTATGCGGCCACCGATCTGGTCCGCGTTTCCATTCTTTTGGAGCAGCCTTCCACCCTGGAAGCTGGCTACTCCACCGCCGGCATTGCCGACAATGGGGCGGCGATGACCTATCGCGCAGGCCTGGGGAAAGCGCAGACCGATGTGGCGGCCCAGGTTCAGAAGGCCACCGGCAAGAAGCTGGATGTGGTCTGGAACCTGACCTTGGCTGCCAACCTGATTTCCGCCAACGTGGAATATGGCCAGATTGCGGCCATTTCCCAGGTCCCTGGCGTCAAGCAGGTGGTTCTGGAGACCCGGTATGAGCCCCAGGAGGCGGTGACCGATGCGGCTGACAGGCCCAACATGGCCATTGCCACCGGGATGACCGGCACCAACCTGGCCTGGCAGGCGGGCTACACCGGCGCTGGCAGTCGGGTTGCGATCATCGACACCGGCCTGGATACGGATCATCAGTCCATGGATCCCGACGCTCTGGCCCATGCCCTCCAGGAGGACGCGCAGAAGGCAGGACAATCGTATGAAGACTATCTGGCGGCCCTGGATGTGATGGACGAGGCAGAGGTGGCCGAGATTTTGGCCAAAACCGATGCCAATGGGAATCCGATCCTGAATGCGGCCAAGCGGGTCAGCGGCCTGGAGGCCTCCAACCTGTACCGGAATCTCAAGATCCCCTTCGGCTTCAATTACATCGACAAGGGTCTGGAGATCACCCACGACAAAGACAGCCAGGGTGAGCACGGCTCTCATGTGTCCGGCATTGCTGTGGCCAACCGGTATCTGAAGCGGGGCGAAGAATTTGTTTCCGCCATGGATGCGGTCCACATGGTGGGCAACGCTCCCGATGCGCAGATCATCGTGATGAAGGTCTTTGGCCGGTCCGGCGGCGCTTACGACTCCGACTACATGGCCGCTATTGAGGACGCCATTGTCCTGGGCTGTGACGCGGTGAACCTGTCTTTGGGCTCCGGCGCGCCTGGCGAGCCGTACAACGAGACCTATGCCGGCCTGTTGAATTTCCTGACTACCACCGACACCGTGGTCACCATTTCCTCCGGCAACAGCGGCTACTGGTCGGAGCATGGCAATACCGGCGGGTATAACTATCTGGATAACCCCCATTTCCAGACAGACGGATCCCCCGGCTCTTACACCAATGCCCTCACCGTTGCCTCTGCAGACAACGATGGCGCTGTGTGCGCCCCCTTCCAGGTAGATGGACGGGAGTTCATTTACAATGATCCAGTTAACGAATACACCAACAAGCCGCTGGCCACGCTGGACGTCTCCGAAGACGGTGCGGGCACGGAGCTGGAGTATGTGTTCCTGGACTTTGGCGCGCCAGAGGAGTTCAGCGGCATTGACGTCACCGGCAAAGTGGTCTTCTGCTCCCGGGGCGGCGGCCTGTCCTTCTATGTCAAGGGCGAAAACGCCGTGAATGCCGGTGCAGTTGCCACGGTGATTTGCAACAATGTGGAAGCGACCCTCAATATGGATCTGTCCTCTTACACCAAAGATGCTCCTTGTGTCTCCATTCCTCTGTCGGAAGGGCAGTGGATCCAGGCGCACTCCCAGAAGGCGACTACGGAAGACGGAAGAACCTACTACACTGGCAAGATGCGGATTTATGGCACGGTGCATCCGGTTCAGCTGGGTGGGAACCCAGTTGTGAGCTATTTTAGCTCCTGGGGTGTGCCTGGCAATCTGAGCCTGAAGCCGGAAATCACGGCCCCTGGCGGCGACATCTACTCCATCAACGGCGCAGTGAGCCAGACCGATCAGTATGAGCTCATGAGCGGCACCTCCATGGCGGCGCCCCAGGTTGCCGGTATCACCGCCCTGGTGAAACAAGCCATCCGGGAGCGGGGCCTGTCCCAGGAGGGCATTACGGACCGGGCCCTGGCCCAGAGCCTCATGATGTCCACCGCCGTTCCCATGCGGGACGAAAATGGCAATTTCTTCCCTGTGATTCAGCAGGGCGCCGGTTTGGTGAATACCGCCGCTGCCACCAGTGCAGATACATACGTCCTGGTGGACGGTCAGCCCGACGGCAAAGTCAAGGCAGAGCTGGGCGAGGACCCAGAGCGGAGGGGCGAGTACCAGTTTGCCTTCCAGATCCACAATCTGGAAGACCGGGCAAAGACCTTCTCCCTGTCTGCCGATGTGTTCACTCAGGATCACTTTGTGAGCTATGCCAACGGCAATCAGGATGAAACTCAGCTGGCCCAGTACATGGACCTGACCACTACGGCCCTGGACGCCGATGTGTCCTGGACTGCCGGGGGCAAGACCATCCTCCCGGAGGAGGAGCTGGCCGCTTGTGATTTCAACGGCGACGGTAAAACGAATGGGGACGATGCCCAGGCCCTGCTGGACTACGTCACCGGGAAGCGCTCCTCCATCCAGAATCTCCAGCACGGGGACCTGGACGGAAACGGCAAGGTGGAGACCTATGACGCCCACCTGCTCCTCCAGAAACTCCGCAATGACACCACCGTCAGTGTCCCGGCGGGCGGCTCTGTGGAGATCCAGGTCTCCGTTCGGCTCACTCAGAAGGCCCGGGAATTCCTGACCGACTATGTAGGCGGCGCCTACGTGGAAGCCTTTGTGAACGCCAAGGCTCTGGCGGACGAAGAGGGCGTGGTTGGCGCCAGCCACTCCATCCCGGTACTGGCCTATTATGGCAGCTGGACCGATGCGCCCATGTTCGATGTGGGTTCCTATATGGAGTACAGCGGCAATGCCGAGTACCGGACCCCTTACCTGGGCAATCCCGATGCCAATTTTTATGGAATCACTTATGGGGATACCCCAGGTTCTGCATACTACTTTGGCGGCAACCCTGTTCTGGACGAATTCTACAAGCCGGAGCGTAATGCCATCAACAGCACCCAGGGGAACACCATCAGCATGGTGGGTTTTGCAGCCATCCGGAATGCCGCAGCTTCCCGATTCTGTGTTACGAACCTGGAAACCGGAAAGATTTTGCAGGAAGCGCAAATGGGCGCTGTGGATGGTGCGTTCTACTACGTCAATGGCGGCAAATGGTATAATACTGAGAACACCATGAATATCAATTGGACGCCGGATGATTCCCTGCAGGAGAACGATCGCGTGGAGTTGAGTCTGACCTTGGCTCCGGCCCTCTATGTGAAAGAGGAAGGCCGGGTCGATTGGGAGGCTCTGGGCAAAGGCGCGTCCTTGAGCATGCCTGTGACCATTGACAACACGGCCCCCACCTTGGACGGCGTGTCTGTGGATCCCATCCAGAAGACGATGACGGTGAAAGCTCATGACAACCAGTATATTGCAGCGGTTGTCCTTTTCAATGCTGGCGGCGCAACCGTTCTGGATTTTGACGGTACGCGAGATGGCGTCCAAGCGGGCGACACCTGCACATATGAACTGGATTTGCAGAAAGCCAATGGAAATAAATTCCTGGTTCAGGTCATTGACTACGCCAATAATGTGACGACTTATGTGCTGAAGATGCAGCTGGGTGAGGAGCAGCCTGTGCCGGAGATGTTTGCTTTTGATGGCAAGAAGGGCTGCTGGATTGGCTTTAACCGGGGGGACACCCGAGAGTCTGCCCAGGAAATCGCCGTTGGAAACCACACCTTTTTCGGCGCTACGGCTGCCGATGGCGTGATTGTGGCCATTGATGGCAATGCGGATCTGTATATCCTGAATCCGGAGGATCTGACTGAGGAAACCTTTGTGACCAATCTAGGCATGCAGCTCACAGACTTGGCTTACAATCCCAAGGACCAAGAGCTTTATGGTGTCAACAATAGCAACCAGCTGGTGCGGATTGATAAGCTCTGCGGCAGTGCAGAAAGCTTGGGCGCCATTGGCGGTGACATTGGCATTGTGGTGAATACTTTGGCCTGTGACGGGGAAGGCAACTTCTACACGGTATCCTACGGCAATGGCTTTGCCAATCAGCCGGGCATGGTGTTTACCTTTACGCTGGATAACATCTCCAGCCCCAAAAGGGTGACGAACAATGGCTACTTCAACAACTACATTCAGGCGTTGGAAGTGAACCCCAACAATGGATTGCTGTATTGGGCATCCTATTATGACACTTCGACTGAGACCCAGGAAAAGTATAAGGGCGTCTTGTTTGAAATTGATCCCAAGACTGGGGAAGTCACGAATCTGGGTGATTTTCAGACGGAGCTCACCTCCCTGTGTATTCCAGAGAAACATACAGGCGGTCATTGGTATGATCCTACAGACGAAATTGCGTCCATGGAGCTGAGTGCAGAGCAGCTCCGTCTGCTGCAAGGTGCGAAGCAGCAGCTAAGCGCTACCATTTTGCCATGGACCGTCCGTGACCGGACTGTCACTTGGATCTCTTCGGATGAAGCGGTGGCGACAGTGGACCCGGATGGTGTGGTGACAGCGGTAGGCGACGGCCAGTGCACCATCACTGCTACGTCGAATCTGAATGCAGCGGTTACGGCCAATTGTCAGGTTGAGGTGGAATCTGTACACTCCTCTGTAGAAGGTGTGCTGGAAGATATGGGCGGCAATGTTCGGTTTTTCAGCTGGAATCTGGAGAACGACCGCTTCTGGACCCCTGGTGTGGTGACCAATGTTCCCTCTCCAATTGGCGCTGCTGTATATGATGCAGAGAACGACAAAATGTATATTCGGGACAACGATTGGGTCAAGATGCATGAGGTTGACGCAGCTACCGGTAATATTGTAAAGTCCTCCGGCAGCTCGTGGTACAGTGTAGATGACCTCACAGCTTTACAGCTGTTTGGTACAGTGGAGACTCCCCAAGTTGTGGGGGTGGCAGGCGCGGATGTGTATAAACCTTGTGCGCCGATCAGTAACAGCTTTGGCTCCACTTGGCGTCTGCCCACGAGAACATACACCGGCGGCTCCAATCTGGTGGCCATTACCTCTATGGGACAGGCTGTCAACGAGGAAGGTGTCAACTGTGATTTGCTGTATGCCATGGACAACGCCGGTTATCTGTGGGCCATTTGGTATGACGGTGAGGAGATCAGCTATAACTATATGAATACAGAACTGAGCCAGATGGAGCTGGTATTCCCTCAGAAGGGTGGCCTCCATTGCTGCTCCATGGTTGCCGATGAAGATGGCGTGCTGTACTTCTCCTACTATAACGGCGCCGGCAACGACCTCTACCGTCTGCGCTATGACCCGGCGGAGGACATCTATCGTGTCCACCTGTTGGGCAACTTCGGCGAGGGCAACTACCCTGCCTGCCTGACGCTGGCCAAGCGGAACGACGCCGCCCAGGGCGAAGGTGGATTCTCCGTACCGGTTGCACCTGCCATGCGGGCGGAAGCGGTCACCCGCACCGAGGAAGATGTGGCCCGGGAGGCCCTGCTGGACAGCAAGGACGCCCTGGCGCAAGACGTCCGTCCGGCAGCTGCGGAAGCGGCAGAACCCCAGGAAGCCCCTGTGGGGGGCTTGGATGCGGTGCAGGCCGGCATGGTGCAAGAGGCCCGGGAGGCCCTGCGGCTGCCTGCGGAGCTCCTGCATGTGGGACACGAGACCCAGTGCAACGGGAAGGCCGGCACCCTGACCATCACGGCGGACGAGGAGACCACCAACGGGCTCATCACCCTGGAGTATGACGCCACGAAGCTGACCCTGACGGAAGCTTCCGGCAAAGCACTGCTGAACAGCTTCCACGAGGAAGCGGGCTGCCTCACCTTTGGCTATGCCAACCAGGAAGCAATCCCTGCCGGTTCTGTCCTGGCCACCGTGACCTTCACGGCGGAGGCCGGCACAGAAGCAGAGTTTGCAGTGACCACCCTGGAAAACAACGAAGATTATCCCGGTAAGGTGGAGCATATCACCGTAACGGTACCGGAGCATGATTACATTGTGTCCGTGGTACCGGCCACCTGCGAAGCGGGCGGCTACACCCTGTACACCTGCCGGAATTGCGGCGAAAGCTACAAAGACCACTTGACTGACGCCCTGGGCCACGACTGGAGCGCCTGGACTGAGACCCGGGAGCCCACCTGCACCGAGGCCGGTCAGGAGTTCCGGACCTGCGCCCGCTGCTGCGAGACAGAGACCAGAGTGGTGGAGGCCACCGGGCATACCTACCGGGTGGATGTGGTAGCGCCTACCTGCGAGACAGACGGCTATACCCTCCATACCTGTGAACTCTGTGGCTACAACTATCGCGACCAGGTCCAAAAGGCCACCGGCCACAGCTATAGTGAGTGGACTGTGACCAAGGAAGCCACCTGCACCGAGGCTGGGGAAGAGACCCGAACCTGCGCCAGCTGCAACGAAACCGAGACCCGAAGCGTAGCAGCCAAGGGTCACACCCTGAAGGATACCGTGGTTGCGGCCACCTGCACGACTGAGGGGTATACCCTCCACGAGTGCACGGTCTGTGGCTACAGCTACCGCGACACCGTGACCCCCGCCCTGGGCCACCAGTGGGGCCAGTGGACGGTGGAGCAGGAGGCCGATTGCTTCCACGACGGCAAGGAAACCCGGACCTGTGCCACCTGTAGTGAAACGGAGAGCCGGATTGTGCCCGCCAACGACGGCAATTGTCCCTCCAAGGACTTCCAGGACCTGGATTGCACCCGCTGGTATCACGAGGGTGTGGATTTTGCCCTGGATCAGGGCTTCATGGTAGGCATGGGCGACGGCCGCTTCCTGCCCAACGGCGAACTGACCCGCGGCCAGTTGATGACCATCCTGTACCGAATGGCAGGAGAGCCGGAGGCGGCAGAAACCACGCCCTTTGCCGACGTGAAGATGGACCAGTACTACGGTCAGGCCATTGCCTGGGCGGCGGAGAACGGGATTGCCAAGGGCATTACCGACACCCGCTTTGCGCCCAATACCGCAGTGACCCGGGAGCAGCTGGTGACCTTCCTGTTCCGGTATGCCCAGTTCTCCCATGAGGATGTGAAGGGCGTCTGTGACCTGACAGAATTTGCAGACCACAAGGCTGTGAGCGATTTCGCCTGCGAACCCATGGCTTGGGCTGTGGATACCGGAATTCTCACCGGTATGGACGGGCTCCTGAACCCCAAAGGCGATGCTACTCGCGCCCAAATTGCCACCATGCTCCTGCGCTATTTTGTAGCATTCTAGAAATTCCCAGGGAGGCGCTGCCAAATGGGTAAAAGCATTGGGCCGGCGTAGACGAAAGGCATGTTATAAACAAATCGGTCAGCTCCCAAAAGGGGTTGACCGATTTGCCGCTTTCCTACGCCGGCGGTGAAGGACCAATGGGACCTCCTAATTTGACATTCGAACGGCTTGGATTACGAAATGCCTCCTTGTTGCAGGCCAGATGCTTGGAGTAAGCGCCACACTTTGCTGCTGCAGTCCTTTCCACAATGCTGCTGCCAGCGCCAGATCTGGAGGCTTATATCCGAAGCCTGGCCACGGGCAGGGTCCAAGTGGGATTTTCTGTTTTCCAAGTTGACAATTGAACAAGATTTCGTATAATAAATACACAGGATCGACCTCGCCGCGCCTTTGTCTCCAGGCGTATCATGGCGGGGCCTTTTTTCAGGAAAAAACAGGATTGGAATGGAAGGTGGTCTGTTTGCAGGAGCCGGTAATTCAATTTTCTCACGTTTCCATGGAATTTCCCGGGGTGTTGGCCAACGATGACGTGTCCCTGACGGTACATAAGGGGGAAATTTTTGCCCTGGTGGGGGAGAACGGGGCGGGAAAGAGTACACTCATGAACATTCTCTACGGCATTCACACGCCAACGGGGGGGAGCCTCACGGTCAAGGGACAGGAGATTGCCCACTTCAGCCCCAAAGCTGCCATTGAGTTGGGGGTGGGCATGGTCCATCAGCATTTCATGCTGGTGCCCTCCTTCACCGTGGCCCAGAACATTGTTTTAGGCCGGGAGCCCCGGCGTGCTGGGCTTTTCTGTGACCGGGCCGCCGCCAGAGAGCAGGTCCGGGCGCTGTCTCAGGAGTATGGCCTGCGGGTGGATCCGGAGGCCAGGGTGGGAGAGCTCAGCGTCGGCCTGCAGCAGCGGGTGGAGATTTTGAAGACCTTGTACCGGGGGGCGGACATTCTGATTTTGGACGAGCCTACCGCCGTCCTCACCCCTCAGGAGACCGATGAGCTCTTTGATATCCTCCGGACTATGGTCCGGGAGAAGGGCATGACCGTCATCCTCATTACCCACAAGCTCTATGAGGTCATGGCCATTTCCCACCGGGTGGGGGTGATGCGCCAGGGGAAGCTGGTGGGCCTTGCGGAGACGAGGCAGATGACGGAACGCCAGCTGGCCGCCATGATGGTAGGCCGGGAGGTGGTGCATGCTCCCTTCCCCAAGGAGGGAAAGTCCGGCGAGCCCCTCGTCTCTGTGGAAAATTTGGAGGTCCGGGATCACCGGGGCCTACCTGCCGTACGGGGTGTCTCCTTTCAGGTGCACGCTCACGAGGTCTTGGGCATTGCCGCTGTGGAGGGCAACGGACAAAGTGAGCTTTTGGAAGCCATCACCGGTATGCGGCCCATTGCCGCCGGGGAGGTGCAGGTTCAGGGGCGCTCGGTGAAGGGCCTGACCCCGGGTCAGATCCGCCGCCTGGGCCTGGCCCATGTGCCTGAGGACCGGCTGGCCACCGGTGTTTCCAGCCCGGCGGATATCACGGAAAATCTGATTATGGGCAGACACAGGAGCCGGGCTCTAACCCGTTTTGGCTTCCACCTGGGGAAAAAGGCCGCCAAGGATTACGCCGGCCGGTTGTTCCGGCAGTATGACATCCGGGCTGCCAGCCTGGATGTTCCTGTGGGCAGTCTCTCCGGCGGCAATGTGCAAAAGGTGGTCATTGCCCGGGAGTTTTCCTTTGACGCGCCGGTTTTGATCATTTCTCAGCCCACCCGGGGGGTGGACATCGGGGCCACCCAGTTCATTCACCGGCATATTATGGACAAGCGGGAGCAGGGCTGCGCCATTTTGCTGTGCTCGGCAGACCTGGATGAGGTGTTTCGCCTTTCGGACCGGATCATCACCCTGTATGAGGGGGAGATCACCGGCCAGTTCCGGACCAATGCCATTTCCAAAGAGGAGCTGGGCTACTATATGACCGGCGCCAGGAGAGAGGAGGAGAAGACCCATGGTTAAAACAAAGAAGTCCCGGTGGAGCTACCTGGCTGCCCTGGGCCTGTCCGTGGGGCTTGCCTTGGCCGTGGGGGCGGCTGTTATGGCCTTGGCGGGGTACGACCCTGGCTCTGCTTATGGCGCTCTTCTGCGGGGCGCTACGGGCTGTGAGAGCATCGGGGAGTTCTTCACCGCTGCCTTTACCAAGCGGCAGTTTGGCAACACTCTGGAGTATACCATGGTCCTGTGCCTTACGGGCCTGGCCTGCGCTTTGGGCGCGCGGGTGGGCATCTTCAATGTGGGCGGTGAGGGCCAGCTATACCTGGGGGCCATTGTTTCGGCCTATCTTGGCGTCCTGCTCACCGGCTGTTCCCCCTGGCTGGCCATCCCCGTGGCCGCTTTGGGCGCCATTGCCGCAGGGGGCTTTTATGCCTGGATTCCCGGCGTTTTGAAGGTCAAGCTGAAGGTGAACGAGGTCATCACCACCATCATGCTCAATTCCATTGCCATTTACCTCTGCGCCTACCTGTCCAGCGGGCCCTGGAAGACGAGCCAGGGCAACCGGGTCTCCGGTACGGACACCCTGGCTGACGGTCTGCGCTTTTCCCGCCTGATTCCCGGCTCCTCCCTCACCACCGCCATTTTTGCAGCCGCCATCATGGCCCTTCTGGTGTGGTACGTCATGAGCAAAACCGCCACAGGCTACGAGATGAAGCTGACTGGGCAAAACCGGCGTTTTGCCTTCTTCTCCGGGCTGAAGGTGGACACCCTCACCATCGGGGCCATGACCGTTTCCGGAGCTATGTGCGGCCTGGCGGGTATGTTTGAGGTCTATGGCCTCAAGGGCAGCTATCAGGACGGCATCAGCAACGAATTTTACTTTGACGGCCTGCTGGTGGCCATGATTATGGGCTACAATCCGGTGGGCATCATCGGCATGAGCATCCTCTTTGCCGTCCTGCGCATTGGCGCCACGGGCATGGAGCTCCACGCCGGCGTCCCCGGAGAAATCTACCGGATCATCCAGTCCGTCATCATCTTTTTCATGGCGGGAGGCAGCGGCATCTCCGCCGCCTGGCAGGCCCGCCGCGCCCGGAACCAGGCCCGGCGGGAGGCCGCCGCCAGATTGGAGGCAAACCATGGGTAATCTTTTCACCGCCGGCCTATTCCGGCAAATGCTCCGCAGCGCCACTCCCGTGGGGTTGGCGGCCATGGGCGGACTGATGACTGAGCACGCCGGTATCATGAACATCGGGATGGACGGCATGATCCTCATGGGTGCCTTCACCGCCGTGGCGGTGAGCTGGTTGGCTGGCTCCGCTTGGCTGGGCCTGGTGGCAGCCATTTTGGTTGGAATTCTGGTGGGCCTGTTCTTCGCCCTCTTCGTGGTGAAGTTCCAGAGTGACGAATTCATCATCGGCACTGCCCTCAACATCTTTGCCGGGGGCCTCACCGTCTTCCTCTTGCGGACTCTGTTTCAGGTGAAGGGTACCTTCCAGGGGACCCCGGACCGGCCAGTGGTGGGGCTTCCCCAGGTGGACCTGGGATTTTTGAAGCAGATCCCCTTCCTGGGGGACGTGCTGGATGGCAGCTCCCTCTTTATTTTCCTCACCTGGGGCCTGGTGGCCCTGATGTGGGCCTTTGTCTACCGGACTCCCTGGGGCTTCTGGATTCGGGCCGCCGGGGAGGAGCCCGGTACCCTTCGGACTGCCGGAATCAGCCCGGAGAAGATGAAGTGGCTCTCCTCCGTCCTCTGCGGCGCTTTCTGCGGCCTGGCCGGGGCCCAGCTGGCCCTGGGCAATGTGACCATGTTTGCCGAGGGCATGAGTAACAGCCGGGGCTATGTGGCCTTTGCCTGCGTCATCTTCGGCGCCGCCAACCCGGGCAAGGCCTACCTGGCCGCCCTGATGTTCGGCTTCTTCGACGCCCTGGGCTACCGGCTTCAGGACTATCACATGAACGCCAACCTGACCTCTATGATCCCTTACGTCATCACTGTGGTGATGATGGTCTACGTGGTGGTCCGCAGCCAACAGAAAAAAACGCGGGCTGCAAGTCAGAGGCTTTCCTGAGGAGAATATGAAAGGGGCTGTGTTTCCTTTCATCAGCTACCATGGCACGGAGGCGCCGCCGGTGGGATACCGGCGGTAGATACGAAAAGGCCAGCTCTTTTCAAGGGCTGGTCTTTTTGCAGCAATGGGAGGCGCTTCGTCTGGCGTTTGCAAGACGTATCCACAGTTTTTGGACCCGTTACAAAGCCCAGTGAGACGGCTTTGCGACAAGGTGCATCATGGGGATGTTGACATATTTATACACCGCATTTTCCTAAAAACTAACTTTGCTAA
The DNA here is from genome assembly GCA_900545515.1 of uncultured Eubacteriales bacterium. Classification (GTDB taxonomy): domain Bacteria; phylum Bacillota; class Clostridia; order Oscillospirales; family Oscillospiraceae; genus Faecousia. The sequence goes on along the minus strand of UQZA01000001.1, from coordinate 231,461 downwards.
CCTCGTTTCATCTGGAAATAATGCGAATAATTGGCGGAATGATTAAAAAAGATGGTTGACACAGCCTCTGCCGGCATGGTAAAATAAAAGAAATTGAATTGGAATTTGAGTTTAGTAAGGACTGAGCATAACTTTCCTTGCTTCGTGCTGCCAAAGGGACAATGACAGACAGCTTATGGCGCGATCCGCCTGCAAGAGAAAAGAAATAGAAAAGAAGGGAATGTGAGATTTGGATGAAAAAGCCGATGCTTGCGCTCTTTAGCACGCCTAATGAGAACTACTTTTTCGATGTGAATCGGAATGAAGTTGTTCCCATAAGCGATGCTTCCTACGCGTATTTACAGCAGGCTCTGGGTGGGAAAGGCACAGACTTACCTGCGCCAGCTCAAGTGAATATGCTGAAGGAGCAGGGTTATTTTTCCACTGAGAGCTACATAAAAGAGGTACGGCATATTTACTCGGATTACCTCAGCGTCTTTCTTGCACGCAAGCTGACCAAGATTACGGTGCAATTGACGCAAAACTGTAATTTCCGCTGTAAATACTGCATCTACTCGGAGACGCACAACACGCGGCAGCGAAGTCACTCGACGGAGCGTATGACCTGGGAGACTGCGAAGAAAGCGATTGACTTCCTGCGGGAGCACTCTGTAGACAGCCCGGAGGTGAACATCGGCTTTTACGGCGGCGAACCGCTGCTGGAATTTCCGTTGCTGAAGAAGGCGGTGGAGTACAGCGAACAGCAATTTGAGGGGAAAAAGCTTACGTTCAACATTACCACCAACGGAACGCTGCTGAATGACGAGATGATATACTTCTTCCAGGACCATGACGTATCCCTGATGATCAGCCTGGACGGGCCAAAGGAGATCAATGATAAAAACCGCGTCTTCGCAAACGGAAAGGGAACCTTTGACACCGTTGCGAAGCAAATCAGCCGCATTCGGGAAATTGCGCCCCAGTATGGGGCAAAGCTTCAAATCAGCATGGTCATGGACCCCAGCAATGACTTCGACTGCATCAATGAGATTTGCCTGAACGATTCGGAATTCCGGACCTTGAGCCTCCAGCCGGCCATTGTGGAACGGGACGCCGGGGAAGATGAAGTGGTATTCTCGGAGGAATATACGTGGAAATTTGAGTACCAGAAATTCCTGTCGATTCTCTCCTATTACAACCGGTTCCCCCAGGATGAGGTTTCCCCAATTGCCCGGCGCTCCATGCTTTCGGCGGTAAAGGACTATGAGCAGATCGAATCCGGAGCGGCTTTACGGAGGATAGACGCACCGTCAGGGCCGTGTATTCCCGGGCAGCTGCGGTTGTTTGTCAACGTACATGAGCAGCTGTTTCCCTGCGAGCGCGTCAGTGAGAGGTCTCCGGCGATGTGCATTGGAACCCTGGATGACGGTTTCAATTTGGAAAATGCACAGAAGATATTAAACGTTGGCAAATTGACAGAGGAGAGCTGTAAAAATTGCTGGTGCTTCCGGTATTGCACCCTTTGCGCCAAAAAGGCGGACGATGGCTCCGGGCAACTGTCGGCAGAGGAGAAGCTGTCCCATTGCAAAGAGGCCCGGGCAGGCGCGTACAATCAGTTTTGTGAGTATCTCCTCATGAAGGAGATTCCAATATATTATGCAGAACAGGTGCGGTGCAGGGATGAGAAGGGAGGCTTTGGCATATGAGAATTCCGGCGGCAATATATCCGTTTTCGGCGGAGTTTTTACCGGCAGTGAAATATTTTGAGCGGCTGCAGGACCGGTACACGCTGACGAAGCTGATCTCCCTGCCTGGGTTTGGGCTGGGAGGCAAAGATGCGGCGTATGCCTGTAACCAGCCTGAGACGGGATTTCTCGTAACGGAGGAGCTGTGGGGGGAGGACCCGTCGTGGGAAACCCTATTGGTCTCCCGGCACTTGCCACCGGAGAGATTTCCCCATGAAAAGATGGTAAACGCTGTCCGCCAAGTGCTGAAGGCAGGCAAGGAGGTCCTGTATTTTGATACCGCCATGGGAGAGGTGCCGGAACCCATATGGGAGTTGGCAAATGCCTATCCTGAACGCCTTGGGGTATTCACGGAAGATTTACACCCGACAGACCGTACCCAAATGGATGATCGATATGGTACGCTAAGAGCGCCGGTGATGTTGGTTGGTGGGCTCGCGGCGACGGCGGATTCCTTCGAGGTGCTGACCGGCATGGCCCTCGGCCTGCAAAAGAAGGGCCTGCAGCCCCTGGTGATCTCCAGGCAGCCCCTGGGGAAGCTCTTCCGGTTTCACAGCCTCAATCATATTTTCAACAGTAGGGATGGGGCAGAAGCGGATCGAATCCTGGGGCTCAATACCTTCCTGCAAGATTTGGAGCGCAGGTACTTACCGGATCTCATTTTGATGGAAGCACCCGACCCAGTGATGCGGTACAACAACATCGCACCCAATGGCTTTGGCATCCGGACCTATATGCTCTGTCAGGCTGCGCCGCCCGATTACCTGCTATGCTGTGTGCCCTGCGACTTGGCCGTTGGCAATTTCCTGGAAATGCTCAGCGATGACTTTTCCCATCGTCTTGGCGCGGCCATCAGCGGGGTCTGTGTGAGCAATTTCATTGTGGATTCTGCGAATCTTCTGCAAACACGGGAGGTCTCCTATGGGCGGACCGGTATGGAGATGGTGTATGCGCAGATAGAAAGAGAAGGCCCCCATAGTAAGATACCCATGTTTTATGCCGCAGAAGAGGAGATGGAGCGGCTTCTGTCCCACCTGCTGCAGGCGGAAACATGAAGGCGCATATGGGGAGGAGAGAATCATATGACTTTGACAAGAGAAACCATACGGCAAGGCGTGTTGGAGGTCCTGCGCGACAAGCTCCACTGTCCGGCGGAGCTTCTGGCTGAGGAGAACTGGGATGAACCCCTGACCGGGAGAACGTTTGGACTGACGGCAGTGGACCTGACCTATTTGCTTTTGGAGACAGAGAAAGCCTTGGGCGTCCGGGTTCCGGAGGGCTGCTTGCGGGACTATGGATTCAGCACGCTCAACAAAATCATTGACGGTATGGCAACAACCGAATGAAGCGGTTGTCTGCGCGTCAGAAATGCAGCGAGGATGACGCGCCGAAACTTGTTGTTCCTGTAGCTGCGCCCAGGTTTCCATAGGCTACAGAAGCATAGCCCCCTGCGTTTGTGGCGTAGCCAGGTCACAGACGTGCAGCAATGGCCTGTCTCGTGTGAAATGGAACAGGCCTCATCAGCCCCGGGCATTGGGTGGTTTTGCAGACTGCTTGGTTCCCTGCTGGTGAGGGCGTTGCAGGGGGTGGAGCGGGTGGAGTCTGCTAGAAAGTCCTGGTAGCTTGGCAGGCGCTGCTTGCTCCAGAGAAAAACCGTGAGGGACAGATGGAGAGGAATGCCATCGACTCACGGTGACATCCGAACCGATGGATAGAAGGGCCAATTGGCTGACGGCCCTTCGAGTCCAAATTCACGGAGGGGGAGGTGAAACGAATGGAGAGACTGACTAAGAGACGGCTTCAGCTGGATACGGTGGAGGCGTATGCTTGCATCTGCGCGTATGCAACATGCTCGTGTAGCTGCGATGCTTGTTATTGCTTATGTGATTTACCTTATAACCCAACGGTATCGGATCGAAACGATGCATACAATAACAACATCGAAGGAGCTAAAAGAAGCATCAACTTAAACCTAGGATCAACTCAAAACTTACGGTCGTAAGTAATCCGCAATATTAGGGCAGACGGCGCCCTTCATACGAGGGCGCCGTTTTTTATGATATGGATATCGTCTGAGAAGGAGGTTTGGAGGTTGCATAAGAAAACTGTCATTTATTTGAAATCCGTCCTGCGTCAGCCGGCACAAAGTTTGCTTTTGCTGCTGCTCATTGGGCTGCTGAGCGCAGCGTTTACCACCCGAACGGTGGAGTATATCCTAGTCCAGCGGGAAACTGCCAGATTGGGGGCCTATTATCGCGCGATTGGCTCCCTTCAGAGCACCAATCCAGAAGAATACAACTATGCGGCAGGCGCAAACCTCATTGCGGACAGTAAGTACGTGGCACTGGAGGATCGCCGACGGTCCTGTTCTGCTGTCCTGCATGGACTGTACAACGCAGACATCGATGGGAGGTCCAGTGACGGTTATGAAAAGACCCCCCTTGACTTTGGTCTGCATAATAGCGATGTCTTTGTATATGGCGAGGTGCTTACTGCTCCTTCTCCCCAAAAAATCGGAGAGGAATATGAAGCGTATCAATTCCAATTTCGGGTAGATCGGGTTGAAGCAGGATACCCAGAGTATGTTTCGGAGGGGAAGAAAATTACGCTGTACTTTATCACAGGAGAAACTGGTGAAGACAGCGCATTGGCGGAGGTGCAGGTTGGAAATTACTACTTAATAAAGGCGTTTTATGATTCTGATATATATAATATATGGGATAATCCTGGAGAAAACTTAATTATAAAGCCTATAAATAACAGCGATCTGTGGTTCCTCCCAGTGAAGCCTGGGGTGCAGTTAGACTTGGAAACGCCAGAATTGGCGGGGCTGCAGGACGAACTAGAATTATTGCGGGAAAACCAAAGCGCTATGGTTGTCATAGGAACGAAAGACATGAGCGCTATGCCATTGATGCAGCAAGCTTCTAAGACGTATTATCTAACAGATGGACGCTGGCTGGATCAGGAGGATGACCGAAGCGCCCGGAAGGTTTGTGTGGTGCATCAGGAATTTGCCAACTACCGGGGTCTGGCAGTGGGAGATACCATTACCTTGACTCTTCGGGATTTTGATCTTGCCTTTGGTGGTTACATCTTGGATGGTGAAGAGTGGAAAAACTGGCGGGAGTTCCCCACACAAACGGAGAGCTTTGAAATTGTCGGGCTATATGGAGTTGCTTTAGATTCTCCATGGGGACGGCCTTCTATGGAAAATACCAACATGTATATTCCGGACTCCTGTATGCCAGAGGGATTCGGAGCAGACCCCGAAACAATGGTGTGGGATTACAGCTTTGTGTTAAAATCCTCTCAGGATGAGGCTGCCTTTTTGGGAGAGAACCGGGAGGCACTGGAGGAGCTGGGCTATAGCGTGTCCTTTGTGGAGAACCACTCTGAGAATTTCTGGGCCTCAGTCACCCCCATGCGCCAGTCAGCTACCTTCAGCGCGGTGGTTTTCGCCGGGGTGCTGCTGCTGGGGCTGGTGCTGGCGGCCTTCCTCTATTTGCTGCTGCGGCGGAGGGATTTTGCCATTTTGCGGGCGATGGGCGTGCCCAATGGGCCAGCGGCCCGGGGCCTTCTGGGTCCCGTTGCCCTTCTGGGGCTGCTGGGGATTGCGGCAGGCAGCATACCAGCCTGGGGCTACGCCATGAGGAAGACGGCGGAAACCCTGGCCACGATTTCCGGGCCGGAGGGCGTGGAGGTATCGGTGGAGCTGTCCCGTCTGTATTTGGTGGGAATTTGTGCCTGCGTCTGGGCGCTGCTGGTGGCCTTTGTGGCCATTGGGGCGGGCCGCCTGTCCCGCCGTCCTGCCTTGGAGCTGCTGCAGGGTGCAGCAGGAGGGCGGAAGAAGAGGAAAAAGACATCGCAAAAGCCACGGCAACTGGAGGAGAAGCCAGGAAAAGTGTCTCAGCCGGAGAGGGTGCGCCCAATGGGAAATGTGCCAACCTGGCAGGTGCGGACCGACGCCCTCAAGGGGCTGCCCCGGGGACGGGGACCCGGCATGGGAGTATCCGGCCGGTATGTACTGCGGCAGATCCGCCGCGCCCCCCTGAAAAGCGCCTTGGCTATGGCCCTGGCCCTGGGCTTTGTGGTGGCCCTGGGGTGGATGGACCTGACCGCAGAGCGCAGCCAGGCGGAGGCGGACCGGCTCTATGAGACGACGGTGGTGGAGGCGGAGATTGTCAAAAGTAACCCCTCTGTGACAGTATCTGGAGCAGAAAACATCATCAACAAGAGTACCGTAGATGCCATTTTGGAGACCGGGCTGGTGCAAGATGTGTATCTGGAGTCCCAATTGGGATACTCGTGTGTTGCACCTTTTGCAGCGGACAATGTGGATATGGTGTATGATGAGAGCCGTATGATCCGAAGTGTGACCTATTATGGCTTGAATCAGCCGGAGGCATATTGTGCGCGGAACGGCATTGAAATTACTTACGCCCCAGGCTGGGACGACGGAATCTTCACGGAGGAATGGTCCCTGGATGATACAAAGAAACGGGAGATACCGGTGGTACTGTCGACAAATATGTTAACTCAATTGGGCCTGGAGCTTGAAAACGAATTCTATGCCGAATGCGACCAAACCAAAAACGGCAATGGAGGTCGATCCTATGGAAGATATCTGGTTGTGGGCCAATACACAGGTCAGGCTTCCATGGAAGGCGATCCCGTGCTGTTGGGGCTGTCGGCCCTGCTTGCTGCAGAGGAAAGACTGGCGCTGGAACCTGCCTATTCTGTCGCAGAGTTTGTTTTGGACCCGGTGAAGAACCGGGAGCTGTCCGCCCGGCGGGAGGAATTGAAAGAGCTGGTGGCACAACCCAATGCAGGCGCCCTGGACCTGACCCTGGTACTGTGGGACGAGGAGTTGACCCAGGTGGTGGGTCCCCTGGAGCAGAATGTCCGGCTGATGTCGGTGCTGTACCCCGTGACGGCGGCGCTGTCGGTGCTGATAGCCATTGGGGTTTCCGTGCTGCTGCTGTTCCAAAGCGCCAGGGAGATGGCGGCCCTGCGGGCCATGGGCTGCACCAGGCGGCGGGTGACAGGGATGTTCAGCTGCCAGCAGGGGCTGCTGTGTCTCCTGGGAATCCTCCTGGGCCTTGTGGCGCTGGGGGCTCTGCGGGGCGGAATGGAGGGCGTGTGGAAGGGGAAGACCCTGCTGTGCGCCGGGCTGTACTTTCTGGGGGCGACCATAGGTGCGATGGTGACATCCACGGGCCTTGGCCGGCGCAAGCCCATGGAATTACTACAGATCAAGGAATAGGAGGGAGAAAACATGCTGAAGGTAGAACATGTATCGTACCGGTATCCCAACGGGGAGCGGGATGTGCTGCAGGATGTGTGCTGCACGCTGGAGGATGGGCAGCTGAGCGCCATCGTGGGCCCGTCTGGAAGCGGGAAAACCACGCTACTGTCCATTCTGGCCGGTCTGGACAGCCCGGCTGAGGGGAGCGTGTCCATTGACGGGGAGGATTACAAAAGCTTGGACCTGGACCGGTGCCGCAGGGAGCGGATCGCCATGATTTTTCAGGCCTTCCACTTGTTCCCCCTGCTGAACGTGGTGGAAAACGTGTGCTTTGCCATGGAGCTGAACGGTGTGGCCAAATCCAAGGCGGTGGGACCAGCCAAGGAGCTACTGGAGATGGTGGGCATTGGAGAGGAAAAGCACAAGCGTTACCCGGCCCATCTGTCCGGTGGAGAGCAGCAGCGGGTGGCCATTGCCCGGGCCCTGGCCAGCGGGGCGCGTGTGATTCTGGCGGACGAACCTACGGGGAATCTGGACACGGCCAATGGAGACCGGGTCATGGAAATCCTGCAACGCCTGGCCCATGAGGAGGGGTATTGCGTGGTGGTGGTGACCCACGACATGTCCATCGCGGAAGCGGCGGACCAGGTCCTGAGGATGAAGGACGGCGTCCTGGCAGAGCAGGAGACGGCCTGAACCCAACCCCCCGGGGGAAGGCAGGGCGCTGCCGCGCCAGTGGAACAAGGCAAGACGTATTTGCTTTTATTTGCGCCGTGAGTGCACTATTGGGCCGCACTCCGGCCAGACGATTTGACGTTTTCAGTAAGCTTCTGCCAGGCAAAGGGACCAAGCAGCCTCCAGGATTCCAGTTGGAATGTTCGGGAGGTGGCTTGGCCCCTTTGCCATTGCGGCAGGTTCCATTTACGGCTTGGACAGAGCTTTGGGTTCTCAACCCTTCACAGGGCAGCCCCTGCCACATGCTGCAGCACCAGGGCGGCGCCCAAGAGGACCACTGCGGACAGCAATGCCAGCAGGGTCATAATGATGTACGCTTGCTTTTTGGTCATGGTATCCTCCTAACCTTCCGCTGCTTTTAAGGTCCGCACATTTTGCACTTCGATGTCGTTCATGACGCTGGTGTCAAAATCCTCCGGTGCAATGGTGCCTTCATACCAGCTGCAGCTGTTGAAATAGGCTTGAATGTCCTGATTTTGAAACAGACGGCCATGGCGGGCGAAAATTTCGTTTCGGGCCAGTACCAGCTCCCAGCGGGAGAGGGAGGCATAATCCTCCCAGGTGAGGTACTCGGTGCTGCTGTTGGGCAGGATGTATCCGGTGACTGCAAAATCCGGCTCCGGGTCCGGCGGTTCTGTGGCAGGAGGCTCTGTCACGGCTGCCGGTTCCTCCTGGGGCTCTGTGGGCGGCTGAGTGGGAGGTTCCGTTTCTGGTTCAGTGGCTTCCGTCATAGGCTGGGTAGACGGCTCCGTAGCTGGCTGGGTGGGAGGAGCTGTCTCCGAAACCACCAGCTCCGTGGGCGGAGAAGGATCCGGAGAGGCTGCTGCAATCGGAGCTTCCTCCTGTTGCCCCGGCCAGATCCAGGCTCCGTAGGACAGCCCGACGCCTGCCAGCAGGCCCAAAGAGAACACCAGCGCCAAGGTCAGCCCCTCCAGGGCTGCCCGGTGGCCCCGCCCTGCCCGCGACGGCCGCCGTCTGGTGCGCACCGGCGTCACAGCTTGTTGCTCGTCCATGTTGGTTTCTCCCTTTCTTTTGTGAATGATGTAAGGAGCTTCATTGTATCATGTTGGCAGGCAAACATCCATCGGATTCCGTCGCATCCGCCTCCCCGGTCAGAGATTCTTTCGGATGCCGCCGATTCATGACCGCAGATACATAAGCGAAGCAGCGGCATAATGGGGGAGATAATTATTAACACGATCTTAAGTTTTGAAAAAACGGTGGAACTGGAGAAGGGGGTATGGTACAATTGTTTTAACTTCAGCAGGAAAGAAGGAATGTACCATGTCTGAGATATTGCGGGCAGAGGGCCTGCAAAAGACCTTCCGCCTTTCTGCCAAGCAGCAGAAGCTGGAGAAGACCCGATCCAGGACCAAGGTTGCGGTCCGGGATTTGTCCTTCTCCGTTCAGGAGGGGGAGATTTTTGGCCTCCTGGGACCCAATGGCGCAGGTAAAACCACGACGCTGCGGATTTTGGCCACCCTGATCAAGCCGGACCGGGGGGATGCCCTCATCGATGGCTGCAGTGTCACCCGGCAGCCTGAGGAGGTCCGCAAGCGGGTGGGTTTTCTCACCAGTGAGCTGAAGCTGGAGGAGTTTTTCACGCCCAACTATTTGTTTGACTTTTTCTCCGAGCTCCACCATGTTCCGCCGGAGGTCCGGGAGCGGCGGAAAAAGGAGCTGTTTGACACCTTCTGCATTGGGGAGTTTGCAGAGGTGAAGGTGGCGAATCTCTCCACCGGCATGAAGCAGAAGGCCTCCTTGGCCATTTCCCTGGTTCATGATCCGTCGGTCATTATTTTTGACGAGCCTACCAACGGCCTGGACGTGCTGACGGCCAAGGTGGTGACGGATTTCCTCCTGGACCTGAAGGCCCGGGGCCGGACCGTCATTGTCTCCACCCACATTTTCAGCCTGATTGAAAAGGTCTGCGACCGGGTGGGCGTTATCATTGCTGGTCAGATGGTTCAGTGCGGCTCCTTGGCGGAGGTCTGCGGCGGCAAAAGCCTGGAGGACCGGTTCTTTGACCTCTACGCGGAAAGGGTAGGTGACATCCAATGAGAAGTCCGGTTTTGACCATTTTCAAAAAGGAACTGGCCCGTTTTTTTGGAGACCGGCGGATGGCCCTGACCACCATTTTGCTGCCCGGTCTCATGATCTACGTGCTGTACACGTTCATGGGCAACGCCCTCAGCAGTCAATTTTCTGTGGAGGACACCTACCGGCCCACAGCTGTGGTAGAAAATCTACCGGACAGCCTGTCCGCCGCCCTGAGCCAGGCTTTGGAGATTCAGGAGGAGGCGGAGCCGATGGAGCTGGTCCGCAACCAAAAGCTGGACCTGTACATCCGCTTTCCCGCCGGTTTTGACGAAGCGGTGGCAGCCTATGATATGGCTTCTGGAAAGGCTGCGCCCCAGGTAGAGGTATATTACAACTCTGCCGCCGCCACTTCGGGAGACGGGTACAATCTGGTATTGGAGATTCTGAACCAGTATGAGAGCAGCTTGGTCAATAAATTTCATGTGAACTGGAACGGCATTTATGACTTGGCGACTCAGGAGGATGCCACGGGCTCCATCTTTTCCTCTATGATGCCCATGCTGCTGCTGATCTTCCTGTTCAGTGGGTGCATGGCGGTGGCGCCGGAGTCCATCGCGGGGGAGAAGGAACGGGGCACCATCGCAACCCTGCTCATTACCCCCACGAAACGGGGAAGCATTGCTCTGGGGAAGATTATGGCCCTGTCCGTGATTTCCCTTCTGTCCGGCGCTTCCAGCGCCATTGGGACTACCTTGTCTCTGCCTAAGCTCATGGGCGCTGCTTCAGAGCAGCTGACGGTGACCTATGGGGTGGGGGATTATGCCCTGCTGGGCGTGGTGATTCTCTCTACAGTGCTGCTGCTGATTACCTTGATTTCCATCGTTTCCGCCTTTGCCAAGTCGGTCAAGGAGGCTCAGACTTATGTGACGCCTCTGATGATTGTGGTGATTTTGGTGGGAGTGACGGCCATGTTTGGCGGTGGCGCAAAGACAGAGCTGTGCTACTACCTCATTCCGGTGTACAACAGCGTGCAGTGTATGGTGGGGATTTTCGCCTTTTCCGCCTCACCGGTTTTGATTTTAACGGCAGTGGCTGCCAACCTGGCTGTCACCGGCTTGGGGGTCTTCCTCCTGACCCGGATGTTCAACAGCGAGGGCATCATGTTCTCCCGGTAACGGTAAACGCACAGAGGGCAACTGCAAGTTCACCCCCCTGGCGCAGGGCGCTTCCGTGCCAGGGATGGGTGGGTTACTTGGCCCCAGAAAAAGGAAATGCTGCTGCCCCCATGGAGCGTATCCGATTCTTGCAATTCTCCAAAAAGGTTAGTATAATGAATCTGACCAGACAGATTCTTGAAACTGGAGTGAGAAAATTTGGAAAAACGGAAGAAAAAATGGGGGGACCGGCGGGATGGGTGGTGGCTGCGGGAGCTGCCTGGGATGACCCAGTTTACCCCCCACCTGTACCCCAACCGGGCCGACAATGAGGCTTACATCAATGTGGACATCGACCTGCGCCCTCTGGATGATTACCTGGCAAAGAAAAACGCGGGACGGACGGAGGATAAATACACCTATTTTCACTTGATCAGCGCTGCCATTGGCAAGGCCTTTGTGCTGCGGCCTAAAATGAACCGGTTTATCGCCTATAACCGGGTCTATCAACGAAAGTACATCTCCGTGGCCTTTGTGGTGAAGAAGAAGTTTGAGGACAAATCTGAGGAGGGCTTGGCTTTTCAGTATTTTGACGAAAACTCCACCCTGGACGGCTACCATCAGGAACTGATGCAGACCATTCATCAGTGCCGCCGCACGGATGTGAAGGACCCCTCCTCCGACATGATGGACCGGTTGGTGCGTCTACCCCGGCCCATTTTGCGGCTGGTGATGCATACCCTGTTTTTCCTGGACCGGCATGGCAAGGTTCCTCAGGGCATCATTGCCACGGACCCCAACTATTCTTCTATTTTTATCAGCAATCTGGGTTCCATTGGCCTGGAGTGCGGCTACCATCACCTGACCAACTGGGGCACCAACTCCTGCTTTGTGGTCATTGGTAAAAAGCACTGGACCATGACTTATGACGAAGCCGGCGCCCAGGATCCCCACCAGGTGATTCCCCTGGGCATCACTCTGGACGAGCGCATTGCCGACGGCTATTACTATTCCGGCACTGTGGCCCTGGTCAAGGAGCTGCTCCGTCATCCGGAGCTTCTGGACCTTCCGGCCAAGACTCCGGTGGAGTACGCCATTCACCGGTGAAGGAAAATCGAAAAAACCGGGCAAATTCCCGCACCTGTTCAGGAGGGGAATTTGCCCGGTTTTTTGCCGGAAAACGGGGGTGCAGAGACCGTGGGGGAGGTGGGTCTCTCCCTCACGGCTCTGCCGGAGCGTTAGAAGTTTTGAGCCAACAGCGTCAGGAGTTTGGCCATTTGCGCCCGGGTTACGGTGTCCTTGGGGCCGAGGAAGCCATCACCATAGCCCACCATCAGCCCGGCGGCATGGGCCCAGGACAGGGACTCTGCGGCATAATCGGAGACCAGCCCTGCGTCCTGGAAGCCGCCGAGGGAAGCGCCGGGCACCGGCGTTTTGCCCAAGTATGCCGTTACGTACCGATAGGCAAAGGCTGCAGCCTGCTCCCGGGTTACGGGGGCGTTGGGGGCAAAGACACCGGTGTCAATGCCCTTGGCAATGCCGTTGGCTTCTGCCCAGGCCACAGCGTTGGCATAGTAAGCGCTGGACTTCACATCCTGGAAGGTAGCGGTACCCTCTACCTGGGGCTCCCCGGCCAGACGGTACAGGGTGGTGACCATCATGCCCCGGGTCATGCTCTGATTGGGGGCAAACAGAGTGCTGCTCAGACCCCGCATCAGGCTGTGGGAGATGACATAGTCGGTGTAGGGATGATACCAGACGCCGGTGTTCAGGTCCGTGAAGGAGCGGCTGGGGCAGCCGTCCCCGCCGGTGCAGCCAGCGTGGTCGCGTTCGCTGTACATTCTCCACAGCTGGGTGCCATAGTAGGGATTGGCGGTCCCCAGGAAGACGCCTTGCTTCGTGGAGCAAATGGTCCGCAGGCCGTGATTGGCCCCATCGCCAAAGCCATCCCGGGTGATGGCGTCGAAGTGCACGCCGTCATTGGAGACCAGCAGGTCAAAGCCCCGTTCGCACTCCTGGGCGTAGTAGTTGACGCCGAAGTAAAAGACAAAGTTGTGAATGGTGGAGTCATAAAACACCTGGTCGCAGCTGGCCAGCAGCTTCTTAAGCTGCTCCCGAAGGGCGGCCTTCAGCCGGTCGCCCACGGGACCTTGGACCTCTGCACCCTGGCTGACTAGCAGCTCCGCCACGGTGACCCCGTTGGCAGCGGCGTACTGCTCCAGGAAATCAGGCTGGGCCATTTGAGATTCCAGCCTGGCCAGCAGATCATCCCGGAAGGCCTCGTAATTCTCCAGGAGCTCCCGGTAATCCGGCACCGGATTCCAGTCTGCGGACATGTCGGTGGCAAAGCCGGACAGATCCCGGAACAGGTCGAGGGCCTTGGTGTGAAACAGGGTTGCCTCCAGGAACATGGCCAGATAGGGGTTATTCTCCTGTCCCAAAACCTGCAGCAGGGCGTCCTCCAGGAGCTCTGCCCGGCCGCTGATGTCCTCGTAGTCCATATTGGCCACCTGGCCATCGGTGAGCTGGGTAAACATGTAGGTGAGGGTGGAGGTGTCGAAGGTGCCCAGGTACAATTCATCGTTATGAACGCCGAAGCGCCAGACATACTGGTTGGAGTGGTTACCCAGGCCGGCGCCCAGATTACCCAGGGGACCCTCCGGGAAATAGGGGTTGTCGTCCTTGCCGCCGATCTGCTGGAAGTTCTCCTCTGCATCCATGCGGTAGAGATAGATGGAGTGATCCAGGTCGTTGTACAGATGTTCAAAGTTGCCGGTGGCAGGCACGGCCGCCAGGTCCAGCATGGGGTCGTTGTAGGTGCCCAGGTAGAGGTAGCCGTCGTAAACCCACATGTTGCAAGCCATGGAATAGTTGATGCCCAGGCCAAAACCGTATTTGCTGTGGTCGCCGATGACCTGGGTCCAGGTGAAGGAGCCGTCCGCTTGCTTTTCGCCACGGTACATGGCGAAGCCCTGCTTATTGGTGACGCCGGTCTCTTTGTCCGTTTTGTCTGTGACCACGGTTACGTACAGGTGGCCGTGATACTCAATGATGTCCCAGACGCCGCCGCCGTTGAGGCCGTCGATCTGCATCACGGCAGGCAGGCCATCGAAATCGTCCTGGTCGGCAATGACCCGCCAGGTGTCCAGGGAGGCGCTGGGATTGGAGCTGGCCACAATGAGGCCGCCAGGCGTGCCCTTCCCGTCGTAGTTGTCTGTGGCCAGGCACATGAGAATCTCTCCATCATAAACCAGCAGGCCGTGCACGCCGTTGGCGACGCCCCGGGTTTGATTGATGTTATAGTATACAATCTTGGCCTCATTGGTGACCGGATCTACTTCCACCAAGGTAGCTGTGGGGTTGCCCATACCGGCGAAGTACAGCTTCCCCTGGAACTCGAAGGCCATCCGGTAGCCGGAGAGATAGTTTTTCACTGCCATGGTGGGGGCATAGCCCGGGAAGATGTCGGGATGCTGGCTCCAGACGTCCCGCTCCCGGAAAATCACCTTGGCCTCGCCGGTGATCTTGTGGACCGCCATGATCACCGGGGCCCAGTCGTTCATCAAGGTGGAGTCAAAAGTATCGACGCCGAAGGCTACCTGGACAATTTCATCGGCGACCTTCCCGGTATCCAGCTCCGGGTCCAGAATGCCGGAGCTCTTCATCCCATCCAGGGTGGTTTTTACATTGTTGTGGTAGATGTAGTAGGTGGAATTGTAGCAGGTCCCGATGTACACATAGTCTCCCGCTTCTGCCATGGACCAGGAGTAGCTCTGTCCGCGATCCTGCAGGTCGCCAGTGAGAATGCCGTCCACCTCACCGGCACCCAAAGTGGGATGGGAGACTTTGTCAATGGTGTAGCCGCCGTTGGAATAGAGCCCCTGCTCATAGGGGCTGTAGCTGATGTTGCCCTCTTTGTCGGTGTAAATGCCGTCGTAGGCCAGAGCCGTGGTGGCCAGCATACACACCGCCAGGAGGAACGCCATCAGTTTTGCAGTGGTTTTCCGAATCTTCATATTTCTTCTCCTGTTACAAAAATTTAGGCTGTGGGGCCGGGTTCGCAGTCCACGCCCAGTTGAAAGGGAACGGGTATGGACTTCCTTACATTACCGTTCCGATGCTAAGTATACTTTTTTTCTCCGCAGTTTACAAGCACTTTAGAAAGTTTTTCGAAATTTTGTCAGATGTGTAAGTTTGCGCCTAAGACACAGGCAGCGGTTTTGTGGGATTCCAGTGGCTCCTTACAGGATTTTTCTTGACTTTTGCCGGGGCGGCGGTTATGTTTTAAAATATATAGGGAGGATCTGAAAATGGGCGAGATGATTCTGCGGAAACCGGCAATTTTATACGAAACGATAGAGGCCATTTACCAGCGGGTAAATGGTATTACCTTCAGCCAGAAAAAACGGGATATTCTTCTGAAATACGGACAAAAGCTATCCGGCCCGGAGAGAAACCGGATTGAGCTGCTGTGTTCCCATCTGTCCGGGCTGGTGGAGGAGGTTTGTGGAGAGCTGCCGGAGTCTCCTCAGCTGACCTACTATTTCCAGCGGTGGGATACGGAGAGCAAATGGCAGAATATGTGTCTGGCGAAGCTGATGATTTACAGCTTTTTAGACATACGGATTGCAGACTTTCAAGAGGCGCTGGACAGGACCCGCACCGCTGCGCTGGGGATTCTCTCCCGGCCCTATGTGCTTTTTGATGTGAACAGCGGCGGGATGAGCTTTCGGGTGGCAGATGCGGGGGAGACTGTGCCGGAGCTGGTGGACCAGCTGGAGCAGATCCCCATTGAGGAGCAGTACCGGTGGAAGATTTACAAAATTCTCTGCCGCTTTCCGGAGGCCTTCCAGGAGCTGTCAGAGCATCTTTATCCGGTTGCCTTACGGATGGAGGCGGCTATGGAGTCCTTCCTGCCCCTGGCCCAGGAGAGCTACGACCATTGGGAGCAGTATTTTCAAAGTCACAGCTTTCCGGACTTGCTGGAGCAGCTGACCAACCAGGAGGTAGAGGCGGATGGACTGGACACATACATCAATCTGAGTATGCTGGCGGCCAATGACATGATTTATACCTACGGTACCCTGGAGGGGAAGGACTTCCGTCAGGTTTACATCGGCGTGCTGATCAACGAGAGCTTCCGGGTGGACCGGGTGCAAATGACCGATGAGGCCATTTGCAATCTCCTGAAGGTGATCAGTGACCGGAGCAAGTTCGAAATTCTCCGGCGCATTTCCCGCTCCAGTTCCTACTGCCAGGAGTTGGCCCGGGAGATGAACCTTACGACGGCCACCATTTCGCGGCATATGGGCCTGCTGCTGGATGCGGGGCTGGTGCGTGCCAGGCGAGGAGAGAACCGCATTTACTACGACCTGAACCGGGATGCCGTCACCAATCTCTGCGATGTGGTATGCGGGGTTTTGCTGCAGCAATAGAGCTGCGGGATGTGCCCTATGCTGGTTTTTCATAACAATTGATTAGAATGATACTGAGTGCCTGCCCTGAAAATAAGGATTTGCTGGTTTTTGCAAGTCTTTGCTTTCAGGGCAGCCCCTTTTGCTTTGTTCTCCTCCCCAGTTGCCGGATGAAATGCGATAGGAATTTAACTTGACAAAGCTGCGGCGGTCCTATATACTAGCTTTATAGCTTACACATATTACGCAAATACGTAATATTGGGGCAGATCAGAAATTGAAGGAGGAACATACATGAAAAACAGACATGGGATGACCAGCCTGCTGGCTTGGCTGCTGGTTGTGGCGATGTGCATCTGCGCGGTTCCCATCCATGGGGCCGGTACACAGAACGTGGCGTTGCCTTTCCAAAAGGCAGAAAACGCTGCCGCAGACGGTGCGCTCCCGGAGCGCATCCCGGAAGAGATCCCCGACTCACCGGACCACTTGGATACGGACCTGGTCCGGGTATCCGTGGTGCTGGAGAAGCCCGCCACCCTGGCAGCTGGCTTTTCCCCCGAACATCTTGCAGAAAATCTCCAGGCGGCGTCCTACCGCCGGAGTCTGCGGCAACTGCAGGAGGATGTGGCCGCCCGCATGGAGACGGCCACTGGAAAAGCCCCGGACATCGTCTGGAACCTGACTCTGGCGGCGAATATTCTGTCCGTCAACGTGGAATACGGGCAAATTTCCAAAATTGAAGCCCTTCCCGGGGTGGAGAAGGTGGTGTTGGAAACCCAGTACCGCCCGGATGTGGTATCTACCGGTACGGCAGACCCGAATATGTCCACCTCCTCGGAAATGATTGGCTCTCCGGGGGCTTGGGCCGCCGGATACACCGGCGCAGGCTCCCGGATTGCGGTCATTGACACAGGCATTGATACGGACCACCAATCATTCTCCGGCGCTGGCTTCCAGTATGCTCTGAGATGCCGGGCGGAGCTGGAGGGGAAGACCCTGGAGGACTATCAGAAGGAGTTGGATCTGCTGGATGCGGAGAGGATTGCCGCAGTTCTGGATCAGCTGAACATTGGCAGCACTGTGGCGGCCAAGAATTACACGGCAGAGGACCTGTATGTGAGCGGGAAACTGCCCTTTGGTTTTAACTACATTGACCGGGACCTGGATATCACCCATGACAACGACAAGCAGTCGGAGCATGGCTCCCACGTGGCCGGGATTGCAGCGGCAAACGCCTACATCCCCCAAGAGGATGGGTCCTTTGCTCCTGCTCTGGAGACCGTGAAGACCCAGGGCGTGGCCCCGGACGCCCAGATCATCACCATGAAGGTCTTCGGCAAAACCGGTGGCGCCTACGACTCGGACTATATGGCGGCCATTGAAGACGCCATTGTCCTGGGGTGTGACGCAGTGAACCTGTCTCTTGGCTCTGGGAGCCCTGGCTTCAATCGGAACAGCGACGAGACCTATCAGGCCATTCTGGATTCCCTCACCGAAAGCGGGATTGTGGCCACAATGTCCGCCGGAAATTCCGGCGCTTGGATGGACCACAGCTACAGCCCCACCGGGCACCTGTATGCAGGGGACGTGAGCATGACCACCACCGGGATGCCGGGTACCTTTGCCAACGCCTTGTCCGTGGCCTCTGTGGACAACAGGGGATATACGGGCATGTACCTGGAGGCAGGAGGAAAGCTTCTCTTCTATACCCAGACGGTGTATGGCAACGCTCCCATGGCTACCCTGGCAGGGGAGCAGCCCTATATTTACATGGACGGCGTTGGTACGCCGGAGGATTTTGCCGCCCTGAACGGCGGGGCCCAGGGAAAAATTGTGGTGTGCTCCCGGGGTGGTATCTCCTTCTACCAAAAGGGGGACAATGCTGTAGCGGCTGGGGCCATTGCCACGGTGGTATACAACAACCAAGCCGGGTCCATCAACATGGATCTCACGGATTACAGCGGGACGGCCCCCTTCGTCTCCGTGACTCAGTCCGATGGGGCGGTACTGAAGGCCAACGCCTCGCCGGTGACCGGGGAGGACGGGCAGATTCTGTATTATGAGGGCGTCCTCACCGTGGGGGATCAGGTGGCCTCCGGCGATCTGGGCCTTCCGTATGAGACCATGAGCAGCTTCAGCTCCTGGGGTGTTCCCGGCAGCCTTACCATGAAGCCGGAGGTGACGGCCCCCGGTGGCAACATTTACTCCGTCAACGGGCAGATACCGGGGGGTCAGGCTTATGAAACTATGTCTGGTACCTCCATGGCTGCGCCTCAGGTGGCGGGTATGGTGGCCCTGGCGGCAGAGTACATCCGGGCAGAGGGCCTGGCGGAGAAAACCGGCCTCACATCCCGGCAGCTGGCCCAAAGCCTGCTGATGTCCACGGCGGTTCCCCTCCGGGAGGAGGCCAGCGGCGGAAATTACTGGTCTGTCCTGAAGCAGGGCGCAGGACTGGCCAACGTTGGCGCGGTGATTTCTTCAGACCTCTACATTCAAATGGACCCCAGCGCCACATCCTCCGCTGCCGATGGAAAGGTCAAGGCGGAACTGGGTGACGACCCTCAGCGACTGGGAAGCTACCGGGTTTCCTTTACCCTCCACAACCTGACCCAGGAGGCCCGGAGCTATACCTTGGCCACGGACCTCTTTACCCAACATGTGTTTACCCAGGATGGAATTTCCTACCTGGACACCCAAACGGCGCCCTTGGCGGCGGAGGTTCGCTACCTGGTCAACGGGACGGCCTTTGTTCCCACAGCCCAATATGACTGTGACCTGGATGGCGACGGAGACACCGACGCCGGAGACGCCCAGATCATTTTGAACTATGTGGCCGGACTCCTGGACCAGGTAGACAGAAAGGCAGACCTGGACGGGGATGGACAGATCACCACTTACGATGCCTATTGTCTTCTGAACGCCCTGGAAACCGGGCGGATGGTACTTCCGGCCGGCTCTTCGGTAGAGGTGACGGCGGAGATCCTCCTGACGGAGGACACCAAGGCCAGTCTGGACCGGCAGTATGAAAACGGTGCATATTTGGAAGGCTACCTCTTTGTGGAGCCGGTGGCTACCTCTGAGGGGGAAACTGCGCCGGTACACTCCATTCCCATTTTGGGCTTCTACGGCAACTGGTCCCAACCTTCTATGTATGACCGGCTCACCTATACGGATGCCCTGTATGGCGACGCCACAGTGCCATACCTTGGCTTCGTTCAGACCAATAACCTACTTGTGAAGCACAAAGGGGATGCCAAGGCTTATTTCCAGGTGGGCAATCCCTACCTGCTGGAGGAGCGCTATCCGGAGGGCAGGGAGGCCATCTGCAGCAGTGATACCTTGTATCAATACCGCCTGTCCCTGATCCGGAATGCCGCTGCTCTGACGGTCCTGGTCACCAACCAGAATGGGGAGGTCCTCTATACCGGCAATGTGGCAGCTCAGGCGGGAAGCGCCTACTATCACGTCAACAACCAGACCTGGATGGACACTGTGGGCACCTATACCATCAACCGGAAGGTCTCCTCCCTGGGGGTTCGGGAGGGAGACGTGATCACGGTCCAGGTGGTTGCCGTGCCGGAATTTTATGAGACGGCAGGAGAGCTGCGGGGCGAAGACGTGGTGGCACTGCTGCAATCGGGCAAGCTGGGTGCAGGCGCCTGCCTTACCACCACCATGACTGTGGACGATACAGCGCCAGAGGTGACGGCGCTGTCCAAGGACCTGCGCACCGGCAACCTGACGGTGACGGCCCGGGACAACCAGTACATTGCCGTGGTGCAGGTGCTGAACTCTGCAGGGACGGAGGTATTGGCCTCGTCTGCCATGGTGGAGACGGAAGCGGGAGGTTTGGGCAGCGTTACCCTGGATCTGTCCCAGTTGAAGCTGGGCCCCACCTGTATGGTGCGGGTGGCGGATTACGCCGGCAATGAGACGCTGTACACCGTGGAATACGGCGGAGAGGCAGAGAACTACACCGGCAGAATGTATGGATTCACCGCTTCGGAGAAGTATCGGGGCGGCGGTGTGCGCTGGATGGAGATCCATCCGTCCAGAGTCTGCTACCAAAGCGAGACCGAGTATGACGGCACCACCAACCTGGACGCTATGAACCTGCATGTTACAGCGGCAGAGTACGTGGACGGCTATGTGTATATGGCCGCAGACAACGGCTTCCTCTACGCCGCTCCCCAGGGTCAGTGGGCCAGCTATGTGGAGGTGGGGCAGACCGGCGTGGCGGGTGGCTTCCTGGACCTGGCCTTCTCTTACGCGGATGGAAAGCTCTATGCCATGGGTGAGGACAACACCGTGTACACCGTGGACCTTGTTACCGGGGAAGCGACCAAAGCCTTTACTGTGTCGGTGACCAATCCCACCACCACCTCAGCAGCCTATGGGGTGCTTTTGAACCTGGCCATAGACGACGCGGGGAATTTCTATTCCGTCAATTACTCCACCACAGCTTCCCGCACCTTCCTCTACCGGTGGTCTGCCGCTCAGGTGCAAGAGGGCGCGGTGACCGATCTGGCCCCTATGGTTCCGGAGAAAGAGGCTGCCGCCGGATTTGTCCAAAAGTCCGGGACCTTGGCATGGGATCACGATCGGGATCTGCTCTATTGGGCCAACGCCTATTCCGAAAGTTCCCAGTCCAACAACCTGCTTTTTTTCGATTTGGAGACTGGCAGGGCTCAGAAGACCAATCCGGATTATTACCTGGGCAAGTATGCCGCTGCGGCCTCCCGGATGTATGTGCAGACTACCGGCCTGTACATCGTCCCCTCCGGCAACGGCTACATCGCCCCGGCGGAGACTGCCAGCCGGATTACCATCAGCGACAACCAGCTCACGTTGCTTCAGGGCACGGCCTACACCCTGACCACAGCGGTTTACCCCTGGACCCTCCAAGACAAGTCCGTCACCTGGACCACCAGCGATGAAAGCGTGGTGCGGGTAGACGAGGGCAGAATTCTGGCCCAGGGCTTGGGGCAGGCGGTGATCACCGTCACCACCCACGCCGCGCCGAATCTCACCGCCTCCTGCACGGTGACGGTGGAGAAGCTGAGCCCCGTTTCTCTCAGCGGACTCGTTTACGACAAGTCCGGCAGCGCCCACTGGGCGGAATTCTGCACAGATGATCCGGCCGCCTGGAAGACCGCATCGGACGCGGCTGGAAGCTACTACGGCGGCGCTATACTGGACGACCGGATTTATGCCCACGACGGTACGAATCTCTATGAAATTGATCCAGATACCTTCGAAACCAAGAGCCTGGGAGCTATGTCGGAGACCTGGGCTTGGTCCGATGCTGCACCGGCGCCGGCGCTGGAGGGGGGCTACTTCGGCCGGATCATTGGCCTGTGCGACAGCGGCACCAAGGTGGAGATGCTGAATCCCCAGGAGGGAAGCCTGAGCTACTGGACCCTCAGCAGCCAGTATCAGGCGGACCCCATGGCGGTCATTGCCCACATCGAAAGCGGCCTGTATGGGGAGAACGATCCCGCCGCCTTCTACTATGTGCTGACGGAGAGCGGCCGGCTCTGGAAGTTCATCCTATATACTAAAGACGATGGCAAGAGCTACACATTGGAGCGGGAAGAGCTGGGCGAAACCGGCCTGGATCTCAGCGACGTTTCAAGCCGGAGCGGCGGGACTTATGCCTCCATGTTGTACGACGGCGAAACTGGGTATCTCCTGTTGGCCGCCTATACGGAGGGCGCTCAGGCGCAGCTGTATGCCATTGACCCGGAGCGGTCGCTGGCTACCCCCCTGGGTGGGTTTGGAGACGGCGCTTGGCCGGTGGTGAGTCTCTACCGGTATACCCGGGCGACGGAGCTGACGGTGAAGCTAAAGCCCACCCATACGTCCATATATGAAAAGGACACCCTGCAGATGGAAGCCAGGGTGCTGCCCACCACCTATGACCCGGGCCTCATCTGGAGCTCCAGTGACCCGTCGGTGGCGACGGTGGATGAAAGAGGGGTTGTGACCGGCGTCCAGGCAGGTACCGCTGTCATCACGGCTACCTCCATGGCAAAAGACGATGCAGGGGTTCCGGCTTCTGCCTCCGGTACAGTGACGGTAAAGCCGCTTCTGCAGGTTTCCACTACGGTAAATGCCCAGATCACGGACCAAACCGGTTCCCACTGGGTCACGGTTCATACGGCAGATACCGGCAGCTATACCGTCCAGGCGGATACCGATGTGCGCTTGGCGGCCGGCGGCTATCACGAGGGAAAGCTTTACGGTGTGGACGGCGATTACACCCAGATGTGCAACATCTATGAAATCGACCCGGCGAATGGATTCCGAGCTACCTTGGGAGCCAAATGCTCCACCAGCTACAGCTTCCTGGATCTGGCTGCTGCGCCTGCCATGGAGATGGAGGCCAAAGACAGCTCCGGCAATCCCATTTCGGTCATTGCCTTTGGCGGCCCCATGTTCATTTCCAATGCCCGGACGCTGGTTTATCTGAACAACTTTGAATCCGGAACCGTAACGGTTCCCTCCTTTGACATTGCCAGGAAGTATCCGGATGTGGCCGCTGTGGCCTTCCTGGGGACCACCATGTACCGGGATCAATGGCCGGCCCAGGACTATTACATCCTCTGTGCCGATGGCACTCTGGCGATGTGGGAAATCTATGCCACCTATGTGCCCAGTGAATCCCGCGTGGGCTATACGCTGCGGCAGAAGGTAATCGGCAACATCGGCAAGCGGTTTTCCAACGACCACGGTCTTTCCATGACCTATGTGAACGACGGCGTCAATGAGGGCCTGGTGGTGGCCTACTCGGACGGGGCGGCGGAGCTGTATTACATTGACCTGCAGGAGGAAACCCTGTCCGTGGGGAAGCTGGGCAACGTGGGTCAGGCCACGGCCATTGCAGCGCCCTATGTCACCACCAACCCGCCGGAGAGCTCCGTGATTTTCTCCCTCCGGGATGGAACAGAGGAGGTTTCCTCGACGCCGGTTCCCTTCTCCCAAGGTGGAGGTGTGGAGGTCCCTATGATGGACCTTACTACAGAAACCGCCGACACCGGGGAGGCGGCAAGGGCCACTGGCACTCTGAACGCGGTGGGGGCTGCCCTGGAGCAGGTGGAGCTGGACTCTGACGGGGAAGGAGGCCAGGGCACCATCCGGCTCACTTTGACGGAAGTCCAGGCGGTGACCAACGGCCTGGTGGAAATTCGGTACGATGCCGCTGCGCTGCGTTATGAGGGCATAGACTCTGCCATAGGCAGCACGGCCCTTCGTCTGGACCCGGAAGCAGGCCTCCTGGTCTTTGACTATGCCACGGCTCACCCAATTCAGGCGGGTAGCCCCCTGGCGATTCTTCGCTTTGCCTATGAGGGGGATTATGTGAATACCAAATTCCAGATCAGGACCCTCCAGCGCAACGAAGAGCTCTGCTTGGACGAAATTGTGGAGGCGCCTGTCACACAGGAGGACGGCGGACACACCTACCAGCTGACGGCTTCCAAGGACCCCACCTGTACCGAGGAGGGGGAGAACACCTATACCTGCGAAAAGTGCGGCCACAACTATACCGAGACCGTGGCGGCTCTGGGCCACGACCTGGGCCCATGGGAGACCGTAAAAGCGGCGGACTGCTTCCATGACGGGGAAGAGCGCCGGAGCTGCAGCCGCTGTGGAGAGGGGGAGACGAGAGCGGTGGCCGCCGGTACAGGCCCCTGCCCTTCTGCCGCTTTTGCGGACCTGGACACAGAAGGGTGGTATCATCCGTATACGGATGCCGTCATTGCCAAGGGACTGATGCAGGGTACCGGCCATGGCTATTTCCAGCCGGAGCGTCCCACAACCCGGGGCATGTTGGTCACCACCCTGTACCGCCTGGCAGGCGCTCCAGAGCCGGAGGGGAAGAGCACCTTTACAGACCTGCGTAAAAACGCATATTACGAAAAGGCGGTTGCCTGGGCCCAGGCCAGCGGCATTGCCGAGGGAGTGACCGGGACCACCTTTTGCCCAGATGAGGCAGTCACCCGGGAACAGACAGCTACCTTCCTGTACCGGTATGTGACGGAATACCTGGGGCTGACCCCGGAGCAGAGTGGGGATTTGTCCGGCTATTCCGATAGCGCCCGGATTTCCACCTATGCCAGGGAGGCTGTGGCCTGGGCTGTGTCGGAGTCGTTCCTGGAGGGATACGGGGACGGGACCTTGAGGCCCCGGGCCAATCTGACCCGGGCCCAAATGGCCAAGTTCCTCACCATCCTGGCACAGGATTTCTGATCCGAAAAACTGACCCACCATAATAAAAACCATGGAGTAGGGGAGGCGAAAGCCTCTCCTATTCCATGGTAGGCGGTCAGGAAATTACAGAATGGATGGGTGATGCTCAGGCCTTGCCTGCACAGCCCAGAACGTTCACCAGCTTGTGGCGAACCAGCTCCTTGATGTTGGCACGGGCGGGCTTCAGGTACTCCCGGGGGTCAAACTTGTCGGGATGGGCGTCGAAGAATTCCCGGATGGTGCCGGTCATGGCCAGGCGGAGGTCGGAGTCGATGTTGATCTTGCAGACGGACAGCTCAGCGGCGTGGCGCAGCTGATCCTCGGGCACGCCGATGGCGCCGGGCATCTTGCCACCGTGGGCGTTGATCATCTCCACGTAGTTCTGGGGCACGGAGGAAGAGCCGTGGAGCACGATGGGGAAGCCGGGCAGGCGGCGGGAGACCTCCTCCAGCACGTCAAAGCGGAGCTGGGGCTTGGTGCCGGGCTTGAACTTGTAAGCGCCGTGGGAGGTGCCGATGGCGATGGCCAGGGAATCGCAGCCAGTTTTGGAGACAAACTCCTCCACTTCTTCAGGGTGGGTGTAGGAGGAATCCTCGGCGGAGACCTTCACGTCATCTTCAATGCCGGCCAGGGTGCCCAGCTCGGCTTCCACCACCACGCCGTGGTCATGGGCATACTCCACCACCTTGCGGGTGATCTCAATGTTCTCGGCAAAGGGCTTGGAGGAGGCGTCGATCATAACGGAGGTGAAGCCGCCGTCGATGCAAGCCTTGCAGGTCTCAAAGTCGGGGCCGTGGTCCAGATGGAGCACAATGGGGATCTCAGGGCACTCCAGCACAGCAGCTTCCACCAGCTTCACCAGGTAGGTGTGGTTGGCGTAGGCCCGGGCACCCTTGGACACCTGGAGGATTACGGGAGCTTTCTCTTCCCGGCAGGCTTCCGTGATGCCCTGCACAATTTCCATGTTGTTGACGTTGAAAGCGCCGATGGCGTAGCCGCCGTCGTAGGCCTTTTTGAACATTTCGGTCGAAGTTACCAGAGGCATTGTAAACACTCCTTGTCTTTTTCCGGCGGTCACCCGCCTGTTTTCTGAAGTACATTATATCACAAATCCGCCCAATTTCAATTATTTTATTTGCCATTTCCGGCACTTTGTGATATGATTTAGCCGTGTGCGCCAAAGTGAGGAGCACCCTGTTCAACTTGCATAAATTTTCAAAACTGTTTCCTGGAGGTACTATAAATGTCTACCAAAGCTTTGACAGGCTCTGTAATTATTGGCCAGTCCGGCGGCCCTTCCGCTGTCATCAATGCCAGCGCCTACGGCGTCATCAAAACGGCCCTGGAGAACGAAACCATTACCAAGGTCTATGGCGCATACCACGGCATTAAGGGCGTCCTGAACGATCAGCTCATGATCATGGACGAAGAGGACCCCAAGGAGCTGGAGCTCCTGCTCTCCACGCCCTCTTCCGCTCTGGGTTCCTGCCGGTATAAAATTGCCGATCCGGATGTGGATGACACCGATTACAAGCGTATTCTGGAGATCTTCCAGAAGTACAATGTGCGCTACTTCTTCTACAACGGCGGCAACGATTCCATGGATACCTGCAACAAAATCTCGAAGTATATGAGCCGGGTAGGCTATGAATGCCGGGTCATGGGCGTGCCCAAGACCATTGACAACGACCTGGCCGGAACGGATCACTGCCCCGGCTTTGCTTCCGCCGCCAAGTATATTGCCACCTCCATCATGGAGGTCTCCCGGGACTGCCATGTGTATGACACCGGCATGGTTACCATCATCGAGTGTATGGGCCGCCATGCGGGCTGGCTCACTGCCGCTGCCGCTCTGGCTGGTGTGAAGGGCGAGGGGCCCGACCTTATTTATCTGCCTGAGGTGGACTTTAATATGGACTCCTTCCTGGCAGATGTGAAGCGGATTTACGAAGAAAAGAAGAACTGCATCGTGGCGGTGTCCGAGGGCATCCACTATGCAGACGGCACCTTCGTTTCCGAGGCCAAGACCTCCGGCACCGATGGCTTCGGTCACGCCCAGCTGGGCGGCCTGGCTGCCAGACTGGCCGATGTGGTGAAGGCTGCCACCGGCGCCAAGGTGCGGCCCATTGAATTGAGCCTGCTGCAGCGTTGCGCGGCCCACTGCGCCTCCGGCACCGACATCGCCGAGTCTTTCCTCTCTGGTAAGACCGCTGTGGAGGCTGCCGTGGCCGGTGAGACCGATCAGATGGTGGGCTTTGCCTGCACCCGGGACGAAAACGGCTACCGGTGCGAGCCTAAGCTGTTCGATCTGTCTCTGGTGGCCAACACGGAGAAGAAGGTGCCTCTGGAATGGATCAACCCCCAGGGCAACTACGTGACCCAGGCCTTCATTGACTACTGCCTGCCCCTCATTCAGGGAGAGACCGGTATGATCAAGGAGGACGGCCTGCCCCGGTTCTGCCGTCTGAAGCGGGTGTTTGCGAAGTAAGAGAATATACGCCAAATCCGCTGCGGGAGGCTGCCTCAAGACTTGCTTTGAGACAGCCTCCCGTTTTGCTGATTCAATTTTCCAGGGTGAAGCCCCAAATGGCTTTGATCTGGGACTCCAGAGTTGCGTATGTCCAGCTTTTTTCGCTGTTGGCTTTGGAGTTGGGGTCCAGGACCCGGAACGCACCGTTTTCGTAAGCGATGATGACGATGTAGTGGCCCACCTGCGTAAAATCACCGGGACCCAGGGCGCAGATCAGAGGGCTGTCCTCCAGAGCCTGGATCATGGTATCCTCCCACAGGGCCACATCCTGGGCCAGCAGGCCGAAGTGGGAGCAGCCCTCGCTCATCAGGGCCCAGGCTGTGCCGTCATTCTCGGTCACATAACCGGCCTCAGCGGCATACTGGGCCACCGCTGCGGGATTCCAGGAGATATCGCCAGTCATCCCGATGACGACCATGGACAGGGCCGTGGGACCGCAGCCGGACAGGCCCAGGAGGTCCTCCACTCGGTTGCCACCATAGGGGTAGTAGCCCCACCGGGTGTCCCACTGGAACAGATGGGGAGTTTCCCCCGGGGTGTAGTCTGAACTCAGGTCCACCTGCAGGTCGTACGTTCCCGGATAGCCCGCCACGAAATCATAGGTCTCCGGATTCCGCTCCAGGAGTTCCCGCAGAATGGCTGGACAATCCGGCCCGGGTTGTGTGGGCTTGGTGGAGGCGGCTATGACCTCCGTTTCCTGGGTGGCGGAGGGGGTGGTGGGAGCATCGGAAGGGTCCGGCGGGGTTTCACCTGAGTGGTTCAGAAGGGGCAGGCACCCCAGAAGGACCACCAGAGTCAGCCCGGCTCCTACCAGGTAGCTCATGGGATTTCTTCTCCTCCGTCTGCGTCTGGGGCGGGGGCGTGTTTGGCGTTGATTCATGGGTAAGCTCCTTTTTAGCAGGGGGGCGTAGGCCGAAAGGCCGGCATGGTGGAGTCTGGGGTTCATTATACTGGATTTTTCCAGAAAATGCAATGGAGGGTCAAAATTTTCAGGGAGAGGAGCCTGCCATGGGAGCGGAAGCTGCCTTGTGGATTGGAACACGCAGGGGCTCAGGGGCTGCTGAGGAAGAACTCATTGGGTGTGACGCTGAGCTGCAGCAGATCGTCCAGCCGGAGCTGGAATGTCAGGACGCTGCCGTCGCCTTCGGGATCCAGAAAGGTATACTGCACGGCCCACCCTTGGTCGGATTCTGCGGTGCAGGTCAGGCCAAGGTATTGGGCCAGGCTGGTTGCACAGTCCCACGGAGCCTCCCTCACCCGCTCCGGATTTTCACAGAGCTCTGCGATGCTGCACAGCTGGATCAGTTTTCCGGAACTCATATCCATTTCCAGCGCAAACACCAAATCGTTGCTGCGCAGGTAACTTACCAGAAAGGAGTTTCCTGTAGACAGGTCCACCACGCAGGCATAACCCACCTCTAGCGCGTCTTGGTAGAGGCGTTGCCGCTCCAACAAGTCCTCCAGCGCAGGCAGGAGGGATGCAGCCAATTCATTGGTCTGGGCCAGGGTGGAGAGCTCCTGCCGGTACAGTTCCAGGAGGGTTTCCTGATCATAGTACAGGTCGCTGCCAGCCTGAAGACTCAGATATGTAACCTGGTGGTACTGAGCCAGCGTATTTAACCGCTGGAATAAGGTCCCTGTGTCTGCGGCAAACTGGGGAGACAGAACATCCTGTGCGGTTTTCCGGCCGTACAGCCTCTGCTCCTGGACTGCCAGGAGTCTACCGGGAACCAGCAAGAGCCCGGCCAGAAAGGCGGCTGCCAGCAGTAAAATTCCCATGCGCCATTTCATACGCTGCCCTCCTCTTTCACTGGATTCTGGCGGGACCTTTGGATGGAACCGCAGATCCGGCTGCCTACGGGTCATGAGGTGGGGTATAGCCTCCACACCTCCTCTTCCAGATGGATGGTATAGCGCACCTGCTCCTGGTTCTCGCTTTCAAACAGATACACGCCGCCGGTCGAGTCTGACTCCAGGCAGGTGACGGGGGTGAGGCCCAGGTAGTTGGCCAGGCCGGAGGCGAGAATCCAGCCCTGCTCCCCACTGACCTCTTGCTCCTCTGCCTGGAATTCCCCGCTGATGATTTTACCAGAGCTCATGTCCATGTACAGGAGGAACTGCTCCCAATTCAGATCCTGCAGAGTGCCCACCAGAAAGGTTTTTCCCGAATCGGGGTCCACAGCGCAGCGGTAGGAGACGGGTATTTCGTGAAATTCCTGAGTGGCCATCTCCGTTTCCACCAGCCAGGCTTCCAGGGTAGAGGCAGGCGCAAAGAAT
Organism: uncultured Eubacteriales bacterium; assembly: GCA_900545515.1. Classification (GTDB taxonomy): domain Bacteria; phylum Bacillota; class Clostridia; order Oscillospirales; family Oscillospiraceae; genus Faecousia. The sequence continues at coordinate 202,089 of UQZA01000001.1, read as the reverse complement.
TTACCCATTTGCCTCAGCTCCCGGACAAACCGGCGGCGCAGGGTGTATTCATCGTCATATAGCTGCGCTCCTGCGGAAAAGTCCATGGCCGGTACGGTGTTGTTGATGCTTCCCAGGACTGCAATGCGCTGGGCCAGAGTGGTTTCGCCCCGTTCAAAGGCGCTCACAGCTGCAGCGCCGGTTACGATTTGGCCATAGAGCCGGCGCTCCCGGCGGGCCAAAACCCGGCCTGGCCAGAGAAGGCCTGCCGTTACCGCCAGGACGGCCAGAAGCGCTGTGAGAACTGTTGTTTTTTTCACGGCTCCGACCCTCCCAGAATGAGGGATACGGTGGTGCCTGCGCCCACCCGGCTTTCAAACCGCAGCTGTGCGCCGTGGGCGCTGGCGATTCGCTGGCACAGAGCCAGCCCCAGGCCTGCGCCGCCCTGGGCCCTGGCCCGGGACTTGTCTACCATGTAAAAAGGCTCCGTGATCCGGTCCAGGGCCTCCTGGGGGATGCCCCGGCCGTGGTCGGTGACCTGGAACAGGTAACCCTGAGGGGTGGTACAGCCCAGCAGCTCCACGGAGGACCCGGACTGGGAGGCCTTGCGGGCATTGTCCAGGAGGTTGTACAGCAGGGTCTTCAATAGGTTGGGCTCCCCAGGGAAGGAACCGGGCTCCACAGACAGCCGAAGCTCCACCCCGCTTTGGGACATGACATAGCCCATGCTCTCCGCCACGGCCCTGGCCAGAGCCTGGGCCTGAACGGTGACCAGCTGAGGGGCTGTCCGTTCCAGGGCAAACAGATCCAAAAGGGAGAAGGACATGGCCTCCAAGCGTTTCCCTTCTGAGAAGATATAGTTGACTGCTTCCAGCTGCTGCAGCCGGGGCAGCTCCCGGCTGCGCAGGGTGTCGGCATAGCCAATGACGGAGGTGAGGGGCGTCTTGAGTTCGTGGGCAAAGGAGGCGGTAAAGTCCTTTTGCCGCTGTGCAGCCGCTGCCAGCTCCTGAATTTTCAGCTCCAGGGCGTCGGCCATGCGGTTAAAATCCTCTGCCAGGGCGCCCAGCTCGTCCCGGGAGCGGACCTTCACCCGGTGGGAGTACTGACCGCCGGCAATGGACCGGGTGGAGCGGGACAGCTTGCGAATGGGACCTGTGAGCACGGCGGCGCAGGCAATGGAGGCTAGGGTGCAGGCAGCTACGGACAGCAGCATCACCTGCCGGTAAATTTGCAGATTGGCATCCCGTTGGGAGAAGGCCTGATCTGCCCCCTGGAGGAGGTCCACATAAAAGGGCTCCCCGTTCAGCTCCAGCCGCTGGACCGTTTCCAGATACCGGCGGGAGCCGGTATCCCGCTGGAAAAAGGCGTAGCACAGGCCCTCCTGGCCCACGTCGGCGGGGGTCAGGTTGGCCGGTTCCTCCCGGTTTTTCCATAGAACGGTGCCGTCGCTCCGGTATACCAGCATAGCATAATTCTGAAAAAAGCTGCTGCCCTCCAACTGCTCCAGCAGGGCGCTCTCTCCGCTGCCCACGGCCTGGGAGGCCAGCGCTCCCAGGGTCAGGCAGAGCATCTGGCTCTCACCCGATGCGGCCCCAGCCTGGCTGTCCAGCTCCGCTTGGAAGGTGGAGGCAATCATGATGTAGCTGCTGACGCTTACAGTGAGGGTCACAATCAGCAGTACGGTCAAGACAATTTTCCAGGATAGCTTCACTCCTTCACCTCCAGCCGGTAACCTACCTTGTATACGGCAGACAGCCGGTCCTGCCACCCCAGCTTCTTCCGCAGACGCTGGACATGGAGGTCCACAGTCCGGCTGTCACCGGTGTATTCCCCATCCCATACCCGCTCATAGATGGTCTCCCGGAAGAGGGCCATATTTTGGTTCCGGGCAAACAGGAGGAGCAGCTCATATTCTTTCTTGGTTAGGGATACAGGCTGGCCGGCCTTTGTCACCTGCATGGAGCTTTCGTCGATGGTTACATCGCCAATTTGAAGTCGGTCTTTGGTTTTTCCCGCTCGTCGCAGCACCGTCTCCACCCGGGCCAGCAGCTCTACGATTTCGAAGGGCTTGACCAGATAGTCGTCAGCCCCGGCCCGGAGTCCCTGGACCCGGTCGGCCACGGAGCCCTTGGCTGTGAGAAAGATCACCGGCGTCCCGGTGGGCTTGATCTGCTCCAGCAGGCTGTAGCCGTCGATGCCCGGGAGCATAATATCCAAGAGAACGAGATCGTAGGTGTGTTCCGTAATGAGATCTGCTGCTGTCAGCCCGTCATAAGCCTTCTGGCAGGAGTAACCGTAGCTAGTGAGATTCCAGTCAATGAGGTTGGCAATGGGCCGTTCGTCCTCTACAATCAAAATCCGTATCATCCAAAGCTACCTCCCAATTTCAAGATGCAGCATAATTGTATCATAGTTGCATCCGGTTTCGAAGGGGGAGTTTTGTAAGTCTAAAAAAGTTTTGCAAAATACTGTGAAGATGCGCCGTCTGCAGAGGAAACCGGGGATGTGGGAATTTCTGCCAATGAGAAAGCGGGAGAAGCCGAGATTGCTTGTGGCTTCTCCCGCTATTTCTAGGTTCCATGGGGCCTCGCTGCTGGGAAGGGCGGTCTACCTGTGGCGCAGGACGGAGGGGACTTGAGACAGGGGCGGCAAAAGGGCACAGATGGCCCCCGTGAGGGCAGCGGCTTGCAGAGTCCGGAGCTGCCCCGTGGTCAGGAGATGGGCCGCCTGGGCGGCGTTCCAAAGGCTCCAGCTGTCGCACAGGGTGTACAGCCAGCCGGCAGCTGCCAGGAGGAAGAGGAGGCAGGCCAGAACGCTGCCCCAAGCAGACTGCTGGTGCCGCCGCTGCAGAAGCTGGGCCAGGAAGAACAGCGCCGTGGGCAGCAAAGACAGAACCAGGCAAACCAGCAGGTTCCTTCCGGTAAAACCTGCCCAGCGGAAGCTGGTTCCAGCATGGCGCACAAAATACAGCCAGGCACCGGGGGCCAGAAGGGCAGACAGATGGCAGGCAACTGCAGCCCAACGCCAAATGGGTGTTCGTTTCATGGCGAATACCTCCCGCAAGGATTCAGAGTGATACGCATATTATAGTACGGTTCAGGGGGCTTGTAAACGGGACGTTTTTTCAATTTTGTAGACATCTGCCGCATGGCTGACCGGCCACGCCTAAAATCGGTGCTCTATTATCGATAAAAAAATAGCAAATACACAAAACCGGCCGGGACCACAGGGGCATTTTCGTCAAAATGCAAAAAGTTCCCGCTTTACAAAGATTTTTGTTGACATTTTGAACAGAGAATGGTAAAACTATATCGATAAAAGCGTACGCAATGGACGCCCTTATCAGCCATCCCCGTATGCGTAAAGTCATACCAACGGCTTTATGCGTAAATCCTGTATGGGCCCGGGCCATTACAACGGCAGGGTACCAACAACAATACAAGGAGAGTAATATTATGGCATTCAAAACTGACATCGAAATCGCACAGGAAACCACCATGCAGCCCATCACCGAAGTGGCCAAGACCGCCGGTGTGGACGAAAAGTACCTGGAGCAGTACGGCAAGTACAAGGCTAAGGTGGACTACAACATTCTGAAAGAGGTCCAGCGTCCCGATGGCAAGCTGATTCTCGTCACTGCCATCAACCCCACCCCTGCCGGCGAAGGCAAGACAACCACCACCGTTGGTCTGGCCGATGGCATGCGGAAGCTGGGCAAGAACGTCCTGGTTGCCCTGCGTGAGCCCTCTCTGGGCCCTGTGTTCGGTGTTAAGGGCGGCGCTGCCGGTGGCGGCTACGCTCAGGTCGTCCCTATGGAGGACATCAACCTGCACTTCACCGGTGACTTCCACGCCATTGGCGCTGCCAACAACCTGCTGGCCGCCATGCTGGATAACCACATCTATCAGGGCAACGCTCTGAACATCGACCCCCGGCAGATCACCTGGCGCCGCTGCGTGGATATGAACGACCGGCAGCTCCGCTTCGTGGTGGACGGCCTGGGCGGCAAGGCCAACGGCACGCCCCGTGAGGACGGCTACGACATTACCGTCGCCTCCGAGATCATGGCTGTTCTGTGCCTGGCTTCCGATATCAATGACCTGAAGGCCCGTCTGGCCCGTCTGGTTGTGGGCTACACCCGGGAAGGCAAGCCCGTCACGGCCGGCGATCTGAAGGCCCAGGGCGCTATGGCTGCCCTCTTGAAGGACGCTCTGAAGCCCAACCTGGTTCAGACGCTGGAACATACCCCCGCTTTCGTACATGGCGGTCCCTTCGCCAACATCGCACACGGCTGCAACTCCGTCACTGCCACCAAGATCGCCATGCGGCTGTCTGACTACACCGTCACGGAGGCTGGCTTCGGCGCAGACCTGGGTGCAGAGAAGTTCCTGGACATCAAGTGCCGGATGGCCGGCCTGAAGCCCAACTGCGTGGTTTTGGTTGCCACTGTCCGCGCTCTGAAGTATAACGGCGGCGTGCCCAAGGCCGAGACTGGCAACGAGAACCTGGAAGCTCTGGAGAAGGGCCTGCCCAACCTGCTGCGGCATGTGGAGAACATCACCAAGGTTTACAAGCTGCCTTGCGTGGTGGCCATCAACCGGTTCCCCCAGGACACCGAGGCCGAGCTGGCTTTGGTGGAGCGCAAGTGCAAGGAGCTGGGCGTCAACGTAGCTCTGTCCGAAGTCTGGGCAAAGGGCGGCGAAGGCGGCGTAGCACTGGCAGAGGAAGTCATCCGTCTGTGCGACCAGCCCAACGATTTCACCTACTCCTATGAGCTGGATCTGCCCATCAAGGAGAAGATTGAAGCCATCGTGAAGAAGATCTACCACGGCGACGCTGTGAACTTCACTGCCAACGCTGAGAAGCAGATCAAGACCCTCACCGAGCTGGGCTACGACAAGATGCCCATCTGCATGGCCAAGACCCAGTACTCCTTCACCGACGACCAGACCAAACTGGGCGCTCCCGAAGGCTTTACTGTCACCGTGCGGAACATCAAGGTTGCCGCTGGCGCTGGCTTCCTGGTTGCCCTCACCGGCGAGATCATGACCATGCCGGGTCTGCCCAAAGTCCCCGCTGCTGAGCGGATCGACGTGGACGAGAACGGCAAGATCTCCGGTCTGTTCTAAAGTACATCGACTATGGGGCGCAGGCGGCTTCGCCGTCTGCGCCTTTCCGGTTAGGAAGCAAAAGATGGAGCCAATTGTTTGTATAGGCCTGATTCCGGCACAAAATCCTGCCAGACTAGGCCGGAATTTGAATGTTTTGGTGATGGCCGTCAATCATTCCCAGGACACCCAATCGACTGTGATCCGCGTATTTGGCAGAGTCGGGGAAGCCTGGAGGGAGTTGACGGCCAAGCCTTGCACGTTGCGGGGCGGGGAGCACGCTCACATATATGTTACGATTCCCGCCCAATGGCTTTCCCCTGCCGGGTGGGAAGCGGAGAAGCTGGAGGAACTGGCATTGGCTGCCGGTACGGCAGCTCCCGGACCGGGGGTGCAAGAGAAGCTGGTATTTTGCCAGGCATAAAATTTCAATATATAAGGAGACACTTTATGGATATGACCAACGAATCCTGCCGCAAATTTGTGGAGGTTCTGGCCTCCAATGCCCCCACGCCTGGCGGCGGCGGTGCGGCAGCCCTGGTGGGGGCTGTGGGTACGGCCTTGGGCAACATGGTGGGATCTCTCACTGTGGGTAAAAAGAAGTACGCCGATGTGGAAGAGGAAATTTTCGCCCTGAAGGCCAAGTGCGACGCCCTTCAGACCGAGCTTTTGAACCAGGTTGCTGCAGACGCTGTGGGCTTTGAGCCCCTGGCCAAGGCCTATGGCATCCCCAAGGATGACCCCAACCGGGGGCAGATCTTGGAGGAGGCAACCGTCACCGCCTGCGCTGTTCCCATGCGGATTATGGAGCTGTGCTGTGAGGCCTTGGACGCCATTGCAGTCTTTGCTGCCAAGGGCAGCCGCTTGGCAGTTTCCGACGCCGGTTGCGGCGCTGTGTGCGTGAAGGCAGCCTTACAGGCTGCTTCTCTCAACGTCTTCATCAACACGAAGACACTGCAAAACCGCGAGACCGCCGAGGAAATGAACGCCAAGTGCCTGGGTATGCTGGACCAGTATGGCGCTCTGGCCGATCAGATTTTTGAAAGTGTAAAAGCTGGCTTTTTTAAATAAGCAGGAGGAAATGGAATATGGCAAAGCTATTACTGGGCAAAGAAGTGACCGATGCCCTCAATGAAAAGCTCATGGAGCGTACCGCAGCTCTGAAAGAACAAGGGATCATCCCCACCTTGGCCATCATTCGCTGTGGCGCCAACCCTAGCGATCTGTCCTATGAGAAGGGCGCCACCAAGCGGGCCGAGCTGGTGGGCGTCGCCGTCAAGAAGTACGAGCTGCCCGAAGATGTGACCAAGGAAGCTCTCATGGCCACCATCGATGAAATCAACGGGGACGATTCTGTCCATGGCGTTCTCATGTTCCGCCCCCTGCCCAAGCATCTGAAGGCAGACCAGGACGAAATCTGCAACCGTCTGGATCCCAAGAAGGATGTGGACTGCATGACAGATCTGAGCAATGCCGGTGTGTTCGAGGGCCGCAAAGACCTGGGTTACGCCCCCTGCACCCCCGAGGCCTGCATGGAAATTTTGGATTACTATGGCATCGACTGTAAGGGCAAGTCCGCCGTCGTCATCGGCCGGAGCCTGGTGGTGGGCAAGCCCGCCGCTATGATGCTTATGGGCAAGAATGCCACCGTCACCGTCTGCCACACCAAGACCGTCAACACCGCTGAGGTGGCCCGGTCCGCCGACATTCTGGTGTCTGCCGCCGGTGTGTTGGGCAGCCTGACCAAAGAATACGTCCGTCCCGGCCAGGTGGTCATTGACGTCTCCATCAACTGGGACCCCAACAAGGTCAACAGCAAGGGCGGCAAGGGCGCCATTGCTGGCGACGCCGTGTTTGAGGAAGTGGAGCCTGTTGTGGAAGCCATCACCCCGGTCCCCGGCGGCGTAGGCTCTGTCACCACCTCTGTGCTCATGAAGCATGTGGTGGAGGCGGCAGAGAAGGCGCATTTCTAATTCTATGGAGGGATCTGGTGTTTTTCTGAGAACCAGAAGCTTCAAGCCCGGGCTTTGGTCAACGGTTTTTGAGCTGATTCACAGAAAGTGGTACCTGATTGGACTGGCGCTTCTGGCTGCCGGAGGGTACGGCTTCCGCCTTTCTCATCCGGTTTCCGGTGTAGACGATATCTGCGCGGGGCTGTACTTTGTGGACGGCTTGGTGGCAATCATTGGCCGCTGGCCCCTGTTTTTGCTGGGACAGCTCTTTCCCATCGGCCATTACGCCCCCTTTCTAATGGACCTTTTGGGTGTTTTTCTGATGGTTGCTGCAGCGATTCTCTGGTGCGCGCTTCTGCAGCATATTTTAGATCGACCGCTGTCTACTTGGGCCTGTTTGGTTTTCTCCGGAGCCTTCGTAAACTTTGCACTAAACTCTGAGGTCTTTATTTATTATTTGCACAATGGGGCGGGCTTAGGCAGCTGCCTGATTCCGCTGAGTCTCTATCTGGTATATTCAGACAGACGTTTGGATTTAAAATCCGGGAAGAAGCGGCATGTATTGCTTACGATGGGTGCAACTGCTTTGCTGACGGTTGCCATTGGCCTGTATGAGTCATTTGCCAGTGTATTTTTAACGGGTCTATGCCTGATTGTGCTGGCAGACGGATTGTCTTTAGACCGAATGCAGACTACGAAATGGCGGCGGACAGCGCTGTTGCTTTGCTATTCCGCCCGGGTGATGGTGTACGCCATGGCTTTCCGGGGCGTCATCACGCGAATCCTGCGGGGATGGATTTCTTTGGATTATTCGTATTACCGCTCCCCACTGTCTGTTTCGTGGCTGTTCCAGCCAGGTGCAGGAGCACAGCTGCATCAGCTGTGGGAGTCGTTTCTCCGGCGGTATCTGTATCCTGGCTTGGCCAGTCCGTCTCTGTTCTTGGTGCTTGTAGCGCTGGCCGGTTTTCTGCTGGTTGGGATTGTAGGAACAGCTCGGAAAAAACGGGCCACCTTCCTGCTTTGGGCTGTGGGTGCCTGCCTTTCGCCTTTTGCACTTTCTCTCATTTCAGGGGAACTGCAGATGCAGCGTTCTTGTCAGGCGCTTCCCCTCTTTGCCGGCGCCGCATTGCTGGGCGGGTGGCTGCTCGCGGAGCGCTGGAAAAATCGGTGGACAAAGTGTGCCGTAGCTGCCTTGATTGCGGTCGTGCTCCTCAATGTTACCATAGAGATTCATGGCTTCTTTTCCGGGAATTACAGCTTGCGCACGTCTGAATACCGAATTCTGGATCGTGTAGCGGCAGATCTTCAGCGGGATTATCCCTTGGCAGAAAAGCCAGTGCTATTTGTAGGAAGCCCCAATGCACGATATTATGTGTTGGACCCGGGCTTACTGATTACACAAGACCGGTTGGGCTATTCTACGGCCAGTGCACTTTTGGGAATTGAGGGTTCCCCGATTTCGGTTGCGCAGTCACCTGCAATTAAGCTGATTCCGTGGGCAGGGCAGGCTTTTCCAGGGATTTATGGCGTCAATGGCTGTCTGCCACAAATATTTGCCCAACAGGGCTGCCCAGTTTTGCGAGGGACTGCAGCACAGTATGCAGCCGCCAAGGAAATTGCCGAGACCATGCCGGAATATCCGAAAGCTGGATATATAAAGGAGATGGAGACCTTTATAATTGTACATTTTGGTGAGGGATGAATATGTTAAAAAGAGTACGAGACCTGTCCCCAGCAAATTTTCTGAAGCTGCTGTTTGCATTTTTCTCTGTGGCGTTTCTGGTTGCTGCTGTTTTCATGCCAGACCGGAACGCTATGTTTTCCGGCCTGTGGGAAATCTTGTCTCAGCCGTCTAAGGTGTCCACCAATTACTTCGCGGTAGGCGGCTATGCGGCTACGTTCTTGAATATGGGGCTGGTGTGCCTGATTTGCACGGCTCTGTATTGCCTGCCGGGAGTCACGGTGAACAATGTATCTACCCTGGCCTTCCTCCTGACAGCGGGCTTCTGCTCCTGGGGCATCAACCTGCTGAACATCTGGCCCACCTTCCTGGGTGTGGTGCTGTACTGTCTGGTGAAGCGGGAGAAGGTGGCGGATCAGGTGAACGCCATGCTTTTCTCCACCGGCATTGCGCCCCTGATTACAGATCTCCTGATTCGCTATCCCAACGGAGAGGTGGTGGGCTTCACTTGGCAGGGGATTCTCCTGGCCCTGGGTGTGGGTTTGGTGATTGGCTTCTTCCTGCCCGCCGGTCTGGCCCATTCTCCCAAGGTACACAAGGGATTTGATCTGTATTCTGCTGCCGTCCCTGTGGGTATGACCGCCTTTTTCCTCCAGGCCATTCTCTTTAAGACCATGGGTGTGGAACTGCCGGCGGCCCCTGCTGCTGAGACTCTGAAGGTGGCGTCCTGGACCATTACCAACGTCTTCTGCTTCGTGGTCTTCGGTCTGTGTGTGGTGTTCGCGCTTCTGATGGGCTGCAAGCCCGGAGCTTACTGGAACCTGCTGAAGGACTCTGCCCATGGGGTGGATTTCAGCAAAAAGTATGGGAAGGCGGCCATGCTCATGAATGTGGGCCTGTATGGCCTCTTCATTGTGTTGTATTACAACCTGATCGGAGCCACCTTCAACAGCATCACGTTTGGCTGCATTTTCTGTATGGTGGCCTGCTGCAATTCCGGCAGCAATCCCAAGACGGTGTGGCCCATTATGGTGGGCTATGTGGCGGCCTCCTATCTCATGGGTTGGCTCTCCGGCGTGGCCGGCGGAACCTTTGCCCAGGCCATCAACGCCCAAGCCGTTGTGGTGGGCCTTTGCTTTGCAAACGGGCTGTCTCCCATCACCGGGAAGTACGGCTGGCCCTTTGGCATTCTGGCCGGTATGCTCCACTTCTGCCTGGTGACCAGTGTGCCACTGCTTCACGGTGGCTTCTGCCTGTACAACGGTGGTTTCACGGCTGCCTTTGTTTGCCTGGCGCTGGTGCCCCAGTTGGAGCGGTTCTGCAAGACCCGGGAGGAGCGCCGGGCTGCCCGCGTGCGGTAAGATTCCCAATTGATGAAAAAGACCCGACCCTAATTTGGGCCGGGTCTTTTCCACGCAAAATGCTTTGCGCTTTTGGATGGCAACCGTGGCAGACGGCTACATGGCGCTTTTGATGTGAGAGATCAGAATGTCGCCTGCGACCACCCGGTCTTCGGCGGCAAAGCCCTCTGCAAAGTTACCGGTGTACAGAATTTGGGCGCTGGGAGGAAATTCATCGTCCCCCTCCCACACCAGGATTTCCATCGCGTAGGGGCCGAAAAAGGGAAATGCATAACCTGCGTCTCCGTGGGGAACGGATTTGGCCCCCAGCTTTTCACAGGCTGCCCGGAAGGAAGGCAGCCGGGGGCCGAAGGTGAAGGCTGCCCGGGTCAAACAGCGGCCGGTAAAGGGCTGGATGTACAGTTCCCCCCAGGGCATCTCCCGAAAGGTTTTCCACGAGCCGGGATCTGCCACCTCCCGGGCCTCCAGCAGGCACCGCAGAAGGAAGGTTTGCGTTGGCAGGCCGGGCAGGCAGCCTCCGTCCCGGACCGAAATGGCATAGTCCGGCCACGTGATATCATAGGTCCTGCCCAGGAGGGTCAGGGTAAACCGTTTTCCGTCGAAGGCAGCCGATGGCAGTCGCTCCAGGGCGGTCTGAGGGTCCAGGTTGCGAAACAGGCCCTCGTAGTGGGAAAACGGTACTTCTTCTTTGTGATTTTCCACTTGCATGGGTATGTTCTCCTATTCCTTGGAAATGGGAAGCAAATAGGCGCAGTAATCCAGGATTACATTGCCCTTTTCGTCCGGCACCGTGTAGCGGGGGCAGTTGTATCGCTCCAGAAACCAGCCGGAGGGAGTCCAGCCCCGCTCCTGCCAGGCGGCGACACAAGCTTTGTGTGCATCCATGCCAAACAGATCCGGGCTGCTGTCCTTACCATAGAGGAAGCAGACCCCCAGATCTCCTGCCGGAATCTCCACCGCCTCATAACCTTGGGGCACAGGGGCCTCTGGAGCCATGAAAACGCCGATCCAGTATTCAAATCCTGCCTCGGTGATGCGCATGGCTCCCACATAGCTATTATGAAAGCCTGCGACGCCTTCTCGCACCAGGGGAGCGAACCAGTTGTTTTGAAGCCACTGCCCCCACTGCGCTGAGAAGGAGCCGCCAGCATCCCGGTCTGCATCTGTATACCGCCTGCCGGTAAGCTTGAGAGGGGGACAAAGCTCCCGCCGGGTCTCTAAAATTCTAACCATCTTATATCTCTTGTATGCTGTGGGGGAACAGCTGCCGGTTGGTATGGGGCAGGAAGCAGGCGGCCACAAAGGAGTCCATATAGCCGGGGTGGGTGGATAGCTCCATGTAGGTCATGTTTTTGGCCACTTCGTCCACCTTTTCTGCGGCCTGGTCGGATAGCACCATGGCATAAGCGCCTGTCAGGGAGGAATTCCCAATGTACTGGAACTTCTCCAGAGGCACATCTGGGAACATACCGATGTTCACTGCGTTTTTCATATTGATGCCGGAGCCGATGCCGCCTGCCACATACACCTTATCAATCATATCCACGGTCATATCCACGGAGTTGAGCAGGGTTTCGATGGCGGAGAAAATTGCGCCCTTGGCCCGGATGAAGTTGTCAATATCCACTTCATTCAGGGCGATTTCCCGCTCTGTGGCGGACTCGTGGGCGTAGGCTAAGATATAACGGCCCATGCCGTGACGGTCCCTTGCCACCCGGTCCCCATCCCGGACGAACAGGCCCTTGGCGTTGATGATACCGCAGCGGTAGAGCTCGGAAATGGTGTCGATGATGCCAGAGCCGCACAGGCCTACAGGCTTCTGCCCAGCCTCCCCCACAATATGGAAGGTGGGGTCCATGGTGTCCTTGTCGATTACGCAGGCCTCAATGGCCCCGTCCGTGGCCCGCATGCCGCAGGAGATGTCGCCGCCTTCGAAAGCAGGCCCGGCGGAGCAGGCGCAAGACACCAGGAAATCCTGGTTGCCGAAGGCGATCTCACCATTGGTGCCCAGGTCAATGAAGAGGCTGAACTCCGGTTTGTTCCAAATCAGGCTGGCAAACACACCGGCAGTGATGTCGCCGCCCACATAGGAGCCGATGTTGGGAGCTACCAGCACAGGAGCCAAGGGATTGGCGGGGAGCTTCAAATCCCCAGCCTTCAGCCCATTCCAAGAGAAGAAGGAGGGAATGTAGGGCTCCATGCGCACAGGGGAGGCGTCCACGCCTACGAACAGGTGGTTCATGGTGGTGTTGGCTGCTACGCACAGCTGCAGGATGCTTTGGGCGGAGATCCCCGCCGCCTTGCACAGATTTACCAGGATGGGGACCAAGGTTTCCTTTACAATGGCGTTCTGAAGCTTTTTGCGGCCACCGGGCTTGCCCTGCTCAATGATCCGGTTGATGACGTCGGCGCCGTAGCGAATTTGGCCGTTGCCGCTGGAGCCTTTGGCCACAATTTTGCCGGTGGTCATTTCTGCCAGGACTGCAGAGACGGTGGTGGTGCCAATGTCAATGGCAGCGGCGTAGAGCCCGGTGTCCTGGGGCCCGGTGATGTCCAGGACGGAGAAACGGTTTTCTGCCAGGAGGCCCTTAACGCAGACCTGAAAACCGTGCTGACGCAGCGTCTCAGCCAGTTTGACCATCACGTGGTGGGGAACGTCTATCTGCTCCACACCGGCGGCCTCCTGAATGGCCCAGGTTAGCCGCTCATCGTCGGGCATGGTGTCGTCCAGACTGGGCTCTGCCAAGGTGAGGGACAGGGCCCGAAAGCCAGTTTTGAAGGCAATGCCTGCTGCCTGTACATCCTGCTGGATGGCAGTAAAGAGAGCTACCTCCTCTGGGGAGGAGAGGTCGGCGGTTTTCATCCTGCTTTGGTAGGCGGAGGCAATGTCGGGGACTAAAATTTCGGCGTCCTCAACCACCTTGCAGCTGCAGGCCAAGCGCCAGCCCTCCTGGTACTCCTCCGGGGTGATATGCCGGGAGGGAGCGCTCTCCACCTGACCGGACACCAGCTTCACCCGGCACTTGCCGCAGGACCCATTGCCGGAGCAGGGGGCGTCAATGGCCACATTCCCCCGCCGGGCCAGCTCCAACAGGTTGTCACCTTTGTTGGCCTCCATGATCACCGGGGTTGCGCCTTCAATTTGGAATGTAATTTTGTACATACCGTCTCCTCCTTAGTTGTGGGATATGGATTCAAACACGCCGGATCTTTCCGAAGAAAGTCTGCATGTCATTCTGAGCGCAGCAAAGAATCTGGAGGATGCACCTGAATTTTACAGACATCCGTGCTGAGAAATTCCTGTTCTTGGAAGATTCCTTGATCCGCTCAGGATGACATTTGAGATGGTTCACCAGTTTCACATCAGAGTGCCCATAAAATGGCCGGGAGGGAGCTTCCCTCCCGGCCACGGGATTTTGCGGTATTACAGCTCCAGATAGGAGTCGGAGTACAGCACGTGGTTCTTGATGATGTCGCAGGTCTTGATGGTCTCCATCAGACGCAGGTCGCAGGGGTTCACGATGGCGGAGGTGAGGCCCTGCATCATGGCCATGGCCACCAGGGTGGCGTCCATAATGGGCCGCAGGGTCTTGGGAGCGCCGTTGGAGTTGTTGGACAGGCCGCCAGTGGACTTCAGACCTTCGTCGGCGAAGAGCTTGATGGCGTTCAGCACGTCCATCTGCTTGTCTTGCATGCCCTTGACCACCAGGAACAGGGGGTCAAACCACAGGTCGGTGGCTTCCATGCCCAGGGACAGGCCCCGCTCCAGCATGTTGTGGCAGTGCATCATCCGCTCTTCGTTGTCCTTGGCGATGCCGTCGGCGGAGCACAGAGCAATGACAATGGCGTCGTTGGCGGCAGCCAGGTCAATGTTCTCAATCCGGGAGCCGGCATCGGCAGAGTTCACGATGGGCTTGCCGTTGGACCGGTTGTAGACCTTGATACCGGCTTCGATGGCCTTCTTGTTGGCCGTATCCAGAGCCAGGGGCACGTTGTTGAAGTTCTGCTGCAGCAGCTGAACCGCCCACATCATGCGCTCGGGGCCGTCCTTCTCGGCAGGTCCGATGTTCACGTCCAGGTAAGTAGCGCCGGCGGCGATCTGCTCGGCGGCCCGCTTCAGGATGGGGCCGGGGTCCCGCTCGTCCATGGCCCTGCGGATGGAGGGGCTGATGCAGTGGATGCGCTCGCCGATGGTGACGAAGGTCTGGGCCTCGGGGTTGTGGCCCTTATAGGACACACCCATGTCCACCACTTCAATGGCGGGCACCTTCAGCTGCAGCTCTTCGAAGTTCAGAGGCTTATCCTCTTCCACGGGAGCCGCTTCCACCACGGGAGCGGCGGCAGCGGCAGCGGCTTCGGCCTCTTCAGCGCCGGCCAGATACTCCTTATCCTTCAGGAATTTGGGCAGCATGACAGCCTCCGTGGGGCCGACCACCACGCGCCAGCCGGGGAGCTTCTCCTGAATCTCGCCCTTCATCACGGCAACCTTGCCGGGGATGATCAGGGTCCGGGACTTGATCTTGTTGTTGATGTCGTTCTCATCGAAGAACTTCTTGATGGTGGAGGCGGAGAACTTACCGGCGGCCCAGGCGGTCAGGACGGACATGCCGGAGGCATCGGAAATCAGCAGGTTCACAGGGCAGTTGCTCCGCTCCATCTCGCCGGAGACCAGGAAATAGGTCAGGGCGAAGTCTACAGTGAGGGCACAGACGCTGTTCTCGTCGGCGCCATTCAGGGGATAGATCTTGGCTTCCACCTTCATGGGCTTCTGGGGATCGGTGAAGATGTTCTGACGCAGGCCGTACAGGGGCAGTGCCTCGGCGTAGGTCATGTTCTCCATGACAATGATGGAGCCGTACTTCTCGGTGAACATGGCGGCATAGGCGGTCTGCAGACGGGAGTCGCCCTTGGCAAACCGGTTCAGGTTCACGATGGAGGGATAGCCGAAGGAGCGGTCGCCGTCCTTCAAAGCGGTCCGGCGGACGATGACGGCATTGGCCAGGGTTTCCTTGGCGGTCTTGCCGGTGACGTCCAGCACCAAGTTCTTGTTGCCAGCCTCTTCCAGCTTCTTCACCAGGTCGTACAGGTCAGAGAGGTTTTCTGCATACAGGCCCAGGGTCACGCCGTATTCCTTGGCCAGGCCGTTCATAGCCTCCCAGTTCTCCAGGGTCGCGCCGTCCAGGATGGGCTTGGTGTCCTTGCAGACTTCCAAAGCGGCCTTGGCGGCTTCCACATCCCAGCACTCCAGGATGATGGCCCGATCGGCGGCCACAGCTTTCTTCACCAGCTCTACGTACTTGTCCACGCCGTTGCCCACATAGGAGCAGAACAGGAATTCCACGAACATCCGCTCGCCAATGCGCTCGTAGTCCACTTTCTTCATTTCTGCGATCTTCCCGTCGATTTCCTCGGGGGACATGCAGGTGCACAGATTCACGGCGAACAGGTTTTTGGAAACCAGAGTCTTTTCGTGCCGGAACAGGACAGTTTCGCCGCCCAGCTTGTGGGCGTTGGCGCCGGTGCCCACCTCCAGGGTCTTCATGGGAGGTGCAGTGGCCTCGGACAGCTTTGCCACGGCGTCGGGATCGAAATAGGGGCACTTGTCCAGGGGCAGAGCACCCTGGGCGACCTTCATACAGAAGGCCATACAGGTGGGGCAGCCGCACTCCTTACAGTTCTTTTTGGGAGACAGCTTAAAAATATCAAGACCTTTGAGAGCCATAGTTGTGTTCCTCCTTCCCGATTACACAAGTTCCGTGATGAACTTCTTGATGGTGGCAACGGCAGCGGGATGGCGCATGACAACGGCATCGGCGCCGCCGGTCAGGTTGGCGGCGGCAGTGGCGACTTCCATGTCGATGCCCCGCTCTTCCTGGTTGCCCCACTCGGGCATATCTTCCTCGGACACAACCGCTTCCTTTACGCCCCAGGTATCGGTGGATGTGGGGGCGATGATGGGCATCTGCAGGTCGGCGTCGGACTGAGCCAGGGCCGCAGCGCGGACCCGGTCCAGGGTGGAGGCCACGTATTCATAGCCGTAGCCGACGGCGGCGGTGCCCACGTTCATGACGATGGACTCCGGCGCAACGCCCAGGCCCTTGAGCATGATGTTCAACTGCTTGGCCAGGTTGATGTCGTCGGCGGATTCGGCGCCTACCTTCTGGCCATAGGCCAGAGCGACGGAAGCGCCTACGGACTTGTAATCCTCTTCACGGGCGGACAGGACCACGATGTTCTTACCCTGCAGGGCCTCGGCAATTTTGCTGAACAGCTGGCCGTCCTTTTCCACGTTCTTGCAGCCCATGACAGCGATGGGCATGGTGACCACATCGGCCACAGCCTTGGCGTCGGCCACACACTCCTCCACAGAGCGGTTCCGGCCGTTGGGATCGGCGGACTCAAAGTGCAGCACCAGGAAATCGGCGCCGGGCATGGTCTCCGCCTTCTTGGCATAGTCGGCCATGGTCTCACAGCCGGCATAGAACTCCACCAGCTGGGGAGCGGTCCACTCCTTGGCCAGGTCGGAAATTTCCACGCCGATCTTCGGCGCGTTTTCCACGGGAGCGTCAAAGGTGTAGAAGGGCAGGACATTCTGGCCACCCAGGACCACGGCCTTATCGCCGGTGCCCAAGGTTACCGCGTTGATCTTCGCGTTGAATGCCTGCGTCTTGGGAACAAAAGACATAATTGGTATCCCCCTTGTTGAATTGTAGGTGTATGACGGATGTTACAGTGCCAGGTGTTCCAAAATCCCGCGCAGTGCGGTCTTCACGGGGTTGGAATCCGGCAGCTTGGCAGACGGCTCCCCGGCGCAGTCGCAGCGGTAGACCGCCTCGTCCTGGGGCAGAACCCCCAGGAGCTTCAGGCCGTGCTTTTCAATCTCCTGGCGAACGCCGTCATCCAGCTGGCCCATAGGGGCCCGATTGACGATGAGGCCCAGTTCACCGGGCTTCAGCTCCAGCTCGCCGATCATCTCCGCGATCCGGGCCACGGCCTGGATGCCCCGGCGGGAGCAGTCGGAGATGAGAAGCATGGTATCCACATGGGGTAAGGTTCCCCGGGCCACATGCTCCAGCCCCGCCTCGTTGTCCATGACCACATAGCGATAGTTTTTGGCGTACTTGTCCACCTGGGTCTTGAGGACCCCATTGACATAGCAGTAGCACCCCTTGCCCTGGGTGCGGCCCATGACAAGCATATCGAAGTCGTCTTCTTCCACGAGAGCGGAATTGAATTTGAATTCGGCGTAATCCGCTTTGGTCATTCCGGTGGGGATGGTGTCCCCCCGCAACTCGGCTTTCGCCATTTCCTCCCGGATTTCGCCCAGACTGGTCTCAACCTCCACGCCCAGGACCTCATTGAGGTTGCTGTTGGCGTCCGCGTCCACGACCAGGACCGGTCCCTGCTTCTGCTTGCAAAGGTAATCAATGATCATGCCGCAGGTCGTGGTTTTGCCCACGCCGCCCTTACCGGCTACAGCGATGGTGTGAGGTGTGCCCATAGAAATATGCTCCTTTGAAATGTGGGTCTCTCCTGCTGCCAGAGGGCAGTAGGAGGGGATGTTCGCTTAGATGAGGTCCAGCAGGCCTGCCTCCCGGGCGATCCGGGCCACGTCGTCAAACTTGTTGAGGGCGTACAGGTGGATGCCGTTGATGCCGCAGGCGCGATACTCGTCGATCTGCCGGATGGTGTACTCGATGCCGGCTTCCTTGAAGCTGGCCTTCTTTTCTGCCACGTTGGCGTCGAAGGGCTCTTTGTCGAAGGGGTTGGGGAAGATCCAGTTCTTGGAGATGATCTCGCACAGCTCCCGGGGCATGACACAGCCGTTGCGGGATAGGGCCATGTTGATGGTGGCAGCCTGATCCAAGATGGGCATGATGCCCACGTCCACGGGCATCCAAATGCCGGCGGCGCGGATGGCGTCCAGCCAGTAACGGAATTGATCCATATCCCAGCACAGCTGCGTCATGATGTAGTCGGCGCCGTTGTCCTGCTTCTGCTTCAGGAAGGCGATGTCAGCCTCCAGGCTGCGGCAGGCGATATGTCCCTCGGGAGAGCCGGCCACGGCGATGGTGAACTTGTCGCCAAACTCCTGCCGGACGAACTTCACCAGCTCGGTGGCATAGTGCAGGTCGCCGCCGGTGCCGGTCCAGCCAAAGGGCAGGTCGCCGCGAAGGGCTAGCATGTGGTCAATGCCGTTGTCCAGGTAGGTCTGCAGTTGCTCTTTGATGCCTTCCTTGGTGTTGCCGATGCAGGTGAAGTGGGTCACAGGGATGCACTTGCCATCGGACTGGATCTTCTTCAGGACTTCCAGGTTTTTGCCCACGTTGGTACCGCCAGCGCCATAGGTGCAGGAAATGTAGTCGGGATTCAGGGTGTACAGCTGATCCAGCACGCCGCCCTCACCACACAGCTTTTCCATGCCTACGTCTGTCTTGGGGGGGAAGACCTCAAAAGAGAACGCGTTGCGGGTTTCCAAAATGTCAGAAACGCTCATGATGTGATTTACCTCCTAATGTGAGTCAAGTTACAAACTTAGGCCATTCTGGGCGCACTGCGCCCATACCGATACAAACTTATCGTAACACACATAACCCGCAATTTCAACCTAAATTTTCAATTCTCACCCCGGTTTTCACAGGGATTCTTCAGGTGTAAAGAAAAAACGCTGGCGCAGGCCGTCACAATCGGCCCAAACTTCCACAGATCCGTCACGGTGGGTTTCGGAATGGACGCGGATGGACTGGCCCCGCAGGATGCTGCGAACGTAATCCTCCGGATTGCCGGTGACCACCTCCTGGAAGGAGACATCCCGCATTTGATTGTTGGGACAGCTGTTTTGAATTTCCCGCACCATTTCATATATTGGCATGGCAGTTCCTCCTGGTTTTCGACTGACTGGCCGGAAGCCTTCCGGTGTGAAGGGCGGCCCCTTGGCAGGTCAAGTGATTTTCCTCCATTGTATCACGTTCCGGGAAAAATGAAACTGGAAATTCTGCGGGAAAAAGATACCTGGACGACAGGGTTCGCAGGATTTTTTCTTGTGGGAGTGGTAGAATCAAGGAGCAGCTTATCCAATGCGAGCACACTTCATACCCGGCGCAGCGTGCAGCGCCAAATCCCACGTTTCCCCTGCCGGGACACCGGCAGGGGCTTTTTTTGCGGCAGGTTGCAGCCTCCTGGACGCACCGGCGCAGGGGGCTGGGCGGCTGCCATGGGCCCAGGTGACTTTGTACCACCAGCCAGTGGGGAAGGACCGGATTTGCCTAAGGGCTACGAATCACGGGGCATCGCTGGTGCGTCCAGGAGGCTGCGCCAACATAACCTTGCTTCAAATTTGATAATAATTCTTATTATTGCTGTTGATTTTTCCTGCGGCCTCCTGTATAATGTAGCCAGATTCAGAAATACAAGCCGCGAAAGGGGATTTGCAATGTACTGTGTAAGAAAGGTCACGGAGGATCTGACTTGGGTGGGCGGGAATGACCGCCGCCTGGCTCTGTTTGAAGGGGTATATGATGTACCCAAGGGGGTGTCTTACAATTCTTACCTTCTGATGGATGAGAAGACGGTTTTGTTTGACACTGTGGACCACAGCGTGGACCGGGTATTCTTTGAGAATATCGACCATGTCCTGGCCGGGAGGAAGCTGGACGCCCTGGTGGTGCAGCATATGGAGCCGGACCACGCCGCCACCATTCAGGAGGTGGTCCGCCGCTATCCCGGAGTCCGGATTCTCTGCAACCAGAAGACCGCCAATATGATGGCCCAGTACTTCACCTTTGACGTGTCTGCCACGGTGCAGATTGTGAAGGAAGGGGACGTGTTTGAGACCGGCCACCACAGCTATACCTTTGTCATGGCTCCTATGGTCCACTGGCCTGAGGTGATGGTGACCTATGATCTCACAGAGAAGATTCTCTTCTCCGCCGACGCCTTTGGTACCTTTGGCGCCATAGACGGGGCGCTGTTTGCCGATGAGGTGGATTTCTTCCGGGACTATTTGGACGAGGCCCGGCGGTATTACTGCAACATTGTGGGTAAGTATGGCACCCAGGTGACAGCCCTTCTGACCAAGGCTGCCGGCTTGGAGATCAAAATGGTCTGCCCCCTCCACGGCTTCGTCTGGCGGAAGGACATCGGGGAGTTCATCGAAAAGTACCTGCGTTGGGCTACCTACACCCCGGAGGAGACCGGTGTGGTCATTGCCTATGCCTCCGTCTATGGCAACACCGCCAACGCTGCGGAGATCCTTTCCTGCCGCCTGCGGGAGCTGGGAATTAAGACCTGCATGTTCGATGTGTCCATGACGCCCGCTTCTTATGTGGTGGCCGCCGCCTTCCGGTACAGCCACCTGGTCTTTGCTGCCACTACCTATAACGCCGGTATTTTTGTCAACATGGAAAATCTGCTCCACGACATTGCCGCTCACAACCTGCAGAACCGGACGGTGGCTTTTGTGGAGAATGGCTCCTGGGCGCCTACCAGTGGCAAGCTCATGCGGCAGATTTTGTCCCCCCTGAAGAACATGACCATGCTGGACCAGAGCGTCACCATTCGCTCCTCCCTGAAGGAGACGGAGCAGCTGGAGATCCTGGTTCAGGCCATTGCCGATACCATGCCCAAGGCTGCGCCTGCAGCGGAGGCGGGGAATGCTGTGGACCCCAATGCCATGTTCAAGCTGTCTTACGGCCTGTTTGTCCTGGCCGCCCGGGAGGGGGAGAAGGACAATGGCTGCATCGTCAACACGGTCATTCAGCTGACGGATACCCCCAAGCGGGTGGCTTTTGCCGTGAACAAGGCCAATCTGACCCATGACATGATTGTGAATACGGGTCTGTTCAGCATTTCCGTGCTGTCCCAGGATGTGCCCTTTGAAATCTTCCAGCATTTCGGCTTCCAGAGCGGACGGGATACCGACAAGTTCGGCGGTTGGGCCTTTGCCGGGCGGAGCGAAAATGGTACGCTGCACCTGACGAAGTTTGCCAATGCGGTCATTGCCGGTAAGGTGGTTTCCACCCAGGATTGGGGAACCCATACTCTGTTTGTGGCCGACGTCACTGAGGCGAAGATTCTGTCCCAGGCGCCTTCCGTGACCTATGCTTACTACTTCGAGCACATCAAGCCGAAGCCTCAGCCCCAGCTGACCCAGAAGAAGGGTTGGGTCTGCAAAGTCTGCGGCTACGTGTACGAGGGCGAGGAGCTGCCCCCGGATTATGTCTGCCCCCTGTGCAAGCATGGTCCCGAGGATTTTGAGCGAATTGGATAAGAAATTGGGGGGCGTCTCAAGGCTTATGTTGAGACGCCCCCTAAAACACATTTCGCCCGGTTTTCCCCGCTCCTCATCCGTCACGGCTACCGCCGTGCCAGCTTCCCCCCGGGGGCAGGCAGGGGCGCGGCTACACCGGTGGGGGAGTGAAATGGTGCTTGCCTTTTGTATAAAGTGGATGTATGATTGGACTGGCCTGATGGATTTGATCTATTTTTTTAATTTTAGCCAGGTCAGGAGGAAGCGGCATGCTAACATATACCTTAGACCGGGAGGCAGGGCCCCTGTATGAGGCGCTGTATCGGGGCATCCGGGGGGATATTCTGGAGGGCAGACTGATGCCGGGGGAGAAGTTGCCCTCCAAACGGGCGCTGGCGGACCATCTGAAAATCAGCAAGGTCACGGTGGAAACGGCCTACGCCCAGCTGGTGGCGGAGGGATACATCCGCTCCCAGGAGAAGGTGGGTTACTTTGTGGAAGCGGTGGAGCAGGGGCAGGCTCCGGCCTACCGGCGGGCTCTGGAGCTGCCGGAGGCCCCAAGGCCTGTCTGGGAGGCGGATTTTACGGCCAACAACCTGCCGGCGGAGGCCTTTCCCTTTTCCGTCTGGGCCAAGCTTCAGCGGGAGGTGCTTCTGGACTACGGAGCGGAGCTTCTGGGGCCGGTGCCGCCTGGAGGCGCCTATGTGCTCCGCCAGGCCATTGCGGATTATCTGTATGGATTCCGCTCCATGACCGTCTCTCCGGATCAGATTCTGGTGGGAGCGGGCACGGACTTTCTGTATAATCTGCTGATTCAGCTTTTGGGCCGGGACAAGTGTTACGGGGTGGAGGATCCTGGCTATGGGAAGATCCGGCAGGTCTACGAGGCTGCCGGGGTGCCCTGCCTGCCGGTGCCGTTGGATGGGGATGGAATCCGGATCGACCGGCTGGGGGAGGCCCAGGTGCTGCACCTGTCTCCCTCCCATCACTTTCCCACCGGGATTGTCACCCCCATTGGCCGCCGCCAGGCCCTGCTGGAGTGGGCGGAGGGAGGGGAGGGACGGTACCTCATTGAGGACGACTACGACAGCGAGTTCCGGCTGGCTGGCCGCCCCATTCCTACGCTCCAGTCCATCGACCGGGCAGGGAAGGTGATTTACCTTAATTCCTTCACCAAGTCCATCGCCCCGGCCATTCGGATCAGCTACCTAGTTCTACCGCCGGAGCTGATGGAAGAATTCCGGCGCCGACTGGGGTTTTACGCCTGTACGGTGCCCAGCTTTGAACAGTACACCCTGGCCCGCTTCCTCAGTCGGGGCTACTTTGAGAAGCACATCAACCGGATGAAAAAGTATTACCGGGGTCAGCGGGACCGGCTCATTGCCGCCTTGTCCCATGCCAGCTTCTCCCGTCAGGTGGAGATCCTGGAGCAGGACGCGGGCCTTCATTTCCTCCTCCGGGTCCGGACTCACCGCCCAGACCGGGATCTGAAGGCGCTGTGCGCCCAGGCGGGGATCCGAATTTTCTGCCTGTCAGACTACAACCAGCGGGAGAACCCCGCCGATTCCCACTGCCTAGTGGTCAACTACACCGGCTTCGACGGAAACGCTGCCCCGGAGCTCCTGACCCGTCTGGAGGCGGCGCTGAAAGACTGGATGGAATCTCCGTAAGTGTATGGACACTTCCGCTGTCCCTGAGGCCAGATGTCAAAACGGAACGGCTTCAGCCGTTCCGTTTTGATGAGGAAATCTTAAAAAGTTTTGGCCAGCTCCGCAGCCTGGGCGCAGGCGGCGCGGAGAATGGATTCCGGATTGGCTCCCATGGCGTCCAGGCCGTCTGCCGCCACACAATCGTACCGGTCGATGCCGAAAAATTCTGCCATGGCTTGCAGGTAGCGGCTGCCCATTTCCAGATGGGACCCTTCGTAAGCGCTGCCCCGGGTGGTGAGGAAGACCATGCGCCGGGCTTGGCAGATGCCGTAGCAGCCGGCCTCTCCGCAGCCAAAGGTGATGTTCTCTACACTGACATTTTCGATATAAACCTTCAGAAGCGCCGGAAAGCTCAGGTCCCACAGGGGCGCGGCCAGAACAATGGCGTCGGCCTGGGCAAATTGCCAGGCGTAGCGGAATCGCGGATGAGTCCGGTTTCCAGCGGCCAGCAGGTCCTGCCGCTGTTGGAAAAAGGGACCGGAGAAGTACTGTAACCCCTCTGCGGCCAGCTCTAGAGGCTCCACCGCCCAGCCCTGGGGCAGGGCGTCCAGGAATGCTTCGGCCAGGCGCCTGGTTCGGGAGGTCTGCCCCCGGATGCAGCAGTCTACATATAAAAGCCGTTTCATGCCCGGTTCAGCACCTCCACCTGGAGGCCCTCCAGCACGTCCAGGACTTCTCCGTGGAGCTTGGGGTCGAAACTGGCGGTGAGGGCTGCATCCACCACAATCCGGGCCTCGGGATACCGGCTTTGGAGCACCACGGCATTGCTCACCACACAGATGTTAGACACCAGACCCACCAGTTCAATCCGGTCGGCCCGCTCCGGCAGAACGGCCAGGACTGTCGGGTCTCCGCAGTCAATGCCAAAAGCTGGTTTGTCGATGCCTTTGGCGCCGCAATCGGCCAAGGCCTGGGCGGTTTTCCCGTACAGAGCCCAGCCGTGGCTTCCCTGCACACAGTGCTTCACCGGCAGGAGCTTCCCTTCCCGGGTCTCCAGATAGATCTCCTGGTGGGTGTCCCGGGTGAAGATGACATGGCCGGGGGCATAGCTCCGGATTTTCTCCGCAATCCCCTCATCCAGCTGCTCCGCCCCAGGGAAGCCCAGGGCCCCGTCTACGAAGTCGTTTTGATAGTCGATGACGAACAGGTACTGTTCCATGGTGGTGCCTCCTAAGTTTGTCAAAATGATGGAGCTTATACGCGCTTGGATTTGCTGTCGATCTCCTGGCGGCATTGGGCCAGGAAGGCCTGCAGGTCCATGACGCCCTCGTCACCGCCGGAGCGGGTGCGGACGGCCACGGTGCCGTTTTCTGCCTCCTTGTCGCCCACCACCAGCATATAGGGAATCTTCTCCTTCTGAGCCTCCCGGATTTTATAGCCCAGCTTTTCGGAACGGAAGTCGCCCTCGGTCCGGATTCCGGCAGCCTTCAGCTGGCGCACAAGCCCCTCAGCATAGTCGTGGGCCCGGTCTGTGATGGGCAGGATCCGCACCTGGGTGGGCATCATCCACAGGGGGAGGGCGCCGGCGGTCTTCTCAATGAGGTAGGCCAGGGTCCGCTCGTAGCAGCCCAGGGAGGTGCGGTGGATGATATAGGGCCGCTTCTTCTTGCCGTCGGCGTCCACGTATTCCATGCCGAACTGCTCGGCCAGGAGCTGGTCCACCTGAATGGTGACGATGGTGTCTTCTTTCCCGAAGACGTTCCGGTACTGGATGTCCAGCTTGGGGCCGTAGAAGGCGGCCTCGTCGATGCCGATGGTGTATTTTACCTGGAGATCGTCCAGAATTTTGCCCATGATGCTCTGGGCCTCGTCCCACTGCTCCGGCGTGCCGATATATTTCTCCTTGTTGTTGGGGTCCCACTGGGAGAAGCGGAAGGTGCAGTCCTCCAGCATGCCCACGGTTTCCAGGCAGTACTTGGCCAGCTCCAGGCAGCCCTTGAATTCCTCCTCCAGCTGCTCCGGCCGCAGGATCAGGTGGCCCTCGGAGATGGTGAACTGGCGGACCCGAATGAGGCCGTGCATCTCACCGGAGTCCTCGTTGCGGAACAGGGTAGAGGTCTCTCCCAATCGCATGGGCAGGTCCCGGTAGGAGCGGGCCCGGTTCAGGAACACCTGGTACTGGAAGGGGCAGGTCATGGGCCGCAGGGCGAAGCAATCCTTGGTTTCATCGTCGGGGTCTCCCAGGACGAACATGCCGTCCAGGTAGTGGTCCCAGTGGCCGGAAATCTTGTACAGCTCCCGCTTGGCCATATAGGGGGTTTTGGTGAGCAGGTATCCCCGCTTCTCTTCCTCGTCCTCCACCCAGCGCTGCAGGGTCTGGATTACCTTGGCGCCCTTGGGCAGCAAAATGGGCAGGCCCTGGCCGATGACGTCTACGGTGGTGAAGAACTCCAGCTCCCGGCCCAGCTTGTTGTGGTCCCGCTTCCGGGCCTCCTCCTGCCGGCGCAGGTACTCGTCCAGCTCCTCCTTTTTGGGGAAGGCGATGCCGTAGATCCGCTGGAGCATTTTCCGGTTGGAGTCGCCCCGCCAGTAGGCGCCGCAGCACTGGGTCAGCTTGAAGGCGTTGCCCTTGATCCTGCCGGTGGAGTCCAGATGGGGGCCGGCGCACAGGTCGGTGAACTCGCCCTGGGTGTAGAAGGAGATGACGGCGTCCTGGGGCAGGTCTTGAATAAGCTCTACCTTGTAGGGCTCGTTTTTCTCCTCCATGTAAGCAATGGCCTCTGGGCGGGGCTTCTCGCTGCGCTCCAGGTGCAGCCGCTCCTTACAAATTTTCTTCATCTCCGCCTCAATCTGATCCAGATGCTCCTGGGTGAAGGAGAAGGGGCTGTCGAAGTCGTAGTACCAGCCCTCGGCAATGGAGGGGCCAATGGCTAGCTGGACCTCCGGCCACAGGCGCTTCACAGCCTGGGCCATGACGTGGGAGCAGGTGTGCCAGTAGGTCTTGCGGTATTCGGGGTTTTCAAAGGTATACAGGTTTTCTTCGGACATGGTAGCGTCCCTCCTTTAGATTGGGGCGGGTATGCAAAAACCCACCCCTGAAAAATCAGGGGTGGGATACAAAGTGTATTCCACGGTTCCACCCTGGTTGCAGCCCGGGGGCTGCCACTCATTGCCGCTGTAACGGGCGGGCCCGTCTCCGCTTACTGAAGGACCTTCGGCGGAGCGGCTCGGAAGAGGTGCGCCGCAACTGCGCAGGGGCGTGGGACTCTTCCACCATGCAAGTCCCTCTCTGGCCGTCTTTCACAGGGGCAAAGCTTCGTCATAGCCATTTATTTTGCTCAATATAACACAAATCTTCCATGGTGTCAATGGGAAAATCTCCGTTTTTTTCGGGACAGCATCCTGCGTTGTGAATGATGTGGCTCCAGACTCAACCGCTGGCACGGCCGCTTTGGACAGAGGTTTTTCTCATTGCGTTTCGTCATGCTTTACTGGCTGCAATTTACCAATGGCGTCATACAGGGCCTTTCGCTCCGCTTGCTGCATATTGCTCAGATAGAGGATGGTTTTTTCTAACTGATTTTTAAGAATCTTACAATGGTCGGCTAATTTGTCGCGGGCATCTGCACTCCATTGTGTTTGATAAATCCGGTAAAAACACATATTGCAAATATTCCGTGCCCAGCAGTCTCTGCAGGGTTCCCGGCCCAACTTGGTATACATCTCCAGCTCATCTACCGCCGGCTTGGATGCCTGCAAATCGAAATCCCCCAGGAAAATGTTATCCAGTAGCATGTACTTGCCGGGAATAAACATGTGACAGGGGTAAATATCTCCATTGGCTGCAATGGTCAGGGATTGCAGGCCTGCTTCGCAGAGATAGTCCTGCCCTTCTATCATATTCAGCCTTCGGCTCGTCTGGATTACAAACTGCCGGAGCATCAGAGGAACTTCCTCATACTTTTTTTCAAGAAACAGCAGGGCGAGGCTTCGGTTATCCTGCGCCATTCTTGCTGCAGCCCCTTCATAAGTCGGCTCAAAAGTAGGGTCGCTACAGTCGCAATCGCATAGATAGATGCCAGAGATTCCCAGTTCCTCCTGCAAAGCTGCTACGGTTTCCTCTCTGGACAGTCCGGCTCTTTCGTGAACTGCCGTATAGGTTGCCTCCACCATGGCAGGTTCAATTCCGTGCGCCCGTAGTTTCTGAATATTTCGGAGTACCAAGTCATGAGTTTTGTAGCCGTTGGGGAAGACCCGAAGCTGATCATTGATTTCAGCAGGTCCATCGATACTGATTGTGACGTGAATCCGATAGCGATGGAGCACCTCCATGCATTTTTGAGAAATTGAAATGCAATTCGTAATGATAAAAAATTCTGGGGTTTCCTGCATTCGACCGCACGCAACGAGTCGGGCACATTCGTCACAAATGGCTTCCATTGTGTCTGGAAGTGTAGAGGGTTCCCCGCCAAAAAAGGCAATTTTGGATATTTTATGAATGCCCTGTTGGGCCAGAATCCGGATGATGCGTCTGCCTTGCTCCGGAGTGAGACGGACGGCTTGCTGTCCATAGGTTCCACCCTCGGCGAAGCAGTACCGGCAGCGCAGGTTGCAGCTGTTCTGGAGCAGGATTTCCAGTTGGTAGAGTTCCCCCGTGTCCAAATATGTGGGTGTTCGCTGTAAAAAGGTGTGCTGGTCGTTGTGAAATGCCTCCCGCAGCTTGGATTCCAGTGCTTCCCACTCCTCAGCCGGTAAACTCCTCGCACGCTGCTGCCGCTGCTTATCCATTATGAACCTTGCGGCGGAGGCTGCCAGGCGAACCACACCATTGCATTTTGGATCATAGAGCACGCCGTAGGGCATTGCCTCATCCGTCAGAACTTGGATCCTCGCCAGCCAACCCTTGGGGATGCTCCATTCATCATCAGTGATGCGCAGGGCTTCCTCCCGCCCATTCCGGTAAGCTCTTCCGATGGTGTCCTGGGAGGAGGCCACCAAAAAAATCAGTGGCTCCAGATACCCTGCCTGCCGGGCCAACTTGATTACATTCAACTCGAAACACCGGTCCAGCTGGGAAAAATGTAAATTCCCTTGATTGGGATGGGTGTGCAAAAATACAAACAACCGGTTTGCCTTTTGAGCAGATCGCAACGCTGCTAACACAAAGTGGGGCTCCAGGTCCAACTGCACCTCCGTGCTGGACTTGACGTAGGACTGTAGATCCATGAAGCTTTCCAGGAAGAACGCACCGCTGTGATAGGCTCCCTCCAAAAGAAAGGCCCGTTCTTTCCGCTCTGCCTTGCATTGTTCCCGCAGGGTAGGCAGGAGGTGGTCCCGATCAATCAGTACCATGTCAGTTCCTCCCCCAATCAATGCAGCGCCAACAGCTGCTTGCGCTGGGGGCTGAGGCTTTCATAGGAGCCGTGCTCCAGAAGCTTGCCCTGTTCCAGCACCAGGACTTCGTCATAAGCTTCCAGCAGCTCCTGATTCGTGCGATGCGTGATGGCAATCAAGGTCAGGCCTTCCTTTTCCAGAAGGACCTGGTTGATTTGAGATGCGGTCTGTGGATCCAAGCTGGCCGTGGCTTCGTCCACCAACATAACCTCTGTGCCCCGGGCAAAGGCCCGGGCAATGGCAATGCGTTGCTGCTCGCCACCGGACAAATTTCGGCCGTTTTCCTCCACCATAGAGTCCAGCCCATGGCCCATCCGCTCCACTACCTGGGTAAGACCTGCGTCGTGAATCGCTTGCCATACCTGCTCATCAGGACAGTCCTGGAACATGGTGATGTTATTGCGAATGGTATCTTCAAACAGAAATACCTTTTGATGAATCATCGCTACGTGCTGGTAGAGGCTCTGCCTGTCGATGTCATCCAGGCAGACGCCGTCAAAGTAGATTCCTCCAGTATATTCCGAATAGTAGCCCATGAGCAGACGAATCAAGGTGGTCTTTCCAGAGCCGGAGCCACCCACCACCGCATATTTTTTCCCTTCTTGGAAGCGGTAATTCAGCCCGTGGAGAACTTCCTTGTTCTCCTCATAAGAGAAGCGCAGGCCTTCCACTTGAATCTGCCCGGCTTTGGCAATGGATACTTTTTCTGTTGCCTCTACCTGCTCCTCTCCATCCAGCACGGCTACCACTCTGGCAATCACCGGCTTGACGGTCTTGTATTCCAACAGCTGGGATGTAATCTGCCTGGCAGGATTTACGACATAATTGGCAATTTGTAAGGCGCCCAGAAGAATTCCCATAGTAATTTCGCCTTGGATCACCAGATAGGCGCAAAAGATCATCTGTACGATACAGCCGAAATACACCAGGCCCTCACTGATGGCAATGGACTTTCCTTGGGTAATCCGCATCCGAAAAGCGTCCGCTTCTACACGGTCGAAGGTGCTGCTGCTTTTCTCCTGGATTTTTTCCTCCACGCCGAAGCTTTTGATGACTTCAAAGCCAGTGAAGGTGTCCTTGATTTCCGCATTCATTCCATCCAGGGATTCCATATATTTCTGCTGCGCCGCTGCGGCACGTTTGCCAATGAACAGTGGAGGGAGAAATTGCAGCGCAGTGGTTATTACGCAAATCAGTGCGTTCCAAGGATTATAGACCAGCAGCGCCACCAAGCATACGCTCGCGCAAATGACATTGCCCGCAGTTTGGGGCAGCAGGCGAAAGACCATTTCATCAATTTTCCGCACGTCATTATTTAAAATGGAAATATACTTTGCGCTATTTTCGCTGTTAAATGCGTTGATATCATAATGCAAAATTCTGCTCATCAAATCCTTTTCCAAAGCTCCATTTGCGGCTCGCAAAAAACGGGCGCGGAAATAGCTGTCGCCATATTCCGTCAGCATACACACCAGCAAAAAAGTGACGCCCAGAATTAACATAGACTGAATTCCGGTCAGTCCATCTGCCGCATAGACCGTATCGGCCATATGTTTTACAAAGAAGGACCAAAATACCAAACAAAGAGCCATAAAAAGGTCTGCTAGCATCCACAATACAAGTTTCCCTCTGTATCTCTTGAAATAACGACCCATTGAAGCACCTCTCCTTTTCCCTTAGGCTTGAAAGAATGTTTTGACTGTGGACGGCAGGGTGTTGCCCTGCCGTCCAGATGCTGTGGATTAGGTCTTTGGCGTGTTTCCGCACGAACCGATTAATGCACCGCACCAGCCAAGGGTGCAGCTCATGTCAGCCAGCATGGCCTCATCGCTGCGGGAGATGTTCTCCATCTCGACAGCAAGCAGATCCTGAATCTTCATGATGTAGCTCTCCTTTCTTTTTATTGTGCAAGGAAGCGTACTTTGCACAACCCTATGATAGCAGCTTCTCTTTAGAAATCCCATTGCAAACCTGGCAACTTTTTTTCGCCTGGTTTGCAATGGCATTTTTTGCGATATGCGGGTATCCTCTTTTTACCAGATAATACTATATTTGGCATCTTGCCATATGATTTCAGGAAAGAGGTAATCAACATGAAAAAATGGGTTCTGAAAGTATTTAGCGCTTCCGCTGCACTGACGCTTCTTGTGACGGCAACCATCCCCTTTGATTGCAAAATGCATTCGCAAGTTGGTCGGGGACTTTCCGTAGCTGTTTGGTCTGATGACTGGCGGGATTCGCTTAGAACTTAGAGTCCAAGCTCATATCGATTCCATATACTTCTGTGCAGTGGACTCGGATGTGTGCTTGACCCACAGTGTCATTGGAAATCAGGGCTGCGGCATACGCCTGCTGTAAGTAAGACAAGGCTGTTCGTCTCATTTCCGTTTTTACTTCTGCGGATACAGATTTCATTTGTTGCTCCAGGTTCCACGCCAGGTTGTAACAAAGCATGGCGAGCCTGGCGCTATCCTGGTATTCCAAAGAAACGCGTAAGCATTCTCGTGCCAGATTATTGGACTCCAGATAGTAACCACAATCTCCCCAGATACTAACAAGTTGTAGCCCTAGTCGAACATAGAGGTCTTCGTAGTATATAGGATTTGCATCTGCACTCCCAATGCAATTTCTGGCGTATGCTGCTATGACTTGCGCTTTTTCCAGTTTACCTAACGTTTTGTAACACCGGGCGAGGCCGTTGAGGATCAAGAGTTCGTTTGTGGATAATATGGCGGACCGCCAGGTTCCAATTTCGTCTAAATTTAATGGCAGCGTGTAACTCAAAGAACCTTTTAACAATTTGACCTCACAGTCTGGCAAAAGATATTTCGGGTGCTGAGGAGGTAGGCATTCCAGGATCATTGCTTTAGACATAGATAGAAATTGCAGATTTGTTTTTTCTCTTTTGGTATGTTCTGCCAGCTTTTCCCAAAGTGGAATTGCCTGGAAAGCATCATATGCCAACACAGCTCGCCCAATCTCACTGCGTAGAATGTAGTCTTCATAAAGATCGGATATGACTTCATAGTCACATCGCTCTCCAGACATGTTAACCCTGCGCAGCAGACTCTTGCGCACCTTCTTATGCAGAGAGCTCCTACGATTTTCGATTCGGGACAGGGTGCTGACGTCACAAATACCATCGGCGGCATCCTCCTGAGATAATCCCAGCAGCTTCCGCCGCTCCCGGATCACCTGGTTCAGGCAGTAGACGTTTCCCCGTTCCATATAGGGAACCAGTAGCTTCACCTGGGCCGGACCTTGGGCTTGCAACACGTTCAGCCAGTACAGCAATTGCTGCGGCTCCTGTTCTGTCCGCCCCAGGGCGGTAAACAGCCGCTGTTTCCATTCTAGCAGACGCCCATAGGCGTATAGCCGCTTTTCCTGAGACAGCTCCCGCAGCGCCCGTTCGCAAATGGCAAGAGCTTCCGCCAGATGCCCCTGCCGGAATTCCACCTCAATGACATGGCAAGCTACATAGGGGAATAAATATACCCGCTCCCGGGCGTCATAACGGCGCTGGCACAGCAGCTGCAAGAGCTTCTGATAATCCCCGGATACGGCTTCCAGACCATCCAGCTGCTCCCACAGCTCCAAATAAGTCAGCAGCAGCCAGCCCTCATTTTGACTCAAAAGCTGCGGCTCTCCGTGGTCTATCAGAGACGGTTGGGTTAAGAGAAGGGCCGCCAGGGCCAAATCCCGCAGCTCTTCTACGGCTGCGCCCTGAAGGGCGCGGAGGTTGAGCTTGGCAGTCTGGAGAAACTGATGTTCCAACACATCTGCAGCCTGGTACGCTTGCATGGCCGCTGTTGCTAAGCTTACCTCCCCCGCGGAAAGATGCCGCCAAATCCTCTGCCGCCGCAGCCATTGCTGGTACTCGTCCCAGTCCAGAATGCGGTCGAAGAGCTCAACAGGCTTTCCCAGCCGCTGAAGGAGCGCATCCGTCAAGAGCTTACCGGCTTCCCGCTCGCCATTTTCCACCCGGCACAGATAAGACTTTGTACACAGGCCTTGGGCCAACTGCTCCAGTGGAACCCCCTCATAGGCCCGGACTTGCCCGATATAGCAGCCCATACGGTCTATTTGCGGCTCTGAATTTTTGTTGGCGTCTCTCAATCAATACATCTCTCCCTTGCCAGATAAATTTCTACATTGATGCTTCGAACTTGTAGCGCGCAGAACTTGCAGAGAGAATGCTCGTGAAGAAAATTACATTGAAATATTTTACAACAAAAAGGAAGAATTTTCAAGGCCCCCGCTGAGAAAAATATTGCGCTGACAGTGGCCATTGCCGCCGGAGGTATCTGGGGAAACCGAAGGGTGGCCCCTTGCTGATTTCAACCGTTTGTGCTATGGTTATATCAAAGGGGGGAGACATATGGCGCAGCTGACAGACGGCGTTCAATATCTCAAGGGCATTGGACCGGCGAAGGCGAAATTATTTGAGGCTCTGGGGATTCGGACCATTGGGGATCTGCTATATCACTATCCCCGGACCTATGAGGACCGCACCAAGCTGGTGCCCATTGCCAGCCTGGAGGTGGGCCAACCTGCCTGCTTTCGGGCTATGGTTATGACCAGCCCCCGGACCAGCCTCATCCGGAAGGGATTGGAACTCACCAAGGTCACGGTGGCGGACCACTCCGCCAGGCTGAACATCACCTTTTTCAACCAGAAGCACACGGCAGAGAGGCTGGAATACGGGAAAGAGTATATATTTTACGGAGCGGTTTCCGGGGATTTCATTGGTTACAATATGACCAATCCGGTTTTTGAGACGCCGGAGGAGAAGCCCCTTGTGACCCGGCGGATTTTGCCGGTGTACCCTCTTACGGCGGGGCTGACAAACAAAGCGGTTTCCAAGGCAGTGCTCCAGGCCCTGGAGAGCTGCGGGACGCCGCCGGAGATTCTTCCCCAGGAGGTCCGGACCCAATATGGGATTCTTCCGGCAGACAAGGCCTACCGGGCCATCCATCAGCCCCAGGATGCCGAGGAGCTGGACGGGGCCAGACGGCGGCTGGTTTTTGAGGAGTTTTTTGTATTTTCCGCAGGCCTCAGCCTGATGCGGGCCCGGCGGACGGTGCAGCAGGTGGGAGCTTATGAAAATCTGGAGCTGGAGCCTTTCTGCGCCGGGCTGCCATTTTCCCTGACCGGTGCCCAGCGGCGGGCTATGGAGGAGATTGCCGGGGACCTGCGCCGGGGCGTGCCCATGAACCGGCTGCTCCAGGGGGATGTGGGCTCCGGAAAAACCGTGGTGGCAGCGGCTGCCGCCTACTGGGCGGCGCGAAACGGGGTGCAGACGGCCTTGATGGCGCCTACGGAAATCCTGGCGGAGCAGCATTACCGTACCCTTGGGGGGCTGCTGGAGCCTCTGGGCGTCCGGTGTGTGCTCCTTACCGGGAGCCTGACTGGAGGGGAAAAGCAGCGGGTTCGTCTGGCTCTGGCAGGGGGACAGGCGGAGCTTGCCATTGGGACCCACGCCCTGCTGTCCCAGACCACGGAGTTTGCCCGCCTGGGCATGGTCATTACCGATGAGCAGCACCGCTTTGGCGTGGCCCAGCGGGCGGCCCTGTCAGAGAAGGGGCGGGGAGCGCATCTGCTGGTGATGTCCGCCACGCCCATCCCCCGCACCCTGGCGCTGATCCTGTATGGAGATTTGGACGTTTCCATCCTGGACGAGCTGCCACCGGGGCGGCAGCGGACAGACACCTTCTTAGTAAACGAGACCTACCGTGCCCGGCTCAATGGCTTCCTGCGGAAGGAGGTTCAGGCAGGACACCAATGCTATGTGGTCTGCCCCAGTGTGGAGGAGGGGGAAACGGAATCCGGAAAGGCCGCCCAGGTTTGGGCGGAGACGCTACGGCAGCGGGTATTTCCGGATTTGCAGGTAGGCCTCCTTCACGGGCGAATGAAGGGACCGGAAAAAGAGGCAGCCATGGCGGAGTTTGCCCGGGGAAAGACGCAGATCCTGGTGGCAACCACCGTCATTGAAGTGGGAGTGGATGTGCCCAACGCTACGGTGATGGTGGTGGAGGATGCGGACCGCTTTGGTCTCAGCCAGCTTCACCAGCTGCGGGGCCGGGTGGGCCGGGGACCGGCCAAGAGCTACTGCATCCTCCTGTCCAACAACCGCAATCCGGACACCCAGGCCAGGCTGAAGGCTCTGTGCAAAACGGGGGACGGCTTCCGCATTGCCGAGGAGGATTTGCAGCTCCGGGGACCGGGGGACTTTTTCGGCCACCGGCAGCACGGCTTGCCCACCTTCCGAGCCGCCAACCTTTCCATGGATGTGAGCCTCCTGCAGCAAGCTCAGGCGGCAGCTGCCCTATGGATTGACCGGCATGGAGACGCCGACACTCCAGAAGCCGCCTGCCTGCGGGCCCGGGTGGAGAGCCTGTTCCGGGACGGGTCTGTGGCGTGGAATTGAGTGGACGGACACGCAGGTCCGTGCCACGAATCTGAGGGGATATGTCCTGCATTGGAGCGGTATGCCGTTTCCCACTGCTGGTCCCTTGGAACCGAAGGGCGCTCGTCTGAACGGTACGCTTATGCCTCCGGGGAAGAAAAAGCGAAGCTGTGCGGCTATTGTGAAGTTTGTGTGTTACTCTTCGGAAAACTGAAATTTCTTTTGACTCCCGGCGGGGTTTTTGCTATAATAAATTGCTTTATTTTGGCCTGCGGGAGGAATGTGCCATGCGAATGAGAAAAAAGCCAAATTTGGGCCCACGGATGGAACGGTGTGCAGACTGGTGGGTCCGGGAGCCGGAAGGGATGCCGGGCCGCTGGCGGGATCTGGCGCCCTCTTGCAAGACCCTGTGGGTCGAGGTGGGCTGCGGGAAGGGGCGGTTTACGGTGGAGACGGCTGCCGCCAATCCGGACATGCTCCTCATTGCCATGGAACGGGTGCCGGACGCCATGGTGGTGGCCATGGAGAAAGCCCGGGAGCTGGATTTGCGAAACGTGTTTTTTGTGGATATCGATGTGGCACGGATTGAGGACTGCTTTGCTCCCGGCGAACTGGACGGCATGTACATAAACTTCTGTGACCCCTGGCCCCGGAAGAAGAATGCCAAGCGGCGCTTGACTCACCGCGGTTTTTTGGAGAAGTACAGCCGGGTTTTGACTCCAGGTGGGCAGATTCATTTTAAAACGGACAATGCCCCACTGTTCCAGTTTTCCCTGGAGGAGTTCCAGGCTTTGGACTTTCCGGTCCAGGCGGTAACCTGGAACCTGCATGAAAACGGACCTGTGGGTATTATGACCGATTACGAAGAGAAGTTTTACACCCTGGGCACACCCATCCACCGCTGCGAGGTTACGCTGCATCCCATAGAAGCGACAGAACCTGCGTATGAGAAGTCAGAAGACGGGGAAAACTCTGCTGAGGAAAGAGGCGAAGCCTGACGGTTTCCCGGTTCCTCCTGGTTGCCGGTGGAAAATTACCGGGAGAAATGGGTAAATTCCCAGGATTTTGCCCTTGTCATTTTGCGAAAATCAGGATATAGTCAAAATGGTGGTGTGGGACCGCCGAAATTACATCCATGTGGAGGAAGTGCGTTTTTATGAGCAACGGAAAAAAGCCCGCAAAGGCAGGCGACGAGTCCTATGCTGTGTTACAGTCTCTGATTGCCAAGGGCCGTAAAGAGGGCATGCTCCGGGCTTCAGAGCTGAACGCAGAATTGGAAAAGCTGGACATTTCTCCGGAAAAAATCGAAGAAATTTATGAAAAATTTGACACACTGGGGATTCAAATCGTGGGGGCAGACTTGGAGCTGGATCTGGACCTGGACGATACCCTGCCTCCTGTGGGAGACGACCTGGGGGGAGAGCTGAACCTGGGCGAGGTGGAGGAAGAGGAGCTGGTGGACCCGGTAGATTTGGCCGCCGAGTACAACCTGGACGACCCGGTGCGGATGTACCTGAAGGAAATCGGCCAGGTGAAGCTCCTGTCCGCCGATGAGGAGGTGGAGCTGGCCAAGCGGGTGGCCTCCGGGGACAAGGCTGCCAAGGACAAGCTCACAGAAGCCAACCTCCGCCTGGTGGTCTCCATTGCAAAGAAGTACTCCGGCCGTGGTCTGCACATTCTGGACCTGATTCAGGAGGGCAACACCGGCCTCATCCGAGCTGTGGACAAATTTGACTGGACAAAGGGAAACAAATTCTCTACATATGCCACCTGGTGGATCCGGCAGGCCATCACCCGTGCCATTGCCGATCAGGCCCGGACCATCCGGGTGCCGGTGCATATGGTGGAGGTCATCAATAAGGCGACCCGCTGCAACCGGAAGCTGGTGCAGGAGCTGGGCCGGGAGCCCACCATGGAGGAAATCGCCAAGGAACTGAACCTGCCGGTGGAGAAAATCATTGAGGCCAACCGGACGGCTGCGGATACCCTGAGCCTGGACACGCCGGTAGGCGACGAGGAGGATACCACCATCGGCTCCTTTGTGGAGGATGACAACACCCCGGGACCTGCCGACGCCACCTCCAACGCCCTGCTGGCAGAGGCCCTGTCGGAGATTCTGGGGACCCTGACAGACCGGGAGGCG
This sequence comes from uncultured Eubacteriales bacterium, assembly GCA_900545515.1. Classification (GTDB taxonomy): domain Bacteria; phylum Bacillota; class Clostridia; order Oscillospirales; family Oscillospiraceae; genus Faecousia. Next base: position 165,168 of record UQZA01000001.1, on the reverse strand, counting down.
GATGTGCTGCGGATGCGCTTTGGCATGTACGATGGCCGGACCCACACCCTGGAGGAGGTAGGCCAGATTTTCGGCGTCACCCGGGAGCGAATCCGCCAAATCGAAAACAAGGCCATTCGCAAGCTGCGCCATCCCAGCCGGGCCAAGAAGATCAAGGATTTCTACTGCTGATGGTAAGCCCCAGCGGGGATGGAAAACTGGAGCAAAGGTTGAAAATACTGCGTACAGGCAAATCGGCCAACCGGAAGGAGAACGGTTGGCCGATTTATTTGCCATCTGTGGGAGCGGCGTCCTGAACGTACCGGCCTAAGGGTAGGCCCGGACTTGCCTAAAAGCGTCAGGTTACAGAACATGCTGCCCCCGATGCGTCAAGGATGCCGCACCCTACGTCCTCAGACTCATGGGATGCGGGGAACCACGGTACATCCCCGTAGGGGCGCGCTGCGTCTGTGTGTGACCCGGGCCAATTTGCAGGGTTTGCCTTGGTGGTACGTCTGGGCCCACAGGGAGATTGATGGATGAGGAACGGCGAGATGCACAAAAATTTGACTTTCTTGGCGGAGAATTTTTGCAGGATGGTTGACATGGGTTTTTCAGCATGATAAGATGAACCTGGTAAACATCATACTTCCCGCGCTTTGGTCATACAAATCAGAAACACATGTATGTCCGCGTCAAACGGGCGAAATCAGACATTGGGAGGATTTTTATGAAGGTTTTGGTGCTCAACCCCGGAGCCACCTCCACAAAGATCTCGATCTTTGAGGAAGAAAACGAAGTTTTTAAGACAAACCTGGTTCATCATGCAGCGGACTTGGCGCCCTATGCCCATGTGATTGATCAGGGTCCCTTCCGAAAGCAGCTCATTCTGGAAACGGTGGAGAAAGCCGGCTACCAGATGACAGACTTTGACGCCGTGTGCGGCCGGGGCGGCCTGCTGCGGCACATTCCCTCCGGGACCTATGCGGTGTCGGACCAGGCCATTGCCGATGTGCTGGATCCTCCCTATGGGGAGCACGCCTCCAATCTGGGGGTTCTCCTGGCCCGGGAGCTGGGAGACATGGCTGGGATTCCCTCCTTCTTTGTGGACCCGGTTTGTGTGGATGAGATGACGCCGGTGGCCCATGTGACCGGCTTCAAGGGCATGGAGCGGGAGAGCTTTTTCCACGCCCTCAACCAAAAGTCCATTGCCCGGAAGGCGGCGAAGCTGCTGGGCAAGACCTATGAAGAGGCCCGGCTTATTGTCATCCATATGGGCGGCGGCGTTTCCGTGGCGGCCCATGAGAACGGGCTGGCTGTGGATGATTTCAACGTCAAGGATGAGGGCGCCTTTGGCATGGACCGGGCCGGAAGCCTACCGGTGAATGCCATGATTAACCTGTGCTTCTCCGGTCTTACCAAGCAGGAAGTGAAAAAACTCCTGGGCTCTGAGGCTGGGGCCTACTCCTATGTGGGCACCAAGGATTTTCGTGAGGTGGAGCGCCGGGCCTTTGAGGAGAACGACCCGGACTGCCGCATGGTCTTCGATGCCATGGCCTATCAACTGGCCAAGGACATCGGCGCCATGGCCGCCGTTTTAAAATTCCAAGTAGACGCCATTGTCTACACCGGCGGCATGGCCTACTCCGACCGGTTCACCCAGGCCATTACGGACTATGTGGGGAACCTGGCTCCGGTTCTCCGCCTGCCTGGCGAGGAGGAGATGCGTTCCCTGGCGGAGGGAGCTCTGCGGGTTCTCCACGGGGAGCAGGCGAAAGTCTATCCGTAATTTACAGCGATCAGTCGAAGATTGGTCAGAAGGGGGATACATATGCTCAATACCATTTCTGCAATTTTGCAGGCGGCTGCAGCCAACCCGGAGAAACGGACCATTGCCGTTGCGGCGGCCCATGACCGGGATGTGCTGGAGGCGGTGGCCCAGGCCCGCCGGGCGGGAATTGCCCAGGCGGTGCTCACCGGAAACGGAGAAAACATCCGGGAGATTCTCCAGAGCCTGGGGGAAAACCCGGCAGATTACGCCCTGGTGGAGGCGGATTCTGACGCCCAGTGCGCCGCCCTGGCAGTGGCAGAGGTGCGGGAGGGCCGCGCCAACTTTCTGATGAAGGGCCTTTTGGGCACCGGGGACCTGATGCGGGCGGTGATCGACCGGGACACCGGCTTGCGCACTGGCCGGCTCATCAGCCACGTGATGCTCTATGAAGCGCCTGGCCACAAGATGCTGGCCCTCACCGACGGCGGAATGAACACCTTCCCGGATCTTCCCAAGAAGGTGGAAATTCTGGAAAACGCGGCCCGGGTGCTGCAGGCCCTGGGCTATGAGCGGATGAACGCCGCCTGCGTCTGCGGGGCGGAGGTTGTGAATCCCAAGGTTCAATCCAACCTGGACGCCAAGGCCCTGACGGAGATGACCCAGCGGTGGGCGCCTTATGGGATGCAGGTCTGCGGCCCCGTGGGGCTGGACCTGGCTGTGAGTGAGGCGGCCTGCCGCCACAAGCACTTTACCGCCCCCGGCGCGGGGCAAGCGGATATCCTCCTGGTCCCCACCTACGAGGTGGGCAACGGCATTGGCAAGGCCATGAGTCTCTTCGGCGGGGCCAAGAACGCGGGGATCATTCTGGGGGCCAAGGTTCCCGTAGTGCTGGTGTCCCGGGCCGACAGCGCGGAGAGCAAGCTGGCCTCCATTGCCCTGGGCGCAGTGACGGCAGGGAAGGTGTGAGGCTTGTGGAGGGCGATCAATCTGCGCATCTGAGGCGGATGCTGCAACCGGGAGAGCAGCTCCTTTGGGAGGGCAGGCCGGCGCCGGGCGTTCACCTCCAGCCCGGCGATGGATTTATGATTCCCTTTAGCGTGATTTGGTGTGGCTTTGCCGTTTTTTGGGAGGCTTCGGCGATCAGAAGCGGAACGCCGATGGTGCTTGCACTGTGGGGCGTGCCCTTTATTCTGGTTGGGCTGTACATGGTGATTGGCCGCTTTTTCCACGCGGCCTGGAAACAGAAGCGGACCTATTATGGCGTCACCAACAAACGTGTGATTCTGATGGAGCATCGCGGCACGAAATTTGTGACCTACCGCCAGATCCCCACCCTGGAGAAGCATGTGAAATCCAATGGGGAGGGGACGGTCTACCTCTCTGAGCCCCGGGGGTACTACAGCCGGGGTTCCTACCGCCGGGATGACCAGAACCGCACGGCCCTGGTGAACATTCCCGATGCGGAGCGGGTCTACTGGCTGATTGAAGCAAATATGCTCCAGGAAAGCCAGGAATAAAACAAGCAAGCTCAAAGCTATATATATTTTGAAAGGCGGGATTCTCTATGAAACACTTGCTTTCCGGCAATGAGGCCGCAGCAAGAGGCGCCTATGAAGCAGGCGTCAAGGTGTGCTCGGCCTATCCCGGCACACCCAGCACGGAAATCTTTGAAAACCTGCCCCAGTACAAGGACAGCCTGTACTGCGAGTGGGCCCCCAACGAGAAGGTGGCCACGGAGGTGGCCATCGGCGCGGCCCTGGGTGGTGTGCGGAGCCTCACGGCTATGAAGCACGTGGGCGTCAACGTGGCGGCAGACCCCATTTTTACCGCTGCCTACAACGGGGTGGACCGTGGCTTTGTCATTGTCTCCGCTGACGACCCCTCTATGCACTCCTCCCAAAACGAGCAGGACAACCGGCACTACGCCCGGGCTGCCCGGCTGCCTATGGTGGAGCCCTCGGACTCTCAGGAGTGCGTGGACTTCATGAAGGCTGCCTTTGAAATTTCCGAGCAGTGGCATATTCCGGTCCTGTACCGGGTGACCACCCGGGTGTGCCATTCCAAGAGCCTGGTGGAGTTCTCTGACCGGAAGGAAGTGCCATATGAGCCCTTCACCCGAAACATCGCCAACCGGGTCAGCACTCCCGCCAACGCCTACCGGAACCACGCCACGGTGGAGAAGAAAATGGCGGAGCTGGCAGAGTTTGGCCGCACCTGCTCCCTGAACAAGATGGAGCTCAAGGGCTCCAAAATCGGTGTGGTCACTGCGGGTATTACATACCAGTACGCCAAGGAAGTCTTCCCCGAGGACGCCTCCTTCCTGAAGCTGGGCCTCACCAACCCCCTGCCCATGGAGCTCATCCGGGAGTTTGCCGCCAAGGTGGAGAAGCTTTACGTTATGGAGGAGCTGGACCCCTTCATGGAAGAGCAGATCAAGGCCGCCGGGATCGAGTGCGTGGGCAAGGAGCTCACCGGGCTTCTGTATGAGCTGAATCCCCAGCTCCTGGCCCAGCGGGTGTTTGGCAAGGAGCCTGAGACCAAGGCGGTGGCTGTGGAAGCGGTGCCCCGTCCCCCCGTCCTGTGCCCCGGCTGCCCCCACAGAGGCTTCTTCTACACCATGTCCAAGAACAAGAATTTTGTGGTGGGCGGCGACATCGGCTGCTATACCCTGGGCTGTGCGGCTCCTCTGAACGCCTTGGACTCCGTGGTGTGTATGGGCGGCGGCTTTACTGTGGCCATGGGCATGAGCAAGGCCTTTGAGGTCTCCGGCGAAACGAGCAAGAAGGTTTTCGGTGTGGTGGGCGACTCTACCTTCTTCCACTCCGGTATGACCGGTGCGGCGGAAATTATCTATAATAAGGGCAACATGATTCCTGTGGTCCTGGACAACTCCATCACCGGCATGACTGGCCACCAGGATAACCCCGGCACCGGCTACACCCTCCAGGGAGACATCGCCGAGGCCATTCGGATTGAAGATGTGCTGAAGTCTATGGGCTTCCAGAATGTGATCATTGTGGATCCCCAGGACCTGAAGGCCATGCAAAAGGCAGTAGACGACGCCCTGGCTTCTACGGTTCCCGCCGCCATCATCACCCGGCGGCCCTGCCTGCTCATCAAGCGGATCAAGCATGACATCGGCCAGTGCGTGGTGGATACGGACAAGTGCATCGGCTGTAAGAAGTGCCTGAAGGTGGGCTGCCCGGCAGTCTGCATGAAGGACGGCAAGAGCACCATCGACCCGACTCTGTGCGTGGGCTGCACCGTCTGCGCTCAGGTTTGCCCGGTGGGCGCGATTTCGAGAAAGGAGTGAGATCATGAGCGAAGTAAAAAGCATTCTCCTGGTAGGCGTTGGCGGCCAGGGCGCCATTCTGACGGCCAAGGTCCTGGTCAACGGCCTGATGCGGGCCGGTTATGATGTGAAAATGTCCGAGGTTCACGGTATGAGCCAGCGGGGCGGCTCCGTCTCCACCCAGGTCCGCTGGGGCGAGAAGGTGTATTCTCCCCTCATCGGCGACGGTGGGGCGGATTATATGGTGGCCTTTGAAAAGATGGAGGCGGTACGCTACGCCAACTTCCTGAAGCCCCAGGGTGTGGCCGTCATCAATGACTATGAGATCGCCTCGGCTACCATCGCCGCCGGTCAGTTCGAGTATCCTGCCGGATGCCTGGAGGCCATGCAGAACTCCTTCCAGGTCTTTTCCCTGAAGGCTGCGGATATTGCCATGTCCCTGGGCAGCGCCAAGTGCATGAACATCGTCCTCTTCGGCGCCCTGACCCATGTGCTGAAGCTGGAGCAGATTGACTGGGAAGACGTGATCCGGGACACGGTTCCGCCTAAATTCCTGGAGCTGAACCTGCAGGCCTATCGCGCCGGTCTGGAGGCCGCCAGAAAGCAGTAAAAGCATATAAAAGGCGGACGGTTCAAGCCCTGACCCTACCGGCGGCGGCAGGGAACGGCCTGGACCGTTCCCCTTTTCGGTTTCTACGTTTTATGAACAGGAGGCATTTACTACATGGTATCGAAAGAAATGTGGGCCTTGGGCGCCAACCGTTCGGTGATCCGGGACCTGTTTGAGTATGGTCTGCAGCAGGCCAAGGTGGTGGGGCCGGAGAACGTGTTTGACTACAGCCTGGGCAATCCCTCCATTCCCTCGCCCCCCCAGGTGAATGAGACTGTGGTGGAGATCCTCCGGGATATGGACAGCATCCGGGTCCATGGCTATACCTCCGCTCTGGGAGATATGGAGACCCGGAGCGCCATTGCGGCGGACCTGAATGACCGCTACGGAGCGGGAATCCGGCCGGAAAACCTGTTTATTTGCTGCGGCGCTGCGCCGGGCCTCATTGCCATTATGCGGGCTTTGGCAGCGACGCCAGAGGCGGAGTTTGTGGCCATCGCCCCCTTCTTCCCGGAGTACCGGCCCTTTGCCAAGGCGGCGGGGGGCAACCTGGTGGTGGTACCTGCCGATACGGAGCATTTCCAGGTCAATCTAAAGGCCTTGGAGCAGGCCATTACCCCCCATACCCAGGCAGTGATTGTGAATTCTCCCAACAACCCCACGGGCACGGTGTACACGGCGGAAACCATCCGGGCCGTGGGACAGCTGCTCACCCGGAAGGGGGAGGAGTACGGCCATCCCATTTATATCCTGGCGGATGAACCCTACCGGGAGCTGGTTTACGGCGGGGTGGAGGTGCCCTTTATCCCCAACCTGTACGACAATACCATCGTCTGTTACTCTTATTCCAAGTCTCTGTCCCTGCCGGGCGAGCGTATTGGCTACATCTGCGTGCCCGATCGGGCAGCAGGTAGCCAGGAGCTGTACGCCGCTGTGGCGGGAGCCGCCCGGGCAGGTGGCCACGTCTGCGCTCCCTCCCTGTGGCAGAAGGTCATCGCCCGCTGCGCCCACTTGCGGCCGGACCTGGCGGCCTACGATCGGAACCGGAAGGCCCTCCAGGAGAGCCTCACGGAGATGGGCTACCGCATGGCCAGCCCCGATGGCGCCTTCTATCTGTTCATTCAGGCCCCCAATGGAGACGACCTGGCCTTTTCGGAAATGGCCAAGAAGAAAAACCTCCTCTTGGTCCCCGGCACTGGCTTTGACTGCCCAGGCTGGTTCCGGATCTGCTACTGCGTCTCCTATGACATGATTCAAAGAAGTCTCCCAGTGTTCCGGGAGCTGATGGAAGCTTGCCGGTAATAGAAACATAACATGCTGCAGCCCTTTCCAGCGGAGAGAGCTGCAGCATGTTTTAACACAGGTTTTGGGGCAGGTAGGGCGCGGCTTCCCGGATGCGCCGGTAGCACCATCCTCCGGCTTCCCATGGGACTTCGACAATTTGCCCTGCATAGGGTGTGATGTGTCAGGGATGTTGCGCGCTATATCCTCAGGCCATCTTCCTCCTTCCAGCAACACACGCTTTCCTGCCGCTGCTCTGGGCCAAAGGATTTGACGCTTGCCAGGTGAGAATTCTTTTCCCAATTTTGCCGCCTTTTCCCGACAGAAACCGCCGGGGGGGTCGTGGTAAAATCTAAGAAAACCTGACTGGAGGCGTTGCTCCATGAAAAATCCAACCCGGGCGCCGGCGCCCAGGCAGCGGACTGTGCGGCGGGAGATCCGGGCTCTGGTGGACATGCCTTGGGTTCGGAGGATTGTGCAATGTGGGCGGGCAGGGCTGTTGGCCTTTGTCCTTTCTGCAGCCGCCTCCGGCAACACACCTCTGCCCCTGGCCCTGGGCTTCCTGGTGGGGCTGGACGCGGATTGGACGGTGTTGGCCGCCGCAGGGGGCAGCTGCGCCGGCTACCTTCTGTTTTGGGGGCCGGAGGCCTGCCTGGAGCCTATGGCCGGGATAGTGGCGGGTCTGCTGGCTGCGGCCCTGTTTGCCGGGACGGAGCTGCGGCGGCGGGCATGGTTCCTGCCGGCCCTGTGTGGGGCCATGACGGCGGTCTTGGGCCTGGTGTTTCTCCTGGCCCGAGGGATGGTGGACAGCTCTGGCTTTGTTGGTTTCCTGCTCCGCGTGGGCTGTGCGGCGGGCTCCGCCGCCGTATTCCACCAGGTGCGAACCCAGCGGGGGACGCTGGCAGATGCCTGCGCCGGCGCGATGCTGGTCTTGGGCCTGTGCCAGGTGGTCTGGTTCCGGGTTTTGGATCTGGGCCTGGTGTCTGCGGCTTTCCTCGCCTGCATGGGGACGGGGACGGCGGGGCTGCCCACGGTGGCACTGTGCGGGTTGGCGGTGGACCTGTCCCGGATTACCTCTGTGCCGGTGACGCCGGCGTTGTGCGCAGGCTTTTTGTGTGGCTCCCTTCTGGCCAGGCGAAGCCGGATTCTGCCTTTCCTGTGCCCGGCACTGTGGTCACTGCCTGCTATGTATGTGGCCGGGACCTTTGATCCCCATGTGTTTCTGGGCCTGGGAGTGGGAGGACTGGCTGCGGGGCTCCTTCCGGCCCGGGTCCGGCCCGGAAGTTCCACCGTGGCAGCTGCTCCTCCACAGGAGGTGGCAAGCCGCCTGGAGACGGCTGCCGGGGTGCTGGAGTATCTTCAGGATCTCCTGAGCCGGGAGCTGCCCGGAGCGGCCTCCCAGGACACGGCTGCCTTATATGACCAGGCCGCCAACACGGTGTGCCGGAGCTGCACCCGCTGGGAGACCTGCTGGAACCGGGAGGCGGAGCAGACCTATGCCCTCCTGAACGGGGCTGCGCCCCGGCTTCTAGACCAGCGTTATATTGCTCCGGAGGACCTGCCCCCGGCCTTCCTGGACCGCTGCCGCCGCCCGGAGGCCTTCCTGGAGTCCATCAATGGAGCCCTGTCGGGCCTCCGCCTGAGGCGCCAGTGCCGGGCCCGGCTGCGGGAGGGGCGGATGGCGTTGGGCAACCAATACCGGTTTCTGGCCCGGTATCTTCAGGATACTGCCCAGAGCCTCACGGAGCCGGAGCCCCAGGCCAGGTACCGGGTGGAGCTGGGTGTGGCCTCGGCGGGCCGGTTCGGTCTCCTGGCATCAGGAGACCGGGGGGCGCACTTCCCGGGGCCTGGCTTGCGGTACTATGTCCTGCTGTGCGACGGCATGGGAACGGGACCGGGGGCGGCCCAGGAGAGCGAAAGTGCGCTGCGTATTCTCACGGGGCTTTTGCAGGCGGGAATGCCTGGGGCGGAGGCTTTGGGAACTTTGAATGACCTCTATGTCTTGCGGGAGACAGGAGGATTTTCCACGGCGGACTTGCTGGAACTGCACCTGGACACGGGACGTGCCAGTTTATATAAATGGGGTGCTGCCCCCAGCTATCTGAAGCACCGAAGAAGTGCCAAGAGAATGGGGACAGCCGCCCCGCCGCCTGGGGTGGGAATCGGAGAGGCACACCAGGCGGAGGTGATACGGCTGTCCTTGCAGAAGGAGGAGATGGTGGTCCTGATCAGCGATGGCTTGGAGAGTGAGGAGACTCAAAGCCAAATTGCGGATTTCACTGGCCAGACCCCCAAGGCCCTGGCCGCCGCTCTGGTGGCGGCGGCCCCGGCCGGCGAGGCAGACGACCGGACGGCGGTTGCAGTCTGCCTGCGCCCCCTGTCGTCGCGTACAACATAGCATATTTTGTCCGCAAAGTTTGTCGAAACACAAGATATTGGATAAATTCTTTGGGCGAAACCACAAAATGTGTCATACATGGGAGAAAAACCTCTCTGCCCCGGCCTTTGGAGGCGGATTTTGCCGGAATGGGCGTTTTAAACCAGGACCTGAGCCTGACGCCTGCTTCAGGAACTGCATCAGACTGTTTGCACCTGCACGAGGCGGGCCCGGCATATGCCGGGCCCGCCTCGTGTGACTGGATATGGATGTTTATGAATGGCAGGCTCTCAGCCCCTGCTGCTCCCTGTGCGCCATTCCGGCGGTCACACCGGTGAGCCTGCCGTCAGGGCCGCGCTGTTCACCAGATAGGTAGCTTCCGGCATGAGCCCGGTCAGGGCCTCTGGGGTATCGTCAATGGATGCATGGGGCGTTTCCTCCGGGGTGAGGCCGGTGGAGGTGTTCTCCAATACGGTGTAGGCTTTCAGCCGGGGCACGTTTAGACCGGACTTCTGCCATGCGCCATACTTGGAAAGGACGTAAGACTTACAATCCGCAGCCCGGATCACCCGCAGGTAGGGGCTGCTGCCAGAAATTTGAACTACAATGCTAAAATAGCTGCCCGGTGCAACCTCCGCAAGCTGCTCCAGGGGTACAGTGTGATATCCCGGGCGGTCGAAGGTGGCGGAGCCGCTGGCGGCCAGGGTGCCCAGGGTGGGGTCTACATTGGCCAAATCCGACATGTCCTGCTGGTCCTGCAGATTGGTGTAGACCTTCACATCACAGGTAGCGCCGCTGCCGTAGAAGCCTACCTGGACAGCCTTGACGTACTCGGTCTGGCTGTCGGAGCCTTTGAGCCCCTGGAACACATTGGCAGCACAGGTATAATTTAAGGAAGCAGCCATGCCAAAATCGTCAACACTGCTGTCATAGAAATAGTTGAAATCGTATTCCTCTTTTGTGGCGTAATCAAAGGCAAATACGTAGCTGCTGTTGTTGTCGTAGGACAGATAGAAATAGGGCAGGGAGCTGTAGCTGTTTTTCACCAACCAGCCGCCGTCCTGAGATGCGCCACCGGAAAACAGGCTGGCGGGAATGGTGTCGTCCCAGCCGATGATGGTGCAGGCGTGGGGGTTCCCAAAGCCGCCCCTGCTGGGATTGTCGTAGGGGACCTCATGAATCCAGTTGTAAGAGAAGGTTACGGCTCCGTACTGGGCGATGGCCTCCTTCATGCGGGTGCGCGCCGCCGGATTGCTGCTGAGGCGCTGACCGTCTAGTTCGATTGCGTGCTCCATGCGATAGCCGGAGTGTTCCTCTATGACGCTTGGGGTGTTGACCATCGGTGTGCCGTCCTGGACCGGCCCCCACCATTGGGAAAACAGGGTGGAGGAATAGCCGGGGGAACCGGATGCCTGGAGCCAGTCTGCTGTGGGATCTTCTTCCCCGGCGGTGTTCCCCAGGAGATCCGGGCCACGGTTGAAGCGGATGTAGCCCAGGTGAGTGGGAGAGAACCGCAGAGTGTCCAAGGTTGCGCTGGGGTCAATGCCTTCGCGCAAAATGGAGGCCTCGGAGGCGTTGACGGAGGCATAGGCCCAGCAGAGGTTGCTGCTGCCCTGGTCTCTGACGGGGGTGATGATGCCATAGTTCCGCCCGTCAAATTTGGACAGCTGGGCCACTTCCTTCGGATCGGCTGCCTGCAGCTCTTCCAGATTCTGGGGTGCGTTGGGGTCCAGAATGGCAGGGCTGAATCCGCAGACGTTCCAGGTGGCGATGTTGTCGCCCACCTCCACGATAGAACCTGTTGCGTGGATCCACGGCTCCTCCAGAGGGAGCTTGCCGGAGCTGTTTGTCTGGCAGGTGCTGCCTTGAATGGGGTAGGTGTCTTCTGCGACCAGGCGTTGCAGCACTTGTTCCATGCAGTCAACGCCTACATGGGGCCTTACCTCCGGCGTCAACCCATCCGCGAGGATGTTGACTCTGGCGAGGCCACCGGCGGCTGCGCCTGCGGGGGCGGCAAAGCCCCACGGCAACGTCAGCGCCAACCACAGGGAAAGTAGGCGGAAGGGCAAATGTGTCTTCTTCATACTCATTCTCCTTTTCAGATGGTTTGCCGGAAAGTGGCCGGCGGCTCCTCTTAAAATTGGCGTGGGTGTGCCAATTGAAGATTCCAGAGGGCGCTTCGCTCCTTTGGGAAGTGATGAAACTTGTCTCAGAAGGGATGCACAGAGGCTGCGTGAACCGGTTTGACCAGGCAATTCACCCTTGCTCAGATTTTTACTCCATGGATTTAGTATATCATGATTTTTATCGAAAAGAAAGGAAGCACATTTGGGAAAAAAAGCTCAAAACGGCCGCTCAAAGGTCCTTGTTTTTCTCGCTTTATGAAAAAGGCCAGGCAGGTGGCCGGGGTTTTGCAGGGAAAAGGAAGAGCCTGCTACAAAAAGGCGAAATTTTGCAGCAGACTCTTCTTGGCGCTTTGCTGCCCGGTGGGGGCTGATGAAATTGGCGCAGCTTCAGGTGTCTTGAGCAGGAATTGATTATCCCATTCAGTGATTAGAAAAATATTTTCTTAATATCTCTAAACTCTCATTTCTTAATACTCCAGGAGTCACCTTCGGTCTCCATGGAGAATGGGCAAATACCATTTCGCTGCAAGTGCAGCCGTCTTCTTGAAGAATATTGCCTAAATCCACATTGCTGGCGGCGTAAACAAGTCTGCCCAGTTTTGCCCATACCATGGCACCGGAACACATAAAGCATGGTTCACAGCTGGAATACAGCGTATAATCGCTTAGGTCTGTGATATGTGTTTCCCAGCAAAACCTTCTGATAAGCCCTGCTTCCGCATGAAAGGTTGGATCAGCAGCAGAGTGGATTTGGTTTTCGTTTGTATAGACAATCTCACCGTCCCTCACTAGGACGGCTCCAAAAGGTTCGTTTCCGTGTTCCACCGCTAACGCGGACAATTCTATGGCTTTCCCCATGAATATTTCATCTTTTTCCATTTTAAATTTCCTCCTTGGATTTGCTTAACTGTTTCAGGCCGACTCTATGTCCGAAACAGTGATCAATGCATTGCGCTGCAAATACTGGATTGCTCTTAACGCATAATGATGGGCTTCCGTGCTGGAACCTGCAACGGCATCGGTGACTACTTTGATATGATAGTCATGCTGATGCGCGTCTACCGCCGTATAGTGAATGCAAACGTCAGTCAGCCCGCCAATCAGGTACAGCGTATCCACATGAAGACCTTTTAACAAAATTTCCAGGTCAGTTCCGAAAAATGCACTATATCTCCTTTTAGAAATCAGATATTCTCCCTGGATGGGGTAGGTCAATTTTGCATAATCTGTGTAAGGAGAGTCCTCTATACAATGAATTCCCTCGGACCCGTCCAATTCCCGGCCAAAATCTACCATGTCCGGCCGGTGGACTTCTTTAATCTGGATGACGGGCAGCTTCTTTGCTCGGAAAACATCCAATACCCGTTTGGCGTTGCGGATGCAATCCCACGCTGGGTCATTTAAGTTATCCTCCCGCATTTCCCGAAAGTCCTCCTGCTGAATGTCAATGACAAGCAGTGCGCTTCTTTCTGCAATTTTCATAAACCATTTCTCCTGCCTTATTTTCTTATATATTACAAATCCAAGCAACACAACTAAGCTTTTTCTTGCTGGATATGTAAGCCATACACCAGCCATATCTCATGGATGATGGCGTGAAAGGTAATCATCACAATCCTGGAAGAAAGCTGTGAGACCAAAGCGGAGAACCCCAACGACAAATCTCACATACTCCCGTCCCTATTAAAATTAAAAATAGCGCCAGATCTTTCCATCTTCAATGGCCTAACGATGGAAAGCCTGGCGCTTTTCTCTTTACCCGGCGGCAAAGAGCGCTCAATTATGAACCATTACAGGAATCCAGTAGCCGCAGCAGAACAGCTGGATAGGCGTTTATCCGAGGCATGTGTCACTTTACGACACATGGGCATTCACCTAGGGCCCGTACCAAGTCCAGGGCCAGGGGGATGGCGCCTACGGCATAGCCGGCGTGGCCGTAGTAGGCGGTCTGGCCGTCGGTGAGGACAGTCAGGGGCCAGAGGCCTGGCTCTACGTACAGGGCCCGTGCCATGGCATCCAGGGGGGCTCCGGCGAAGTCCGCCTCCATGACGGTGGTGTCCGGCAGGGCAGCCAGGACCTTACCTAAGGTGGGGTCCTGCCGGGCGGCGGCCTGGGGCAGGAGCAGGAGCAGACCCAGGCCCCGGCTCATGGCCTCCCGGACCCGAGTGGCAGACTCCAGCAGCTCATTCAGCACATGCTCCGTGGGCTCTGTGCCCACCTCCAGGTACACCTGGAGATGCAGCCCAGGAAGCGCCACCGGCGGACACACCGGGAACCGAGCCAGCATTTGCTCCAGGGTTCCCTGACGTCGGAGGGCCTCTATGGTTGCGCCCTCTGGGGTGAGGCGGAAGGGAACGAAGCGAGCCAGCTGGTTTCCGTTTGGCAGCCGGTTTACGGTGGTCAGCCGGTATTGGCCCAGGGGTAGGGGGTAAGCCGGGCCTGGCTCACCGCTCAGGTCCAGCGTCTGCCATCCCCTGGACCACCGGGCCAGGGTCCAGCTCAGGTTGTAGGTCAGGGGCTCCGGGAACTGGACGGTGAGGGTTCCCATGGGCTCCACCGGGCCGGCAGCCTCCACAGTGGTAAAGCCGGACCCGTTCCAGTACTGGGCCTTGCCATCCACCGGGTTCAGCCGGGCAGGGACGCCCAGGGTCCGCAGCACTGCTACAAACAGCAGCCTTCGTCCCTTACCGTCCGCCGCGCCCAGGGAGAGGGCCGCCCCGGGCTGCAGCCACAGTACCGGATGCCAGCGGCAGCCTCTCTCCGGGAATTGCTCCCCGATCCAAGACCAAAGAGCCTGGGGGTTCTGCCGGAACCGGTCCTGTTCCATGGGAGAAAGCCGGGCCAGAATGGGCGTGCGCCAGTCGGTGAGAAGCTCAAAGCCAATCCGGGGGCAGAGGACGTAGGGCACAAACTCCGGCTTGTCCTGGCCCGGCAAAGCCAGGGCCCCGGTGAGATGGGCCTGGAGCACCTCCGGTTTCACATCCCGCCAGTCCTTAGAGGCCAGGCTGAGAAGCAGAGCCTTGGCCCAGGGCTTGCCGGTCTCCGGGGTGGTCTGGTAAAACTGCCACAGGGCTTCTGCGTTTCCTCCGGCCATCCGGAACACCCGGTCCAGAGGACCGTCTCCGGTTTCGTACCGGGGGCTCCAGTAGCTTTCGATCCGGGCCAGGCGGGCCTGCCGGGCCGATGCCAGAACGGCAGCCTTTTCCCGGGCCTGCTCCGGGGTCAGGGGGCGGCGGGTTTTCTCTCCTGCCGCCGGGGCGATGAAGTCCCAGGCCCAGGGTTCCTGTTCCGGCTCCTCTTTCTGCGGGACCAGACGGTAGGCGGTGTCCCCGGAGATTTCCAGGGTGCTCCAGGCAAATTTGCCATTCAGCTCCGCCTCCACCAGGAGGCTACCCAGGCCGGTTTCCAGGGTCACGGCGCCGTCCGCCCCGGTCTCCAGGGCTGCAATCCGAGCAAGACCGGCCATATTCAGCACGTAGAACCGGACCCAGGCGCCGGACTGGGGCGCGCCCTGGGGGTTCTCCACGGATACGGTGAGACGGGCGGTTGCTGCGTACCGGCTGGTTTCGTTGTACATGAGGCACATGCCTTGACGCTGAACCAAGGCTTCTTTTTGCAGGCCCTCCTCGATGAAGTCAAAGAAGGTCCGGCTGCACACCACCATGGCCCGGCTGGCGGCGCTGTTGAACCAACCCCGGTCCAGGATGGGCTCCGGTTCGCAGGCGCCTAAAAAGTGCCAGTCTCCCTCCACATAGACCTCTACCCAGGCGTGATTATCGTCACAGTGGCTCCACCAGGGCACATAGATCTGCCGGGCGGGAATGCCCACGGACCGGAGGGCGGTGACGCCGAAGGTGGACTCCTCGCCGCAGCGACCCAGGCCGCAGTAGTAGCATGTGACGGGGTTCATGGATCGGTTGTCTGTGGTTTCATAGGTCATTTGCCGGGCGCACCACCGGTTGACTGCCAGGGCTGCCTCCCGTCCCGCCAGCCCCTCTATCTCCGGGGCTACCATTTGGGCGAAAAAACCCCGGCAATCCACCAGATCCTCGGAGTTCACCCGGGGATAAAACACGTGGTGGAGGAAAATGTCCTCGGGCACATTCCGGCAGTAGGGGGAGCGCTCCCGCAGGCGCAGGGCGTGACGGGCGTAGCCCAAAAGCACGTCAAAGGGAACGCTGGCCACATCAGAGGCGGGGAGGGTCCCCAGGGCCAGCTCCATGAGGCTCCGTTCATCTCCGGTGAGCCGGTCCAGCTCCCTTTGGGCGGCCCGGCCGGCTTCGCCCAGATCCTTCTGTGCCGCCTCCCAGCTCTCCCGGGAAAAGCGGCGGATGTTATCACTTAGCATACAATCTCCTCCTGCAATGCAGCGGCAGCTGCCCGGACCTGGTCCTTGCTGGTCTGCCAAATGCTGAATTCGTCCAGACCGGGAAGGCCCATAGGGACGCCTTCCCGCCGAAAGGTCATGGCGCTGGGCAGGGTGACCTTCCCGCTCATGTGGAAGGTGCGCAGGGGATACAGAGCCCGCAGCTTCCGGATTACTCCGGCGTTCACGCCGCCTCCCGCCATCATTTCCAAGGGAGTGCCGGAGGCCAGGAGCTTGCCCAGACATTCCCGCCCGGTCCAGCAATCGGCGGCCTGACCGCTGGTGAGGACGGTGTCGATTCCCAGGCCAGCGGCGTCAGCCAAGGCTTCTGCAGCGTCCCGGCTTACGTCGAAGGCCCGATGGAGGGTCAGGCCCCGGCCCCCGGCAGCGTTCACCAGGCGCTCCATGCTCCGCCGGTCCAACCGGCCCTCCGGCGTCAGGCAACCGATGACGAAGCCGTTGGCCCCAGCGGAGGCCAGGCGGGGAATTTGCAGCTCCATCAGCTGGATTTCCTCCGGGGTGTAGAGAAAGTCTCCAAAGCGGGGACGCATGAGGCACCGAATGGGAATATCCGATCTCTGGCGGATCTGCTCCAGAAGGGCCACATCTGGCGTCAGTCCTCCCACCAGTAGGCAGGAGCAAAGCTCCAGCCGGTCTGCGCCGCCCTCCAGGGCGGCCATGGCGGAGGCAAAGCTGTCTACGCAGACCTCCAGACAGGTGGTTTTCGTTTGTTCCATCTTACATAGCTCCTTTTTGTATGTTCGCTCTGGTCTACGGTTCCTCCGGGCAGATCAGGCGGATGAGTTCCTCTAAAATGGTTTGGGCTGGCCCCTCCTCCTCCTGGCTGAGGTTCATGGAGGCGGTCTGGCCATAGGCGGTGAGGGAAATGGACTGCTCGCCCTCCCCGACCTCTGAGAATTCCAGACCGGACAGCAGGGCCCAGGCACGCTGGCGCTGCTCTTCGCTGAGAGGTAGGGGGACGGTTTCCCCGTCTGGGCGGGTGAGGAGACCCGTGGCGCTGTCATAGGCGTTTCCCTCCCAGGCAAGAGAGAAGGAGAAGTCATCCGGGCATGGGCTATAGCTCTGTGAGGGGGCCGTGGAGGCTGTGTTTACCTGGGTGTGAGGGGCAGTTGCCTGGGTTTCTGGGGCGAATTCTTGGATGGATCCGTTTCTGTCAGAGGAGGCCCTGGGCGCGGCTTCCGTAGCGCCGGGAGCGTCCTGGGTGGAGACGGCGGCTTTGGGATCGGCAGAGGAGGCACCTTTGGTGAACAGGGCCACATAGGGCGCTGCCAGGGAGAGGGCCGCCAGGCAGAGGCAGGCGGCGATCCAAAGGCCGGTGTGACGGGGCTTTTTTCGGTGGGGAAGACGCTCCGCTGCCTCAAGCAGGCTGTCGTCTACATCCCCCAAGGCGCGGAAGAGTTGCCGTTCATTCAATTCCAACACCCTCCTTTTCCAAATAAGCTTTGAGCTTGTTCCGGGTGCGGAACAGGCTGGATTTCACTGCGCTCTGGCTCATGCGGTACCGCCGCCCCAGCTCCTCCACGGACTCGCAGTACCAGTACCGGCGGAGAAACAGGTTCCGTCTGCTTTCCGGCAGGGAGTGGAGAAAACTGTTGAGAATCTGGGTGAGCTCCAGCTGGGCGAAGTCGTCCCGCTGGCAGGGGATGCACTCGCTGAGCTCAGAGAGCAGCTGGTCGAAGGGACCGGAGCGCTTGGCGGCATGGTTGTAATCATACCGGTCCAGGGCCAGGTTCCGGGCAATGCGGCCCAGGAAGGCGGACAGCCGCCCGGGTCTTTGGGGTGGGATGGAGTCCCAGGCCCGGAGCCAGGTGTCGTTGACGCATTCCTCCGTGTCCTGGTTGTTCTGGAGGATGCCATAGGCGATAGAGCGGCAATAGGGGCCATATTTGGCCTCCGTCTCGGCGACGGCCTGCTCGTTCCGCTGCCAGTACAGGTCGATGATGAGGTTGTCGTCCACAAGGGTGTGCCTCCTGTCCTTCAAAAATAGGGACGGAATTGTTCCGTCAGGGGTTGCTGTCCAGGTGGACATTTAGGTGAGGATAGGTCATTTCAATGCCGTCCTGGGCAAACTCCCGGCTGATGGCTTCATTCACAGTGAAGTAGGTGGTCCAGTAGTCCGGGGCGCTGGACCAGACCTGCAGGACATAAGTAATGGCGCTGTCGCCGTATTCCTTTACCCCGGCAAAGGGCTCGGGGGTAAACAGGCTGGTGGGGGAGTTGGCCGCCCGGAGGAGGGCCGCCTTCACCGATTCCACCGGGCTGCGATAGGAGGCGGAGACGGTGAGATCCACACGGCGGGTGCCGGCGGCGGAGAAGTTGGTGATCCGGGCGGCAGCGGCGGTGCTGTTGGGGATGCTGACGATCTTGTTATCCGGGGTTTGGAGCTTGGTGTAGGTGACGCTCACTTCCAAAACGGTACCGGATTGATCCCCCAGCTCCACAAAGTCCCCGGCTTTGAAGGGACGGGTGGTGAGGAGCGTGACGCCGCCGACCACATTGGTGAGGGCTCCCTGGACTGCCAGGGACAGGGCCAGAGAGATGACGCTTAAAATGGCCACCAGGCTGGACACATCCACGCCCAGCTGGGCCGCCACCAGAAGAAGCAGGATGAAGTACAGCAGCACCTTCATCACGGACCGGAGCATGGCGTAGGCGGCCCGCTCCAGCCGGGAACGCTCCAGGGCCCGGTCGAACAGACGCAGAAGCAGGCGGACTGCTACCAGGCCCACAAGCAGCAACACCAGAGGCGGAATTACCTTCTGCCAGGTCAGGGAGTCAAAAAAGCCTTTCACCGCTTGGGCATCGGGCAGGGCCTCCGGAAGAACCTCGGTCAGCATCATAGTCAATCCTCCTTTTTGGTTTTCTCCTATTATACGGGATGCTCCGGCGTTTTGCAAGGGACACAGCAGCACAGGCAGAGCGCTCCCACGCCAGTACAGATAAAGCGGATCCTGCTGCCCTGGCGGGCAATATTCCAAAGAGAAAAAACAGAGCGGATGTTGTAGAGAAGTGGAAAATGTGGTACAATAGCAGAGGGCTTTCGGAATGCTGCGCCCCTGAATCCCCTTGACGCTTCTGCGCCACTGGAGGATTCGGGTGTTCTACCAGCCTTGAGCTTGGGGCACCTGTTATGCTGTAAATGCGGGATTTTTGGTTGCATTTTTCGCTTGGATGTGCTACAATTATAGAACAAATTTTCTAGTTCTATGTGAGGTTACCCAATGAACGACCAACTCATCATACACGGAGCCAGGGAAAACAATCTGAAGAATGTGGACCTGACCATCCCCCGGGACAAGCTGGTGGTGTTCACTGGCTTGTCCGGGTCCGGCAAGTCCTCCCTGGCCTTTGATACCATCTATGCCGAGGGGCAGCGGCGGTATGTGGAGTCCCTGTCTTCCTACGCCCGGCAGTTTCTGGGCCAGATGGACAAGCCGGATGTGGACTCCATCGACGGCCTGTCTCCCGCCATTTCCATTGACCAAAAGACCACCTCCAAGAACCCCCGCTCTACCGTAGGCACGGTGACGGAGATTTACGATTACCTTCGCCTGCTGTGGGCCCGGGTGGGGGTGCCCCACTGCCCCAAATGTGGCAAGGAGATCCGCCGCCAAACCATTGACCAAATTGTGGACCAGGTTATGGGCCTGGAGGAGGGCACCCGCTTCCTCATCCTGGCCCCGGTGATCCGGGGGAAGAAGGGAGAGCACCGAAAGGTCCTGGAGGACGCCCGGAAGGCGGGCTTCGCCCGGGTGCGGGCGGACGGCATTCTATATGACCTCAATGAGGAGATCCCTCTAGAGAAGAATAAAAAACACACGGTGGAGCTGGTGGTGGACCGGCTGGTGCTGCGGCCGGACCTCCGCCGCCGTCTGGCGGATTCTCTGGAGACTGCCTGCGCCCATGCGGGGGGCCTGGTGACGGTCCACTTGCCGGGGGAAAACCGGGATCTGGACTTCTCCCAGAACTACGCCTGCGCAGACTGCGGCATCAGCCTGTCGGAGCTGGAGCCGCGGATGTTCTCTTACAACACCCCCTACGGCGCCTGCCCGGAGTGTACCGGCCTGGGCTTCCGGCTGAAAGCGGACCCGGCTCTGGTGATTCCCGATCCCTCCAAGTCCATTCTGGAGGGGGCCATTCAGGTCTCCGGCTGGAACAGCGTGCGCACAGACTCCATTTTTCGCATGTATTTTGACGCCCTGGCTCAGAAATATCATTTCTCCCTGACGGAACCCTTTGCCTCCCTGCCTCAGGAGGCCAAGGACGTCATCCTCTACGGCACTAAGGGGGAGAAGCTGAAGATGACCTACAACCGGGGTACCGGCATGGGGGTTCTGGAGCAGCCCTTCGAGGGGATCATCCCCAACCTGGAGCGCCGCTACCGGGAGACACCCTCCGACGCCATGCGCAAGGAGCTGGAGGAGTGTATGTCCACCTCCCCCTGCCCCCGCTGTCATGGGGACCGGCTGTCGGATATGGCCCGGGCAGTCACTGTGGGAGGACTGGGGCTGTCGGAATTCTGCCGCCTCACTGTGGTGAAGGCTCTGAATTTTGTGGATTCCCTTCAGCTGGAGGGGAATCAAGGGGTGATTGCCGCCCCCATTGTGAAGGAAATCCGGGCTCGGCTCTGCTTCCTTCGGGATGTGGGGCTGCAATACCTCACCCTGAGCCGCAGCGCCGGGACCCTTTCCGGCGGAGAGAGCCAGCGGATTCGTCTGGCTACCCAGATTGGCTCATCCCTCATGGGGGTGCTGTATATCCTGGACGAGCCCTCCATTGGTCTGCACCAGAGGGACAACAGCAGGCTGCTGGAGACCCTGAAGCATCTGCGGGATTTGGGCAACACCCTGGTGGTGGTGGAGCATGACGAGGACACCATGCGGGCGGCGGACTTCATCGTGGATGTGGGTCCTGGTGCCGGCATCCACGGAGGGGAGATTGTGGCAGCCGGAACCTTGGAGGACATCATGGCCTGCCCCCGGTCCCTGACGGGGCAGTACCTGTCCGGGGTGAAGAAAATCCCGGTCCCTGCCTGCCGGAGGGCCGGCAGCGGCAACTTCCTCACGGTGCGGGGCGCTCGGGAGAACAATTTGCAGAATGTGGACGTGTCCATTCCTTTGGGGACCTTCATCTGCGTCACCGGCGTTTCCGGATCCGGAAAGTCCAGCCTGGTCAATGAGGTGCTCTATAAGACCCTGGCCGCCAAGCTGAACCACGCCCGGACCCGGCCCGGGGAGCACGACTGCGTGGAGGGGTTGGAGCATCTGGACAAGGTGATTGCCATTGACCAGAGCCCCATTGGCCGCACGCCCCGGTCCAATCCCGCCACGTACACGGGCCTCTTCAACGACATCCGGGACCTGTTTGCCGCTACCGCCGACGCCAAGATGCGGGGCTACGGCCCGGGCCGGTTCTCTTTCAATGTAAAGGGGGGACGGTGCGAGGCCTGCTGTGGCGACGGCCTGGTCAAAATTGAGATGCATTTTCTCCCCGATGTGTATGTCCCCTGTGAAGTTTGTCACGGCAAGCGGTATAATCGGGAGACCTTGGAGGTGCAGTATAAGGGCAAAAATATCTCCGACGTCCTGGAGATGACGGCGGAGGAGGCTGTGGATTTCTTCGAAAACCTGCCCAAGATCCGGCGGAAGGCCCAGACCCTGGTGGAGGTGGGCTTGGGCTACATCCGCTTGGGGCAGTCCTCCACCACCCTGTCCGGCGGCGAGGCCCAGCGGGTGAAGCTGGCCACGGAGCTGTCTCGGCGGGCTACAGGCTCCACCATTTATATTTTGGATGAACCCACTACGGGCCTGCATACGGCAGACGTACACCGGCTCATTGACGTGCTACAGCTGCTGGTGGAGGCAGGGAACACAGTAGTGGTCATTGAACACAATTTGGATGTGATCAAAACGGCCGACCATATCGTGGATCTGGGCCCCGAGGGGGGCGACGGCGGCGGGACCATTGTGGCCCAGGGCACGCCGGAGGAGGTGGCGGAAGTTCCCGCCAGCTTCACCGGCCAATATCTGAAGCCAGTGCTGGCGTGACGCTTGGAAAAGCCGCAGGGCGCGGCCCAAAGGCAGCGCCCTGTGTTCCGGGTCCATCTGGGGAACGGTCAATGAATGGCTTGAGGATCGTATAGGTCCCGGGGAAGCTCCCGGGAGAGCTCTACCAGGCCGTGGTCCCGGCATCCGGTGTAATCCAGGTCTGCCATGGGGGAACGGAACGCGCCGGAGGCGGGCAGATTCCGCCGGAAGGACAGGGCGGCTATGGTGCCGCCCTCCGGGGCTTCGCTGATGAGCAAGGCACCGCCGTGAAGGGCCGCCGTCTGCCGCACCAGCAGCAGTCCCAGCCCCAGGCCGAACCGGCCGTCTTCCACCGAGGGGGCCCGGCGGTACCGGCTGAAGAGATCCTGCTGAATCTCCTGATGGAGGCCCTCACCTTGGTCCTGGACCCGGAGTACAGCCCGCTCCCGGTCCAGAGTCAGGGTGACCTGGATGGTCTTTCCCTTGGGGGTGAAGCGCAGGGCATTGGATAGGAGATTGTAGAAGGCCCGCTCAGCCATGTCCCGGTCCAGATTGCCCATGCCCTCCCGGGTGGGCGGGGTGTAGGTGAGCCGGACACCAGCCTTTGCCGTCAGCGTGGAGGCCCGCTCTGCAATCTCCCCAAAAAAGCTGCCCAAGGAAGTAACCTCCCGGTTGGGCTGCCGGGCGGTGAGGTATTGACCGGCATCGGCCATGTTGTTGATGATTCGCAGGAGCTGAAACAGCCCCTGGTTTATGGTGGACATCTGGTCCTGGAGGCCAGGAGCTTCCGTCAGCTCCAGCTCGGGGAAGAGCCTGTCTGCTGCCAGCATGGCGTTGCCAAGAGGCTCCCGGAGCTGCCGGGCGGCCAGAGCCAGCTGGTTCAGGCCCGCCAGGTCCGCCTCTTGATTCAGCAGGAACAGGTCTACGCCCCCATTTAGCCGCCGGACGGCGGCCTCCTGTCTGGAATCTCCGATCTGCAGGGACAGGCAGAGGCTTCCGTTGCCAAGCTCCGCGTATTCCTCTGCGCCGGTTTGCAGCAAAGAGTGGATTTCCTGCCCCTGGGGCACCAGCCTGGTCAGGGCCTCCTGATTTGCCCAGGATACCCGGCCCTGCTCCACGGTGAAGGCGGGCCGTTCCAGCAGCTCCAGCAGCTCCGGCCAATTCTGTTGTTGTTCCATGGTCATCCTCCCGTTTGGATTGCCCTTAGGATGTGCAGTTTTTTGAACGACACCCAGAGAAATCCTTCCAGCCTTTGACTGATGTGCCAATTGTATCGAATTTTGACGAAAATAGCAAGTCTTTTCCGAATCTTCCAAGGAGGTGTGCCATGACCACCCACGAGGGACACCGGCAGCGGCTCCGGCGGCGGTTTCTTCTGGAGGGGCTGGACAATTTTGACGAGGTCCAGGTCCTGGAGCTGCTGCTGTTTTATGCCATACCCCGCCGGGATACCAATCCCATAGCCCACGCTCTGCTGGAGCAGTTTGGCTCCCTGTCCGGTGTGCTGGAGGCTCCCGTCTCTGCCCTGGCCCAGGTTCCCGGTATGGGGGAGAATGGAGCCACCCTGCTCCAGCTGGTGACCGCCGCCAGCCGGTATTACATGATCCAGAGGAGCAGCGCCGGGCAGGTCCTGAATACGGTGGAGCGCTGTGGCGCTTATTTAACCCCCCGGTTTTTTGGACTCCGGGATGAGGCGGTGTGTGCCCTGTGTCTGGACGCCAAGTGCAAGCCCCTGGCCTGCCGAATTTTGGGCTGGGGCAGCGTCAATGCGGCGGGGGTGCCCATCCGGAAGATTGTGGAGTTTGCTCTGTCGGTAAATGCCACCTCTGTGGTGTTGGCCCATAATCACCCCAGCGGCATTGCACTACCCTCCCAGGCGGACATCGCCGCAACGGAGCGGCTGAGCACCGCCTTGGACGCCGTGGGCATCGTTCTGGCCGACCACATCATCGTCTCGGACGAGGACTTTGTCTCCATGGCCGCCTCCGGCGTCTACCGTCCGCCCCAGTCTCCAGCGTTGCCCCGGTAACTGGAACGCCGGTTCTGGCTGGTATTATATGAGAAGTCCGGCAGCCTGAGATGGGCTGCCGGAAGTGTTTTTGCCTGCTTTTTTAAGATGCTGTTGCCAGTTTTCAAAAACCGCCAGGGAGATGGTCTGGAATGGGATGTTCCTCTGAGGGCAAGTGATTCCACAATTCCAGCTGGTACGGTGATATATTACAGGCAGCCTCCGTGGGATGACGTGGTTGAGGGATTCAGGCGGGATCAATGGGAAGAGGCTAGGGCGCCGTTTTTTTCAAAGGCAGCCAGGACGGCGTCCATGACGGCTGCCCGCAGGCCATGCTCCTCCAGGACGCGGACGCCTTGGATGGTGGTGCCGCCAGGGGAGCAGACGGCGTCCTTTAGCTGACCTGGGTGACTGCCGGTGGCCAGGAGCAGGGAGGCGGTGCCTAGGAGCATCTGGGCGCCGTAGCGGTAAGCCTTTTCCCGGGGCAAACCGCAGGCTACGCCGCCATCGGCCAAGGCCTCCAGAAACTGACAGGCAAAGGCGGGACCGCAGCCTGCCACAGCGCTGGCGGCGTCCAGCAGGGGCTCCGGGAGCTTGTCCACCTGACCGGCGTGGGCCAGAGCTGCCGTCAGCTGGGACTCCTGCTCCTTTGTTAGCCCTTCCCCTGGGGTGTACAGCACCAGACCGGCCCCCACAGAGACCGGAGTGTTGGGCATAATCCGCACCACAGGGCAGCCTTCCGCCAGGCTCTGCAGCCGGGCCAGGGAGACGCCTGCCGCCATGGACACCAGCACACAAGGGCTTTTCCGGCTCCGAAGCACCGGTGCCAGCTCCTCCAGCACGCCGGGCAGGATCTGGGGCTTTACCCCCAGGAACAGGTATTGACACTGAGCGGCCAGATCCCGGTTGTCTCCGGCCATGCAGCCCAGCCGCGCCGCTGCGGCCTCGGCCTTTTCCCGGGTCCGGCTGCTGACCATCAGGCTGCCACCCCCGGCGGCCTGCACCAAGGCCTGAGCCACGGCGCCACCCATGTTTCCGATGCCAATGCATCCAAATTTGTACATGCTGCTTCCTCCTCGTATCATAAGCTTCAAAGTTAATATTTCAGGTATCAGCAGGTTTTGGGATGCCCGTGATACAATAGCGGCAGGAGAGCCGGGTCACGTTCTGATTTCTTACCCGGCACTGCCGGTCCGGTCTTTCGAGTCCCTTTCGGCATAAAATAAATGAGAACACATACCCCTTGTGGCATGTGTTCTCATTGGTACGCCGGAAGGGACTCGAACCCCCAACCCTCGGAACCGGAATCCGATGCTCTATCCATTGAGCCACCGGCGCGTACTTGTGAAAGCGGAATTATTATAGCAGAGACAAGCCTGTTTGTAAAGAGTTTTTTTGCCAGTCCCGAAAAAAGATGGGGTAGGGGCAAAGGGAACCCTGCCAAAGGCGGCGGGAAGGCAGTTCCATCCCGGCGCCTCCGGCAGGTACCCGGTAAGTCAAGCTTTGGTGGCGGTGAAGGCGTAGGTGCTGCCATCGTTGACTGGCAGACTGTCCACGCCTACAGAGGCGTCTGTGCCGTTCTCGGACAGGGCCCACCAGTAACCATCTGCGTCATAGTCCAGGGTGGTGCCCAAGACTGTGGTGACGTACAGGCCATAGGAGCCTTCCTCGCCTTCGATGAGGCCCAGGGCCACCAGGGCGGCGCCTACGGTCTCTTCATCGGTGTGAACGGTGTAGTGATATGCCGTGCCATCGGCCATCTGAACCTGGAAGGTGAAGCTGTGCTGCCCTTCGCCCAGCTCGGAACCGTCGGCAGGAATGGCGTTGGGTTCCGTTGCCTCTCCTGTAGAGAGCGCGGCTTCACTGGTCGGCGCTTCTGTGGAGGGGGTGGTAGGGTCTTGGCTGCCTGTACAGGCAGCCATAGACAGGATCATGGTGAGGGTCAGACAGAGAACGCAAAATGCTTTCCAGAATTTCATACTTCTCCTCCCGTGTATGTGCAGGGAGCTTAGCCCTCAGTGGACTCTTCGGTGGGAGCTTCGGTCGCTTCTTCCGTGGGAGCCTCGGTCTCTTCCTCAGTGGGAGCCTCAGTCTCTTCCTCGGTAGGAGCCTCGGTGGCTTCTTCCGTGGGAGCTTCGGTGGGAGCCTCGGTCAGTTCCTCAGTGGGAGCAGTGCTCTCGGCAACAGGCTCGGTAGAGGGCTCAGTGGGTTCTTTGCTGTCCGTGCAGGCGGCCAGAGACAGGGCCATAGTCAGGGCCAGGCAAAGGGCGCAGAATGCTTTCCAGAATTTCATTTTTCTTTCCTCCAATAACTTTTTGCATGGCTTCACTATGGGTGAAGCTCAATGCTGCTATATACTACCTCCATCCGCCTAAAAAGTCAAGTCCTAAATTAGACCTCTGGTGGCATATACGTGAACAAAGTATGAATAAATTTTTTCTGAACCAGGAAACGGGATCTTCCCTATGAGTTGCCGGTTCGACAGAAAGCCAGGAAATTCCTACATATACGTGGAATTTCCTGGCTTTTTGATCAGGCGCAACCAAGAGGGCTGTGAAAAAAGACGCCTTTTCCGGGGTCGCACCTGGCGGAAATGTTATTATTTTGTTTACAAAAAGTTCACGTATCAGTTGGGCAAAAATCCCGTATTCAGCATCACAATGGTCCGGAAAGTACCCTCTCCCAGTTCTGTGAGCAGACAGCCATGGTTCCGCCGGGCGATGCGGCGGGCGCTCTGAAGGCCCAAGCCGTGGCGCTCCGGGTTTGCTTTGGTGGTGGGGTACTCCCCGGCTGTGTTGGCCTGTGGCTGCCGGGCCACCGGGTTTTCCACGGCCAGGGCCAGCAGGCGGCCCTGGGTGCGAAGATTCACCAGAATGACCGGCTCTCCCGAGGGGACCAGGGGCACACAGGCGTCTATGGCATTGTCCAGCAGATTCCCAAGAAGGGAGCAGAGTTCCATGTTTTGCAGCTGGCCGGTGTCCATGTGGCCCACCTGGATCTCCATGTGGATGCCCAGCTCCTGAGCCCGGCGGCTTTTCAGGCTGAGGACGCTGTTCACCAGGGGATTGCTGCAGTAAAAAACCTGAGGGATCTGGGCGATTCGTTGAAGCAGCGCCTGGGCAGGGCCGGCAGCCGGGGTCCCGTCCGGGGGAAAGGCGTCGTGGAGGGTGTGGCGAATGTCTTCGCAGACCTCCTCCAGCTCCCGGGTCTGGGCCTGGCTGAGGGCTGCATAATCTTTCTCCATGGCCCTGGCCTTTACGGACCGGGCGTGGCGTTGGAGCAGCTTCTGATAGGAAAAATACTGATCGGTGAAGCGGAGGAGCTGGTTTGTGCTGATGACCAATACCAGATTGGACACCACGGTACACAGCAGCACCGTGGTGGTAACGGGCCTGCCGCACCGGCGGATCAGGAAGTACAGCAGCACATTGGAGACGCAGATCCCCCAGATGGGAAAGAAGATCAGGTACCACACCCGGCGGCTTTCCCGGGGCCGGGAGATCAGGTGCAGACACAGTAGCAGCAGGTACATGACGGACTGCACCGCCACCATCATCACAACCCGGGTGGCGGAAGGAAGCAGCGCTGCGGATATCTTCAGGGGGCGGTCCGGGAACCAGAGAAACCAGAAAAACAGCAGCAGCAGAAAATCTGACAGACAGCGGGTCAGCAGTACCAAGGCTCCGATGCCGAAGCAACGCCTGGGCCGCTGGCTTGTCATCAGGGTGGACAGAAGCGGCAGCGCTATCAGGTAAATCAAAATTCCTGACAGGAACGACAGGCTGGGCAGCAGGGCCGCCGGCACGGCATGGTGCAAATGGGTGGTCAGGAGGTGGAAGCTCCAGTCGATGAGGAACATGACCGCCATAATCAAGAGGGCATACACGGTTCGGGCCCGGCGCATTTTTCGTTTGGGGGCGGCAATGGGGATCAGGTAGGTCCACATATATGCCGCCAGTGCGCCGTTGAGCAGCTTAATGAGGGCTTCTGTGTGCTCATAGTTCATGGCTGTCCTCCTGACTGTCCAGGGCGGTGTATACCTGCTCAATGAGGTGCATGGCCTTCTCCCGGCTCTGGGGTGTTCCGTCCCGGGAGAGATACAGAGCGGCCTGGATGTAATTGTAAATGTCATGACGGACCAGACGGACCTGGTGAAGGTGGGCGGCGGTTTGCTGGTAATGGGCGAACTGCTGGGCCTGGCTGGCTTCAAAGGCCTCCAGCTCCGCCTGACGGGCGGCCAGGCGAAGGCGGTTTTCGTTCAACTCTAAAAGCAAAATACCACTGAGCAGCAAAAGGGGCACCCACCGGAAATAGGGCAGCTGCTCCAGCATTTGCTCCGGGGGGAGCTGATAATAGCCCCAGCAGAATAGAAACAGGGTGGCCAGAATCAGCAGGGCAATTCCCACGGTGAGGGCCGGCCGCCCCAGATACAGGTGCTGGCGATGCAAAAAGCCCAAGACCAGCAGGGACAGAAGGGTCAGGACGCTGTTCTGCGCCTGGAGCTCCGCCACAGGAAGGGGCAAAGACGGCAGGTAGGACAGGGCATAGGCAAGGACCAGAAAGAAAAGCCCTGCCAGAAGGTAGGGCCAGTCGCTGCACATGTTCCACCGGATCCGGACGAAAAGCCGGGTCCACAGAGCCAGCAGCGCCAGGGCGGCCAGCAGCTTGGCGGCGGTGACCCAGGGAAACAGCCAAGCCGTATCCTTGGGGGCCCAGGCGCTGAGGGAGGTGAGCAGGGCCAGCATAAGCGGCAGACCCAAAAAGCCCTGCCAATAGGGCCGTTGCCGCCGTTTGACCCACAGGTACAGAAGGAGAATCCCGATCCCCAAATCAAAGGCCGGGTTCCAGACGGGACTCATGAGATCCCCCTGGTCAGATGGTGCAGCAGGGTCTCCCGGGTGACCTTGGCCCGGGATTGGCTCACAGGAATTTCCACACCGCCGCACAGCTCCAGGGCGTTGCCCTGGAAGCCAATGACGTAATCCATGTTGACGAGATAGCTTTTGTGACACTGAATAAAACGGCTGTCCACCCGCTGCTGGAGGCTGGAGAGCTTCTCGTAGGTTCGCAAAACCCGGGTGCCGGCGTGGATGGTGGCGCTGCGGACGCTGAATTCGATGTAGGAAATGTCCCGCAAGGCTACGGCGCTGACCCGGTTCTGAAAGGTGACGGTAAGCCGGCTTTCCTGGCGCTCGGCTGCCAGACGCTCCATGGCCCGGTCCATGGCCCGATGAAAGGAATCCGGCCGGATGGGTTTGACTAGAAAGTAGACCGGCTCGACCTCGAAGGACTCCTCCACATATTCCGGGTGGGCGGTGACAAAAATCACACAGGTGCCGGAGTCGGCATGTTTGGCACCCTTGGCCAACTCAATGCCGCTGCCATCGCCTAAGTCAATGTCCATCAGCAGCAGATCCAAATGCTGCTTTGCAGTTAGAAAGTCAGTATAGCTTGAGTGAGTGGTTAGAAGAAAGGCACGGTTGTTGAAATACTGGCCGACCAATTCCTCCAGCTGGGCCCGGGCGGCGGCATCATCATCGCAGATGCAAATGTGCAGCATCGGAACTTCCCCTCCTTTGCAGCAGCCAGCTTCCAGCTACTGGAAATTGAAAGACATTTTAGTATAACAAATTATAGCACAGGAGTTCGCCCATGCAAAGGGGCGAATTCAAATAAATTTCAACTTCCATTTCATCATGCACCCAGATAAACTAGCTTTTTCCGAAGCCGCCTTCCGAAATGCTTCTGCAGAGGCAATTTCTGCCCCATGTGATCCGATGCTCACAACAAGTTACAGAATCGCTGGTTTTGGTTCCTCTTGCCTAACAAGCTTGAAGCGGAAGATTGGAAAAATGCACAAATATGAAGAGCTGAATTTGTGCAAAAAGCTAGCACATTTTTGAGGGAACATGGTTGTAAATTTGTGAGTCTTGTGATATGATGAAATAAATCGAAACGGGGCTGTATAGTGCCTTCCCGTTTGGTAGTCCTTGTGGTATTTTCCCCTGAATGTACTGGGGTGGATGCAAAGTTTTAGAAAGGAAGTAAACGCAAATGAAAAATCAGCCATTTAGACGCGCACTTTCCCTGCTTCTGGTTCTGACATTGCTGCTTGGGTTCGCCGCGCCTGTACAGGCCGTCGACACCGACCGGCAGATGGAACCCCTGTCTTTTGAAAAAATCGAAGACGGAGAGGCTCCTTCCAACTTCGTTCATGAAATGGAAGAACATACAGAAGAACCTCAGTACGCCGATACGGACACGGTTCGTGTCTCCATCGTTCTGGAGCAGCCCTCCACCTTGGAGCGGGGTTACTCCACCATGGGCATTGCCAACAATACTGACGCAATGGCCTACCGAAACAGCCTGAAAGAAGCCCAGGCTCACGTCACAGCCGACATTGAGTCTGCGATTTCCAATGAATTGGATGTGGCTTGGAATTTGACCCTGGCTGCCAACATCATCTCGGCGAATGTGGCGTATGGCGAGATTGAGACAATTAAGGCCGTGGATGGAGTCCAGGATGTGGTTCTGGAGGCCAAATATGAGCCTTGCGTGGTGGAGAAGGAAGAGGTTTCTACCCCCAATACTGCCACCTCCAGCCATATGATTGGCACACCCGCTGCCTACGCTGCCGGATACACCGGCACTGGTAGCCGTGTGGCCATCATAGATACGGGCTTGGATATGGATCATCAGAGCTTCTCTGCTGCTGGCTATGAGTATTCTATGGCGCTACAGGCTGCCAAGGCGGATATGACGCTGGATAATTGGATGGAGCACATTGGTGCTCTGACTGTTCAGGAAATCGAAAAGGTTTTGCCCTTGATGAATGTAAAAGAGCGAGTTCCCAATGTCACTGGTGCGGATTTGTACAAGAACACCAAAGTGCCCTTTGGCTACAACTACATTGACAATCAAAGCGCTTATGTGGATCACGACCGGGATCAACAGGGCGGCCATGGATCCCATGTGGCTGGCATTGCTGCCGCCAACCGGTATATTCACAATGCAGACGGCACGTTCAGCGAGGCAGTTCACTCCGTTGGTGCTGTGGGTGTGGCACCGGATGCACAGCTTGTGATCATGAAGGTCTTTGGCATCAATGGTGGCGCCTATGACGCCGATTATCTGGCCGCCATCGAAGATGCGATCATTCTGGGTTGCGACTCTGTCAATCTGTCTCTGGGCTCTGCTTACCCAGGCTTCAGACGTAGTGCAACCTATGAGGCGCTGTTTGCCAGCTTTGCTGACAGCGATATCGTCATGACTATATCCGCCGG
This sequence comes from uncultured Eubacteriales bacterium, assembly GCA_900545515.1. Lineage (GTDB taxonomy): Bacteria > Bacillota > Clostridia > Oscillospirales > Oscillospiraceae > Faecousia. The sequence goes on along the minus strand of UQZA01000001.1, from coordinate 134,028 downwards.
CAACAGTGGACATTGGGCTGCGGCTGCCCAGCATGCGGCTCCTGGCTATCTCTATGCCGATGACGTCTCCATGCATACTGGCGGCTCACCCGGTTCCTATTCTCAGTCATTGACGGTGGCTTCGGCTGACAACGATGGGGCTGTTGGCTACTATTTCACCGTAGGTGACCGGAATGTCGTCTACACCGAGACCAGCTATCAAAATGAGCCGCTGCGCACTTTAGCGGGTGAACAGGAATATGTGTTTATCGATGGCTTCGGTCTAGAGGAGGACTGGGCCGCCATTGGCGAGGCCCTGAAGGGCAAGATCGCCATCTGTTCCCGCGGCAGCAGTTCTTTCTTTGAGAAGGCTGAGGCTGCAGTCAACCACGGGGCCATTGCCACGATCATTTATAATAACCAGGCTGGTGTGATCCAAGTAGATTTGAGTTCCTACACCAAGACCAATCCTTGTGTCACGATTACAAAGTCTGACGGCGCGTGGGTGAAAGAACATGCCATCCCTGTGACCGACGAGAATGGGAAAGTGCTGTATTATACAGGTACTATGGCACTGAGCTCCGAATTTGGTACCAGCCTTTACCACTCCGAGTACTATTCCGTCAGTAGCTTTTCTTCCTGGGGAACGGCTGGAGCACTGGAACTGAAGCCTGATATCATTGCTCCTGGCGGATCCATTTATTCTGTGGATGGAACGATTGAAGGTGGTCAGGCGTATGTCACTATGTCCGGTACTTCCATGGCGGCTCCCCAGGCAGCAGGTATGGCAGCTGTGGTGGGCCAATGGCTGGAAGAGGAGGGGTTGGCAACGAAGTTGAATCTCTCTCCACGGACTCTGATCCAGAGCTTGCTGATGTCTACCGCTGTGCCAATGGAACAAGAGGTAGGACGGTATTACCCCGTTATCCGACAGGGTGCAGGCTTATCCAATGTAGGAGCTGCTGTTCTTGCCAATTCCTATGTGCTAATGAACGCCGATGCCACGAGTGGCTTTGATGATGGCAAAGTGAAGGTAGAGCTAGGAGATGACCCGGACCGGACCGGTGAGTATGAATTCAGCTTTACACTCAACTCCATGAATGACCTGGAGCAGAAGTACCAGCTTTCGGCGGAACTGTTTACCCAGGGTCTCATCAGTGATGGTACCTATCACTATCTAGATACCGCGACTACAGCGCTTCAAGCCAACGTGACATGGCTGGTCGATGGTGTAGAGTTGGTGCCTGCCGATGACTTGACCGGCTGTGACTTCAACGGCGATGGTCTTATCAATAGCGATGATGTCCAGGCGCTGTTGGACTATGCAACTGGCGCCAGAACAGAGATTGCCAATTTGGCGCATGCCGACTTGGATTCTGATGGCGACACCGATTCCCATGATGCATATTTCCTGTTGAAACAGCTGAATACTGGCCTGGTCACTCTGGCACCTGGTGGTAAAGCTGAAATCCGGGTAAAAGTGGCGTTGACTCAGGAGCAAAAAGCGCTGCTGGATGAGGGATATGCCAATGGCGCTTATGTGGAGGGCTATTTTTTTGCTGAACAGCTTCCCACGGAGGAAGGTGTGCTGGGCACAGTTCATTCCATTCCCATGCTGGCCTTCTACGGCAACTGGTCTGATCCCTCTATGTTCGACCGGGGCACCTACATTGGGCGTCTGTATGGAGACCAGACACCGACGTATGTGGCTTCCCTCACCGACAATTCTCTGGGGATCAAATACCCCGGAGATACCGATGTCTATTATTACGCTGGAAATCCTTACATGGTCGAAGACTCCTACCCTGCAGGCCGTGAAGCCATCAGCATGGAGACCACGGTTTATTCCCAGCAGGTCTCTTTGATCCGGAATGCTGCTGCTGTAACCACGATGGTCACAAACCAGGACGGTGAATACTTATACATTGCGGATCCTGTTACCCTGGTAAACGGCGCTTTCTACCATGCCAATAGTGGCAGATGGTATAACACCAACAATACCTTCACGCTCAATAAGCGGGTTTCTTCTCTGGGGGCCAAGGAGGGTGACACCATAACAATCTCATTTGTCGCCATCCCAGAGTATTATGAAGTGGACGGCAACTTGACGGCCCGGCAGATTCAGGATCTAATGGATCAGGACGTCCTGGGTGATGGTGTGTACATGTCTACGACTATGAAGGTGGACAGCCAGGCACCCGAGGCCTTTGGCATCTACAAGGATCTGAAGACTGGCAACCTGTTGGTGGAAACGAGAGACAACAACTATGTGGCCTCCATCCGGGTCCAGTCCAAGGGTGGCAGAGCGTATGGAGGCGCCCTGCCGGAGCAGACGGAGGCCGGACAGACCACCTCCACAGTTGTCGATTTGACACAGGCGCAGGGCAAAATTGGTGAGCAGTGTTTGGTTGTGGTTGCCGACTATGCTGGCAATGAGACGGCTTACACTGTGGAATATGACGGAGAGATGGGCTCCACGGTGGGTGGTATCTATGGCTACACCAAGAGCAGTCAGCGAGGGTCCGGCCAGCGATGGATGGAACTAGATGTAAACAATTTATGGTTTGTAGACAGCGATAAATATAGTGGCACAGAACTGATGGACTATATGAGCATAGACGTGACAGCTGCAGAGTATGTGGGCGGCTATGTGTATATGGCTGCCGCGGATGGCCACCTTTATGTATCCCGCCACTCTGATTGGGATGGCATTACGGAGGTCTGTGATTTCCGCGATGTCACAAGTGCCATTCTGGACCTTGCCTTCAACTATGCCGATGGCAAACTCTATGCCCTGGATGAGCACAACACGTTTTACACTGTGGACCTCTACACCGGCGAAATGACGAAGGTGGTGGAGATCACCTTGGTCAACCCCTACTTGGATTATAAGGGATGGACAATGGGGTCTTATATGAATATCAGTATGATGACTATCGATGATGAGGGCAAATTCTATTTTGCAAATGCTGGCATTCCCCAGAGCTCGTTCTTGTATTCCTTTACACTGGACCAGGTGGAGGATGGGAAGATCTATGATCTTTTGCCCATCAACAATGCGTGGGATGGGGTCATCGGCTATCACTGTGCAGGTGGCTCAATGGCTTGGGATCATGATCAGGACATTCTCTACATGAGTACCAACTCCTCCTGGCGTGCCACTGCGGTCAACTTTGCCTATTTGATCACCGTAGACACTGAGACCGGAATTGGTAAGAGGGCATCGACCAATTCTGGCGGTTATGCCCCCGATTATGCGTCCTATCTATCCTGCCTGCTGGAGGGCCTATACATTGTACCAGCTAGCAGCATTCAGCTGGAGACTCGCACGAACCCTTCTGGCCTTGTATTGGACCGGACTGAGGCTCAGGGTACGGTAGGGGCTATATTCACGCTCAATCCCTGTTTGACGCCGTGGAATTTGACGGATCAGTCCATTATTTGGACGACCTCGGATTCTTCCGTGGCTGTGGTGGAGGATGGAACGGTGAGTCTGGTGGGGCCTGGCACAGCCACCATCACCGCTACCACCCATGCCGAACCCAGCCTATCTGCCTCCTGTGAGGTCTTCTGTGACAAGTTGGGGGATGTTCGGCTTTCCGGACTCCTGCGGGATGCCGATGGTGGTGCCAACTGGGTGGAATTTGGTGCAGGCGACCCGGATGATTGGACTTCCATTCAGAAAGCGGATGCCCTTTCCTCTGGCGGTGCCTTTATGAATGGCCTCCTTTACGTCACCAGCGGCAACTATATGTATGCCATTGACCCCGATCGCTTCACAGTTACCAACTTGGGCATCATCAGTGACCAGTGGGCGTGGACAGACGCGGCGCCCGCCCTTGCCGTAGGTGAAATAGGCAACCGCCTCCTTGCCGTATGCCAGAATGGTACGACGCTGGAGTTAATCTCGCCGGAAAAAGGAACCCTGACCTATTTCTATCCGAACGCGGATGCTCCCATTGCTGGCGTGGCCTATGCCTGGACAGATACCTATGAAGACGGGTCTTATGATCATCGCTATTATCTGCTCAGCGAGTTGGGGGGACTGTATTTCTTTACGATTCATGTGGATGGGATGGATTATGACCGCAGCATGGAGTTCATTGGCTCGGTGGATTTGGATCTCAGCTTGGCCTCTACCATGGGTACGGAACAGGCTGCCAGCTTGCACTATGACGAGGAATCCGGTTATCTGCTGCTTGCGGCGCACGGTGACGATTGGCTGAACCGAATGTACGCCATTCATCCGCAATCCCTGACAGTGGCGGAGCTCGGCGATTTCGGTGACAACGTGTGGCCTGTGGTTTGCCTGTATCAGTATCAGCGCCCCCAGGAGCTTACAGTGAAGATGCGTCCCGCCACAGCAGAGATCTTTGAGGAAGATTCCCTGCAGTTGACCGCCAGTGTGGTTCCCAGCCGGTATCAGGATCAAGTGACCTGGAGCACCAGCGATGCTTCTTTGGCTACTGTGGATGCCAATGGCCTGGTGACTGCGCACCGCAGCGGCACGGTTACCATCACCGCTACATCGGTCGATGCAGATGCCCAGGGCAAACACGCTTCCGCCGCCTGTACCATAACAGTGAAAGAACTGGCGTCCATCCAGATGAAGGTCAACGCGCAGGTGATGACGGATGACGGCGCCAAGTGGGTTACAGTCGATGTGGGTACCAGAAACTTTACCGTGAACGGCGACGCTCAGACTGCCTTTACAGGCGGCGGCGCCCATGGTGGCGTCATTTACGGCAGTAACATTGGTGATACTTCCGCTGTTAGCTACTATTCGGTGGATCCTACCAATGGGTACGCGGAACGTGAGGACTTTACCCGGAACCGGGATTTCGCCATTGCTGATTTGACTGGAGTCCCTGCAAAGGAAATTACCCTGAAGGACAAAGATGGCAACGAGGTTCAGCGTACAGCCTTTGACTTTGGCGTGTATGTGACTGATTACGCCCGTCTGGAATACTTCCTGAATTATGAGAACCAGGTTACCTATGGCTGGAATCTGTATCCCTATTACATGACGATTGGCGCGATTGCCCACATTGGTGAAACCACCTATACGCTCTACGATTGGAATGGCAATCCCATAGAAACGCCATGCGAGTTGCTCTACGGTCTGGGTTCTGACGGAACCATTCTGGAAGCGCTATTTTATACGAGCTATACTTCCAACGAAAATTATCCGAATAATGTTGCATATTCCTGCATACGTAATTCGATTGGCCGTGTTAAGAACTTCCGTGTGGATGACATGAAGGAAATGACGATGATCTATGTGGAAGAAGGCGAAAACAAGGGCTTCCTAGTGGGCTACAACGGTGAACAGGGGGCGGAGCTGTATTATATCGACATGGCCTCTGAGGAACCCACAAGTAGATTCATTGGTCGGATTCCTGGCGCCACCTCTATTACGGCGATGTACACCGATGCTGAGCTGAACGGAACTGCTGAAAAGAGGGAGATTCCTGCATTTGTGTTGGGTAGCGAGTACGGCTTCTCCAGCGAAATTGGTTGCACCTTGAGCCTGGAGGAGATGAACGCTGGTGAAGCTATTATCAGTGATGAGACCACCATTCAGGAGGCCAAAGCGGCCATGTCTGCTGGATCTCTGAACACGGTGACTGTTGCTCTTGCCGCTGTTGCCAAGCCCGAGAATCACTGCGATAACGGTAAAACCACGGTGCAGCTAACCGCCGATGAAGCCTCTACCAACGGTGTTGTCACAGTGGAGTACGACGCTTCCAAGCTGACGCTGGAATCTCTGGAAACTGCCGCTGCCTTCCGCTCTGTGGTAGAAGAGGCGGGGAAAGTGACCTTCGGTTATGTCAACGGCACGGCTATTGAGGACATTGCCACCCTGACCTTCACTGTGAAGGAAGAGAGCGCCATCACCGTTACCACTGTCCAGGAAAATGCCGCTCAGCCTGACGCTTCCAAACAAGTGACCTTGACGATGCCGGAGCATGACTACCAAGTGACAGACTCCAAAGAACCCACCTGCACCGAGTCTGGCTACACCACCTACACTTGTGTCCACTGTGGGCATCAAAAGACCGAGGAAATTCCAGCCTACTGCCCCGCCAAAGAGTTCCGTGATTTGGACCCTGCCAAGTGGTATCATGCAGGCGTATGCTACGTTTTGCGCAACGGCTTGATGAAGGGCATGGCGGAAGGCATATTTGCACCTGAAAACGCACTGACCCGTGCGCAATTTGTCACGATTCTATATCGCCTGGAGGGAGAGCCCAATATAGAAGGACTGGAGAATCCTTTTGGAGACGTAAAGGCAGACCTGTGGTATACCAATGCTGTGGTTTGGGCAGCCAGCAAGGGGATCGTAATAGGCAAGACCGACACCATCTTCGACCCCGACGCGGCCATCACCAGAGAGCAGACAGCAGCAATCCTATACCGCTACAGCGAAGCGAAACCATTGGAGGAAGACCTTCTGAAGACCTACACCGATGCTTCTTCTGTCAGCGTCTACGCAATTGATGCCATGAATTGGGCGGTTGCCAGCGGCCTCATAAACGGCATGACTAAGACTACGCTAGCGCCCAAGGGTACTGCAACCCGGGCTCAAATTGCCACGATTTTGATGCGCTATGGTCAGTCTGGGAATTGATTTCGAAATATGACCCGTTCCCGAGGAACTGTGTTTTCTCCTTTTGGCAGTTCCTTTCGTTCCCCACCGGGAGGCCAAATGGCCTCCCGGTTTTGTTTCAGTGGCTCCTGCTTCCTCTGGAGGCAGGAACCAATTGCGTTAGAAACGAAAACCAGGCTTGTTTTTGCCCTGCTATGGAGGTATAATTATGATCATTAATCTGCAGGGGAGGAAGGCCCACGTGCGTGTCATCATACATCAAGAGCCTTGCCTGTTGCTGGAGGCAATGGAATTAGCATATTCCTATGTCAACAAAGCTCCCTTGGAACAGCTGGTTGCCTCGGGGGAGTTTGCCATTCCGGAGAAGGATGTGCTGCATATCCGAGATACTGTGTGCCGAGCGCTGGATCCCAAGGACGATATGGTCCGCTTCTTCTTCCAGAGGATCGTGGTGGACCGGGACCCTCCCGCGTCTGGCAGAGACCTGTGCATTGCCAGTCATATTCTCTATTTTAATCTGACTGGTTTTTTTCCGGACATAGAGCGGCAGGTCCAGAGCTTTGTGGATTATTGGAATTCGATTCCCAAGCCGTACATCATTACAGAGATGGACCGGCACTGCCTCAGCATTGATTCAGCGACCTCCGACCAGCCGGTACCCCTCTCCAGGGAATTGGCCAAACTGCCGGTATCGCCCAGTGTGCAAAACCAGTTTATGGATGTTATATACAATTACGAGCAATACCTTCGCTGGCTGGTGAAATTATTGACACCCATCGCCGAGGAACTGCAACCGTTGCTGGCGCCCTGGGTGGAGCGGGCTAGGCCATTGCTGGACCGGTGGGACGCATTTTTTCACGGGGCCAACGCCAATGACTTTTTTACCAAAAGACTGGGCCTCAATGGCATGGAGTGTAAGACGCTGGAGGTTGCGCTACGATATTTTCCAGGCAACGGTGGCTATGTCAAAGCGTTAGCTCCCGCTGGCCAAGCGTGTTTCTTGGTTGGCTTGAGCTTAAGTACTTTAGAGACGGACGAAAAGCCCGGTAAGGAATTTACGGAAAAGGAAAACGCCTCTCTGCGGCTATTGTCCAGTCCGGATCGGGTGGCCATGCTCCAAGCTATGATGCATGCGCCCAAAGGTGGCCAGGATTTGGTTCGGGAGTTGGGGCTGCATTCTGGCGCTGTGTTTCGGGATTTGAATAACATGGCTAGAGTGGGACTTATCAACCGCGAAGTTCAGGAGGGCAGGAATATCTATCGTACCAATAACGCCGCGGTCCTTCGCCTGTCCCAGCGCCTGGTTCAGGTCATCGGTACTGAGGATTCTTAAAAGGTGGGAGCAGATGAGACGGTGGTTGGCGGTACTATTGGTGCTGGTTCTGGCACTGGGGGGAGGATGTACACCCCGGGAGCGGCAAGAGCCGTCGGACGCTTGGACGGAGCCTACCTCGGTTTCTTCTGCGCCCACGGAGCCAGAGTCTGCTGTGGTGCGACTTTCCCAGGCGGTTTCCGGGGAGCTGCAGTGCCTGCAGAGTCGGGGTGGGCGATGCCTGGCCGTCTATAGTATGGCTGGAGACGTCTGTGAAGCGGCGCTGTATGATTTACAAACCGGGCAGCTTTTGGGTATGCAGACTTTGCCGGACGGGCAATATGAGGCTGCGCTGCTGCCTGATGGGACGGCGGCGGTGCTGGATGAGAAAACCGGGCGGACTCTGCACTATGACGCCGGCCTAGGCCGGTGCCTGAGGCAGGAGGAGGGTTGGGGCAGCCAGTGGCTCCTGGAGGATACCGGATACCTGTGGGCCCTGGATGAGACGGGCCTGGTGCGCAGGGTGCACCTCTGTGACGGCGTCCGGCAGGAGTATCAGCTCCCCGAGGGGGAGGAGCATGCCCTGGTGGGGTTCGGTCAGGACCGGCTCCTGATCTGGAGCGCGGGGGAAGAGGAGACCACGGCCTGGCTGGACTGGCGGACCGGGGAGCTGCTGCCGGACCGGGCCTGGGATAACGCCGCCCTTTTGTGGCAGACGGGAAATGCGGCGGTGTACACCGGTCAGGAGGAGCTTCTGGTGCGGCCCCTGGGGGCAGAGGCCGTGTACCGGTTCCCCGGCCAGGAGACCAGCACCCTCCGGGATATGACAGACCGTCAGGCGCTCCTGGCCAGTGAGGACGGCTGGCTGGAGATCTGGGACCTCTGGAGTCCAAGGCGGTGGAGCCGCCTGGCGCCCCAGTGCGTGGGAGCGGCATTGACGGAGGAGTCCCTGGTATACGCCCTGTATACGGAAGGGGCCACCAGACTGTACCGGTGGGACTACCGGCAGGAGGAGCCGGAGGAGACCGGCTGCGAACGGCTCACCATCCGGGATTTGGAGGCCCGGAACCGGGCTACGGCGGCGGCTGTGGGGAGAAGAACGGGCATCCAGGTGTACTACGGTCAGTCCGGAGCAGATTTTAACGGCGGTTGCGCCAGCGGCTACGTGGGCAGGACCGAGGAAAACCCTGTCACCATTTACCTGGCCCTGGAGGCTGTGAACCGCTTCACGGAGCGGTATCCCCAGGGGATGTTTCAGGAGATGGTGACGGCGCCGGTAGAGCGGCTGGAGCTGTACCTTTCCGGCGCCCTGTCGCCCGACGGGACCGGAAGCGTGGCTGCGGTCTATGGCTTTACGGCCAAGCTGGACACGGTGCGGATTGTGGTCATGAATCTGGATCTCTTGGAGACCAGGTCCCAGGCCTACCTGGAGCAGAGCCTGGCCCATGAATTTATGCATGTGATGGAGGACCGGATTGAGGCCTGCTTCCGGGAGGATGGGATCGACTACCTGGCATACTGGGAGTACTTCACTCCTGGGGAGGGGGCCTATTTCTACTCCTATTTTGACGAAAGCGGGGTGGAGGTTCACGATCCGGCCTATACCGTGGCAGGAAAAGATCTGGATGAGGGGGAGGTGTGGTTTCTGGACAGCTACTCCAGAAGCTACCCCCTGGAGGACCGGGGGCGGATTCTGGAGTACCTCTATGCCGGGGAGGAGGGGGCCTACGCCCAGGCCTTTCACGAAACCCACATCCGGGACAAGGCCCAGTACCTGTGCGCGGTGATCCGCGCCTGCTTCCCCAGCTGCGCCGGTGCGGACCGGCTCCCCTGGGAAACCCTGGTGGACCCTGTCCCCTTTTCCCGGTATCAGGAGGCGGTTATGACCTTTCAGCCCCTGGCAAAAGGGTAAAATTCACAAAGTGTTCAAGAATTACCAGGGGGTCTATGGTACAATATGACTAGAAGCTGGAGGCGGTGAGGCCTCCCGGGAGGTTGTGATGCCCATGGGCTAAGGTTCTGCCAATTTTGCACAGAGAGTATGTTATGATATGGACGCGTGGAGCGCCTTCCACCGGGCTTCGAGTGACGATGCTGCGGAGGATTTCGCGGATAACCCGACGTTGCTCCCAGGGGGCCCACAGATATATCGCAAGAGACCACGGTCTGCCGACAAAAGGCCGTGGTCTCTCATTTTTGATGCGTTGGGCACTTGCGGCCCGGCACTGTTTTATGAGACGTGGGGGAACCGGGCTTGGACCTGAGGAGAAGTAGGGTGCGGCATCCCTGGCGCGCTGCACCCAGGTCAGTGGGAATTTGCCCAACCCCATGGGAAAACGGGGCCTGATGGCGTGTCTGGAAACTGCGCCCTACACCCTCAAAGCTGCCGGAATTCCCGGAGGCTCTGCAAATGTGCGTATGTGATGTTCTGGGGGCAGAATCAGGGGAGTAGCATCACCAGCGTGCCGGCTACCATGGCAGCAAGCCCCAGGGCGGCTTTTTTGGACAAGTCCTCGTGAAACACAAAGTGAGAAAACGCAACGGTGACCAGGAGGCTGAGCTTGTCGATGGGGACCACAACGCTGGCAGGGCCGTCTTGCAGGGCTTTATAATAGCAAAGCCAGGAGCCGCCGGTGGCAAGGCCAGACAGGCAGATGAAGGTCAGCTCGCGCCTTGGAATTTCCCGGATGGTGTGCTGTTTCCCTGCGGCGAACACCATAATCCAGGCCATGAGCAGCACTACACCCGTGCGGATGGCAGTGCCCAGGTTGGATTCCACGCCGGAAATTCCGATTTTCCCCAGGATGGATGTGAGACTTGCAAACAGGGCGGAGCCTATGGCATAGAGAAGCCAACGACCACCCCGGACCGGCTGGCCGGATGCGGTGGGCTTCCGCTCCAGCATCCCATAAGTCCCGCCGGCAATGAGAACCACGCCGACAGCCTTTGCCAGGGTGATTTCCTCGTGCAGCAGGAGAAATGCCAGAAGGATGGTGACGATGACGCTGGATTTGTCAACTGGGACCACTTGGTTGATGCTGCCCAGCTGCAAAGCCCTGAAATAGCAGAGCCAGGATGCCCCGGTGGCAAAGCCAGACAGAACCAAAAAGAGCCAGGTTTTGGGGGCAATGGTAGAAAGCTGGGACTGTGCCCCCGCCACCCACACCATGAGCCAGGCGAATGCCAGCACCACAATGGTGCGGACGGCAGTGGCCACGGTGGAATCCGTCTGCCGGATGCCACATTTGGCCAGAATGGAAGTGACTCCGGCAAAGAGTGCAGAGCCAAAGGCATAGAGGAGCCACATAGTTGTACACCTCCGTAGGGTCAAAGTTTGTCCATGGGCCTGTGTCCCCAGGTACAGGAAAAGTATGGTACAAAATGGGATGGATATGCATTCTGGACGCCAATCTATGCGCCCGAGGCGTAGGTGCGTGGTTAAGGAGAGCGCGTTCCTTATTTTGTACTGGCGCTACCACTCCAGTGCGTTTAGAAACAGCGGGAGAAGTCGCAAAGCTGGCGACTTCTCCCGCTTGAGGCGTCAGGAAACTATGCTGGGACAGGCCGGGTGCTTAGCCGATGGGATAGACCCAGCCGTGGGGATCCGGCAGATCGCCCCGCTGGATGCCCACCAGGTTGTCATACATGGCCTGGGAGACGGGGCCGATTTTGCCTTCGTTCAGGATCATGGACCGGTCCCGGTAGGCCAGCTCACCCACGGGGGAGATGACGGCAGCGGTGCCGGTGCCGAAGGCTTCAGTGAGGCGGCCTTCCGCATGGGCCTGGAAGAGCTCTTCCACGGCGATGGGCCGCTCTTCCACGGGAATCCCCTTCTCCTGGGCCAGCTGCAGGATGCTCTTCCGGGTGATGCCCGGGAGGATGCTGCCCTCGGTGGGGGCGGTAACCAGCTTGCCATCCATGACGAATACCATGTTCATGGCGCCCACTTCTTCCACGTACTTGTTCTCCTTGCCATCCAGCCAGAGGACCTGGTCGTAGCCCTTTGCCTGGGCCTCAAAGGTGGCCTTCAGGGAGGAGGCGTAGTTGCCGCCGGTCTTAGCGGCGCCAGTGCCACCCTTCACGGCGCGGACATACCGGTCCTCAATGTGGATCCGGATGGGCGCCATGCCGTTTTTGTAGTAGGAGCCGGAGGGGGAGCAGATGATGTAGTACAGGAAGTGGTGGGCAGGGTGGACGCCCAGCTCCGCGCCATCAGCAATCATGGTGGGCCGCAGATACAGGGAGGTTCCCTCTGCATGGGGGACCCAATCCTGCTCCAGCTCTACGAGGGTCTTCATGGCCAGGACCTGGAATTCCGGGTCCAGCTGGGGCATGCACATCCGGTCGGCGCTCCGGTTCATCCGGTTTGCGTTTTCCAGGGGACGGAACATCTGCAGGCCGCCGTCCTTGCGGCGGTAGACCTTCAGACCCTCGAAGATCTCCTGGCTGTAATGGAGCACAGGGGAGGCCGGATCGATGGCCAGGGGGCCGTAGGGCTGAATCCGGGCGTCGTGCCAGCCCCGTCCCTCGGTGTATTCCACCAGGAACATGTGGTCGGTAAACAGCTTACCGAAGGAGAGGTTGGCCTCACTCTGGGGCTTCTCCTTAGGGCTCTTGGTTCTGATGATTTGAATGTCGAGATCCATAGTCGTACTCCCTTCCCCTTACCGGACGCAGGCAGCGCCCCGGCGCAGGGCCTCAATGTTCAGGTCTACCAGCTTGGCCTTGGGGCCGGTGAACATGTGCACCAGCATCTCCTTGATGGTCTCGGTGCCCAAGTTCCCCATGGCCTCGATGTAGGCGCCCAGCATGACCATGTTGGCAACCTTCAGATTGCCCAGCTCCTGGGCAATCTCCAGGCAGGGGACATAAATGGCCCGGAGGTCTGTACGCTGGACCTTCTCCTGAATGATGGAGCTGTTGACGAACACGGTGCCGTTGGGAACCACGGTGGGCTCAAACTTCAAAAGGGAGGGCAGGTTCATGGCGATGAGCTCTGTGGGCTCCAGAACAATGGGGCAGATGATGGGCTCGGAGGAGATGACCACGCAGCAGTTGGCGGTGCCGCCCCGCATTTCCGGACCGTAGGAGGGCAGCCAGGATACGTCCTTGCCCTCTTTCATCCCTGCCTCGGCCAGAGTCTTGCCGATGGCCATGACGCCCTGTCCGCCGAAACCGGCGATCATAATTTCATTGGTCATGTCATTTCACCTCCGCAGTGATGTCTTTGTAAACTCCCAGAGGGAAGTAGGGAATCATGTTCTCCTTCAGCCATTCGATGGAGGCGGCCGGCGTCTTGCCCCAGTTGGTGGGACAGCAGGCCAGAACCTCAACGAAGGTGAAGCCAGCGCCCTCCTGCTGCAGCCGGAAGGCCTTCTGAATGGCCTTCTTGGCCTTATTCAGATTGGGGATGTCCGTTGCGCAGACCCGGGTGGCATAGGCGCAGCCTTCCAGGGTGCTGATGATCTCGGCCATGCGGATGGGGGAGCCGTAGTGATCCTTCTGGCGGCCCAAGGGGGCGGTGGTGGCCTTCTGGCCCACCAGGGTGGTGGGGGCCATCTGGCCGCCGGTCATGCCGTAAATGGCATTGTTGATGAAGATGGTGGTGATTTTCTCCCCACGCATGGCGGCGTGGATGATCTCTGCCGTGCCGATGGCGGCCAGGTCGCCGTCACCTTGGTAGGTGAAGACGATGGTGCCCGGTGCGGAGACCCGCTTGATGCCGGTGGCCACGGCGGGAGCCCGACCGTGAGCGGCCTCGTGCATGTCGCAGTTGAAGTAGTTATAGGCAAACACGGAGCAGCCTACGGGAGCCACGCCGATGGTGTTGCCCAGGACGTCCATTTCCTCCAGGGTTTCGGCAACCAGCTTGTGGATGATGCCGTGGGTGCAGCCGGGGCAGTAGTGCAGCTCTGCATCGGTCAGACCCTTGGATTTCTGGTATACAATCGCCATTTTTCTTACCTCCCAATTGCCTGTTTCGCCACGGCGGCCACATCGGCGGGCGTGGGAACCACGCCGCCGGCCTTGCCCACAAAGGACACGGGACGGCAGCCCTCCAGGGCGATTTTCACGTCGTCGATCATCTGGCCCATGCTGAGTTCCACATCCACCACAGCCTTCACGCTGTCCTGCATGGCAATGTTCTTCAGAGCCTTGCCGGGGAAGGGCCACAGGGTGATGGGCCGCAGGAGGCCGGCCTTGATGCCCTCTTTCTCCAGAAGGCGGATGGCGGCCCGGGTAATCCGGGAGGGAGTGCCATAGGCAACGAACAGGATTTCACAGTTTTCCGTGTTCACTTCTTCCCAGCGGGTCTCATTCTCTTCCATGGCCCGGTACTTGGCGGCCAGGCGCTCGTTGTGGTCGGCGCAGAGATTGGGATCGATGTACAGGGAGTTGATCACGTTAGGCTCCCGCTCGCCCTTGGTGCCGGTGGTGGCCCAGGTCTTGGGGGGCAGCTCCCGCTTGGGAATCTCATGCCACTCAATGGCCTCCATCATCTGACCGATCATGCCGTCGGCCAGGATCATGACGGGGTTACGGTAGTAGTCGGCCACGTCAAAGGCAATCTGGACATAGTCCGCAGCCTCCTGAATGGTGGCGGGGGCGAAGACCAGGTGGCGGTAGTCGCCGTTGCCGCCGCCCCGGGTGGCCTGGTAATAGTCGCCCTGGGCGGGCTGGATGGTGCCCAGGCCGGGACCGCCGCGCATCATGTTCACGATGACAGCAGGCAGCTCCGCGCCGCACATATAAGTGATGCCCTCCTGCTTCAGGGAGATGCCGGGGGAGGAGGAGGAGGTCATAGCCCGGACGCCGCAGCCGGCAGCGCCGTAGACCATGTTGATGGCGGCAACCTCAGACTCAGCCTGGATGAAGCAGCCGCCCACCTGGGGCAGGTGGAGGGACAGATATTCAGGAATTTCGTTTTGCGGGGTGATGGGATAGCCGAAGAAGTATTTGCAGCCGGCACGAATGGCGGCCTCGGCAACGGCCTCATTGCCTTTCCACAGTTCTTTCTCCATAGGATCCTCCTTATGTGCGTTCTACGGTGATGATAGAATCGGGACAGATTTTGGCGCAGCTGGCGCAGCCCACGCATTTCTCCATGTCTTCGGGGCGCACCGTGGCGGGATGATATCCCTTGCGATTGGTGGTGGATTCGTCCATGACGATGATGTGCTTCGGACAGACCAGGGTGCACAGCTCGCAGCCCTTGCACCTGTCCCGACGGAAGGTTACGGTTCCGGCCATAGTAGATGTTCCTCCTCACAAGTGGTGATTTCCCAGGGTTTTTTCATATAGAGATCCATTGGCAAAATGGGTTCTATCAAGGTGTTCTCAACCTGAGGCACGAGCCGACGCTCCACAGCGTGGCAGACGACGGGAAGGCCCGTCTGCCGGGACAGCTGGCCGGCCAGGTCCGCGCCCTTCAGGATTTCTGCGGCGGTGGTCTCGCCACAAAGATGGGTGTTGTTTACAATGCCTGTGACCTTTTGGCGGCATTCGGCCTCGATGCCCTGCATGTAGGCCAGGGCCCGGTCTACATTCCGGGTCTCCGGCCGGTTGGCATTGAGGACGTACAGAAGGTCAAATTCCTCCCCCTGAATCTGGGGGGCAAAGCGAGCCAGAACCCGGGCGCCGATGGGGTCGCCGCCGATGTCCAGGACGCCGGTCCAGCTCCGGTCCTGAAACACGGACAAAACTGCCGGGTTGATGGCGGGAATGTCCGCCACGCCGCCGCAGGAGGTGACGATGACCCGGATGCCGGCGGCCTCCAGCCGCTTGGTCTGCTCATAGGAACGGAAATAGGGGTTGACAATGTCCAGATCGGCCAGGACGGTTTTTTTGCCCTCCGCTGCCAGCCGGAGAGCCAGGTTTACGGCGTACTCGGTTTTTCCGCTGCCGTAGTGGCCGGTAATCATTTGGATGCGCTTCAATATACCTGGACCTCCTCCTGACCCTTCAGAACCCGGATGGCGCCCTGAGCCAGGGAGAGCATTTCGTCTTCTCCGGGGTAGATGTACACAGGAGCCAGGTAGCTGATGTATTCCTTAATCCAGCCCATCAGCATGGAGTCATAAGCAAAGCCGCCGGTGAGCAAAATGGCGTCCACCTTGCCCTGAAGCACGGCGCCAGCGGCGCCAATTTCCTTGGCGACCTGATAGGCCATACCCCGGTAGGCAAGCTCGGCTTCCTTGTCGCCCTCCTTGATCCGGCGGGACACCTCCCGGCCGTCGTTGGTGCCGGTGTAAGCGGCCAGGCCGCAGTGGAAGGTGAAGAACTCCCGAAGCTCCTGGAAGGTGGTGCCATATTTGCCGCTGAAGGCTGCCCGCAGCACATCCACCACAGCCAGGCTGCCGGGCCGCTCGGCAGTGTAAGCGCCGTCGCCCTCCAGGCCGTTGTTCACGTCTACGACCTTGCCGTACAGGTGGGTGCCCACGGTGACACCGCCGCCCATATGGGCCACGATGAGGCGCAGGGAGTCATAGGAGAGACCGTATTCGGTGGCGTAGCGCTTGGCAATGGCCTTCTGGTTGAGGGCGTGGAAGAGGGGACGGCGGGGGAAGTCCGGACTGCCGGAGAGCTTGGCCAGGTCGGACATTTCGTCAATGACAGGGGGGTCTACCACATAGGCGGGCTTACCCAGCTCCTGGCCAATTTCCGCAGCCAGGATGCCACCCAGGTTGCATACATGGGTGCCGTAGGTGCAACTGCGCAGATCCTCCAGCATCTTTTCGTTGACGGCATAGGTGCCGCCCAGAAGGGGCCGCACCAGGCCACCCCGGCCCACAATGGCGTCAAATTCCTTTAAATCCACCCCTTGCTCTTTGAGATAGTTCAGGATCAGGGGCTTGCGCAGGGCGGCGTTGTCCTCCATGCTGCTGACGCCCTGGAGATCCTCGGGGCTGTGGTGAAACACCTTCTGCAGCAGCTGGGTGTCCCCTTCATAGGCGGCGACCTTGGTGGAGGTGGAACCGAAATTCATGGCCAGTATTTTATATTCTTCCATATACGTACTCCTTCATCACAGGTTGGTAGCCGCAACGGCCAGAGCCAGGGCAATGGAGTTGAGCTTGGTCTGCTCGCTGTCCGCCCGGGAGGTGACGATCACGGGGGCCTTGGCGCCCACGATGAGGCCGGCGTTCTGGGACTTGGCCATGAAGACCATAGACTTGTAGAACACGTTGCCAGTCTCAATGTTGGGAACCAGGAGAATGTCGGCGTGACCGGCGTTGGGATCGGTAATTCCCTTGTGACGGGCGGCCTCGGGGGAGACGGCGTTGTCCAGGGCCAGGGGGCCGATGACGGTGCAGCCGGGAAGAGCGCCTGTTGCGTTTGCCTCTACCAAAGCTGCGGCGTCCAGGGTTGCAGGCATTTTGGGATTTACCTTCTCCACGGCGCACAGGCAGGCCACAATGGGATTGGGGTTACCCAGGGCGTGGGCCACCTTCACGGCGTTGGATACAATGTGCTTTTTGGCTTCCAGATCGGGGGCAATGTTCATGGCCGCGTCAGTTACGTAGAGCAGGCGGTCGTAGCCCGGAACCTGAAACAAGGCCACGTGGGACAGAACCGGTGCATCCCGCAGGCCGATTTCCTTGTCCAGCACGGCTTTCAAAATGATGGAGGTGTCTACAATACCCTTCATCACCGCGTCAGCCTGTCCGTCCCGGACCAGCTTCACGGCGGTGCGGCATGCCTGGACTTTATCGGGCTCTGGGAGAATCCGGTGGGGCTCCAGGGGAATGTCATGAGCTTGGGCGATGGCACGAATTTGTTCCTCGTCGCCCACCAGGATAGCTGTGGCAATTCCCAGCTTCCTGGCAGCGTCCACAGCCAGCAGCACTTCTGCGTCCTGGGCCGCAGCTACAGCCAGAACTCTGCTCCCTCGCTCCTGTGCGGCGCGATGGAGGGATTCCAGTGATTGAATCATAATCCAGCTCCTTTGAAATTGTGATTTCTGCCCAAACGAGATTGTGAATTCTCCGGGGGCATCGTTCAAATTGCTACATCCATTTTATGATATGATAAATCTGCCGAAAGTCAATCGGGAAAACTCAGAATTGGAGAAAGTCACAAATTTTGGGTGCATTTTTTGTCGAGGTTGCCGGAAATGCGTCCGCCCTTTGTGGACGTTTGCACAGCAAGAGCTGGGGAAAAGCAAAGCAGCATTACAATATACCGCAACGGACCGCCGATTTGCACAGGCTCATTTTTAGAGGACAGGCTGGTAGGAGGCGCGCGACCTTGCATGGGCGCGCTCGCCCTTCCCCCGGGGGAAAGAGGGAAGCCAGGGAGCTGTCCCTCCATTGCACATCAGGTAGTAGTGCTGAAGCTGGTGAACTTATGTCCATACCAGCCGTTTCAGCGCGCCAGTGCAAAAAAGTAAATGCTGTCCCTTTGGGGCTCAGCCTTTAGACCTTGCAAATTGGTGGGCTCTGCGGTATGATATGGGAAAAAGGAGGCGAAGGAATGAAGCTTTTGATTCGCCAGCGGGTGTTCTCCTGGTCCGATACATATGATGTATATGACGAGACAGGGAGTCCTAAGTACTATGTGAAGGCGGAAGTGTGGACTCTGGGACACCGGATTCATGTGTATGAGCATGGTACCGGGGAGGAAGTGGGGCTGATCCAGGAGCGTCTGCTTACAATGATGCCTAAGTTTGAAATTTCCGCCCGGGGCCGCAGCCTGGGCCGTGTGGACAAGCGGTTCACCCTCTTCCGCCCCCGATACGAGGTGGATTACCTGAATTGGCAGGTGGAAGGAGACTTTTTGGGCTGGGACTATCAGGTGACGTCCCCTGCCGGCACGGTAATGACCATTTC
Organism: uncultured Eubacteriales bacterium; assembly: GCA_900545515.1. Taxonomy (GTDB): domain Bacteria; phylum Bacillota; class Clostridia; order Oscillospirales; family Oscillospiraceae; genus Faecousia. Next base: position 115,298 of record UQZA01000001.1, on the reverse strand, counting down.
CAAAGAGCCCTTCCATTGGGGCGATACCTACGTGCTGGAATTCGGGGACCGGACCCAGGAGCTGGCCGGTCTTCTGCTGGTCATTGCCATAGATGCGGCCAACTGTGACGGGTGAGGTAACTTATGAGATACGAAACCATTTATTTTGATCTGGATGGGACTCTGACCGACTCAAGCCCGGGGATTACCAACTCTGTGGCCTACGCCCTGACGCGCATGGGCAGGCCGGTCCCCTCCCGGCCCAGCCTGAACCGGTATATTGGCCCCCCGCTGTGGGATTCCTTCCGGCGGTATGAGGCCATGACGGAGGGGGAGACCCAGCAGGCGGTGGCCCTCTTCCGGGAGTACTATGAGCAGCGGGGAAAGTTTGAAAACGCGGTTTACTCCGGCATTCCGGCCCTGCTGCAGGGGCTCCGGGAGGGGGGAAAGCGCCTGGTGGTGGCCACCTCCAAGCCGGAACATATGGCGGTGGAGATTTTGGAGCATTTTGAGCTGGCCGGATTTTTTTCTTGTATTGCCGGCAGCACCCTGGACGAGAGCCGGTGCACCAAGGCCAGCGTCCTGGCCTATGCTTTGGCGCAGCAGGGACGTCAGGGCGCCGTTATGGTGGGGGACCGGGAGCATGATGTGCTTGGCGCCCGGGAAAATGGCCTGCCCTGCATCGGCGTCCTGTTTGGCTATGGCTCCCGGCAGGAGCTGGAGGCGGCGGGAGCGGACCGGATTGCCACCACGGTGCAGGATTTGAGATACATTCTGGAGGAATGAGCATATGGAGAAAATTGCCAGCTTTACGGTGAATCACCTGACCCTGGAGCCGGGGCTGTATGTGTCCCGGAAAGATCGAATGGGAGCGGAGACGGTAACCACCTTCGATCTTAGGATGACGGCCCCCAACCGGGAGCCGGTGATGAATACGGCGGAGATCCACACCATAGAACACCTGGGGGCCACCTATTTGCGCAATGACCCGGATTGGAAGGACCGGACGGTGTACTTTGGCCCCATGGGCTGCCGCACCGGCTTCTATCTCCTGCTGGCCGGGGATTTGGAGCCCCGAGATGTGGAAGAGCTGGTCCAGGCTATGTTCCGGTTCATCCGGGACTATGAGGGGCCGGTACCCGGCGCTGCGGCCCGGGACTGCGGGAACTACCTGGACATGAACCTGCCCATGGCAAAGCTCCTGGCTGGCCGGTACCTGGAGAAGACGCTGCTGCGCCTGGATGAGGCCCACATGTGCTACCCGGAGTGAGGCAGGAGAAATTGATGAAAAAAATGGGAATGATAGAAGCCATGGAAGAGAATGTGGCGCTGGAGAAGCTGGAGCGCCCAGCTCACGCCCGGCGGGCTGAGGACGCAAGCCGGAAACCAGGATCAGGGAGGAGCTTGCGGGTATGAACCAAAGAGAAACCGGCGACCTGGGCCAGGGGAGCGTGGGGAAGCTGCTGCTGCGGCTGGCTCTGCCCACCATCACCGCCCAGCTGGTGAACGCCTTATACAATATGGTGGACCGGATTTACATCGGCCACATCCCCGTGGTGGGGCGGACGGCCCTTACCGGCGTGGGGGTGTGCATGAGTCTCATTATGATCATTTCCGCCTTTGCGGCCCTCACCGCCATGGGCGGGGCCACCCGGGCCTCCATTTTCCTGGGCCGGGGAGACCGGGCGGGAGCGGAGAAGATCCTGGGCAACTGCGTCACTGGTGCGGTGTCGGCGGGTCTGATCCTGACCGTGGTGTTTCTGATTTTTAGTCGGCCGCTTCTGATGGCCTTTGGGGCCAGTGAGGAAACCATTGGCTATGCGGTGCAGTATATGAAAATCTATGCCTTGGGCACGGTGTTTGTGGAGCTGGCCCTGGGGCTCAATGCCTTTATCACCGCTCAGGGATTTGCCTCTGTGGCCATGGTCAGTGTGCTCATTGGCGCGGTGGCCAACATGATTCTGGACGCCGTTTTGATTTTGGGCCTGGGAATGGGGGTGGCGGGGGCCGCCCTGGCCACCATCATCTCCCAGGGCCTGTCCGCCCTGTGGGTGGTGCGGTTCCTTCTGGGCAAGAAGACCGGCCTGCGCATCCGGCGGGAGAACCTGGGGCTGGACTGGAAGCTCTATGGGCCGTGCCTGGCTCTGGGCCTGTCTCCCTTTATCATGCAGTCCACGGAGGGCGTTATCTCTGTGTGCTTCAACGCCTCCCTCCAGCGCTACGGCGGGGATTTGGCGGTGGGAGCCATGACCATCCTGGCCAGCGTGATGCAGTTTTCCATGCTGCCCCTTCAGGGCCTGACCCAGGGGGCGCAGCCCATCATCAGCTACAACTTTGGGGCAAAAAATGCCCGGCGGGTGAAATCGGCCTTCCGGCTGTTACTCATCTGCTGCCTGAGCTATTCCGCCCTTCTGTGGCTTCTGGCTATGGTGTTCCCCGGGACGCTGGCGTCGATTTTTGCCACGGACAAAACCCTCATTTCCTACAGCGCCTGGGCCATGCGGATCTATATGGCGGCCTCGGTCATCTTCGGGGCCCAGATCGCCTGCCAGCAGACCTTCATTGCCCTGGGCAATGCCAAAACGTCTCTGTTTCTGGCGGTTTTACGAAAAATTATTTTACTCATTCCCTTGATCCTGATTCTGCCTCTTCTGTTCCGGACGGGAGAGGAGAAGGCCATGGCGGTGTTCCTGGCGGAGCCTGTGGCGGACACGCTGGCAGTGCTGACGACGGTGTGTACCTTTGCCTGCCAATTCCGGAAAACCATGAAGGATCTGGAGGAGACGGCATGAACCCGGAGAGCTTGATTTTTGACGTGGATGGGACCTTGTGGGACTCTGTGGATCTGGTGGTACGGGGCTGGAACCTGGCTCTGGAGGAGGCGGGGCGGGAGCCCACCTGCACGCCAGAGGGCATTCGCCCGCTCTTTGGCAAAACCATGGACGAAATTGCTTTGGCCTTTCTGCCGGACCAGGGGCCGGAGGAACGGCGGAGGCTCATGAACTCCTGTATGGCTTGGGAGGACCGGGTGATGCAGGATGACCCCTGTGAAATTTTCTATCCTCAGGTCCGGCAGACCCTGGAGGCGCTCTCCCGCTGCCATCGGCTGTTTATCGTCAGCAATTGCCAGAAGGGCTACATTGAGCTGCTGCTGGAAAAGGGAAAGCTGGGGGGCCTCATCCGGGACCATGCCTGCTTCGGCGAAACCGGGCTGTGTAAGGGGGAGACCATACGCCTGGTGATGGAGCGGAACCGAATTACCAGCGCCGCCTATGTGGGCGACACCCAGGGGGACCTGGAGGCCGCCAGATTGGCCGGGATTCCCTTCGTTTGGGCCGCCTACGGCTTCGGAAACCCGGAGGCCTGGGAGGCCCGGCTTGAGGCGTTCTGTCAGTTGACAGAGCTGTTTTGAGCGCATCGGCCTTTCCCTGGGAGCATAGGAATGCCGTTCAGACGAGTACCGAGCGGCTTTCCAGGGACCAGCTGTGGGGAGCGGCGCAGGGTGCGTCCAGGAGGCCGCACCCTACGCCTCGGGGGCAGACGGGAGCGATGGTACCCCCCTGTAGGGGCGCACGCTGTGTGCCCCTACAGTGCCTTTGCGTAATTCTGGCCGATTAGCGGGGTTAGCCTAGGGGGATGCCTATGCCTGCTCCGGGGAGCGGGGACTTATAAAAAACGGCATAGCCGAACAGGCTATGCCGTAATTTATGGCAGGGGTGGGATCAGATGGCACGCTCAACCTTGTTGGAACGGAGACATCTTGTACAGACGTATACATGGCGCGGAGTACCGTCGACAATCGCCTTGACGCGCTTCACATTGGGCTTCCACATTCTGTTGGACCGTCTGTGGGAATGGGAGACCTTAATGCCAAAGGTAACGCCCTTGCCGCAAATATCGCACTTAGCCATTAGCTGCACCTCCAATCCATGGGAAAATCGCCGGACGAATCCGGACGGACACAGCCCATATAATATCAGATGTGGCCCCAAATTGCAAGGGGAAAACGGGAAAAAACCAAAATTTTTTGAAATCCGGTTGATATTCCCAGAGCAATTCGGTATAATCGATTTTGTGAAAATTGGAATGAGGTGACAGTCATGATCGACACCTACAGCGTGCCCTTGACCCGACTGGTACAGGAGTTTCAGCTGACCCCGGCCTACCGGTCCAGTGACTATGAATCCATTCGTGTGACGGTGGAGGACGTCTCCCGGCCCGGGCTGCAGCTGGCGGGATACTTCGACCACTTTGAGCCTATGCGTCTGCAGGTACTGGGTAATGTGGAGATGAGCTACCTGCGGAAAATTTCCCAGGAGCAGCGGAGTATCATATTCGACCGGCTGTTTTCCTTTAAAATCCCCGCCCTCATTATCGCCCGGAACATGGACCCGGACGAGACCTGCGTGGAAATGGCCAAAAAGCATGATATCACCATTCTGCGCTGCCAGGAGACCACCTCTTACATGGTCTCCAGCCTGATTTCCTACCTGAAAAGCGCCCTGGCTCCCCGGATTACCCGCCACGGCGTCCTGGTGGACGTGTACGGCGAGGGCCTGCTCCTGGTGGGGGAGAGTGGCATCGGCAAGAGTGAGGCCGCTGTGGAGCTCATCAAGCGGGGCCACCGGCTCATTGCAGACGATGCGGTGGAGATTAAAAAAATCTCCTCCACCAGTCTCATGGGCACCGCGCCGGACTTGATCCGGAACTACATTGAGCTCCGGGGCATCGGCCTCATCAATGTGGCAAAGCTCTTTGGCATGGGTGCCATCAAGGGGGAGAACGTCATCGACCTGGTGATCAACATCGTTCCCTGGAGCAACCACGAAATCTATGACCGCTTGGGACTGGATGAGCAGTGTATCGACATTCTGGGGGTCAAGGTCCCCCAAATCACTATCCCCATCACCCCCGGCCGCAACCTGGCCGTCATCCTGGAGGCCGCCGCCATGAATAACCGCCAGAAGAAAATGGGCTACAACGCAGCGGTGGAATTCACGGAGCAGATCAACAAGCATTTCGACGAAAGCGCGGGGCAGAATTTCTGACCCGTCATCACAGAATCCTGGCAGCACGGTGTTCCGTTCACTGCCGGGATTTTTTATGCGGTATCATATTCCCTGTCTTCTTTGCCTCTGATAGAGGAAGTGTATCAAACAGGAATGCGCTGGTTTTTAATTTACTCATGAAGGCCGCACTTTTAAAGAAATTGAGCCGGACGTTTGATCATATCAGCTCGTCTTTTAGCAGAAGCTTATGACAGCAGCATGAAAACAGGCCGGAGAATTGGAAGCTTTTTTCCAATTCTCCGGCCCGTTTTGTGGTCTTGATTAGGATTTTGCGGATTCCTCCGCCTGGGACAGCAGGTTTTCCAGGGCCTCGTAGGTCACAGAGCCAACGGCGTTGTAGACGATGATGCCGTTTGCGTCGATGACGATGGTTTGGGGTAGCATGGTGGAGCCGCCGAAGGACTGGATTACCGAGCCGGTTTCGTCCAGGGCGAAGGGAAGCTGATAATCATAGTTTGCAAGGTAAGCCTCCACATCGTCGGTCACCAGGTCGGAATGGATGGCCACCACTGCCGCGTCGTTGCCGTAGGTGCGGTATATTTCGTCAAAGTAAGGCAGCTCGCCGCAGCAGGGGGTACACCAGGTGGCCCAGAAATTCACAATGACCGGCTTGCCCCGGTGCTCGCTCAGGGTAAAGACGCTCCCATCCGCCCCGTACACCGGGACGGAAAAGTCTGGTGCGCGCATCCCGACCTCGTAGCCCACGGGGGTATCGTCCTCAACGGGGGCTGTGGTCACAGGGGCCTCGGGCGCCGGCGTGGCAGGCTCGGGCCGGTTGAAATACCACAGCGCGCCGACCAGCACCGCCAGAGCCACGGCCCAGGCCACCAGGCGAATACGGCGGCCACGCCGCTGCTGCTCTGAGGGGGCATCGGTTTGTGGACCGCGGAGGGTGATGCGACCGGCCTTGAGGGAGATGGCCCCTGTAGGGCAGACGTCAATACACCGGCCGCAGTGGATACACTCATGATCGCCCACACGGCGGATATCCATGGGGCATTGCGCCGTACAGCGGCCGCAGCTGGTGCACTTGGGAGCCTCCACCTTGACGCCAACCACGGCGATTTTGGCGAACAGGCCATAAATCGCGCCCAGGGGGCAGAGGAAGCGGCAAAAGGCGCGGTAAATGAACACACAGGCCAGGGCGATGATCAGCATGATCACAAATTTGCGGGTGAAGAGGATGCCCAGCATGGAAAACTTGTCGCGATTGGCCGGATTGGACAGCAGGCCGATGGCGCCCTCAAAGGTGCCCGCCGGACAGATGTACTTACAAAACGCGGGCACCGGGTAGCTCTGCAGGGCGTACCAAAGGGGAACCAGAATCACAAAAATTGCCAAGATGACATACTTCAGATAGCTCAGCACACGGGTGACGCGGCCTTTCTTAACTTTGAACGAGGGAATTTTGTGGAGCAGCTCCTGCAGCAGTCCCACCGGGCACAGGAAGCCGCAGATGGTGCGGCCCAGGGTGATGCCGTAGAGCAGCAGAATGCCCAGGACGTACACCGGCGTGCGGCTGCCGGAGGAGGCAATGGCGTTCTGCAGAGCGCCCAGGGGACACGCGCCTACGGCCCCGGGGCAGGAATAGCAGTTGAAGCCCGGCACGCAAACGCTTTTGGTGCTGCCGGTGTAGATGTTGCCGGAGATATAGCCCTTCAGATGGGCATTGTAAAGGAGGGCGGCGTAGAGCTGGATGAGCCTGCGCTGGGTGGGCAGGTGATTCCGGAGCCAATGGGTGAGCTTAGCCAAGGCCGATACACTCCGTGCAGATATTGACCGCCTTCACCAGCACATCCCGCAGGCCGCCGTTCATCACACCCAGCACGATGAACACAATGGCGACCGCGTACAGGCCGGCGCGCAGAGCCCCCACGGGCATCCGGCGGGGGGCGGGAGCTTCCGGCTTTGCCTTTCCCACATGGCCCTGGAGGGCCGTGATTTCCCGCTTCACATTGCGGCAGCAGGCAAAGGAAGCTGCGAAAACCACTGCAAAGGCGGCTGCGATCCAGGGGGCAACATGGAGCAGCATTTGCCCCATCACCTGCTCCAGATCCCAGGAGGTGAAATGCTCCCGGTCAAGGAGGTAGACCAGGCACGGCACGGCGCAGGCCAGCACCGCCACGGCAGCAGCCATGCAGATGACCCGGCGCTGCCGCTCCAGGGCTTTTGCCTCATCGGGAAGCGTAGCCACATGGGCCTTCAGAAGGTGCAAACGGTCTTCGGGGGAATGGGAGCCCCGGGGCCTCACTCCTTTGCCGGTGGATTGCAGGATCAATGCCCCCAGGGTCATCAGTCCATAAACCGCCAGCACAGGCAGAAGGGGCCGCAGACGTGCTTCCACAATTTCCACGCTGAATACAGGGGAGCGGTACACGCCGTTGGCATCTAAATTGGATGGGCGGTTGCCTTCCAGATAGATGTCCACACACTGCCAGGCCAAAAGCGCCAGAACCAAAATGGTTGCCAGCGTCATGACCCAGCGTATCGCTTGCATTTGCTTTTTCATCATCCGTTTCCTCTCTTTTTTGATGTATGAATTATAGCACACGGTGCGGCTTCACGCAACAAAAAGTTCCATCCAGACCAGGGAGACAGCATTTCCTTGTTCCGTCCTGACGCGGCAACACCCCTGGCTTCCCCCGGGGGCAGGCCGGCGCTGTTTGCAGTCTCGGGAATTCGCAAGGTCTGCCTACAGGATGAATCAATAGATTATCTGCATCAAGAGAAGTTTAATACAACTATATGCCGAAAAGTAAATGCTGCCGTGATCCTGAAATTCTCGTTCTAATCCTTGACAGGGAAAATAAATTGTGCTATTCTCACATAACATAGACGCGACGAGAGGAGAAAACAATATGAAACATACAAAAACGCTGCTTTGCCTGCTGTTGGCGCTGGCAATGCTTCTGTGCGCCGGCTGTAAGAATACCGACGGCGTGCAGTCCACCAGTGAGCCGGCCCCCGAGAGCTCCGCTCCTGAGACCTCTGCTCCCACCGAGGAGACGGTTGCTCCCACCGAGGGGGAAGCGGTTTCCTATCAGATGGGCGACAAGATACAGGATTTCACCGTCACCACCTTTGACGGCAAGACTGTGACCCTGTCTGAAGTGCTGAAGGAAAAGGATATGGTGCTCATCAATATTTGGGCTACCTGGTGCGGCCCCTGCGGCGCTGAGTTCCCCTTCCTGCAGCAGGCGTATGAGCAGTATCAGGACCGGGTAGAGGTCATTGCCCTTTCCTGCGAACCCGAGGATACTGACGATGTGCTGGCGCAGTATGCTGCCGAGAAGGGTATGACCTTCCCTGTGGCAAAGGACACGCCGGATTTGGCAAGCGCTTTTGGCGTGGATTCCATTCCCACCTCCATCGTGGTGGACCGGTTCGGTACGATTTGCTTCCTGGAGGCCGGCTCTCAGTCTGATGCGGATTCTTTTATCAACCTCTTTGAGCTGTTTTTGGGGGACGACTACACCGAGTCCATCATGCAGTACGGCATTCCTCGCACGAAGCCCAATGTGGAGCCCTCCTCCGAGGCGGAGCTGGCGTCTGCGCTGAATGCAGAGGGCGGCTCTCTGGTGTTTACCAATGATACCGATGAGTATTCCTGGCCCATGGTGGCGGGGGAGCAGGACGGCCGCGCTGTGGTGGCTTCCTCCAACCATCAGGTCAACCGCAGCGAGGCTGTGGTGAACGCCACGGTGAACGCCAAGGCCGGCGACGCGGTGGCCGTTACCTTCAAGGTATCCAGCGAAGCCACCTTTGACCTGATGCAGATCCGCGTCAACGGTGAGACCGTGAAGTGCTTCGGCGGAGAGCGCGATTGGACGACCTACGCCTACGCCTTCGACGCCGATGGGGAATACACCGTATCGGTTGCCTACTGCAAGGACGAAGCAAGCGAAGACGGTGAGGATACCCTGTGGATTGACACCATCGAGTTACTTTCCGGCGATGCCGCTGCCGCTGCGGTGGATGCCAACCCCACTTACCTGTTCGGCGATGCCACTACGCTGACCGTCACCAATCCCGACGCCAAGGAGATTGTCTTTGACGACCCCAGCCAGCTGCCTGAGAACACCACTTTCTACATTGTGCCCGGTGGCACTGCAGATGTTCTGCTGACTCTGGCTCCTGACGTGGACCCTGAGACGCTCTTCATGTACTGTAACTATGACGGTTCTCAGCCCGCTGTGCTCTCTTGCCAGACGGAGGAGGGCTATGCGTTCCAGAGCGCCATTGACAGCATAGAGACCACTGGCTACGGCGATTCGAGTATGTGCTTGTACAACGCTCTGGACAGCGAGACGCCGCTGATGCAAGTCATCCTCTTTGCCAACGAGGAAAATGTCAACGAAGTGGTAGCCACTTCCCTGGCAGATGAAAACGGCAATGCCACGGTCTCCTGGCAGTACGCTGACGGCACCAAGCCCTCTACCACGGCCCGGCCCACCACGTCTGCCACGACCTCGTCCGAGGTCACCTATACCGTCAAGTATGTGGACCAGAACGGTCAGCCTGTGGCAGGTGTCACCTGCCAGGTCTGCGATGATACAACCTGCGCCACCTATCAGTCTGACGAAAACGGCGTGTGTGAATTCACCCTGCCCCCTTACGCCTACGAGATCCACACCCTGAAGCTTCCCGAGGGCTACGAGGGCGACACCACCACCATCACCACCGCCCCTGCCGAGGGCGGCGAGATGACGATCGAGTTAAAGAAAAAGTAATGGTTTTTCTGGTATAACCCGGTCCTTTCTGTCAATATGGCACCCCCTGTCTCCGTTCCGGGACATGGGGGTGCCATATTTGCGACATGCCGGTTGGGGATGCAGAACGGCCTGAAGAGACTGCCTTGCCCCAGGGTAGGCGCGAAGGGCCATGGGATCTCATCACTTGCCAGTGGCAAGTGACTCTATGATTCCAGCTGGCATCCGAAGGCTGACGGATGAGAAAGGGCGAAACCTGGCTGGTTGATATGCAGTTCCGTTCAGAAGGGAACATGTTACGTTTTTGCCGATCCTGCCTACCAGTCTGCCAGATATCGCCCGTTCCTCATCCGCCTCACGTCGTTCGGCGCCCTGCCCGGGGAATGCCGGGTGCTGCCGCGCCAGTCCAGTAGGAGGAAAGGCTGCCGCCCTGGGTGGGAAGCACGGAAATCAATTTTGTGAAAGAAATTTCAGCAAAGGCCCACGGTGATGGTTATATGTCGTTTTCGTCTAATTTTTGGCTGGACTTTGTAACGGTCTGGGGTGTGATACGACTAAATTTAGAACCCACTCAAAAGGCAGACTGTATATCGCGGATATTTATACCCAAAATTGATTTCCCTGGGTGGGAAGGATCTCTGCTGGACAGACAGGGAGGGGTCTGTTATAATGAAGCAAAATAGGAAGGGTTCACAGACTGGCTTTTCAAACTGGGTTCGGGGAGAATATGGTACCATCTTGCGAAATCCCAGTCCTGCGTCCCGTCACAAAGGAGGTCCCCCTATGGAGGAAAAGCATTACGATTTTTTCCAGAACAAGCTCTGCGAATTCTACCCCTGTCACCCGGGGGCGGATCCCGAGACCTTTAGCTGCCTGTTCTGCTACTGTCCCCTGTACGCCCTGGGCGACCGGTGCGGGGGGAGCTTCCGCTATACGGCAAACGGGGTCAAGGACTGTACCCATTGCCTCCGGCCCCATGTCCGGGAGAATTATGGGAAGATTTTGGAGAAGATGCCGGAGATTTTGGAGCTAGCGAAGAAAAAAAGGGAGGAAGCCTGTCCATAATTGCCGCTTTTCATATGAAATGGGGCCTGCTGCAAAGGTGGCAGGCCAGAATTCGCTGCTACAGTCTCCTGTAGAACCGGTTCTGGCCTCCGCTTGCAGCAGGCCCTTGTGCTTGCTTTTGATTACGATGCTACTTGTTCTACAAACCGTTGGAATACGGTTGCGACCTGAGCTCTGGTGGAGCTTGCGGTGGGCGACAATATGCAGGCATTACCACTTGTCATGCCATTGATCAGACCAGCTCCTACAGCCCAGGCCATGGCATTTTTTGCATAGCCAGATACCCGGCCGGAATCTGGGAATTTGCCCAAATCGCCGGTTGCATCTGTACGATATTCCATGAGTTTTGCGTACCGATAGAAAACCGTTACCATATCCTGCCGGGAAATGGTTCCGTCAGGGTCAAAAATCCCGTTACCACGGCCCAGAACCAGCTGATTCTGACTGGCCCAGAGGACAGCTTTTCCAAAGTACCGGTCCATGCTCACATCGGAGAAGGGATTTTCGCCAGTGGAAACCTGAGGCTCTCCAGCCAGCCGGTATAGAACCGTTACCATCATGCCTCGGGTCATAGTGTCGTTGGGACAAAACTTTCCATAGCCCATGCCATCCATCAGTTCATGCTCCACAGCAAAGCCAACGCTGTTGAAATACCACTGGCCCGGCCGCACGTCGACAAAGGGACTTGTCCAGGGATATTCGGGATAGGTATCCCAGACTGCAGTATCATACCCTTGCCAGGTGGGGGCGGACCAACCTTGGGCCTCTTCCCGGAAAAAGATTGTCATCCGGATTGAGAAGTTAAAAATGGCGTCCTGCTCGACGACTACCGGTGCATCGCCCATGAAGTATACGTTTTCTAATGCGTCACAACCGATTATGGCGTGGGTTTCCATCTTTGTTACGCTGGCTGGAATTCGCACGTTATGGAAGTTCAGGCAATAGACAGATTCGGAGCTCAAAGCCTGGATGCCCTCGGGCAGCTCCAGAGTTCCGCCAATTTTTCTTGGTGTGGCTATGAGAGTCCCATCCTTATCACATAAGAATCCGTCCATGCTCTGGTATCTGGGATGGCCCTCCTCTACCTGAATCTCTTCCAATTGCCTGCAATCTACAAACACACCTTGGGGGAGGTCTGTGATACAGGCAGGAATGGTAATGGAGGTAATGCGGCTTCGGTAAAGTGCGTCCGGGTGGATGCTGGTTACCGTCTCCGGGAATTGGTAGGCTCCGGTGATGCCACCGGGGATACAAACCAGTTCGGTTCTATCAGCATTGTATACGATGCCGTTCAAGCTGCTATAGCTGGGGTTGCCGGCGGCAACCTGAACCTCGGTCAGTAGATCACAATGGTAGAAGTTGGGAAGTTGGATCTGCGTGACGGTGGCAGGAACTGTGACACGCACGAGTTCAGGACAGTGTACAAAAATCTCTTTTTCAATTCCGATGACGGCAGCGCCCCCAACCTGGTTGGGAATGTCAACGGCTGTAACGGTTGAGTCTACGCCCACCACAAATCCAGTGGTTGTATTTATATAAATATTTCCGTTCTCCACAGGATAGGGCGTATACAGAGGATCCGGCGCTTTCTCCCAGGTTTTTTGTGGATATTGGTTCCAGGGAGCCTCGTCCCAGCCGGTTGTTCCCTCTATGTAATAGATGGTCAGATCCTCGGCAGCGTCCCGAAATTCCTCTTCGTCTTCCATATATGGCCTGTTTCCTTCAAAATAGAGGCTTTTCAGGCTGGTGCACCCGGCAAAGGAGCCGTAGGTGATGAGGTGAACGCTGGCAGGAAATACTACGGTTTCCAGGCCGCTGCAACCGGCAAAGGCATCGTGACCAATGGCGATGATCTCATGCTCCCCGTTTTCCTCGGGGATTTCTACCTTTGTAATGGTTTCGTCGGCATCTACCACGGTATTGCCGTCCACATAAATGTTTCCGCCCTCAGCCGGATATTCCTTAATACCCTCCTGGCTGATTGCAGAGACTGCGGGAATCCCAGCTAGCAGCAGGGCAGCGGCCAGCAGAAGCGCAAAGCTTCGCCACAGGTTCTGTGCTTTCATAGTTGTCCTTCCTTTCTGTATCCCACCCTGCCTCTGGGGCAAAATGGGACTGATTTCGACGCAGTGCATGCGCCTCTATGGTTAAATTATACTGTACATTTTTGAGAATTGCAATAGGAACTCGAAAAACATCAGAGCAGTGCAGGGATGCGCAGTGTCAATATTACGCAAGACTAACAGAATGCTTTGATACGGCCCTGGCGCATAAGCGTCTTGGCTCTGGCAGAGGGCAGGGGAGCATGGAATTCTTATAGCTCCTTCCGCTTTCGCCCGGGGGCGTTGGCAGGGGGATCTGGGAGCTCCAGGAGGTAGCGTTCGCAGGCGTTGATGATGGTGGTGCCTCCCCGCTGCAGCACCCGGGGGCGGCCCACGCCGTAGCGGGTGTGGACATGGCCGTGGACCAAGTATTGGGGGGCGTACTTGTCCAGCAGGGGGAGGAAGGCGGCGAAGCCCTGGTGGGGCCGGCTGTCTTCGTCGCCATAGCCCCGGGCCGGGGCGTGAGTCACCACAATGTCCACCCCGCCGGTGCGGTAGAGGCGGTAGCGGAGGCGGCGGATGCGCCGCTCCATCTCCCGCTCGGTGTACTGATGGGGGCCGCCGGAGTACCAGGGGCTGCCGCCCAGTCCCAAAATCCGCAGGCCGCCCACGCAGACCACCTGGTCCTCAATGCAGGTGCAGCCCTCTGGCGGGTGCTTGTCATAGCCGCCGTCGTGGTTACCATGGACGTAGAGAACGGGAGCCCGCCCCATGGTCACCAGGAAGGAGAGGTATTCTGCATTCAGGTCGCCGCAGGACAGAATCAGGTCAATGCCGTCCAGCCGCCCGGGCCGGTAATAGTCCCACAGGTACAGGCATTCCTCGTCAGAAACCAACAGAATCTTCACAGGAGTGTCCCCTCCTTTTCCGGAGGAATTCGGTCCCGATACACGCCCTGGAGCCGGACCATGGCCTGGGACATGGGCAGCAGCTGGTCAAAGGTGGGGATGCTGCCTTCCACGCAGTCACACAGCCAGTCCATGTGGAGAATCTCCTCCGGGGAGTACCATTGGTTGCCGTCGTTACGGAGAGCGCCGTCTTGGGAGGAAATCAGCCGGTGGAAGGGGTCGATGGAGCCGTCCACAATGCCCCGCTTCAGAATTTCAGCCAGATGCTGCACCCCGTCCGGGAGGCTGGGGTCGATCCGTACATCCACCACTCCGCTGCTCATGCCCCACCAGTAGTTCACCGCCTGCTCGCTGTGCTCGGCGTTCAGGGCGTCCCAGCCGCCGTTTAGAATGCTGCGGATCATTTTCTCATAGAACCGGCCCCAATGCCAGTAGGGAGAGGCCAGAGGCTGAATGGCGCCCCCGGGCCCAACCTGGTACACGCCCCAATCCTGCTGGGGCAGGTCTGGGGTGGGAATGTCCCGGTTGGAGATGATGGAAATTCCCTGCCGTGTGAAGAGATCCAAGGCATTGCCCGGGGTGCAGGACCAGTGAAGATAAATTTTCACCCGGGGATTAGCCAGCCGCGCCCCCAGGGCAAAGGCGTTGATCCCGGCGGGGACGCCAAAAATGGGGTAGCTGGCCACATACCCCACCTGGTCATCTTTGGCCATGGCTCCGGCAATGGCGCCGGTGATGAACTTGCCTTCGTAAATCCGGCTGTAGTAGGTGCGCACACCGGTGTAGGGCATGGATACGGAGCAGTTGAGAATCCGAACGCCGGGGTGCCGCACGGCGATTTTCCGGCAGGCGGCAATGAGGGGGGGCGTGGTGGCAAAGAGCACCTGGGCCCCCTCGGCAATGGCCTGCTCCATCACCGTCTCGGCATTTTCTCCCGGTTGGACCATGTTGTAGGTGCGGACGGTCACTCTTCCGGCCAAGGCCTGCTCCAGATATTGCCTGCCCAGGTCATGGGCGCTGGTCCAGGTGCTGTCCACCGGGTTGCGCTCGTTGATGAAAGCGACATGGATGTGGTTGGGCCGTACAGCGTCCAGGAGCCGGTTCAGGAGCCCCTTGTCCGGCTCCTCCTGGGGGGAGGTGCTCACGGTGATGGGGGCGGGATGGGCCAGGACTTTGACGTCGGCCCAGATGGCGCTGAGGTTTTTAGTGAGCTCCTGGGCGGTTTGAGTTTTCAGCTCCTCAAAGGTGTACACCCGGAGCCAGACCAGCAGGGCGTCTGCCGTGGTAAGGGGCAGGCCCTCTCCCCCCAGCTTCCGGAAGGCTGCCTGGAAATAGGTGTAGCCAGAGAGGAACCGCTGCCGCTCCTCCTTGGTCCAGACGTGGTCCGGCTCAAAACCCAGGGCAGCCTGGAGCTTGGCAAAGCCCCCCAGCTGGCTGAAGCGGACCTGATACAGGCCGGTGAGGGGAAAGGAGTTCAGAAACTCATAGTAAACCTGGACGGCCTGGTCCTGGGAATAGGCGGGAATCACCCGGGTGACAAAGGCGTCGATGGCCGGGGCGCCGTAGCTCTTGAGGACGCTGACCCGCTTGTTGCCCTCCTGGACGTAAAACCGGCCCATGTATTCGTAGCAGCGGATGGGGTCCCGGATGCCCTCCCCCAGGTGGGCCATGCACAGCTCCACCCATTTGGCGGCAAACTCTGTGTTAGCTGCCAGAAGGGGCATGAAGTTGGCGGCAAAGGCGGAGGTCCGTCCGGCGGCCTTGGTGCCCACAATCCCCTCGGTGGGGATGCTGATGAGCCCCATGTCCACCCGGCCGGCGGCCATGGAGTCGTCCAGAATTTCATCCAGCACCTGAGGATAAGGATAACGTCCCCGGATGACACAATCCCGGTAATGCTTCTGCCCCGCCTTCAGCGCTTTGGCGTATTGCTCGTTTGCTTCCTGTCTGCTCAATGGAATTCCTCCCCTGCTGGCCACTTTGTATGGCTTTGTGGTTCCTATTATAGAGAAAGTTCCGGAAAGACGCAAGGGCGAAAAATACCAGACAACGGCATTTCCTTTTCCGTACTGGAGTGGGGGCCTCCCCTGGGAGAGGGCAGGAGTTTTTACCGGCCTGCACGCATAAAGGAATCGCAAGGAGAATTCTGGGTTGACTTCTGGGAGATATTGTGGTATAGTGCTTTTGCAGACAATAGATTGTTGCAGAAATTTGCAACACTTGCTTACGCTACCGGGAGCGACCCGTAGACGGAGTCCGGTGCAGCCGGCAAGGCGGTCAGCTGTCTGCAGACAGTGATTAGAAAGGAAGGATCAAGCATGAAGAAAACATGGTTACGAGGGATTGCAATGGCACTGTGCCTGTGCCTGGCTCTGGGCGTCCTGCCGGCAAGCGCTGTGGCCGGGACCTCAGCCCAGGGCGAGACAGCCCTGGATCAGGCGCTGAACGGCGAGGAAGGACTTCTCTCCTTTACTACGTCGGAGGACCACCCTTGGACGGTGATGCAAGACCAGGCGGAAACCCGAACGTATGCGGTCTCTGGCAATTCCGGCTTTGCCGGGACCACCTCAAAGGTCATGACCCGCGTGCGGGTGGAGGCCGGCGCCACGGTGTCCTTCGACTGGGACATCTCCGGCACCATCTTTGAGCACTTGTACTTCTATGTTGACAATCAATACACTGCGTCTTGTGACAATGAGGCCAGAGGCCCCTGGAACGGCTGGACCCGTTACACCCACACCTTTGAAACGGGCGGCGTGCATCAGTTGGAGTGGCGGTATGTCAACTCCGATGCGCCGGGGGGCGCAGACATGGGCGCCCTGGACAACGTGGTGGTAACCGGCCTGCTGCCGGAGCCGGACGAGTACACCGTCACCTTTGCTGCCGGCGCCCACGGGACCCTGGAGGGGAATGTCACTGTGCAGGTGCAGCCCAATTCTGCTCTGACGGCAGATCAGGTCCCCGCCCCTGTGGGCAACGCAGGCTACAGGTTCGCCGGCTGGAGTCCCGAAGATCCGGTGGGCTACACGGTGTCAGATGATACGACCTTTACGGCAGAGTTTCAAATGATACCTCCCACGGAGAGTCTGGATGAAGCAGTGAACGCTGCCGGTGGCAGCCTCCACTTCGCCAGCACCGGGGACTACCCCTGGACCGTCACCAGAAGCGAGGACGAGAGGCTGTGCGCCGCCTCCGGTAATGCTGGACAGGGGGACTCGGAATCCGTGATTTCCACCACGGTCACCGTGGAAGACGGCGCTTCTTTGTCCTTCCGCTGGGACGTGAGCGCCGAAAAGAATTACGACGTTGCCCGGTTCCAGGTGGACGGCGCCCAAGTTGCCCGGCTGTCTTCCGAAACCTCCGGTACATATAACGGCTGGACCACCCAGACTTATGAATTTCCGGCAGCTGGTACTTACACCCTGTCCTGGAGCTTTGCTAAGGACATAGGCGGCGATGCGGGCGACGATATGGCCCTTCTGGACGAGGTGTCCGTCACTGGCCTGGCGGCTCCCAGCAAAGAGTATACCGTGACCTTCCAAGCTGGCGCTCACGGCAAGCTCTACGGGATGACAAGCCGGGGCGTGGCGGAGGGGACCGTCCTGACGGCAGACCTGATTCCCACCGTGCAAGCTGATGAGGACTACACCTTCGCCGGATGGAACGCCAATCCTGTGGGTGTGACAGTGAACCAGGATGTCACCTTTGCAGCGCAGTACACCCGGAATGACTGGCATGTCCGCTCCTTGGATGAAGCGCTGAACACGGAGGGCGGCACGCTGCAGTTCACCACGGATGGGGAGTACCCCTGGTTTACCACCCTCTACGAAGGGCGCAGCTATGCCGTTTCCGGCAATGCCACCCAGAATGACACCATCTCTACCATCTCCACCACAGTGACTGTGGAGGCCGGCGCAACCCTGTTCTTTGACTGGGACGTTTGCTGTGAAAAGATCTATGATAACCTCTATTTCCTGGTAGACGGGAAAGAGGTTTATGAGCTGAACTCTGAGATGACAGCCCGGTTTAACGGCTGGAAAACCGTGCGCTATACCTTCCGGAATGCCGGCACGTACACCGTGACCTGGAGCTATGTGAAGGACGAGGGCACCTCTTATGGAGACGATGTAGGTGTTCTGGACAACGTGACCCTGGTGGACGCTGTGCCCCAGTACACGGTTACCTTTGCCGCCGGTACGCACGGCAGCCTGAATGGAGCGGCTACTCTGAGGAAGGATTTGAGGGCGCAGCTCTTCCTGGCGGATATCCCCACCCCGATGCCAGAGGCCGGTTACCGCTTCACCGGCTGGTCTCCCGCCTCCCCGGTTGGGGACTGTGTCACGGGGGATATCACCTACACGGCCAACTTTGCGCCAATTGCAGAGGGCACGGCGGTCATCACCATGCGGGCAGGCAGCTATAACCCCTATGAGGATCAAGGCTATGTCTTGTTTCTGGATGCGGACGCTGCAAGCTTCGATGTGCATCCGGAGCTCTATGGAAATTCCAGCGTGCCCAGCCAGGAAGGCGACATAGATGCCAGCATGTATGAGTACTCCTGCCCCGAGGGGAACGACGGCTCTTTGGACAGTTCCGCCGTGGTCTGCGGCAACTCCGCCACCATCACCATCCCGGCCGGTGTCTATGACTGGGAAGTCCGGATGCCGGACAAGGGCGGCAACCTGATGTGGTACATCAAAGACCTGTGGCATCCCGCCCGTGCCGATGACTATGAGTTCCAGGCCGGTTACACCTATGACTTCTACGTGGTGCAAGATGGCTTCAGCTATTGCCTGGAGCTTACGGTCACGCCGGATGTGGAGCCTTCTTACACCGTGACCTTTGCCGCCGGAGAACACGGCAGCCTGGAGGGAGAGACCTCCTGCACCGTCCAGAGAGGCAACGCTCTGGAGGCCGGGCAGATCCCCACGCCTGTGGCGGAGGACGGCTATGTGTTTGCCGGATGGAGCCACACAGATCCTGAAGATTATGAGGTTGTGGAGGATATCACCTTTACCGCCAACTTTGTCCGCCAGGAAGAGCAGGACAACGCGGCAACCATCGTCCTGAGCTACAACAACGTCTGGGCAGACAGCAGCGGCTATGTGATTCTCTTTGATTCCACCGCCACCGCCTACGGTCCTGTGATTCCGGCCCACGGTGAATTCTCCCGCTTGGGTGACATCAGCATGGCCCCCTTTGACTACGTGCTTCCGGCCGGATTTAACGGCAGCACCACCTCCACCTCGGTACTGGTTTCGGGCACCGCCACCATCCAAATTCCTGCAGGTGTGTATGACTTCTGCGTGGCCAATCCCAAGCAGAAGCAGATGGTCCGGATTGCAGACTACGGAGGAGACGGCGGCCGCCACGATGACTATGAGTTCGTTGCAGGCGCGACCTATACCTTCTCCGTAAACTGCATGGGCGGTACGGATATTGTAACGATAGATGTAAAAGGCGACGTCCAGGAGCACACTGTAAGCTTTGTCACCGACGGAAACGGCCGCCTCATTGGGCGGAGCTCCATTTCGGTCAAGGAGGGAGCTGCGCTGACGGCGAAGGACGTCCCCACGCCTGCTCCCAATTCGGGCTATCAGTTTGAAAGCTGGTCCCCGGAAGATCCCGAGGGCTATGTAGTGAACGGCGATGTGACGTTTACCGCCAACTTCAAGCCTGTGGATACGCCTCCTGTGGAAACCTACGCCGTTACCTTTGCCGCCGGTGAAAACGGCAGCCTGGAGGGAACCACCACCCTGGAGGTGAAGGCCGGTACGACCTTAACCTCTGCCATGGTCCCCACTCCGGCTGCAAATGAGGGCTATGTATTTTCCGGCTGGACCCCATGCGACCCTGTGGGCTATACCGTCAACAGCGACGTGACCTTTACCGCCGGCTTCCGTGCCGCAGAGGCCGAGACCTGCACCGTTACCTTTGTTGCCGGTCCCAATGGCAGCCTGGAGGGTGAAACGGTCCTGACTCTGGAAAAGGACACGATTCTCACCGCCGGTATGGTTCCCACTCCCGTTGCAAATGCAGGCTGCGCCTTTACCAGCTGGAACCCCAAGGACCCAGTGGGGCATCGGGTGGACGCAGACGTCACCTTCACGGCCCGGTTCCAGCGGACGGACATACCAGACCCCACCGGCACCTACACGGTTGCCTATGGGGCAGGGGCGCACGGCAGCTTGAAGGGCAGAACGACGCTGACTCTGGATGCCGGTACGGTGCTCACCGCAGCTATGATCCCCACGCCTGTGCCGGAGGAAGGCTATGTCTTCTCCAAGTGGGCGCCCGTCAACCCCGAGGGGCACATGATGATTGCCGATGTGGCCTTTGTTGCCTTGTTTGCCAAGGACGGCGGCTCCTGCGACGGCGGGGACAACTGCCCCACCGGCCAATTTACCGATGTCAACCAGAATCGGTGGTATCATCAGGCGCTGGATTATATGGTGTCCAACCGGCTGATGATGGGTACCTCCGATACCACCTTTAGCCCCGACGGCGTGGCCACCCGGGCCATGATCACCACCATTCTGTATCGCCTGGAGGGATGCCCTGCTGTGGAAAACAGCGGCTCGTTTACCGACGTGGCCCAAGGCGCCTGGTACAGCGAGGCTGTGAACTGGGCGGCGGAGAAGAGCCTGGTAGAGGGCTATGGCAACGGCCAGTACCGTCCGAATGGCAAGCTGACCCGGGAGCAGATCATCGTCATCCTCTACCGCTATGCAGGTTACAAAATGGCCGATACGACTGCCCGGGCGGAGCTGAAGGGCTTTGCCGACGCCGGGAGGGTTTCCTCCTGGGCCGAGGAGGCAATGCAGTGGGCGGTAGCCGAGGGGCTGATGACTGGTATCGCCAATGGTGACAGCCTCAACCTGGCGCCTCAGAAGGCGGCGACCCGGGCGGAGCTGGCAGCGTTCCTGATGCGGTTCCTGGAGCAGTAGGCGCTTCCCCTGGCTTCCCCCGGGGGAAGCCAGGGGGCTACCGCTCCAGAGCATTCCAAGGCAGTGCGTCTTGAGCTGTACGCCTATGCCCCGGGAGGTAGCGCAGGTCCGGCTCCTGGTATCGGGCAGATTTTTTCAAGGAATGGAGGCGGCTTGACCAGGCCTGCCTCACCCTCGACAAGTTCCGGAGGAGGAAAGCAAACGATGCATATAAGACAGACGCTTATCAGGGCGTTGGCTCTGGCCCTGACGCTGCTGCTGGTCCTGGGCAGCACAAATCCTGCCCTGGCTGTACAGGAAGCAGGCATGACCGTAACCAAGATTGACAACGATGCTTTGGATGCCCGGTTGGAACAGCCCATTGTGGCGGAACCGGGGGAGGAAGCTCCCTATGGGGATACGGATATGGTGCGGGTTTCCATTCTCCTGGAGAAGAAATCCACTCTGGAGGCCGGATTTTCTACCACAGGGATTACGCAGAATGATGCAGCTATGGCTTATCGGGAGACCCTGAGGGCGGACCAGGAGACAGTCACCGCCCAGATCAGCCAGGCCCTGGGAGAGAAGCTGGAGGTCCATTGGAATATGACCCTGGCCGCCAACATCATCTCTGCCGGCCTGCAGTATGGCCAGATTGAGACGGTAAAGGCTGTCCCAGGCGTGAAGGATGTGATCCTGGAGACCTGCTACTCCCCCATGGTGGTGGACAGGCAGGAGGTGGCAGACCCCAACATGGCTACCTCCAGCGCCCAGATCGGCAGCCCCACGGCGTACGCTGCCGGGTACACCGGCGAGGGTATGCGCATTGCTGTGATTGACACCGGCATTGACGTCACCCACCAGAGCTTCAAGGCCAACGCTTTCCGCTACTCCCTCCAGCGCAATGCCGAGAATGCGGGCGTGGACTATGACACCTATGTCGCCCAGCTGGACCTGCTGGACGAAGAAGAGATTCAAGGTGTTCTGGATCAGCTGAATCTTGCAAATTTTGAGGCCAGCTCCCTGTATGTGAACGAAAAGATCCCCTTCGGCTTCAACTACGTGGACAGGAATGTAAACCTGTCCCATATCCTGGATGCGTCCAGTGAGCACGGCTCCCACGTGGCAGGCATTTCTGCTGCCAATGCCTATATTCCCAGGAAGGATGGAAGCTTTGCCCATGCGCTGGAGGAATGCCATGTCCAGGGGGTGGCGCCGGATGCGCAGCTCATTGTCATGAAGGTCTTCGGTGTGGCAGGAGGCGCCTATGACTCCGACTATCTGGCCGCCATAGAAGACGCTATCGTTTTGGGCTGCGACGCCATCAACCTGTCCCTGGGCTCTGCCAATCCTGGCAACAGCCGCTATGCCGGTGCAGACATTTATCGAGAGATTTTGGACTCCCTGACAGAGTGTGACGCTGTCGTATCCATTTCTGCGGGTAACTCTGGCTCCTGGGCGGAGAAAACAGACAGCGGCGCACTGTATGCAGATGGCGTGAGCATGGCAACGGCCGGTTCTCCCGGCACCTATACCAACGCCTTGACGGTGGCTTCTGTGGATAACTCCGGCTTCACCGGCCACTACCTGACCTTCGGGGACCGGGCGGTGTCTTATTCGGATACGGCCTCCCAAAGCTACGCCAACGAGCCCATGACCTCTATCAGCGGCGAGTTCCCCTATGTCTTTTTGGATGGCTACGGCACAGCAAAAGACTTTGCTGCCCTGGGGGATGCCTTGCAGGGAAAAATCGCCATTTGCTCCCGGGGCAGCATCGCCTTTGCCGAGAAGGCCAATGCTGCCGTAGAGGCAGGCGCCATTGCCACCATCATTTACAATAATACCACCGGTATCATCAACATGGACCTGACGGGATACCGGTACAACGCCCCCGCCGTGTCCATCACCCAGGCAGATGCCCAGGCCATTCGGGCTCAATCTACCCAGGTCCAGGATGATGCGGGCCAGGTGCTGTACTATGCAGGCTCCGTGACCGTCAACGAGGACATTGGCTCTGCCCAGTACGGCCAGGCTTATGATACCATGAGCAGCTTCTCCTCCTGGGGGGTTCCCGGTTCTCTGGAGCTAAAGCCGGAGATCACCGCCCCCGGCGGCAGCATCTACTGCGTCTATGGCAAAACCAGAGGCGGCGCAGGGTTCGTGGGCGGTGAGGACCAATATGAAGTGATGTCCGGCACCTCTATGGCTGCCCCCCAGGTCAGCGGCATGGCGGCGCTGGTGTCCCAGTACATCCAAGACCAGGGGCTGGCGGAGAAGACCGGCCTCAGCATCCGAAGCCTGAGCCAGAGCCTCCTGATGTCAACGGCTGTGCCCATTGTGGAGGACTTCCAGGGCAGGACCAACACCGGGGGCGCGGGGACCGGCTATTATCCGGTGCTCCGGCAGGGCGCAGGTCTGGCTAACGTGGGGGCTGCAATTTCCGCAGGGTCCTACATCCTGATGGGCCCGGACGCCAACCGCTCCTATGCCGACGGAAAAATCAAGGCGGAGCTGGGCGACGATCCGGAGCGGACCGGAACCTATGATTTCTCCTTCACCCTGTACAATTTGACGGAAGAGGAGCAGACCTATGACCTGTCTGTGGATCTGTTTACCCAGGATGTATACCATGAGGACCAGGCGTCTTATATGGATACGATTACGACTCCACTTCTGACCAGTGCCCTGTGGACGGTAGACGGCAAGCCGCTCCATCCTGGCCAGGGGCAACCGGACTTCGACGGAAACGGCCTGGTGGACAGGTCAGACGGCCAGGCCCTGCTGGACTATGTCACCGGGGCCAGAGGAACCATTTTTAACGAGGGTCAGGCAGACCGGAACGGCGACGGCCTGGTGACGACATATGATGTTTACCTGTTCTTGAAGGGGCTTGACAGCGGTGAAATTGCGCCCCAGTCTGCGGAGACGGAGGAGCAGAGCAACACCGTTACGCTCCAGCCTGGCGCCTCCAGCCAGATTCATGTCAAGCTCTCTTTGGAGCCGGAACAGAAGATTTATCTGGACCGGAACTATCCGGCAGGCGCTTACATCCAGGGCTATGCCTTTGCCAAAGCCGTGACCACAGAAGAGGGCGCTCAGGGCGTCACCCATTCGATTCCCATTCTGGGCTACTACGGCAGCTGGACCGAGCCTTCCATGTACGATGTGGGCACCTACCAGGATTTCCGCTTCGGCCTGGAGAGCCGGAATCCCTACCTGGGGAGTCTCAACGGCACCGAGGGGAATATGATCACCGTCCGATATGCAGGGGACACTGAAACCCATCCCTTCGGCGGAAACCCGGTGCTCACGGATGCAAGCTATTTGCCCCAGCGCAATGCGCTGAATAACCAGAGCGGCGACCGGCTGAGTAGGATTTGCTTCACGGCCATTCGGAATGCCGCCGATGCCAGGGTGGTTGTGGCGGACGCTGCCACGGGAGAGGTTTATGAAGCCCAGGACCTGGGTGAGATATACGGCGCCTATTACCACACCAACGCCGGCGCCTGGCAGAACACCGGCAATCGCCTCAACCTGGACTGGGCAGGAACAGGAAAGAACCATACCAAGCTCCCGGAGGGGACCACCGTCAACGTATCCCTGGTCCTGGCGCCGGAGTACTACGTAGGGGTAGACGGCGCTACTGACTGGGAAGCTCTGGAGGACGGAGCTTACTTCACCACCCAGGTCACCATTGACAATACTGACCCGGAGATCCTCCAGGCGGCCTATTCAGACGGCCAGCTGACCGTGGAGGCACGGGACAACCGGTATCTTGCGGCCATTGCGGTCTACGATGCCGCCGGTACGCTGCTGGACCGTTACGCCCCCAATCAGACTGTGGAGGCCCAGACGCAGACTGCCACGTTCAACCTGGGCACCCTGGCGGAGCCCCGGATTCTGATCCAGGCCTATGACTATGCCATGAATCTGGCGACCTATCGGGTTACCATTGGCCAGCCCGGCGGGGAGAAGACGGAATCCATTACCCTGAATCCCACGGAGCTGGAGCTCACCAAGGGTAACAGCCGTACCATCCAGGCTACAGTGGAGCCATGGGTTACCGATGTTCTCCAATGGACTACCTCGGACAGTGGGGTTGCTGTGGTGAATTCCAAGGGCGTTGTCACGGCCGTTGAAAAGGGCCAGTGCGTGATCACCGCTACCTCCACCCTGTCTCCGGAGGTCTCTGCCACCTGCGAGGTGACAGTATCCACGGTGAACAGCACAGTGTACGGCGCGTTGCAGGACAAAGAGGGCAACCCCATGCTGTATTCCTGGAATCTGGCGTGTGAGGATACCTGGACCCCAGGCCTGGCCCTGGATACCAGCCTGACCTCCCTGGCCTATGACAGCGCCAACCGGGAGTTCTATCTGGTGGACGGCGAGGCAAACGCCTGGGCCATGCATCGGGTCTCCCTGGATACTGGCAAAACCTTGGCCACGGCGGAGAACCCCACAGGCGTTCCGCTGTGGGATATGGAGTATAGCCAGATCTTCTCCACAGCTTCCAGCCCCAAGATTGCGGCGGTAGTCTCCTACCTGTTCCTGACGCCTCAAGATCCCATGGCAATCAGCCAGCGGGCCTTTGACATGTCCTCTTATTTGAAGAAGTACACGGGAGCGGATCGCTTTGTGGCTGTGACCTCTCTGGGCGAAACAGACTACGAGGACCAGAATGGCGTGACCCACCAGGCGGAGCTGTTCCTTGCTATGGACAATGCCGGTGTCCCATGGGAAATTGACGTATATGCAAGCGGCGAAGGCTACAGTGCCGGCCTGGGCTACTTTGAGCCGGCGCTTCCCAACTTGGATTTCCCTGGGGATGGAGAGAATCACATGTACTGCTCCATGACCGTGACAACAGAGAATGACACGCCCGTGTTGTATCTGTCCTATTTTAACGGAGTGACCAATGAGCTTTACAGAATGCCCTACGCGGATGGGGCTTTTTCCGCCGAACTGGTGGGAGATGTGGGCGAAGGCGTATGGCCTGTTGCAGTGTATTCTGTGGTACCCAATGGCAGCGGCGCCAGAAATGCCCGGTTGGAGCCTGTGGAAACCTTCCAGGTGGAAGACGCTGTCCTCACGCCGGAGAATATGCAGGACAGTCTGCATGCCGCCCAGGCGGAGCTCTCCGGCATCCGGGACGGACAGCAGACAGAGGCAAGTCTGGAGGTGGAGATCACAGCAGACGAAGCCCTCACCAATGGCCTGTATGAACTGGCCTATGATCCGGAGCAGCTCTCCTATGATGGCCTCAACGCAACATTGGAGCTGACGAGCGTCAACCGAACCGCTGGTAAGCTGGTCTTTGGCTTTGCAGACGGGAACGGCGTGGCGCAGGATGAGGTTCTTGCCACGGTGCGCTTCCGGCCGCGGGACGCTTACACCTGCGAGTACAGCATGACCCTCACATCCCGGGAGATGAACGACACGATGCCGGAGACCAGGGAGCAAATCCAGGTTGGCAGCCACAGCTGGGACGGCGGCGTTGTCACCAAAGCCCCCACTTACCAGGCCGATGGAGAGCGGGTTTATACCTGCACCATTTGCGGCGCGGAACAGGCAGAGGCCATTGACCGCCTGGTTCTGGACCGCGACTGCCACGGCGGCAGGGGCTGCCCCAGCCAGACCTTCACCGATGTGTCCGGAACGGCCTGGTATCACAGTGCCGTGGACTATATGGTGGCCTATGGCCTGATGCGGGGGACCTCATCCACCACCTTCTGCCCCCAGCAGGCAACCACCCGGGCCATGATGGCTACCATCCTCTACCGGATGGAGGGAAGTCCTGCAGTGGGTTCTGGCAGTGCCTTCCGGGACGTGCCTGCCGGAAGGTGGTACTCCGATGCCATTACTTGGGCCCATGCAAAGGGCATTGTGGTGGGATACGGAGACGGTACCTTTGGACCTCATGACACCCTGACCCGGGAACAGATGGCGGTGTTGCTGTACCGCTATGCCGGCTATCAGATGGCAGATACCATAGACCGGGCGCCCCTCGACAGTTTCCCAGACAGCAGCAAGGTTTCCGATTGGGCTTACGAGGCCATGAGTTGGGCCGTCGCCCAGGGCATCCTGACGGGCAGCGCCAATGGCACGGTCATCATGTTGAACCCCACCGGTTCCGCCACCAGAGCGGAATTGGCTACCGTGCTGATGCGGTACCAGGAACGGTGATCCGCATCCACTGGGGAGCGGAATTTCTGACTTATGTATGGCGGGGCCTGTTGCAAACGTGTTCGTTTTGCGACAGGCCCGTCCTGACGTGCGCTGGCGCGGAAGCGCTATGGGGTTTTATCACTTGCCACCGCAAGTAATGAAGCCCCATAGCGCTTCGAACGTGCTCCCGAGGGCAGGACGGGAGGGCTGAGATTCAGCTTGATTTTTTCAAGCCAAACAATTAAGATGAAGATATTGTTGGAAGCGACACAAGGGGAGGTTGCGGTATGAGCTATGAGATTATTCGGGGACCGTTTATTCTGATGGAAACCGTGGAGATGCTGTATAAATATGTTAACAACATTTCATTTCTGAACATTGCCAGCCGGTTGCGGTTGCTGCGCGGTGGAATGGATGCAGAGATGCAACGCCGCATGGAACGTCTGCAGAAATTGACTCAGGAGGTGTGCGGAGGGCTGGACCCCAATGATCCCGTGCTGCGGAAGTATTTTGAAAAAGTTGCAACGGATTGCTATCTGGACGACACGTGCCTGGCTCTGATGCTCACCTGCTCCTTTTGCACCATGAAGGTGCAGGATCTTCGGGGAAACATTGAGGAAATTTGCCAGATCTGGGAGTCCCTTCAGAAACGCGGCGCATGGATCCGGCGGTGCGGCATATCCGGCCTGGAGTTTTCCTCTGGGTGCGGGTCCCCTGGCGATGTGTTTGACCAGGTGTACGCCCTGGAGTTGCCTGCGGATTTCCGGCTGACACTTTATAAGACGCTGCGAGAATTCCGGAGCAGCATGGAGGAGCTGCGCACCTTGATTGAGCCGGTTGCAGAAAAGCTCCAAACTGCGCTGGAAAACGAGCCGTGGCTCATGGGGGGCATGGAGCAGTATTGGGATGAGGTGTGGAAGCACCAGGAGCCCCACGATTTCCTGGTTCGGACGGCGGACGAGACGGCCATTGTGGGGGCGGGAGAGAAGACCTTGGTTGCCTATTCACTGATGAGCTGCGACAGACTGGTCTTTGATATGGCCGGCGCGTCTCTGATTTGCCAGGAGCATAATTTCCTGTATATTGGCAGCACCGTGACCAAGGACAGTACAGCCCGCCGGCTCAACGTGGACATTGGCGGCGTTGGCGCAATTATGAAGTCCATTGGGGATAAAAAGCGGCTGGAAATCCTGCAGCGCCTGAGCAAAAAGCGCTCCTACTGCCACGAGCTGGCAGACCAGATGGGGCTTGATCCCGGACATATGTCCAGGAACCTGTCTGTGCTCCACAGCTACGGCTTCCTTCGGCAGGAGCGGGAGTCCCTGAAAAATTATTACCGCACAGACCCAGAGGCAATTCGGAATTTCCTCAAGGTGGTGGAAACTACAATTCTGGGATGACGGGCGGACCTCTGGAGCACGGACTGTATGGGGCCCCAGCGTCTGATGAAAAGGAAAATTCATATCCAAGCGTACACCCCGGCAGGGCGGAAGTGATTTCCGCTCTGTCGGGGTGCAACTTGGTTTTCAGGAAGCTGGCTTGCTCCGCCGG
Organism: uncultured Eubacteriales bacterium; assembly: GCA_900545515.1. Classification (GTDB taxonomy): domain Bacteria; phylum Bacillota; class Clostridia; order Oscillospirales; family Oscillospiraceae; genus Faecousia. Next base: position 86,884 of record UQZA01000001.1, on the reverse strand, counting down.
GGGCGGCGTATGTAGACCAGGTAATAGGCGATGGCGCTGAGGGCCACAGCGGGGGGAATGTCCAGGAGGGAGTGCTGCTTCAGGAAGACGGTGGAGATGGAAATGAGGACGGCCTGCAGGGTGAAGGCTGTGCGCCACAAAGGGGTGGCGAAGCGGGGGGTGTTCCAGGCGGCGGCCAGGACGGCCAGGGAGCCAATGACGTGGAGAGAGGGACACACATTGGTGTTGGTGTCGAAGGCGTAAAACCAGGTCATAAACCGGGTCAAGAGATTGTCCCGCCGGAAGGTCTCCGGGCGCAGCTCCTGCTGGCTGGGGTAGATCAGGTAGATGATGCAGGTGGCGGTGTAGGTCAGGATGATGAACCACATGAACTTCCGGAAGCCGGCGGTGTCAAACAGCAGCAGGTACAGGTGCATGCCGATGAGGAAGACGAACCAATACAGGTAGGGAAAGAGAAAGTATTCGCAAAAGGGCACCAGGTCGTCCAGGGGGGTGTAGATGGTGTGGTAGTCCAGATGCAAGAACCGCTCCAGGGTCAGGAAGACCAGGCCGTAAATGGGCCAGTACAGCAGCAGCTTCAGGTGGGAAAAGGTGGGGTCATTCAGCTTGGAGAGGCGAAATTGCCGGTAATCGGTCATGTAGAGACCCTCCTCCCCTTGGTAAGGACGTCGCAGATCTCTACGCCGCCATTGTGACGGAAGTTAACCCGCAGGGCTTGGGACATGGACCGGAGCTTTTCCGGGTCGGCCAGGTTGGTGCAGACCAGCTTTGCCAGACGGTTTACGGAATCCGCTGTCTCTGCCAGCTCGTACCGGGTGTAAAACTCCAGATTCCGCCCCTCGCAGCCGCCCACGGCATCGATGAAGATCATGGGAAGGCCCTTGGCGGCGGCCTCCGTGGAGCTGAGACCACCGGGCTTGGTGAGCATCAGGTCCGCTGCATCCATATAGGCGGGGACATCCTTGGTGAAGCCCAGGACCCGGAGATTGGACCGGTTGCCCAGCTCCAGAAGGCTCTCGTAAAGCTTTTCGTTGTGGCCGCAGATGACGATGAGCATGCCATCCTCCGGCAGCATTTCCGTCAGGCGGCGGGCCAGACGCTTGATGGGGCCGCAGCCCATGCTTCCGCTCATGAGAAGGGCCACCCGCTTGTCCGCCGGGATGCCGAGGGCGGCCCGGCTTTCCGAACGGCTGCCGGGTGTGAAGAAGATTTGACGCACGGGGATGCCGGTGGCGATGAGCCTCTCTTTGGGAATGCCGCACCGGGCGAATTCGTCTGCCAGCTTTTCGTCCGGGATAAAGTAGCCGTCTGCCTGGGCCTCGGCCACATAGGGGCTGCAGGTGTAGTCCGTGGCTACCAGATAGTGGGGGATGGAGATGGGATAATCCTGACAGACCCGGCGCATCACCAGACTGGCAAAGACATGGGTGCTGACCACGGCGTCATAGCGTCCAGCCTCCAGGGCGGCGTACAGCTTCTTCGCCCCCAGAGACAGGGCTTTGTACACCATGGAGGCATCCTCCGGCGCTGGATCGTGATTTTCGGCCATGCGGTAGCCGGCGTTGAACAGCAGGGGGGCACGCTTGTAGATTCGGACGTGCCAGTTGCTGATGAATTTGGAGACCTCGGGAGATAAAAAGGCCAATCCGTCGGTGATCTCGCTGTCAATGCCGCGGGCAGTCAAGACCTCTGCGATGGCCTTGGCGGCGGAATTGTGTCCTTCCCCTGTATTGCAGGAGAGAATGAAGATGCGCATGGATGAGCTTGCTCCTCTCAATGACTCGAAGTATAAAAGAGATCCGGCTTGGGCCGGGTCAGCGACACTATTTTATCATATTGCAGGAAAAAATCAACCGGCCCTGGGACAGGATGCAGGGCAGACGCATTTCCTTTTTCCGTACTGGCGCAGGAGCGCCTCTACCTGGGGTCTGGTGAGAACTAGGGGGGTGAGAGGCGGAACGGCCAAGGCCGTTCCCTGCGCAGTCCATCTGGATCACTCCCAGAGCTCACCTTTCCGGTATGCCTATGCCCCCAGGGGAAGGCAGGGCGCTGCCGCGCCGGTGCAGGTGGTGATTTTCGATGCTTTGAGGGTACTACAGACGGGCCCGTCTGTCAACAGCCTGTAGGCTGGAGATTACCCAAGTTTTGAAAATTGGGGAAAGACGGGAGCGGACCCATTTGCCAAAAGAGTGAATTTTCTGTTTCTTTTGGTTCACATAATTGTTACATGTTGAAGGGGAAATGTAATTGCATTCCGTCAAAATTGTGGTAAAATAACTGCAAGCCCAAAGGGGCCAAGAGGGGACCGGAGAAAAACAGACGGAGCCACATCCGCTGGAGATAGGAGCGATGAATATCAAAAAGGGTAAGTTTACAAAGCCTCGTGGCAGCGCCGCCCAGGAGCGGGCGCGGCTGGAGGCGGATTTTAAGCGTATGACCCAGTCGGCTGGAGGCAGGCCGGACCGGGAGCCCGCCGGGGCGCAGGAGCCGGAGGCGCGGCGAAAAAAGCGGCTGAAAATTACAGCCATTTCTGTGGCCGCTGTGCTGGCTGTGGTGGTGCTGGGCCTGAGCTTCTTCCTGTGGAGCTATTCCCGGGACGACGGCCTTATTTTCGACAATGTATATGCCCTGAACCTCAATCTGAGCGGCATGACCCAGGAACAGGCCGCCCAGGCCCTGGAGACCCAGGCCCAAAGCCTGTATGGACAGTCCCTGGTGATTCACCTGCAGGACCGGGACCTGGTGCTGCCCCCGGAAAATACCAAGGTCCGGCTGGACGCCCAGGCGATGGCTGAGGCTGCGTACCAATACGGGCGGGACGGCAACATGTTTGACCGGGCGCGCGCCCGGTCGGAGGCTGCCCTCAGCACCCACACCATGGAGGCGGCAGATTTTCTGACCCTGGATAAGGGCTATATTGAGGATGCGGTCAATCAGCTGGGTGCGGACTTGGAAAGCACCTTGACCCAGCCCACTGCCCAGGTGGAGGGGCAGCGCCCGGACCTGAGTGGCTATGAGGGGGAAACCGGACAGGAGCAGACCCCCATCATCCCGGAAAACGGCCAAACGTTGATTCTTCGCAGTGGCCAGCCCGGCCGTCACCTGGACACCCAGGCCCTGGAGGACCGGATTCTGAAGGCCTTCTCTCAGGGGGACCTGTCTCCCATTTCCATCACCTATGATGAGACACTCCCGGAGAAGCTCAACCTCCAGGAGGTGTTCCAGAAATATTGCCTGGCCCCTGTGGACGCGGTGCTGGACGAGACCACCTATGTGGCCTCCCAGGAGACCCTGGGCTACGGCTTCGTGGTGGAGGAGGTACAGAAGCAGCTGGACAGCGCCCAGCCGGGTCAGGAGCTGCGGGTGCCCTTCCAGATTCTGGTTCCGGAGCACACGAAGGAATCTCTGGAGGCGGACCTGTTCCGGGATGTGCTGGCGTATGCCCATACGGACCACACCTGGAATTCCAACCGGACCCGGAATTTGGAGCTGGCCTGCGAGGCCATTGACGGGTATATCCTGAAGCCCGGCGCCGTTTTCTCCTTCAACGAAACTGTGGGGGAGCGGACTGCGGAGAAGGGCTACAAGGCCGCTACGGTGTATTCCGGCATGGAGTCGGTTCAGGAGCTGGGGGGCGGCGTGTGCCAGGTGGCCTCCACCTTGTACTACTGCACCCTGTATGCCGACCTGGAGGTGGTTTCCCGGGCGGTCCACACCTTCAGTGTGGACTATGTGCCCATGGGCATGGACGCCACGGTGTACTGGGGCTCTCTGGACTATCAGTTCCGGAACAACACCGATTATCCCATTAAGATCAACGCCTCGGTCCATGACGGCTATGTGGATATTGAGTTCATCGGCACGGACACCAAGGATTACTATGTGAAAATGGACTATGTGGTCCTGTCCAAGGATCCCTGGGAGACGAAGGAGAAGGAAATCACCGACGGCTCCTACGAAGACGGCGAGACCATCACCACACCCTACACGGGTTACACGGTGGATACGTACAAATACAAGTATGACAAGGAAACCGATGAGCTGATTTCCGAAGCCTTTGAGGCCCATTCCGAGTACGCCCGCCGGGACAAGGTGGTGGCGGTGGTCCCCCGCCCTGCGGCTCCCCCGGCAACGGACCCCCCAGCCACCGATCCCCCCGAGACAGATCCACCGGAGACCGCCCCCCCGACTGATCCGCCCACGGACCCGGACCCGGAGCCGGAACCTACCGACCCGGAAGAGGACGGGGAATGAGCCAAAGCTGCCATTTCAAATAACAGCAAAATTTTGCGGGAGAAGTCACATCCTTGTGGCTTCTCCCGCTGCTTGAATATGCACCGAAGAGTCCTGCGAATTAGACGGGCAGTGCAGGAGCGCTGTGGGGGCGCACAGTGGTAATTTTGCCCATGGGGGACGTAGGATGCGGCATCCTTGACGCGACCCAGCAGGGTGTGTTGGGATTGAGAACCCTTAGGCGAATTCGGACTTCTCTACAAGCCGGTATGAATTCGCCCGGGGCTGCAGCAACCGGTCAGCTTTTCCCACCGGTGCGTCCGGGAGGCCGCACCCTACCCGGCTCCGCGCAACCAAAACCTGAAAAGCCAAACGGTACTTGCTTGAGAGATACGCACATGGCCGAAGGGATCGGATTCATCTCCATGAGAGCCACCGGTAGCTCTGACGGGGGAGACCGAAGAGGCGGCGGCGCAGGAAGTCATAGGCCCAGGTGGCTCCCAGGCTCACAGGGACCCACAAGAGGGTGAAGGGCAGGCAGATCTGACCCAGGAAGTTGCCGGGCATGGCGCTGTAGTTCCAAACCTGGTAATTCCGGTTGACCAGCAGACCGGCGGCCAGCTCTACAGTGGTTACAATCCCCGCTCCGGCCAGGCTCCGCCAGGCAAGGGGCAAGGGCTTTTCCAGCTCCCCCAGGTGGCCGATGAGGAGAAAGCAGGTGCCCCCGGCGGCAAACATGCTGCTGTGGCTCCATCCCCGCCACAGAAGCTCCATCCCTGTGTAGGCCATGCCCCCCAGGTACCAAAGCACTGAATATCTCCATAGCCCCATGGTGTGACCTCCCGAAATGTGTGATACCAAATTCTGCCCCGGATGGGGGAGGGTCAAACCCTGTGGCAAGAATTTCAGAGGAAACCTGTGGCCCCTTTGGACTGGCGCGGTGGCGCCCTGCCTTCAACGGCGCGGGTGTGTACGGTGCAGGCAAGCATCCCTGGGCTTCCTAGGGCCTGGTTGCGTGGAGCTGGGTAGGGTGCGTCCGGGAGGCCGCACCCTACAGCCTCGGGCCAATGGATGGCAGCGCTTAAGGGGATGACATGGTCTGCCAGGGATAAAACGGCCGCCGGGTCCATGGGGTGGATCCGGCGGCTGAGATGGGTTATACGTTAAAGAGAAAATTCACGATATCTCCGTCCTGCATGACGTATTCCTTGCCCTCGCTGCGGACCAGGCCCTTTGCTTTGGCGGCGGACATGGAGCCGCAGGCCTGGAGATCCTGGAAGGCGATGACCTCGGCCCGGATGAAGCCACGCTCGAAGTCGGTGTGGATCTTTCCGGCGGCCTGGGGGGCCTTGGTGCCCTTATGAATGGTCCAGGCCCGGCATTCGTCGGAGCCTGCCGTCAGGAAGGAGACGAGTCCCAGAAGGGCATAGCTGCTGCGGATCAGCCGGTCCAGTCCGGATTCCACCAGGCCCAGCTCCTCCATGAACATGGCCTTCTCCTCCGGGTCGTCCAGCTCGGCGATGTCCGCCTCCAGCTTGGCGGAGATGGGCAGCACCTGGCTGCCCTCCCGGCTTGCCAGCTCCTGGACCTGCCGGAAGTAGGGACTTGCCTCCGGCTCATTTACCTGGCTCTCGGAGAGGTTGGCGGCGTAAATGGTTTTCTTCAGGGTGAGAAGGTCGGAGGTGGCGATGAGAGCCCGGTCATCGTCGGAGCAGTCATAGGTCCGGGCCAGGTTTCCCTCATTCAGGTGGGCCAGGAGCCCCTGGAATACCTCCACCTCGTGAAGGAACCGCTTGTCCCCGCCCTTGGCCGCCTTCTGGGCCTTGTCCACCCGGCGGGTGACCATTTCCGCATCGGCTAGGATGAGCTCCAGGTTGATGATGTCGATGTCCCGCAGGGGATCGGTGGAGCCCTCAACATGGGTCACGTTGGGATCATCGAAGCAGCGGACCACGTGGACAATGGCGTCGGTGGTGCGGATGTTGGAGAGGAACTGATTGCCCAAGCCCTCCCCCTTGGAGGCCCCCTTCACAAGGCCTGCAATGTCTACAAATTCAATCACCGCCGGGGTGAATTTCTTCGGCTTGTACATATCCCGGAGCCATTCCAGCCGCTCATCCGGGACGGAAACCACGCCCACATTGGGGTCGATGGTGCAGAAGGCGTAGTTATCTGCCGGAACGCCGGCGTTGGTGATGGCGTTAAAAAGGGTGGACTTGCCCACGTTGGGCAGACCGACAATGCCTAATTTCATATGATCTGATATCTCCTTCGATTTTCCTTTGTTTTCAGGGGTTTCACCTGTGGCGTTTACGCAGAATACAGCCCGCCTGTTCTGTGGCAGATACCCTACTCACATGGGCTGCCCTTGAGCTCCATGCTCATGGATGGCCCCCTTTTGCAGAGAAACAGGGCGCATCACAACGCATTCAGTATAGCACGCAATGCTCCGTTTCTCAAGCGGCTGTGAACACATCTGCCGAAGTATTTGCAGATATTTTCCAAGGGCCTGGAGCACAGGCTTACGGCGCATACAATGCGGTGTGCGCAAAAAAGTTTTTTATTGTTGCAAAATTGCGCATCTTGTGCTATGCTAGGAACAGGACTTGGGCGTCTGTCTCAGGTGACGAAATTAAAGGAGGCTTTTACCATGAAGGCAACGACGAAAAGGCTCCTGGCGTTGGTACTGGTGCTGTGCACCATGCTTGCGCTGGGAATGCGGACCGTACCCTATGCGCAGGCAGCGGAGGAATTGCCAGAAGGCATCGTCTATGGCGCTGCGGACCAAACCACTTTTGTGCCCGCCGGTTATACCTATGTCTTTGAAGATGAGAATGGAATGGGCTATACGTATGAGGCGGAAGGGGACATGTATATTTCTGAGCGTGTCCTGACTGCGGAAGAGGCGGAAGCTCTGGCGAAACTGGATTGTCGTGGCGACTCCATGGTGCAGCCTGATGGCACAGTTTGCAAAACCTTCTCCGCCAAAGAGGCTGCTGCCTATTCCCAGGCCGTGCAAAAGATTCTCTCTGGCGCTCCGGTGGCGGAGGATACCACCGTTTCCCTCCGGCTGGAGGCCTATGGGAAAACCCAGCAGGTACCGGTGATGATTGTCTTTGATGAGGCGCCAGTGGCAAAGCTAGCCGGAATGACCGTACAGCTGGGTGAAGCTCTGGGTACGGCTGAACGGCAGGCCGTGGTCTCTGCCCAGAAGGTTCAGCTGGCAAAAACCGCCGCATTGGCGGATGCCCTGGGCTATGCCCTGGAGGTGCACAATCAATTTACGCTGTTGGCAAACGCTGTTTCCACCGATGTGCAATATGGGGATTTGGAAGAGATACGGTCCATGGAAGGTGTGAAGGACGCCTACCTCATGCCCACCTTCTGCGTGCCGGAGATTCAGGCGGCCTCAGCGGAGGAAGCGCTGGCGCCCAACCTGAAAGCTGTGAGCACTGGCATGGGCGCCAATGCCGCTTGGGATCTGGGGTACCGGGGCGAGGATATGACCGTGGCAGTCATTGACACCGGCCTGTATCTGTCTAATCCGGCCTTTGCGCAGCAGCCCGCCGATGTGAGTAGGCTGGCCATGACCAAAGAGACGGTTTCTGCCGTCCTGGCAGACAGAACCCTCCACGCCGAAGCTATGGTAGAGGGGCTGACAGCGGATTCGGTCTATTATAACACCAAAATCCCCTTCGCGTTTAACTATGGGGACAGTCAGGCCGACTTTGGAAACGACCCGAATCAGGGACATGGGACGCATGTGGCAGGTATTATAGCTGGCAATCTACCGGATGCCTATCAAGAGAAATTTAAAATGACCACCATGGGCCTGGCTCCAGAGGCGCAGCTGGTGATCATGAAGGTGTTTGACGCCAATGGCACTGGCCGGATGGATAGCATCCTGGCTGCTGTGGAGGACGCCATTGCATTGGGGGTAGACTGCGCCAACCTGTCTCTGGGGATTGCCAGCGGCCCTATGTATTATGCAGGAATCACAGAAATTTATGATGCGGCCTATGAGGCGGGCATCAACGTGGTAGTCTCTGCAGGCAATGACGCCTTTACTGGCTACCAAAGCCTGTGGGGGAGCAATTTGGTGGAAACCAGCTCCGTATCTACAGGGACCCTGGGCATGCCTGGCACGTTTGATTCTGTGCTGACAGTAGCCAGTGCGGAAAACAGCCTGGAGTTTTCCCAATATGGGGCTTCCAACATATTGAGCTGGCAGGACCGCAATGGAGAACGTGTGCCAATGGAGTACATGGATGCGCCGGGAACGCCGGATGGCTTCAGCTTGAAGGAGAAGCTGGGGGGGCAGAGCCTCGCCATGGTTCGTGACTTTGATCACGCGGAGGGAAATCTTGTGCTCTACCCCTTTGCCGGGGGAAACGCCGATGAGGTGGCAGCCCTGGCAGCGGAATGTGGAGCGGCCGGTGTGATTCTGTATGTTCCGGATCCGGAGTCCGAATATGATATTGTGTCATTTTCCCTGACGAATTTTGAGGTCCCCTTTATAACGACTTACAGCGCCTATGTCACCTATCTGGAACAGAATCCAGCTGCCGACGGATTATACCGCGTAGAGGTCACATGGAACCCTAGCACGGTAGATGGGCAGATGTCCAGCTTTTCCTCCTGGGGACCTACCGATGGCCTGACCCTGAAGCCTGAAATTACTGGCATCGGTGGCAACGTATTTTCCGCCTATCTCAGTGGCTTTGCCACCGCCTCCGGCACGTCTATGTCTTCTCCAGCTGTGGCGGCAAGCGCCACCCTGGTGCGTCAGTACTTAGAGACTACCAATCTGGAGGAGTCGGAAATTGCCCATGTAGTGAACTGCCTCCTCATGTCTACCGCAACCCCAATCCGGGATGAGGCCCATAACACGCTTTACTTTGTCCGTCGCCAGGGCGCAGGTATGGCCAATCCGGCTGCAGCCATTTCCTCTGGCGCGTACATCCAGGTGGCGGGGACCAATAAGGCCAAGCTGGAGCTGGGGGATGACCCCCAGAAGACTGGCGTTTATGACATGACGTTTGAAGTGGTGAATTTCTCGGATCAGGATAAGACTTACACGCTGGATACCACCGTGCTTGGCCAGGTGGCCCAGGGTGGACGGATTGTAAATGGAGAGGTGACGTATCTGACCTTTGACTATGCCCGGGAGCTGGAGGTGGATACAACCTGCTCTGCCCAGGGTGGCAAAGTCACGGTGCCTGCCAACAGCAAGGTCGAGGTCCATGTTACCGTGACCTTGCCAGATGCCGAACGTGCCTACTTGGAGGAACGGTTCCCGTACGGATCTTATGTGGAGGGATTTGTACAGCTGCTGAGTGAGGAGACTCCCAGCCTATCTGTGCCCTTCTTGGCCTTCTATGGCGACTACGGCGCAGCGCCCGTGGTGGAGGAGGGAACGTATGAGACGCTGGTCTCTGACAGTCAACCTGTAACCACAGCCGATCAATTCCACAATGCCATCTGGGGATTCCAACCGGCATATAGCTTTGGACATGCGCAGCTGAATCAACCCCAGCAGCGGTATTTGGGGAGTACGGCTTCTCCTTACCCCCAGCTGCCCGCCGAGGTCTGGGAACAGACGCCTGGGGATTATGTACCATTTTATTCTCAGACCGCCGGGATCTCCCCCAATGGAGACTGGGTGCTGGATTACTTCCAAATGGGGCTGGGTCTCAAGCGAAATGCCAAAGAAATCCGATATACCGTAACAAACAATACCACAGGAGAGGTGCTTTGGGAGCAGAAGACAGATGCTGTGTCAAAGACCTATTACAGCGATACATATGGCACCACGATGTACGGCGGCATCTTTGGAGCAGATGCGCTGTCCTATGATTGGCTGTACGATCAATATGAAGAAAATGGCGCCGTATACTACAAAACCAACCAATGCCGGTTGCCCAATGGCACGCAAGTGACCATTCGGGCGGAGGTAATTCCAGAATATCAGGAAGCAACGCCTGGGGTGGTGGAATTTACCCTGAATATTGACACAGCAGCCCCTGTTAGGGAAGACCAGGATTTCCATTTTTTCTCCTATACCGAAGATAATTCGGCCTGGGCGCCCCCGGAGGAGTATAGCGAGGATACGCAATGCTTTTTTTCTATAGAATCCCGGGAGAACATGTATCTGGACTATGCCGTCAATGCATTGGTGAGCTATGTGGAAGAAACTGACCGATGGACAGGCAGAGTCAGCACGCTGGCGTATGCGAGCAAAACGCCAGGGATGACGTTCGGAACGTCCTGCGGCGCAAACCCGGAATTCTTCCCAGACGGAAAGATCATCTTTATGTTCTACGATTATGCAGGCAATGTGAGTGCAGAGGAAGTATCGCTTTCTGACGATTTGCTAGAATGGGTCAACCCGATCGCGGAAAAGCAGGTTCTCCAGGTGGGCGAGAAGATAACGCTGCGAAATGAGATTGACACGGATATGACCATCTGGACCCAATGGAAAACCTCGGATGCAAACATTGCAAGAATCGCTGAGGTGCCAAATAATTTCTACGGTGGTGAGTTCTGCGTCTTAGAGGCGGTTTCTCCAGGTACCGTTACCATTTCTGCCGGCTTTGGTAACTGGGGCAGGTGGATGAAGGAAGTAGAAATCACCGTAGTTCCCAATGAATTTGCCATCATACAGCAGCCTACGAGCGTAGAGACCATTCCCGGTGAGACGGTCACCTTCGCCGTAAGGACCACGCGAGATGACAGCTGCGCTTACCAGTGGCAGGAATTCCTGGCGGACAGCCAAACCTGGCAGGATTGCCAGCTGCCTGGGGCGCACACCGCAATGCTTCAGGTTCTGGCAGAAGCCAGCCGCAACGGGCAGCAGTTCCGTTGCGTGGTCACAGATTCCGATGGGGCTGTTTTAGAATCGGAGGTTGCCACGCTGACGATCCTGCATCATGGCGACCATACCGACCTCAGCGTGGTTGGCGTGAAGGAAGCCACCTGCTTGGAAGAGGGGTACACCGGGGACATCTACTGCGAAGAATGCGGAACCCTGCTGAAAGCAGGCGAGAAAACACCTGCTCTCGGCCATGCATTTGGGGAATGGATCCAGGTCAAAGCTCCGACCTGCACGGAGCCTGGCGAGGAAATCCGGATCTGCAAGCACGGCTGTGGCGCCACAGAAGCGCGGGAGATTTCGGCTTCCTGCCCCAGCGAGAAGTTTGTTGACGTGGATCCGACCAAGTGGTATCATGACGCTGTAGATTTTACTGTGGAAAACGGTCTGTTCGAAGGAACCTCTGATGTCACCTTCTCGCCCCAGCTGACGATGTCTCGGGCCATGCTGGCGACGGTGCTGTATCGGCTGGAAGGGGAACCGGAGGTTTCAGGCTCCAAGCCCTTTACAGATCTGCCGGATGACGCCTGGTATACCGACGCCATCTGCTGGGCGGCTGAGCACCGGATCATCCAAGGCGTTGGCGGCGGGAAATGCGCTCCAAATACCCCGGTCACGCGGGAACAAACGGTGCTGATGCTCCAACGCTATGGGGCGTTCAAAGGATACGACACTGCAAAATCAGAAGACCTGCATGACTTTACAGATGCGGACCGGGTTTCTCCCTGGGCGATGGATGCAGTCCGTTGGGCTGTGGCGGAAGGCCTCCTTTGCGGAAGGGGCAACGGGGTTCTGGATGCAACAGGACGAATCACTCGTGCCGAAGCTGCCGCCATTTTGATGCGGTTTATGCAGAGCTTTGTCCTGTAGGACGTGACTCCCGCTTTGAAATGTGGATTGACGAGGTGTATCGGTTTTGGACATTACGGTTTATAAAACTCCCAACTTGCTACTGGAGGCTGCAGAGCTGGTTTATAGCATGGTAAATCAAATCTCGCCTGCATCTTTGACGGCGGAGGGCAAATTCTGCATTTCACCGAAGGCGGTGGAGGAAATACGGAAGGCGGCCTGTGAGGGTCTGGACTGGGAATCGGAGGAGCTGCAATTCTACTTTCAAGGCGTCCCCATCGGGGGCCAGTCGGGGCGGCTGTCCTGCTTGGCCAGTTGCCTGCTGTATAGCTCTCTGGTGGTGGAGTATCATGATATTGACAGCACGTTGTCCGCCCTCGCTGCTGCATGGGAGGAACAAACCCGCCCTTTGCGAATCCATGAAATCGATGGGTTTGCTCTGAGCGTGGACACCGGTGATCCGAGTGCATTCCAGCCTCTGTCCCAGGAAGTGGCCAAATTGCCGGTGCCGGTGTGGTACCAAACCAGGCTTGTGGATGTTCTGACCGACTTCCGCATGCACCTGTGCCGGGTTGGGGAGCTGCTCCGCCCTGTGGTTGACCGGCTGGCGCCTTTGCTGGAGCCGTGGGTTCAGCGGGCGCAGCTTCTGGCTGAGCAGTGGGAACAGCTGTTTTCCAAGACGAGCGTAGCAGAGTTCCTGAGAAATCGGACGCAAATTCAGCGGGAGACGATTGGCTCCGTACAAATGGCCCTGCGCTACTTTTCGCCGGTTGGCGGACCCGTGCGTATTCTGGAGCCTGCAGGCGACGTCCGGCTACACATTGGTCTGGCGGTGAGCGTAACGGCGGAAAGCCAGGAGAATATGCAAAGCCTGATTGAGTGGGAGTACGACGCTCTGAGGCTGCTGTCCAGCCCGGACAGAGTGAAAATGCTCCAAGCGATGATGACAGAATACCAAAGCAGATTGGACTTGGTTCAGCGGCTGGGTCTGCATTCTGGCTCTGTATTTCGGGATTTGAACAGCATGTACAATGCCCGCCTGCTCATGCGGGAGGTGATAGACGGGAAAAACTGTTATCGCACAAATCTGCCTGTGGTGCGGGACTTATTTCGACACGTCCTGGATGTGCTGACAGAAGCCTCCGAGCAGGAGAGTAGAAGCAATGGAGAAACAAGCTTGTAGCCGCCCCACGAATGCCAGCGGTACATGATTCTGGCTCCAGGCTACCAATGCAGTCAAGGCCACGGCCGTAGCTGCTGTAGGGCCTGCCATATCCGAATCAGGGCTTCTCGTGGTAGCGCTTGTTGATTGTGGGAATAGCATCTTCATTCCTACCCATATGCGACTGCCGAAGGAGTAACCCGCCGATGGGACGGTTTGATTTGAGATCCACCGTGTCGCGGAAAGGGTGCGTAGCAGGTGCTTTCCCTAAAAACCGACACTTAGAAATGGAGGCAAAAAGCAGGCATGACCGAAACACACGGTCATGCCTGCTGTGCTGATTTGTGTGATAGGGGCGGTCTCCTTACCGGCTGGTCCGGCGGCGGTTATAGAACCGGGCCAGGCCGCCTTCGGAGGTCTCTTTGTACTGATGGGAGAGGTTGAGGCCGGTTTCGTACATGGCTTTGCAGACCATGTCGTAGCTGATATTTCGGGTGCCGCAGAGGCAGTAGCTCAGGTTGCAGGCGTTCATGGCCCGCATGGCGGCCACGGCGTTGCGTTCGATGCAGGGGACCTGGACCAGGCCGCAGATGGGGTCGCAGGTGAGGCCCAGGTGATGCTCCAGGGCGATTTCTGCGGCGTACTCCACCTGATCCAGGTTGAGGCCGTAGAGCTCTGCCAGGCCGCCGGCGGCCATGGCGCAGGCCACGCCCACCTCTGCCTGGCAGCCGCATTCGGCGCCGGAGATGGAGGCGTTTCTTTTGGCCAGGTTCCCCAGAATGCCGGCAGTGGCCAGGGCTCGGAGGACCTGCTCCTCGGTGCAGCCCCGAGTCTCCTGGACGTACCGCAGGACGGAGGGCAGGACGCCGGCGGCGCCGCAGGTGGGGGCGGTGACGATGATGCCATTGTCCGCATTTTGCTCCGACACGGCATAGGCATAGGCGCAGATGATCCGGCACTCCAGAACCTGGGCCACCTCCGTGGGCAGCTGATTCTCATAGAGCTGCTTGGCCTTTCGCTCCACGTTGAGCCCTCCGGGCAGAATGCCGGTGGTGGACAGGCCGTCTGTGATGGACTGCTGCATGGCCTTCCAGACCTCCCGGAGGAAGTCCCAGATTTCCGGGCCTTCGTTCATCTCCACGTACTCGCTGAGGGTATTGATGTAGCGCCATTTGCAGAAGTCCCGGACCTCCGCAAAGGAGTTTTCCGGGTAGATCTCGGCAGAAGGGTCTGCGGGCCGCCCCAGGATGACGATGTCGCCGCCACCCACGGATTCGACCCGGATATGTCCGGTTTGGTTTGGCCCCTGATAGGCGAAGAAGTCCATGGTATTGGGGTGTTGGATGCCTACGGGGTCCTCCTTGGAAAAGACGATTTCCGCGTCTACCTCCTGCAGGACCTCCCGCAGGACCCGGTCTGTGCCGTGACCGACGCCGGTTTTGCACAGGGAGCCGTAAAGGACGACTTCAATGCGGTCGGCCTCTGGATGCTCAGAAAGAAACAGCCTGGCGGCCCGCTCCGGTCCCATGGTGTGGGAGCTGGAGGGACCACGGCCAATTTTATAAATATCGCGAATGGATTTCATATTTGCGGCCTCCATATAGGTGATCGCAATTAGTATAGCAAATTCCTCCTCTGAATACAACGGCGGATTTCCGTTTTTTATGGCCGGGCCTGGAGGGCCTCCAGGGACAGCTCCCCGGCCAGCTTGAACAGGGCGTCGGCCAGGACCTCCTCCACCGGCTTTCCTGCGGCCTGGGCTACCCGCAGGTAGAGCGCCGCAGCGGCGGGGTCCAGAGAAATGGTAAATTGGGCCATGGGATTCTCCCTTTCCATACAATATAAATGCAATCCAGTTCCAGATGCTGGCGGGGAAGTTGTGTGTGGCCGCGCCGGGACCTGGGGCGTATCTCATCCTATGCGGGGCCTTGACAATCGTGATACAATAACGGCATAGAAAGTACCCGTGGGAGTTCACCAAATTCCCCGTGAGAGGATGAATATAGGATGGCAAAAGAGAAGAAAGTGGAGCAAATCACCGATATGGAGGTAGACTTTGCCCAGTGGTACACAGACGTGTGCAAGAAGGCGGAGCTCATTGCCTATTCCGGCGTGAAGGGCGTGTTCATTTACCGGCCCTATGGCTACGCCATCTGGGAGAACATCCAGGCGGTTCTGGACCGGATGTTTAAGGAGACCGGCCATGAGAATGTGTATATGCCGGTCCTCATTCCGGAGAGCCTGCTGCAGAAGGAGAAGGACCATGTGGAGGGCTTCGCCCCCGAGTGCGCCTGGGTCACCATGGGCGGAGCGGAGGAGCTGGAGGAGAAGCTGTGCATCCGGCCCACCTCCGAGACCCTGTTTTGCGACCACTTTAAGGATATCGTTCACTCCTGGCGGGATCTGCCGGTGAAGTACAATCAGTGGTGCAGCGTCCTGCGGTGGGAGAAGACCAGCCGCCCCTTCCTGCGCCACCGGGAGTTTCTGTGGCAGGAGGGCCACACCCTCCACGCCACTGCCGAGGAGGCCATTCAGGAGACCGAGGACCAGCTGGAATGCTACGCCCGCTTCTGCGAGGAGTACCTGGCCATGCCGGTGGTCCGGGGGGTGAAGACGGAGAAGGAGAAGTTCTCCGGGGCGGAGCGGACCTATGCCATTGAGTGCATGATGCACGACCGGAAGGCCCTCCAGGCCGGTACCTCCCATTACTTTGGGGACGGCTTCGCCAAGGCCTTTGACATTCATTTTACCGACAAGAACAACCAGCAGGCCACCCCCTTTGAAACCTCCTGGGGCCTGTCCACCCGGCTCATTGGCGGCATCATCATGACCCACGGGGACAACAACGGCCTGGTCCTGCCCCCCAAGATCGCCCCCATCCAGATCGTCCTCATTCCCGTGGCGCAGCACAAGCCCGGCGTCCTGGAGAAGGTGAACGAGGTGGCGGCGCGGCTGAAGAAGGCTGGGTTCCGGGTGAAGGTGGACGACTCCGAGCAGAGCCCCGGCTGGAAATTCGCCGAGTATGAGATGAAGGGCGTCCCGGTCCGGCTGGAGCTGGGGCCCAAGGATATGGAACACGGCCAGTGCGTCCTGGTCCGCCGGGACAACGGAGAGAAGGCCGTTGTCTCCCTGGAGGAGCTGGAAGCCCGTGCGGCGGAGGCCCTCCAGGCAGTCCACGACGGTCTCTTCGCCAAGGCCAAGAAGAACCTGGACGAGCACATCTACCCCGCCTACAGCCTGGAGGAGGCTAAGGAGCTCCAGGAGAAGCACGGCGGCTTCATCAAGACCATGTGGTGTGGAGAAGAGGCCTGCGAGCTGAAGATGAAGGACGTGGCCGGCATGTCCTCCCGCTGCATCCCCTTCCACCAGGAGCACCTGGGGGATGTGTGCCCCATTTGCGGAAAACCGGCGAAAAAGATGATTTATTGGGGCGTGGCATATTAACCGCTGGGGGAATCCGCCCGAAATGATGGGGGCGGCCCCATATGTGCAAATAAGAAAGACTGCTGCAGAGGGGGGTTCCTTCTGCAGCAGTTTGGTGATATAGGGGGAAATTTCGAAGGACAGCTGTCACAGGGGCGGTAGGGGCAAATATACAGTGGCACGAACTTATGCTGGTACCATGCTTCGAAATGAGACTGGCGCGGCAGTGCCCTGGCTTCCCCCGGGACATATGCGTACAGCCAAGGGTAGAAACACCGAAAAACCAGCACTGGCGCTCCCACGCCAGTGGGAAAAAGGAAATGCGGTTGCCATGGATTTGATGCAGCCAGGACTTGACAAATACTGGAATTTGTGATAAAATTTGTACATAATTAAATCTGCTTGCGCAACATCATTTCTGGCATGAGTCAAAAAACGGCACGCATGAAGTCAAATTCGTGTGGCCAGGGGGGCTGCTCCCGCGCACAGGCGGATTCTTGCCGGGTGCGGGGGTGTGCTGTGTGATGTATCGTTTTGAGTTAAAAATGCAAAACACGGGGCGATATGGGCTTTCCTGAGACTTTTTGGTATCCTTTCATTACAATTAAAATGAAAGGGTGACCTGACTGTGAAAAAATTTATTTCTTTGTGCTTGGCGGCGCTGATCAGCCTGTCTATTCTGGCGGGGCTGTCTCAGACGGCTTGTTATGCCGGTGAGGCGAATCCTCCGGCTGTTGGGAGTCCTACAGAGCCAGATTATACGGAAGATCCGGATGATGCACCCAATAAGCTGCCGACCTCCGGAGAGGAAACGCTTTAAAAACGAAAGTCAACGTTTAAGTACTCTTTTGCTTCCTCTTTGATTTGCGCTCCGTCACCGGGGTTGTCGATTGCCTGATACAGGTAATATGCCTGATGGTATAGCGCTTCGCTCTCCTCATCCTTTTCTAAAAAGTGATAGCAGGAAGCCATAATGGCCAGGACACCAGGTAAGAATTGGTAATGTCCGTATGTCACACAGGACTGCCGGCCTAATTCTGCGATTTCAATGGCATCCTCATATTGTTTATTTGCAGCTAATTCTCGTGCATAGTTGTAGGAAATTAGTGGGAGTAGCCCTCCGGATTGTAGGATGTTTTGGTAGTGCTTCTGGACGTACTTCATCAATTGCCTGAGAATGTCGATTGCTCTCCTACGTTGCCCATTTCCAGCGTAAGTGACAGCAATTTGGTTGATAATCTTTACCTCTTCAAAGCTGTACAATCCTTTGCTGATTTCCTCCAGGTCAAAATGAGGCGCCGTCATCCGCAGGGCCTTCATCAGCATTTGCAGCTGCTCTTCCGCACTGTACCGTCCTTCGGCCTTCCCCAGGATGACCTGGGAGCGGAGAATGAACTGCCGGGTGACGTGGTCGTCTGGTTCAGTGATCTGCTCCAGCTGGCCCAGCAGCTCCCAGCCGTGGGCGGTATCCCGCTGGACGCTGCAAGCGATGATTTCCTTTTGCAGGGCGGCGATTTCCTCTTCGCGCTTGCTGAGCAGGGCAAAATAACGGTCATCCGGCAATCCGAGACGCTGCAGCAGGGCGTTGATGCGGTTGCGGGAGGGGGTCTGCCGTCCGTTTTCCATGCGGGAAATGGTTATGGGCTCACAGATGCCCTCGCACAGCTCCTCCTGGGTCAGCCCCAGCTCCAGGCGCCGCTGTTTCATGTATTCCCCTAGAAATACTTCTCTCATTTCCGATACCTTTCTTCTTAAAATATTGGGCAGCTTTTTTCTAATTGATTATACCACGGTTTGAGACCAAAATCCAGAGCTACTAGTCGTTTTGTGTTATTTTTTACTATCGTGCTGCGATATACATTTTGCTCTATACATATGGTATCCTGTGTATACAGCGTGAAAGATGCAAAGCCCTGACGCTGAATTTCATAATGAGGAGTACATAAGCATGGAGATTCTCAAAGAAAAGAAACCGCTGGGCGAGGTGGATTCGTACATTTCTGGGCTGTTCGATAATAAATGCCACAACAACTGCGAGGTCCACTAGTCCAAACGAGACTCCAGGATTTCCCTGGAGTCTCTAAAAAATCTGTGCTTATAGTATACTTCTGAAAAGAGGAGAAGTTATGACGTACATGATTCCGGGTTACACGGAATATTATGAAGAAGACGGTGCGCTTTACATCTCGTCCAAGCTGCTTCAAAATAAGGTCAAAATTACGGAGCCAAAGCTCCAGGAAGAGTTTTATGAAATTCTACGCTGCGGAGGTTGTGCCGCGCTGTCTACTCCGCTGACACAATTTTTACATGAACAAGAGTTGCTGGCAGATCGGAAAGAAGTGGAAACGCTGCTACAGCATGCAAAAAGGATGATGGATGAATGCCTGTTTGTGACGATTATGCCAACAGAGGGCTGCAACTTCCGCTGCTCCTATTGCTATGAGAGTCATAGGCCCCTTTCCATGCACCGGGAGACATTGGACCAGATTCAGACGTATCTCGTGGATCAGGCGCTCCGGTTTCAGAACCTGCATCTCAACTGGTTCGGTGGGGAACCAACCTTGTGCAAGGATATCATCCTGGAAACCTGTGCGTTGGTGCAGGAGGCCCAGGCTTCCCATCCATTCCGGTACAGTGGCGGCATGACCACCAATGGGTATTTGCTGGATGAAGACGCATTCCGGCAGTACTACGCGGCGGGGATCACCGACTACCAGGTGACGTTGGATGGCTGGAACCATGATGAGACCCGCCCTCATGCGTCCGGCAAAGGGACGTTGCAAACCATTTTAAACAATCTGATTGTACTTTCTGCTCTTCCCAAGGACCAGTTTCCCTTCCGTATGGTCATTCGCCATAACATCTTGGCTGGGGACCGGGATTTTAGCTGGTATGACCACCTACATGATCTGTTCGGAGGGGATGACCGATTTTCTGTCTATGTAAGTCCCGTGGGAGACTGGGGCGGAGAGTCTGTCAAGACCTTGGAGCTTCTGGAGGGAGAGCAGAAGACAGGACTTCCGCTGGAGCACCTGGCATATCTGGACCAGATTGGCATGCGCCGGGAAAACCAGGACAAGGAACCGTTCGCGCAGGTCTGCTATGCAAGCTATCCCCACAGCATGGTCTTTCGAGCCAACGGAAAAATTGAGAAGTGTACGGTGGCCCTGGACCATCCGAAAAACCTGCTGGGGCGGGTGGACCCGGAGCAGGGAATTATATTGGACGAAGCGATCAACCAGCTGTGGTCCTTTGGCCAGTTGAAGCAAGCGTGCTACACCTGCCCGGATGTTTTGAGCTGCTTCAATTTGCGGTGTAGAAAGGGGATGCTGGTTGACGGGCATTCCCCAAAGACCTGCTTCCGGGATTGAAAACTGGCCTGTGCCATACTGGCTCTTTCCGGTTTGGATGTTGCTGCAATTGTTGATTTTTTGCAAAAAGGAGTGGCTGCATGTTCTACTATATCAAAAAATTTTGGAAAATGAGTGGCATAATAATTTTTATGCTATTCATCGATGCAGGATTATCCTCATACCGGAGTCTGGCCCTCATGGAATCCTTGGAGGAGCTGGTAAGAGGGAATTTTCGGGGATTTCTGTTCTGGACCCTGCTGAATCTGCTTTGTGTGGTTCTGGTGCAGGTGTTTGTGGCGGTAGAGGACATTTTGGGCAAGCATGTCATACGAAAGATGAACAATCAGGTCCGGCGTGATATGGCGGCGACGATGCTGCAAATGAGCCATGGCGAGTTCCACAAGCGGCAGACCGGAGAGTATCTGTCCGAGTTTACCAAGGACATCGACCAGATAGAAAGCTTGGCATGGGGGCCGTTTTTCAACTGGATCAGCATGGCTTTTACGGTGATGCATAGCATCATTGCGCTGTCCTGCCTCCATTGGTCCCTGACGGTTGCTTCTCTGGCGTCTGCCCTGATTATGAGTCTGGCCCCTAAGCTATTTGACAAGAAAATGGAGGCTGCGGGAGCGGCCTGTACCCGGGAGCAGGCAAAGGCTGTGAGCAAGCTGAAGGATCTGCTGGCGGGCTATGATGTTCTGCGCGTTTTTGGCAGGAACCGAAGGTTTCTGCAAGGCGTGTCCCAGTGTAGCGATGGAATAGAAGGGCCTGCCTTCCGGCGGCTCCGTACCCAGACGATTACGGGCAAGGTGTTGGCTGTGGCTGGCATCCTGTGTCAGGGAGGGATCAGTATTTGGATTGGTTTCCTGTCCTTCCAGGGGGTGATTCTGCAGACTGCGCTGTTTGGCAGCGGCAAGTTGATCTCTGCCGTTGCCGATGGATTGAATGCTCTGACCGATTTCCGTCTATCTATCGCCTCCAGCAAGCCATATTTTGAGAAGATTACCGTCCATGACAACGGCTCCTTGGAGAAAGCTGATCGGGAGATGCTGCCGATGCGCAATGGGATTGCTGTGGAGCACCTGAGCTTCCGGTATGGCGAAAAGACTGTTTTGGAGGATAGGAATCTGCGCTTTGAAAAGGGGAAGAAGTATGCGCTGACCGGTCCGTCCGGTTGCGGGAAATCCACCCTCCTGAAGCTGCTTTTGGGGTGGCTGCCGGACTATACGGGAACCATTCGGTTCGACGGCACAGACGCCCGGGACTATACGCCGGAGCAGCTCCAGAGACAGATGAGCTACATCGAGCAGGACGTATTCCTCTTCAATACCACCATTCGGGAGAACATCACCTTGGGCGAGGAATTTACTGATGAACAGATGGAGCGGGCTCTGGGGGACAGCGCACTGACGGGGGACCTGGCCCATATGCCGGAGGGGCTGGATACCGTGGTGGGAGAGGAAGGCAGCAACCTCTCCGGTGGCCAGAAGCAACGGGTGGCCATCGCCCGGGCGCTGATCCACGACTGCTCCATTTTGCTGATTGACGAGGGAACCAGCGCCCTGGACCAGAAGAATGCGGACATTGTGGAACAAAGCCTTCTGTCCAACCCGGATTTGACTCTGATTCTGATTAGCCATCATCTGACAGCGGAGCGGAAGAAGCAATTTGACCGGGTGTATGATTTGACCCCAGCGCACCTGAGCGCACTGTAAATCCGGCGCTGCCGCCCTTTGCCAGTCTGCGGGGGGCGGCATAGTGAGTTTTGAGTTCGTATGGGCATTGAATAGATAGAATATTTTGGAGGATGCCATGAAGAACATTCCTGTGAAAAGCAAACGCTTTTTTATTTTGACATGCCTTTTGAGTAGCCTGGAATCGGTTGCGCTCAGTTTGAGCGTATACTACACGGCCCAAATCTTGGAGTTTGCCCAGGAAGGGCAGCGGGAAAGTATGATTTGGAGGATTGTCATTGCGACAGGCCTGCTTTTATCGGCGTATTTGCTCCATGCCGGTTCCACAGCTGCGCGATTGGGCTACCTTTCCCATGCGGAAGTGTGCCTGAAACGGGATATCATGAAAAATGTGTTGCGACGTCCGTGGCAGGGGTTTCAGCGGCGAAATCGCGCATACTATCTGAATTTGTTCACGACGGATACGGACATGTACCGCACCGACCGGATGGACACCATTCCTCTGATTTGCAGCTATGGGATTTCTGCCGTTGTGGCTTCTGTGATGCTATGCTTGATGAACACGTGGCTGTTCGTGGCGGGAATCCTGGTGTCAACAGCGCCGTTAATCTGTAGTGGATTTTTTACAAACATACAGCAGCGGACCAGGGGGGCGTTTTCTGCGCGCTCCGAGGAATACGCAAATGTCCTAAAGGAGACCATAGACGGCTACGAGGTGATCCATACCAGCAATCAGTCCGGGAACTTTTTAAATCGGTTTGAGCAGGTCAGCTCCCAAAAGCAGCGGGCCTATTTTTCCTATGGCTTTGCCCGGAGCATGAGTGCTAAAACCCTTTATACGATTGCATCTTTGACGAATATCGTTGGCATTGGAGTGGGTGGCTTCCTGATTTTGCAAGGAAGCCTGAGCGCTGCGATGATGCTGGCAGCTACAGGGTACTTTTCAGAAATTTCCAACAGCCTTTCGAACCTCATTGAAGAGGCGGTTACATTTCGATCTACAAAAGAGCTGGCAAAGAAGCTGGAAGATGAACGGGACTTTTCGTGCCCAGTGGAGAGAGGCCTGGTGCGAGAAGAGGAACCTGCCATTACGTATCACAACGTATCGTTCTCCTTTGACCAGAGACAGCTGTATCGGGATTTCTGTCATGTGTTCCGGCCTGGTGGCTGCTACGCGATTGTAGGTGAAAGCGGCAGTGGAAAGACGACCCTGATCAAACTGCTTCTGAAGTATTATGACAACTATACAGGGGAAATTTACTTTGGGAATCAAGACATTAAGAATGCCACAGAACGTGAGATTTTAGCCCAGATTTCCGTGGTTAACCAATCTGCCTTTTTGTTTAACGCATCACTCTATGAGAACATTACAATGTTCGGCCAAACACCGGCCCAGGATTCTGCTGCCTACCAAGCTCTGCTGGAGGAACTCAACCTGACGGATCTGGCCAAGCGCGTGGGTGAAAAACCACTGGGTGATTTTGGCGACCACATTTCTGGTGGGGAGCGCCAGCGGATTTGTATTGCCCGGGCTATGCAGAAGCACGCCAGTGTTATGGTTTTTGACGAGCCAACCACTGGACTAGATCCAGAAAATGTAAAACTAATTCAGGAATTCATCTTCAGACAGAAACATATCACAAGAATTGTGATTACACACGACTGGTCAAAGGAGTACCTGGACCGATTTGACGAGGTGATTCGGGTCCCTGGAGCTGCCGATTGAGGTGCAGCTGTAAATCCGACGCTGCCGCCCCCTGCCGGTTCGCGGGGGGCGGCAGCGCTTCCTTCATGCCAGCTGGCACGGCGAAACGGAACCGATTACTAGGCAGTTCCGTTGAAAAGGGAATATGTTACGTCTGAATCGATCCGGCCTACCGGTTTGCTAGATAGCGCCGTTCCTCATCCACCTCGCTCCGCGCGGCACCTTCCCCCCGGGGGAAGGCAGGGCGCTCCCACGTCAGCGTGTGATTTTCGGCTCTCGCAGCCCGTGGCGGTACGTCTATGCCCTGCGTGGAGGGGCAAGGCATTACCACATCAGTATAAAAAAGTAAATGTTGCTGACCTGCGGTGGGGCCTTTCCGGCTGTGGCAAAGTGTGGTATAATATAATAGTAAAATCATGCCACGAGACGGGGCTTGGATTTTTGGGGTGATGGGTTGCATGCGAAAGCGAATCAAGCTGATTGACCGGCGGTTGCCGGATTATTCCAAGGGCGAGGAGATCATGAATATGGTCACCCACATCACAGGTGGCGCCTTGGGAATTGCCGCTCTGGTGCTGTGCGTCGTCCGGGCTGCTTTGCGGGGTGGGGCGGTGGATGTGGTGGGAGCGGTGATCTATGGGGTCAGCCTCATTGGGCTGTACACCATGTCCAGCGTCTACCATGGTCTGCGGCCCGGCATGGGGAAAAAGGTTCTCCAGGTACTGGACCACTGTACCATCTATTTCCTCATTGCGGGGAGCTATACGCCGGTGGCGCTGTCTGCCATCCGGCCGCTGTATCCGGCACTGGGGCTGGGACTGGCCATTGGGGAATGGGCCCTGACGGCCCTGGCGGTGACCCTTACGGCCATTGACCTGCGGAAGTACCGGGTGTTTTCCATGATCTGTTACATCGGCATGGGTTGGGCTGTGCTGCCCTTCGCCCCACAGGCCATGGAGGCCATGGGACAGACCGGGTTTGCGCTGCTTTTGGCTGGAGGGATCGCCTACACCCTGGGCTCCATTTTATACGGCATTGGCGCGAAGAAAAAGTGGCTTCACTCTGTCTTCCACATCTTTGTGGTTTTGGGCAGTGTGCTGCACTTTTTTGCCATTTTCTTTTATGCCCTGTGAGCAGAGCGGCCGTAGTACATGCTGTAGCTCTGGATGTGAGAAAAAGGGCCCTTGTCAAATCATGGGGTTTATGGTATAAAAGAATGAGTACAAGATAAGGGGGGCCAATCTGTGGAGGTATGGGTATCTGCAAAGCCCTATATGCTTTATGAGGCGGTGGAACTGCTGTACGCCTATGTCAATGAGATTCCCGCTGGTAGCTTGACCCAGGAGGGGGAGTACTGCCTGACGGAGGAGGCGGTGCAGCAGATGATGGATGTGGCCTGTGCGGGGGTTTCCCGGGATGATCCGGCTGTCCGATACTACTTTGGCAGGCATATCATCTCTGAAGAGCCGCAGCGGGCAACCTGCATGGCCCGGAATCTGGCTTATAATACCATGACGCCCTCCAAGGGTAATATGGATGAAGACTGCGCGGAGATTTGCGCGTTGCGGCGGGTCCAGCGTAAAAACGGGCAACGTCCGAGTGCGATTAATGAATATCGTATTTTCTATACAGGGGCCACCGGCAACGCCTTCCTGCCAATTGCACAGGACATTGCCCGGTTGGGCGTGGATGAGGAATACAGCCAGATGCTGCTGGAGCAATTTTCTGGCTTTGACGATGCGGTGGAACAGCTGAAAGCCATCATCGCCCCTGTGGCGGCAGAGCTGGAGCCGTTGCTGCTGCCTTGGGCGCAGTTGGCGGAGCCTTTGGCGAGGATTTGGGAGGCCCATTATTCCCAGCCGGATGCGGTGGAAACGTGGTGTAAGCGTGTCCGCTATCGTGAGGACAAGCCCCTGGAGGCAATGCGGGTCCAGCTCCGATATCTTCGCCCCAAGCTTGCCCTGGGAATGGTTCTGGAATACAAAGCCTTTTGTCACATTGGCGTTGCGGTCCCGGTGGTCAAGCCGGAGACGGAAACCTTTCAGCAGTGGGAGTATCAGGCCCTGCGGCTCTTGGGTAGTGAGGCCCGAATGCGGATGCTCTGGGCGATGTTGGACAAGCCCATGTCCGCAAGGGAATTGTCCCAGCAGTTGGATATGCATCTGGGGGTGGTGTGCCGGGATCTTGGGAATTTGTTTAATTCCAGGCTGCTTCTCGCCGAGTCGGTGAAGGGGCGCAACCGCTACCGCACCAACCGGGAATCCCTGGATACCTTGGCCAGGCACCTGATGGAAATGGAAAAATTCAAACCCTCTGAAACGGGGGGAGCTGAAGCATAACGGAAGCCGGGAGGGGCTGTCTCAAAGCGAATTTTGGGATGGCGCCTCCTGTTTTTGTTGCCCTGGAGGGAAGTCTCAAATTTGCGGACAAAATCAGGAAAAAATGGTTGCAAAAGTGAGGACCTTGTGTTATAGTTAACTTGCGCTCTTCAAAATTGAGGACGAAATGGAGACATTGACAGGAGGTAACAACAATGAAGCATCGCATCCATCGTTTGCTGGCCCTGGCCCTTTGCGCGGTCATGGCTTTGGGCTGCTTCAGCTCATCGGTTCCTGCAGCCGGAGCGGCCCAACTGCAGCAGGGAGCTGAAATCCAGCAGGATCAGCTCATCTACGCCAAAGCGGGCGAAGCCACCTTTGTCCCGGCGGGGTACACCTATGTGTATGAAGCTGAAAATGGAAGTACTTACACGAAAACCGTACCATCTGACGCGTATGTCACCTTTGAGGCTCTGAGCCCGAAGGAGGCCGAGGCCCTGGCCACCCTGGATATGGGGGATGAGGCGTATCTGACCAGTCCCGAGGGAGACACCATGGTGTCCCGGAGTTTCGACGCCAAGGAGGCAGCCGCCCTGTCCAATGCAGTGAAAGAGATTCTGGGCGAGCAGACCATAGAAGAAGGGCAACAGCTCCAGGTTGTCTCTCCGGCCTATACCGCTGAGACGGAGGTCCGGGTAATGATCACATTTGAGGACAATGCGGTCATCCGGCAGCCCAAGATGAATGTGGCTCTGGGCGAGACTTTGGGCGCTGCCGAGACGCAGGCTGCCCGGACGTTGGAGCAGAAGCAGAATGTGGCACTGGCCTCTATGGAGCGGAAGCTGGGGCACAGCATCGAAGTGGGGAGCCAATTCACCCTCTTGACCAACGCTGCCGCCGTAACCGTTCCCTATGGCGAGCTGGCCGAGATTCGGAAAATGGAGGGTGTGAAGAGCGCCTATGTGATGCCCACCTTTGAGGTTCCCGAAATCAACGCCCAAGAGGTCACTACCTTAGAGCCCAATATGAAGTACGTGGCTCCCGGTATGGGCGCTACCTCCGCCTGGGACTATGGCTTTGACGGCGCCGGTATGAGCGTGGCCATCATCGACTCCGGCCTGTACTACAGCAACCCGGTTTTTGATATCAACCCCACCGACGAATCTGCCGTGGCATTTACCAAGGCCGACATCCAGGAGATCCTGGCCAACCATGAGCTCCATGCGGAGACGCTGGCCGAGGGGGTCACCGCAGATAACACCTATTACAGCAGCAAGATTCCCTTCGGCTTTGGCTACGGCGACGCCACCGCTGACTTTGGCAGCGACAACGCCGGTGTTGCCCACGGCACCCATGTTGCCGGTATTGTTGCCGGTAATATGCCCGAGGAAGCAAAGAAAACATTCAAGATGGATACCATGGGCTTGGCGCCTGAGGCCCAGCTCCTGGTGATGAACGTTTCCGACCGGCAAGGCGGTATTTACTTTGACGCCATCCTGGCGGCGATGGAAGACTGCATCATCCTGGGGGTGGACTGCGCCAATCTGTCCCTGGGTTCCCCCTGCGGTCCTGCTTATGTGGAAGGCATGAGCGAGGTCTTTGACGCTGCTTATGAAGCCGGCATCAGCGTGGCCGTTTCTGCCGGCAACAGCTACTTCAGTGGCTGGGGCAGCCTGTGGGGTGACAATATGGTCAAGTCCACCTCCGTGGATACCGGCACCGTCGGAATGCCTGGCTCATTTGATGCGCCGTTGACGGTTGCAAGTGCGGAGAATGCAGCTATATTCTACACCAATGGATATGCTCTTAGTTACATGACCCAATATGGATATGAGACCTATATAAACTACTCCGAGCTGGCAGGTGTGCCTGAGGGCAAAGGCTTCCGGGAACAGTTGGGCGACCGGGAATTTGAGTTCACAAAAGATCCGGCAGACGCCGAGGGCAAGCTGCTCTTCAGTCCGGTGAGCGAGGATGTTGACCCTGTGGAGCTGGTGAACCAGGCTATGGAGGCGAAAGCCGCCGGTTTGATTTTGGTTAATGGCTCCCAGGTAACCTTGACGGAATTTCCTCTGCCCATTGCCAGCCTCATGGCTCTCTATTTTAATATAATGGAACGTGATATCCAAGGAAATATAAGAGTGGAAGGCTTCTGGAACAGAAGCGAGACGGCAGGCCAGATGTCTGACTTTTCTTCCTGGGGCCCCACTGGCAGCTTGACCTTGAAGCCGGAGATTACCGGTGTCGGCGGCAACGTCCTGTCCGCCTACGGCGACGGGATGGGCATTGCCTCCGGAACCAGTATGTCTTCTCCTGCCGTGGCTGCCAGCGCCGCTCTGGTGCGGCAGTACCTGAAGGATACCGATATCCCCCGAGAGGATTATGCCCATGTGACCAACTGCCTGCTGATGTCTACGGCTACCCCCATTTTGGATGAAGAGAACGGTACCCTCTACTTCGTCCGCCGCCAGGGCGCCGGTATGGTCAACATCGGTGCGGCCATGGACGCGGAGGCCTACATCCAGGTGGAGGGCACCAACAAGGCAAAGCTGGAGCTGGGCGACGATCCGGAGCGCACCGGCGTATATGAAATGACCTTTGAGGTGGTGAATTTCTCCGATTCCGACAAAACCTACACCCTGGACACCACCGTCCTGGGGCAGAAGGCCGTGGGCGGCCTCATGAAGTACGGCCAGGTCACCCATCTGACCTATGAGTATGCCCGGGAGCTGGATACGGACATTACCTACAGCGCCGCCGACGGCAAGGTCACAGTCCCTGCCGGTGAGACGGTGAAGGTCACAGCCACTGTGGCTCTGACGGAGGGCGAAAAGGAATACTATGACGAACGCTTCCCCTGCGGCGCTTATGTGGAGGGCTTTGTTCACCTGAACAGCGAGGATGACGTAAACCTGAGCATCCCCTTCCTGGGCTTCTATGGCGATTTCACCGATGCGCCCACCCTGGAGACCGGCTCTTATGTGAGCCTCATGGAGAAGTATCCCTATACGACGGCAGACCAGGTCCATACAGCCCTGTGGGGCATGCTCCCCACTAACCTTGACCTGGAAAAGGGAGGGCTGGCCAATAGTCCCCAGGTGCCCCACTATCTGGGAGACACCAGAAACACTAGCGTCAGCAAGATTCCTGCTGAATACGAGTCTCATGAAAATGCTGTCGCCGGCTATCATGCATTCCAGCCTGTGACCGCAGGGGTATCCCCCAATGGCGACCATTCTCTGGATGACTTGAATTTCACAGTTGGCCTGACCCGAAACGCGGCCAATATCCACTACACCGTTACAGATCGCGCCACCGGTGAGATTCTGTGGGAAGAGGATACGGGATACATCTCAAAGACGTATAGTCAGTTAACCTATTTCGCACCTACGTTGGAGTGGCTGTATCCGATTTATGGTATTGATCAGACAACCGGAAATTATGTTTATGATATCAACAACTGCCTCCTGGAGGAAAACACCTGGGTCACCATGCGCCTGGAGATTACGCCGGAGGACCCCGACGGCGAGGTGGTTGTCAGGGAGTTCCCGCTTTATATTGACTGCACCGGGCCCTTTAACAAGGATGATTTCACGGTTCGGTATCAGTTTAGTAATTATTTTAAAGCATGGCAGGGCGAATATTTCAAGTACATCAGCGAGGACTGGTTCTACGATTACTGTGAGGACTATGTTTTGGAGTATGCACCCGATGAGGGCGGCTGGCTGGGTGGATGCTTCGTGTACACCTATATGGAGGAAGCGTTGCGAACGCCGGGCTGGCATAAGAGCCGGAATGAGTGTGAGGCAGGTACCTTTACCTTCACCTCCGAGAAGCAGCGCTTCATCTCCACCAGCTTCGACTATGCCGGCAACGTCTCTGCGGTTGTAGTCGAAAGCGGAGACGGCTTCCGGGACTATGTGGACCTGACTGCGGATGCGACCGCCATTCAGGTAGGGGAAACCCTGACGGTCCGAAATTTGGCTGAGGCGGAGCACTTCACCCCCATCCTGCGTTGGACGGTGTCTGACCCCACCGTAGCGGAAATCGTGGAATCCGATCAGGATTTCTGCACCATCCGTGGCATCGCTCATGGCGCCGTAACCGTTACCGGCGACCTCTATGGCCGAGGGGAAAGCTTTGAGATCCAGGTCACCGACCCGGCGTTTGCTGAGTTCGAGGACAAATTCGTGGATATTTCCGGCCACTGGGCGGAGGACGAGATCTTGAACGCTACCTATCGCGGCTGGTTCCGGGGCATGGACGCCACTCATTTCGTTCCCAATGAGAGCACCACCCGAGCGATGATGGTCACCACCCTGTACCGCCTGGCTGGTTCCCCCGAGGTTACGGAGAAGTCCTCCTTCACCGATGTGCCCGAGAATGCCTGGTACACCGACGCCGTAGCCTGGGCGGTCCAGAACGGCGTGACCGAGGGCACCTCAGAGGAGACCTTCAGCCCCCATGAAAAGGTGACTCGGGAGCAGGCGGCTACGTTCCTGTACCGCTATGCGACCAATGTGTTGGGCTTCTGGTTTACACTGGAGGGCGACCTGTCCGGCTATACCGATGAGGACCGGATCAGCGAATTTGCCGCCGAGGCCATCCTCTGGGCTACCGATGCGGGCATCTTCCAGGGCTTCCCGGATGGGACCTTCCAGCCCCAGGGCGCCCTGACCCGGGCGCAGCTTGCCAAGATCCTGACGGTTTTGAACCGGTACGCCGCCAGCTATTCCCCCTGGTAAACGAAACCCGTTGTCTGTCTCTTCCCTTATAAATGGCGGCCCCACAGTCCTGCGCTGTGAGGCCGCCAACTCCATCTGCTGCATGGCTGGGGAAGGGGGTTGATCCGGTGATCGATGGATATTTTTGATTTTTCAACTTGAAATTGGGAGGGTGAAGGATGGAGGTATGGGTCACAGGGCAGCCCCATTTGTTGTATGAGACGGTGGAGCTGCTGTTTGCCTATGTCAACCGGATTCCGGCCGTGGAGCTGACCCAGGAGGGGCCTTACTGTCTGCCAGAGGCGGCAATCCAGCAGATGCTGGATGTGGCCTGCGCCGGTATTTCCCAGGATGACCCAGAGATACAGTATGATTTCGGCAAGTATATCCTCTCCGAGGACCCGGAGCGCGCTACCTGTGTTGCCCGCAACCTGGTCTATAACTCCATGGAGCCCTCCGGCGGAGACTTGGCCACAGACTGTGCGCGCCTGTGCCAGGCCAGGCAAAGGCAACGAAGAAACCGGGAACGCATGGTGGACATAGACGAATATCGGCTCATTTATTTGGAGCCCGCTGACAGCAGGTTTGTTCCTCTGGCTCAGGAGATTGCCAAGCTGGGCCTCGGCCCGGAGTATGCCCAGAAGTTGCTGGAGCAATTCTCCGGTTTTGGGGAGGCGATGGACCGGCTGGAGACCATTTTGACCCCAGTGGCGGAAAAGCTGCGGCCGCTGTTGGCGCCCTGGGTCCAGCTTGCAGCCCCCTTGGCTCGGAGCTGGGAGGCCTACTTTCGCCAACCAGAAGCGGAGGCGCTATGGCGCAAGCGGGTCCGCTATCAGGAGGAAAGGCCGCTGACCTCCCTGACGGTTCAGCTCCGCTATCTTCGGCCCAAACTCGCTTTGGGCGCCGTGGACGGAAGCGATGACAGCGCCTTTTGCCACATGGGTGTGGCGATCCAGATGGAAAAAACGGAATCTACCAACTTTGAGCCCTGGGAATTTCAGGCGCTGCGGCTCCTGGGCAGCGAGGCGCGGATGCGGATGCTGTGGGCCATGCTGGACAGGCCCATGTCCGCCCGGGAGCTGTCCCAGCGGCTGGAGCTGCACCTGGGTGGGGTGTGCCGGGACATCAGCAACCTGTTTCATTCCAGGCTGATTACCACCGAGCAGGTGAACGGACGGAACCGGTACCGCACGAACCAGGAATCCTTGTGCATTCTGGCCAAGCACCTGACGCAAATGGAAAAAATTCAATTGCCTTAGTAACGTAACAGATCGTCTGCTTTGTGCTCCGGGAGTTGGGCATCGGCCCTGCTTGGTCTGCAGGGCAGTAGCATTTACGTTTTCTTTTGCGAGTGGTAGAAGATTTCTTTTTCTATTTGTTTCTGCGGATAGATGGGTGGTGCGGGCAGCGCCGCCAACAATTAAGTTTAAAAAAGTATAAAATTTCCCTTGACAATCGGAGAGGTTTGTTGTACCATAGGAGGGCACGTGTGGGGGAAGTCTGCGCGTGTATGCGATGATGCAGGAGATTGCGGCCTTTGCCGGTAACTTCTGCGGAGTATGTCCGGTCATCGGGCGGCTGAACGGTCCTGTGTGCGCTTGCGTATATCGCTGCGCCTATGGGAATCGGCCGGCTTGCGTCGGCCATTTTTCATGGGTGGGAATGATACGCACGGCGGCGCGGACAGGAAGTTCGACCGTACCCAGCCACAAAAACTGAGTACGTCTCAAGGAGGAAACATCAACATGGCAAACCAAATGATCAGAATCCGGCTGAAGGCCTATGATCACCAGCTCATCGATGCCAGCGCGGCGAAGATCGTAGAAACCGCCAAGCGCAACGGCGCTTCCGTCTCCGGTCCCATCCCTCTGCCCACCAAGAAAGAGGTTGTGACCATCCTGCGGGCTGTCCATAAGTATAAGGATTCCCGCGAGCAGTTCGAGCGCAGAACCCACAAGAGATTGATCGATATCCTCAACCCCAACCAGAAGACTGTGGAGTCCCTCATGTCCCTGGACCTGCCGGCTGGCGTTGAGATTGAGATAAAGCTGTAATTCCCCCGTCAGGATAGCAGCTTGCCCGCCACAGTCTGTCAATTGGACGGACGGGTCATGTTGACAAGCGGCTCCCAATGTCCGCCTGCCAACCAATAACCTAAAAAAGGAGAAGAAAACATGCAGAAAGCAATCATCGGCAAAAAAGTGGGCATGACCCAGATCTTCGATGAGAGCGGCAAGGTGATTCCGGTGACCGTCATCGAGGCCGGCCCCTGTGTCGTGACGCAGAAGAAAACCCTGGAGCAGGACGGTTACGTTTCCGTGCAGCTGGGCTTCGAGAATGTGAAGGAGTCCAAGCTCACCAAGCCCGAGGCCGGTCACCTGAAGAAGGCTGGCGTCGAGGCCAAGAAACATCTGAAGGAATTTAAGCTGGACGCCGCCGCCGACATGAATGTGGGCGACGTCATCAAGGCCGACACCTTCGCCGCTGGCGACAAGGTGGACGTTGTGGGCACCTCCAAGGGCCATGGCTACCAGGGCGTTGTGAAGCGCTGGAACGCCGGCCGGACCCCCATGACCCACGGCGGCGGCCCTGTGCACCGTCACGCCGGTTCCATGGGCTCCTCTTCCGACCCCTCCCGGATTTTCAAGGGTAAGATTGGCGCCGGTCAGATGGGCGTGGAGCAGGTCACCATCCAGAACCTGGATGTGGTGAAGGTGGACAGCGAGCTCAACATGCTGGTCATCCGCGGCGCCATCCCCGGCCCCAAGGGCGGCCTGGTCTTTGTGAAGTCCACTGTGAAGAACAACAAGATCAAGCGCGGCGATGCCGGCATCAGCAAGAACCCGCAGAAGGCTTCCGGACGGAATCCCCAGAAGGCTTCCGCCAGAGGTTAAGGAAAGGAGAGCTTAAATCATGCCTAAGACGAATGTTTACGATATGTCCGGCAAGCAGGTCGGCGAGATCAAACTCTCCGAAGCTTTGTTCGGCATTGAGCCCAACCAGTCTGTTGTCCACGATGTGGTGAAGAACCACCTGGCCAACTGCCGGCAGGGCACCCAATCCGCTCTGACCCGCGCCGAGGTTTCCGGCGGCGGCAAGAAGCCCTGGAGACAGAAGGGCACCGGCCGCGCCCGGCAGGGCAGCACCCGGGCTCCCCAGTGGACCCATGGCGGCATCGTGTTCGCCCCCAAGCCCCGGGATTACAGCTACACCCTCAACAAGAAGGTGAAGCGCCTGGCCCTGAAGTCTGTCCTCAGCGCCAAGGCCGCCTCTCAGGACATCGTGGTCATTGACTCCATCAAGATGAACGAGATCAAGACCAAGGAATTTGCCAAGTTCCTGTCCGCTGTGAACGCCGAGAGCAAGCCCCTGGTGGTTACTGCGGAGCCCGATGCCAACGTGGTCCGCTCCGGTCGGAACATCCCCGGCTGTGAGATCACCTTCGCCAACCTCATCAACGTCTACGACATTTTGAACGCCAAGAAGCTGGTTCTGGATCAGGCCGCACTGGCCAAGATCGAGGAGGTGTTCGCATAATGAAGAACGCTTACGATATCATCAAGAGACCGGTCATCACCGAACAGTCCATGGAGGCTGTGGCCGATAAGAAGTACGTCTTTTTGGTTGCGCCGGATGCCAACAAAATTGAGATCAAGCAGGCCATCGAAGAGATTTTCAGCGTCAAGGTGGATAAGGTCAACACCATCCGGATGCAGGGCAAGATGAAGCGGACCGGCTCCTATCCCGAGGGCCGCCGCCCTGCCTACAAGAAGGCAATGGTGAAGCTCACCGCCGATTCCAAGACCATCGAGTTCTTCGAGGGTATGGTCTAATCCAAATCTCAATAAAGGAGCGTAACGCAAAATGGCTATTAGAACATTTAAGCCTTATACCCCGGCGCGTAGAAACATGACCGTTTCTGCTTTCGACGGCGTAGATAAGAAGGCCAAACCTGAGCGCAGCCTGGTTGAGACCCTGAAGAAGAACTCCGGTCGCAACAGCTACGGCAGGATTACCGTCCGCCATCGCGGCGGCGGTAACAAGCGGAAGTACCGCATCATCGACTTTAAGCGGGACAAGACGGAAATGACCGCCGAGGTCCTCCGCCTGGAGTACGATCCCAACCGCAGCGCGTTCATCGCCCTGGTGAAGTACGAGGACGGGGAGCTGCGCTACATCCTGGCGCCCAACGGCCTGAAGGCCGGGGACAAGGTTGTCTCCTCCGCCGCTGCGGACATCAAGCCCGGCAACTGCCTGCCCATCGCCAACATCCCTGTTGGTACCGTCATCCACAACGTGGAGCTGAACCCCGGCCGGGGCGCACAGCTGGTCCGGTCCGCCGGTACCGCTGCCCAGCTCATGGCCAAGGACGGCGATCTGGCTCAGGTCCGTCTGCCCTCCGGCGAGGTCCGGTATGTGCGGATGAACTGCACCGCCTGCATCGGTCAGGTGGGTAACCTGGATCATGAGAACATCCACATCGGTAAGGCCGGCCGGACCCGCCATATGGGCATCCGTCCCACGGTCCGCGGCTCCGTCATGAACCCCAACGATCACCCCCATGGCGGCGGCGAAGGCCGCGCCCCCGTTGGCCGTCCCGGCCCTGTGACTCCCTGGGGCAAGCCGGCTATGGGCTACAAGACCCGCAAGGCGAAGAACCCCACCAATAAGTTCATCGTCAAGGGCAGAAACGCCAAGTAAGGAGGATATGAACGAATGAGCAGAAGTATCAAAAAAGGTCCTTTTGTTGCCCCCGAGCTGCTGAAGCGGGTCGAGGAGCTGAATAAGGCCGGTGAGAAGAAGGTCCTGAAGACCTGGTCCAGAGCCTCCACCATTTTCCCCTCCTTCGTCGGTCACACCATCGCTGTCCACGACGGCCGCAAGCATGTTCCTGTCTATGTCACAGAAGACATGGTGGGTCACAAGCTGGGCGAGTTCGTTCCGACCAGAACCTTCCGGGGCCACTCTGGCAGCAAGACCACCAACTCGAAGTAAGGAGGAACTGGAATGGAAGCGTTAGCACATGTGAAATACGTCCGCATGTCTCCCCGGAAAGTGAAGCTCCTGTGCGACATGATCCGCGGCAAGGACGTGAAAATCGCCACCGCATACCTGATGCAGACTCCCAAGGCTGCTTCCGAGCCTATGCTGAAGCTCCTGAAGAGCGCTGTTGCCAATGCCGAGCATAACAACGGGATGGATGTGGAGAACCTGTACGTCTCCACCGTCGTGGCCAACCCCGGCCCCACCCTGAAGCGCGGCATGCCCCGGGCAAAGGGCAGTTACAATCGGATTCTCAAGAGAACCACTCACATCACCATTGGTGTGAGCGAGAAGGCTTAAGCAGGAGGTAGCTATGGGACAGAAAGTTAATCCCCATGGACTGCGCGTTGGCGTGATCAAGGACTGGGACTCTCGCTGGTATGCCCGTGCCGATCAGGTGGGCGACCTGGTTGTGGAGGACTATAACATCCGCAAGTACCTGAAGAACAAGCTCTACTCTGCTGGCATCGCCAAGATCGAGGTGGAGCGGAACAACGCGAAGGTCAAAATCAACATTCATTGCTCCCGCCCCGGCGTGGTCATTGGCAAGGCCGGCGCGGAGATTGAGAACCTGCGCAAGGATATGGAAGCCCGCTTGGGCAAGAGCGTGAACCTGAACATCGTGGAGGTTCGCAGCCCCGATCTGAACGCACAGCTGGTGGCCGAGAACATTGCCCAGCAGCTGGAGAAGCGGATTTCCTTCCGCCGGGCTATGAAGAAGGCCATGCAGCAGGCCACCCGTTTGGGCGCCAAGGGCATCAAGGTCACCTGCGGCGGCCGTCTGGGCGGCGCAGAAATCGCCCGGAGCGAATCCTATCACGAGGGGACCATCCCCCTGCAGACCATCCGCGCCGACATCGAGTACGGCTTTGCTGAGGCTGCCACAACCTATGGCCGCATCGGCGTGAAGGTTTGGATCTACAAGGGCGAGGTCCTGAACACCACTCTCCGCGCAGCTGCCCCCGAGCCCGCTCCCGCCCGCCGGGACCGCCGGGACAACCGCCGCGGCGACCGCCGGGATGGCGGCCGGGGCTACCGGAACGACCGGGGCGACCGGAGAGACGGCGGCGCCCGGAGAGATGGCGGTGACCGCAACTACAATCGTCGGGAAGGAGGCAACCGCTAATGCTGATGCCCAAAAGAGTGAAATACCGCAAGGTGCAGCGCGGCCGTATGACCGGTGTCGCCTCCCGCGGAAATAAGGTTGTCTACGGTGAATACGGCATCCAGGCCATGGAGCCCGGCTGGATCACCGGCAACCAGATCGAAGCAGCCCGTATTGCCATGACCCGTTACACCAAGCGTGGCGGTAAGGTTTGGATCAAGATTTTCCCCGATAAGCCCATTACCAAGAAGGCCCTGGGCGTTCGCATGGGTTCCGGTAAAGGCGCGCCCGAGACTTGGGTAGCCGTTGTCAAGAACCAGAAGGTGATGTTTGAGATCGGCGGCGTGAGCGAGGAAGTGGCTAAGGAGGCCCTCCGTCTGGCTCAGCACAAGCTGCCCATCAAGACCCGCATCATCAAGAAGGAAGACCTGGATACTGAGATTGGTGGTGAATGATGATGAAGGCAACAGAAATCCGTAAGATGTCCGTTTCGGATCTGGAGGCCAAGCTGGCCGACCTGAAGAAGGATCTCTTCTTCCTGCGTATGCAGCACGCCACCAATCAGCTGGACAATCCCATTAAGATCAGCGCTGTCAAGAAAGACATTGCCCGCATCAAAACTATTATTCGTGAGAAAGAGACCAAGGTCTGAGGAGGTAAGCGAACATGAGTGAAAATACAAGAGCTTTCCGGAAAACCAGAATTGGTCAGGTCGTCTCCGATAAGATGGACAAGACCATTGTGGTGGCCATTGAGGACAGCGTGCAGCATCCTCTCTATAAGAAGATCCTGAAGCGGACCTATAAGCTGAAGGCCCACGACGAGAACAACGAGTGCGGCACCGGCGACACCGTGGAGGTTATGGAGACCCGTCCCCTGTCCAAGGACAAGAGATGGAGACTGGTCAGAATCATCGAGAAGGCTAAATAAGGAGGTCGGACAACTATGATTCAGCAGGAAAGCTACCTGAAGGTTGCCGACAATACCGGCGCCAAGGAAATCCACTGCATCCGGGTTCTGGGCGGCTCCAAGCGGAAATATGGCAACATTGGCGATGTCATTGTTGCCTCTGTCCGGAAGGCTGCTCCCGGCGGCACTGTGAAGAAGGGCGAGGTGGTGAAGGCCGTCATCGTCCGCAGCAAAAGAGGCGTCCGTCGGGAGGACGGCACCTACGTCCGGTTCGACGAGAATGCCGCCGTCCTCATCAAGGAGGATAAGAATCCCCGCGGCACCCGTATTTTTGGACCGGTGGCCAGAGAGCTCCGCGAGAAGGATTACATGAAGATCCTCTCTCTGGCTCCCGAAGTCATTTAAGGGGGATGAACCAGAATGAATATCAAGAAGAATGATACAGTGATCGTCCTGTCCGGCAAGGACAAGGGCAAGAAGGGCAAGGTTCTGGTGGCCATGCCCAAGGACAGCAAAGTCATCGTTGAGGGTGTGAACGTGGCCACCTGCCATACCAAGCCCCGCAAGCAGGGCGAGCAGGGCGGCATCGTGAAGAGAGAGACCCCCATCCGCGCCTGCAAGGTTGCCCTGTACTGCGGAAAGTGCGGTAAGGGCGTTCGGGTTGGCTTCAAGATTGAGGGCGACAAGAAGACCCGCGTCTGCGCCAAGTGCGGCGCTGAAATCTAAGAGGGAGGAGCAAGAACATGGCTGCTAGAATGAAAGAAAAGTACACCACCGAGATTGCTCCTGCGCTCCTGAAGAAGTTTGGCTATAAGAGCGTCATGCAGATCCCTAAGCTGGACAAGATCATTGTCAACGTGGGCTGCGGCGAGAGCAAGAACAACGCCAAGGAGATTGAGGCCATCTGCAAGGACATCGCCACCATCACCGGCCAGAAGCCCATCACCACCAAGGCCCGCAAGTCCGTGGCTAACTTCAAGGTGCGGGAAGGCGAGACCGTGGGTGTGAAGGTCACCCTCCGTGGCGACAAGATGTATGAGTTCCTGGATCGCCTGTTCAGCGTGGCCCTGCCCCGTGTCCGTGACTTCCGGGGCATCAACCCCAACTCCTTTGACGGCCGCGGCAACTATGCTTTTGGCCTGAAGGAGCAGCTGATCTTCCCCGAAATCGAGTACGACAAGGTGGATAAGATCCGGGGCATGGACATCTGCATCTGCACCACTGCCACCACCGACGAAGAGGCCAAGGAGCTGCTGACTCAGCTCGGCGCCCCCTTCTATAACTAATGGAGGTATTTGAACTATGGCGAAAAAAGCTATGATCCTGAAGCAGCAGGCCGAGGCCAAATACTCCAGCCGCCGCTACAACCGCTGCAAGATTTGCGGTCGGCCCCATGCCTATCTCCGGGATTACGGCGTCTGCCGTATCTGCTTCCGTGAGCTGGCCTACAAGGGTCAGATCCCCGGGGTCCGGAAGGCCAGCTGGTAACAGGCGGTTTTTCTCCGGTGCCTTCCTGGAAGGCCCGGAGCTTCCGGCTGTGTACCGGGAGAGATTGTAAATGTCAAAAAGCCCGGGAAGTCCCGAGAAGATGGGGCCGGCTGCGGCCCGCATTCTCCTGATACTCCCGCGCTTTCACGGGTTCAGCCCGTAACTTCTATAAGGAGGATATCAACATGCAAATCACCGATCCCGTAGCAGATATGCTGACCAGAATCCGGAACGCGAACTCTGCAAAGCACGACACCGTGGATGTGCCCGCCTCCAACCTGAAGAAGGCCATTGCACAGATCCTGCTGGACGAGGGCTACATCAAGGCCTTCCAGATCACCGACGAAGGTGTGCAGGGGAACATTCACATCACCCTGAAGTATGTGGGCAAGAAGGAGAAGGTCATTTCCGGTCTTCGCCGCGTTTCCAAGCCCGGCCTGCGGGTCTACGCCGGTGCTGAGGAGCTTCCCAAGGTTCTCAAGGGCCTGGGCATTGCCATCATCTCTACGTCCAAGGGCGTCATGACCGACAAGAAAGCCAGAGAGCTCCATGTCGGCGGCGAGGTCCTGGCGTTTGTATGGTAAGGAGGTAGCAGCATGTCTAGAATTGGTAAGCACCCCATTCCGGTCCCCGCTGAGGTCTCTGTGAGCATTGAGGCCGGCAACGTGGTTACGGTGAAGGGTCCCAAGGGTACGCTGACCCAGACCTTCCATCCCGATATGATCATCAAGCAGGAGGGCGGCGCCGTCATCGTCAACCGGCCCGATGACGAGCATCTGCACAAGAGCCTCCATGGCCTCACCCGTACACTCCTCAACAACATGATCGTTGGTGTGGAGAAGGGCTACAGCAAGGACCTGGACATCGTGGGTGTAGGTTATAAGGCCGAGAAGAAGGGCAACCAGCTGGTTATGAGCCTGGGCTTCTCTCATCCCGTCATTGTGGACGAGATTCCCGGCATCACCATTGAGGTGCCCGCAGCCAATAAGGTTATCATCCGCGGCATCGACAAGCAGGTCGTGGGCCAGTTTGCCGCCGAGGTTCGCGGCAAAAGACCTCCCGAGCCTTATAAGGGCAAGGGCGTCAGATACTCCACCGAGGTCATCCACCTGAAGGCTGGTAAGACCGGCGGTAAGAAATAATTAGGAGGTGTGCCATCATGGTAAGTAAAACCGATAAGAACGCTATGCGTCAAAAGCGCCATGTGCGCGTCCGCGGTAAGATCTCCGGCACGCCGGAAAGACCCCGCCTGAACGTATACCGCAGCAATGCGAACATCTATGCGCAGCTCATCGACGATGTGAACGGAACCACACTGGCTTCCGCTTCCACTCTAGACAAGGGCTTCGAGGGCGCTGCCGGCAACTGCGAGGCCGCCAAGAAGGTGGGCCTGGCTCTGGCCGGAGAGGCTAAGAAGAAGGGCATCACCACCGTGGTCTTCGACCGCAGCGGTTATGTCTATCACGGCCGTGTGGCCGCCCTGGCTGAGGGCGCCCGCGAAGGCGGCCTGGAGTTCTAAGGAGGAGGAAGAAAAATGGCTTACAACAAGTCGAATGAGAACAACGCCCCGGAACTCATTGAGAAGGTTGTCTACCTGAACCGGGTCAGCAAGACCGTGAAGGGCGGCCGCGTCATGAAGTTTTCCGCTCTGGTCGTCGTGGGCGACGGCAAGGGCACCGTGGGCTATGGCCTGGGCAAGGCAGCCGAGGTTTCCGAGGCCATTTTGAAGGGCATTGCCGATGCCAAGAAGAATATGGTTAAGATCACTTTGGCCGGCTCCACCATTCCCCATGAGGTCATTGGCATCTTCGGCGCCGGTTCCGTGCTCCTGAAGCCCGCTCCTGAGGGCACCGGCGTCATCGCCGGCGGCGCTGTCCGCGCTGTCATGGAAGCAGTCGGCATCCGGAACATTTGCGCTAAGTGCCTGCGCTCCAACAACCCCCAGAACGTGGTAAAGGCCACCATGCAGGGCCTGGAATCCCTCCGGGGTCCCGAGCAGGTCGCCGCCATTCGGGGCAAGAGCGTAGAAGAAATCGTTGGTTAAGGAGGCAATTAACATGGCTAATTTGAAAATCACGCTGGTTAAGAGCCTGAACGGCCGGCTTGAAAAGCACATCGCTACGGCGGAATCCCTGGGCCTTCGGAAGATCGGCCAGACCACGATTCAGCCGGACAACACCCAGACCCGCGGCAAGATCGCAAAAATCGGCTATCTGCTTCAGGTCACCGAAGTAGAATAAGGAGGAGCGAAATGAAACTTTCTGAACTTTCTCCTGTGGCCGGCTCCACCCAGGTGGGCAAGCGGAAGGGCCGCGGTACCGGTACCGGTAACGGTAAGACCGCCGGCCGGGGTCACAAGGGCCAGAAGGCCCGCAGCGGCGGCAAGGTTCGCATCGGCTTTGAAGGCGGCCAGATGCCTCTGGCCCGGCGCGTGCCGAAGCGGGGCTTCAACAACATCTTTGCCAAGCCCCTGACTGCTGTGAATGTCTCCGAGTTGGAGATTTTTGAGAACGGCGCCGTGGTGGACGCCGCTGCCCTCCTGGAAAAGGGCATCGTCTCCGACTGCAAATACGGCCTGAAGGTGCTGGCCAGAGGGGAGCTCACCAAAAAGCTCACCGTTAAGGCCGCTGCGTTCTCCGAATCTGCCAAGGCAAAGATTGAGCAGGCAGGTGGAAAGGCCGAGGTGGTATAAGTGATTACCACAATCCGCAACGCTTGGAAAATTCCTGAACTGAGGAAAAAGCTCATGTTCACTCTGCTGATCCTGTTCATTTACCGGATCGGCAACCGGATTCCGGTTCCCTATGTGGATGTGGAGGCCCTGCGGACCTTCTTTGACCAGACCCTGTCCAATACGGTCCTGGGCTTCTACAACACCCTGTCCGGCTCCGCCTTCTCTGAGGCGACCATCCTGGCCCTGTCCATTCAGCCCTATATCAACGCATCCATCATCATCCAGCTGCTCACCATCGCCATTCCCGCTTTGGAGCGGATGGCGAAGGAGGAGGGCGAGGTTGGTAAGAAGAAGCTGGAGCGGATTACCCGGTACACCACTGTGGGCCTGGGGCTGCTTATGGGCGTGGCTTACACCATCATGCTCAACAACTACAACATCCTCTCTGCTGATGCCAACTTCCTGAGCTATGTGGTCATCGTCCTGGCCTTCACTGCCGGCTCCGCCCTGGTCATGTGGCTGGGTGAGCAGATCACCGAGTTCGGCATTGGCAACGGCATTTCCATGATTCTGTTCGCCAACATCATTTCCCGGATTCCCGACAACGTCATCAGCCTGGTGACCAACCTGTCCTCCGGTGCGATGAAGTGGTGGGGCGCCACCATCACCCTGGTGGGCGTGGCCGCTCTGGTGCTGCTGATTGTCTTCATCAACGACGCCGAGCGCCGGATTCCCATCCAGTACGCCAAGCGGGTGGTGGGCCGGAAGGTCTATGGCGGCCAGAACACCAACCTGCCCATTAAGGTGAACATGTCCGGCGTGATGCCTGTCATCTTCGCCCAGTCCATTGCTTCCCTGCCCGCCACCATTTTTGCCTTCACCAGTGTGCAGAAGGGCGTGGGCTTCTGGGGCACCCTGCGGGCAATCTTTGACTCGGACAGCTGGTTCTACGCGTTCCTGTACTTCATCCTGATCATCGGCTTTGCCTATTTCTACGCCGCTGTTCAGTATGATCCTATGGAGATTGCCAATAACCTGAAGAAGAACGGCGGCTTCATCCCTGGCTTCCGCCCGGGTAAGCCCACCGCGGACTTCATTGCCAAGGTGATCCACAAGATTACCTTCTTTGGCGCCATTTATCTGGCCATTGTGGCCCTGCTGCCCATCATTGCCGGCAATACCATCTCCGGTGTGCAGGCGTTGGGCATCGGCGGCACGTCCGTCATCATCGTTGTCGGTGTTGCCCTTGAGACCGTCCAGGCCCTGGAGGCCCAGATGCTCATGCGTCACTACAAGGGCTTCCTGGAATAACGGGAGGCGACGCATGAACCTGATTTTATTGGGAGCTCCCGGCGCCGGCAAGGGGACCCAGGCGGAATTGCTCACGGAGAAGCTGGGCATACCCGCCGTCTCCACCGGTAACATGCTCCGGGAGGCAATGCGGAACGAGACGGAAACCGGCCGAAAGGTCAAACATTACATGGACAATGGACTCCTGGTCCCCGACGATGTCATTCTTGCCATCGTGCGGGACCGGGTGTCCTGCCCGGACTGCGCCGGCGGATTCATTCTGGACGGCGTGCCCCGGACCATTGCCCAGGCCCAGGGCCTGGA
The DNA here is from genome assembly GCA_900545515.1 of uncultured Eubacteriales bacterium. Taxonomy (GTDB): domain Bacteria; phylum Bacillota; class Clostridia; order Oscillospirales; family Oscillospiraceae; genus Faecousia. The sequence continues at coordinate 43,719 of UQZA01000001.1, read as the reverse complement.
GGCGCTGGGGGTCCGGATCGACCATGTGATATCCATTGAAATTGAAGATGCGGTGATTGAGACCCGGATGTCGGGCCGCCGGGTATGCAGCGCCTGTGGCGCTTCCTACCACATCGCCGCCAATCCGCCCAAGACGGAAGGCACCTGCGATTTGTGCGGGGGTGAGCTGATGGTCCGCCAGGACGACACACCGGAGACGGTACGCCGCCGCCTGGCCGTGTATCACCAGCAGACCGAGGCGCTCAAGGACTTCTATCAGAAGCTTGGCAAGCTCCGGCTTGTGGAGGGGAATCAGCCCATCGAGGACGCGAACCGCGCGATTCTCGGGGCGATAGGTGCGTAACATGATCTCTATCAAAAATGAACATGAGCTTGAGGCGATGCGCCAGGCCTGTAAAATTACCGCGGCAGCCCGTGCCTTGGCAGGGGAAATGGTAAGACCCGGCGTCACCACCAGGCAAATTGACAAGGCCGTACACGATTTTATCGTGCAGCAGGGCGCCAGGCCGTCGTTCCTGCATTATGGCGGATTCCCCGCCAGCGCCTGCATTTCCGTCAACAACACGGTGATCCATGGGATTCCCGGGGACCGGGTCCTCCAGGAGGGGGACATTGTCTCGGTTGACGTAGGCGCCTATTTCCGGGGCTTCCATGGAGACTGTGCTGCGACTTATCCCTGTGGGAAAATTTCGCCGGAAGCGCAAAGGCTCATTGACGTCACCCGCCAGAGCTTTTTCCAGGGCTTAAAATTCGCAAAACAGGGAAATCGGATCTCTGATATCTCCCATGCCATCCAGACGTATGTGGAGTCTAACGGTTATTCTGTGGTGCGCGACTTCGTAGGTCACGGCGTTGGCGCGCAGCTGCATGAAGAGCCTGAGGTGCGCAACTTCGGCGCGCCCGGGCATGGACCCAGAATGCTGAAGGGCATGACTCTGGCCATTGAGCCTATGGTGAACCAAGGCGCCTATGACGTTATGGTTCTCAAGGACAAGTGGACTACGGTCACGGCCGACGGCTCTCTCTCGGCCCATTACGAAAATACTGTGCTCATTACCGACGGCGAGCCGGAAATTCTCACCGTCACCGAGGGGCTGTAGTATGGAAATTGGTAAATCGGACATAGTCCTCTCCGTAGCCGGCAGGGACCAGGGAAAGCTGTTTTATGTCATGGAAACAGACGGTGCGTACGTCCTGGTGGCCAACGGCAGGGAGCGGAGGCTGGAATGCCCCAAACGCAAGAAGCTGAAACATGTCCGGAAGGTCCCTCGAACTGAATCCAGAATCGCCAGGAAGATCGCTTCCGGCGAGAAAGTGCTCAACAGCGAGTTACGAAGGGACCTGGCTGCGTTCAGCCAGGAAATCAACAGTCAAAACCAAGGGAGGTTTTAACTTGGCAAAAGACGACGTAATCGAACTTGAGGGCATCGTTGTCGATGCGCTGCCGAATGCAATGTTTACCGTTGACATTGGCAACGGGCACACCATTCTGGCACATATTTCCGGCAAGCTCAGAATGAACTTTATCAAGATCTTGCCCGGTGACAAGGTAACTGTTCAGATGTCTCCCTATGATCTGACCCAGGGCCGGATCACTTGGAGAAGCAAGTAATTACAATAAGAGATTTGCTCTTAAATGGAGGTTAAACAGTATGAAGGTAAGACCGTCCGTTAAACCCATGTGCGAGAAGTGCAAAATCATTAAGCGCAAGGGTCGCGTTATGGTAATTTGCGAGAACCCCAAACACAAGCAGAGACAAGGCTGATAGGAGGTGCTTGAAGAATATGGCACGTATTGCTGGTATTGACCTGCCCCGCGAAAAAAGAATTGAAATTGGTCTCACGTATATCTACGGCATTGGACGCACCAGCGCCAAGGAGATCCTGGCAAAGGCCGGCATCGATCCCGACACCCGTGTGAAGAACCTGACCGAGGACCAGGAGGCCGCCCTGCGTGAAGTGATTGACCATCACTACACCATCGAGGGTGATCTCCGCCGTGAGGTTGCAATGAACATCAAGCGGCTCACCGAGATTGGCTGCTACCGGGGTGTGCGGCATCGCCGCGGCCTGCCTGTGCATGGCCAGCGGACCAAGACCAACGCCCGCACCCGGAAGGGCCCGAAGAAGACCATCGCCAATAAGAAGAAGTAAAGGAGGGATATGTTATGGCCAAAGTAAACGCAAAGAAAGTTGTGAAGCGCCGCAGAGAGCGCAAGAATGTGGAGAAGGGCGCTGCGCATATCCGCTCTTCCTTCAATAACACCATGGTGACCATTACCGACCTGAATGGCAACGCCCTGTCCTGGGCCTCCTCCGGCGGTCTGGGCTTCCGTGGTTCCAAGAAATCCACCCCCTTCGCCGCCCAGATGGCCGCCGAGACTGCCGCCAAGGCAGCCATGGAGCACGGCCTCAAGACGGTGGAGGTTTACGTCAAGGGTCCCGGTCAGGGACGTGAGGCCGCCATCCGCGCCCTGCAGTCCGCCGGACTGGAAGTCGTCATGATCAAGGACGTCACCCCCATTCCCCACAATGGCTGCCGTCCGCCCAAGAGACGTCGCGTCTAATTCGCAATAGGAGGAATTTGAGTTATGGCTAAAAATATGCAGCCTGTCCTGAAGCGTTGCAGAACTCTGGGCGTTTCTCCTGCCGCAATGGGTTATTCCAAGACTTCCAACAAGAACCCCGGCGGGCAGAGAAGAGCCAAGAAGTCCGAGTATGCCATGCAGCTGACGGAGAAGCAGAAGGTCAAGTTTGTCTATGGTATGCAGGAGAGACAGTTCCGGAGCTACTATGAGAAGGCATCCCGGGCAGAAGGCAATACCGGTGAGGTGCTGCTGAGCATGCTGGAGCGCCGCCTGGACAACGTGGTGTATCGTCTGGGCTATGCTTCCACCCGCCGGGAGGCCCGGCAGCTGGTGAACCATGGCCACTTTACCGTCAATGGCAAGCGGGTTAACATTCCCTCCTTCCTGGTGAAGGTGGGTGACCTGGTGGCCGTTTGCGAGGCCAGCGTTTCCAAGCCCCGCTTTAAGAAGATGAAAGAAGACGACGCCTTTGTCGCCGCCCCCAAGTGGCTGGATCGGGATAAGAACACCCTCCAGGGCAAGGTCGTTGCAATTCCTACCAAGGAAGACATCGACTTCGAGATCGCCGAGCACCTGATCGTCGAGTTGTACTCCAAGTAATGATTTGCCCTCGTTGATTGGTAAGCTGAATGAAACGGGGCCTCGGCCCCGCAGGTGAAAAGGAGGGTATTTTATTCATGGTAGAAATTGAAAAGCCGCGCATTGTGTGCATGGATTCTCCCGACGATGTCTCGTATGGCAAGTACGTGGTGGAGCCCCTGGAGAGGGGCTACGGCACGACCTTGGGCAACTCCCTGAGACGGATCCTGCTGTCCTCACTGCCCGGCACGGCTGCGACCTCCATCAAGATCGCCGGCGTCCAGCATGAGTTCTCCACCATTCCCGGTGTTAAGGAAGATGTGACGGAGATTGTCCTCAATGTGAAGCGCATTGTGGCAAAGCTCCACTGCCAGGGTGTCAAGACCGTATACATCGACGCCACAGGCCCCTGCGAGGTAACCGCCGGGGATATTAAGGCCGATGGTGAGGTGGAGGTCCTGAATCCGGACCTGCATATCTGTACCCTGGGCCCGGATGCAACCCTCAATATGGAGATTACCATGAGCCACGGGCGCGGCTATGTCTCCGCCGACCGCAACAAGACGCCGCAGACTGTGATTGGCGTCATCCCCATTGACTCCATCTACACGCCTGTCTTCAAGGTGAACTACACCGTGGAGAACACCCGTGTGGGCAATATGACCGACTATGACAAACTGACGTTGGAAGTCTGGACCGATTCCACCATCTCCGCCCGGGATGCGGTGTCCCTGGGCGCCAAGATTCTGTCCGACCACCTGAGCCTCTTTACAAATCTGTCGGAGACCGTTGCCAACGCCTCCACTGTGGTGGAGAAGCCGGAGTCCAGCACCAACAAGGTGCTGCAGATGACCATTGATGAGCTGGACCTGTCTGTCCGCAGCTTCAACTGCCTGAAGCGGGCCAACATCAACACCGTGGAGGATCTCATTTCCAAGACCGGTGAGGATATGATGAAGGTCCGGAACATGGGCAAGAAGTCCCTGGATGAGGTCCAGAAGAAGCTGGAGATGATGGGCCTGTCCCTGGCCAGTGAAGAATCCGGCAACAATAACTAATACCTTATGATGTAAGGAGGAAACGTGCATGTTCGGTACTCGCAAGCTGGGCAGAACCAGCGACCAGAGAAAAGCGATGCTGCGGCAGATGACCACTGACCTGCTGGAGAAGGGCAAGATCGAGACCACCTTTTACCGGGCCAAGGAAGTGCAGCCCGTGGTTGAGAAAATGATCACCCTGGGCAAGAAGGGCAACCTGGCTGCCTACCGGCGGGCCATGGGCTTTGTCACCAAGGAAGACGTGGTGAACAAGCTCTTTAAGGAAGTTGCCCCCAAGTATGCCGACCGGAATGGTGGTTACACCAGAGTGACCCGCTTGGGACCCCGCCGCGGTGACGCCGCTGAGATGGCTGTCATTGAGCTGGTTTGATCCCACCCCGGCTATTTTTGCAACAAATGCCCCCCCTTCCGGCAAGCTCCGGAGGGGGGAATTTTTTAAAATTAAGGAGGAAGGCCCATGTCCAGCTATGTAACCAGGAAAACGCCAGGGGATACGACCTGGTTTACCCACGACCGCTTTGGCATGTTCATCCACTGGGGCTTGTACGCCATGCCCGCCCGCCACGAATGGGTAAAGACTCGGGAGCGGATGACCGATGATCACTATGACCGATACTTCCGCCATTTTGACCCGGATCTGTATGACCCCCGGCAGTGGGCGCGCATGGCCAAGGCGGCTGGCATGAAGTATGCTGTTATGACGGCGAAGCACCATGAGGGCTTTTGCATGTTTGACTCTCAGTACACCGACTATCGATGCACCAATACACCGGCAGGCCGGGACCTCATCCGGGAGTATGTGGAGGCGTTTCGGGCAGAGGGGCTCCGGGTGGGCTTTTATTATTCCCTCATCGACTGGCATCATCCGGACTTCACCGTGGACATGCTCCATCCCCGCCGGGATGACCCGGAGGCCCAAAGCCTGAACCAGGGGCGGGACATGAAGCGCTATGCCCAGTACATGCGGGATCAGGTGACGGAGCTTTTGACGAATTACGGGAAAATTGACATCCTCTGGTTCGACTTCTCCTATTCGGACAACCACGACGGCGCTCCCTGGATGCGGGGGAAGGGGAAGGAGGACTGGGAGGCAGAGGAGCTGATCGCCCTGGCCCGCCGCTTGGCTCCGGATATTCTCATTGACAACCGGACAGAAGTGGACGGGGACATCTGGACCCCGGAGCAATATCAGCCCAAGACCTGGGTCCGGCATCCGGAAAGCGGCGAGCTGGTCACCTGGGAGGCCTGCCAGACCTTCTCCGGCTCCTGGGGCTATTACCGGGATGAGATGACCTGGAAATCTCCGGAGATGTTGATTCGGATGCTGGTGGAGACGGTGTCTCTGGGCGGGAACCTTCTCATGAATGTGGGCCCCACCGCCCGTGGGTACCTGGACAGCCGGGCACAGGAGGCCCTGGAGGTTTACGCCCGGTGGATGCAATACAACAGCCGCTCCATTTATGGCTGCACCATGGCCGAGCCCCAGTTCCAGGCCCCCCAGGATTGCCGCTTCACGCAAAGCGCCGACGGTAAACGACTGTATCTGCATCTCTTTGCCTACCCCTTCGCCTACCTGGAGCTCCACGGCCTGGCGGGGAAGGTGGACTACGTTCAATTCCTCCACGATGCCAGTGAAGTCTGCTTCACAGAGGGCAAGGTGGATCATTTCTCCCTGGGCGCGACCCAGGCCAAGGACCTGCTGGTTCTGGAGCTGCCACCGGTGAAACCAGATGTTCTGGTGCCGGTGCTGGAGATTTTCTTGAAGGAATGACAGAGGAGCATTTCCCCCACACACCCATGTATGCACTGGCGCGGCAACGCCCAACCTTCCCTTTGGGGAAGCCAGAGGCGCTTCCGCGCCAGTGCGGAAAAAGTAAATGCAGCTGCCCCGAATGCGTCTGGAACAGGGATTGATTTTAGGCGGAAAATCTGGTATCCTGAAAAGGCCGCCTCCAGGCGGACTGATGTTTACTACCACGCGCAGCCTTGCGCAGAATAGAAGGGAACCATGAACGAAAAAGGAATTGGAGAACTCCGCCGCCGTTTCCGGCCGGATAAGACCAGCGTCACCCACATCCGGGGATGCTATGTAAACGAAAAGGGAGAGATCGTCTCGGAATTCACCCAGGCTCTGAGCCTCATGACAGAGGACGAGGCGGAGAAGATGCTGGCTCTGCTGAGAAAAGCCCTGTCCGGTAGCTTGGGGAAGAATCTGGTGGACCTCTCCTTCACCACCGCCCAGGTCCAGGACAGTCCAGAGCACCGGCTCCTGACGGCCCTTCGGGACGGGGAGGAGGAGGCCATCCACAGCTTCTACGAGAAGGTGGCCGCCTCGTTACATATGGAAAGTAGCTACCTGATTCTCTTGGCACAGGACGCCTATGATGTGCCCTTCCGGGGCAAGGACGGCCAGGAGCTGGAGGACGGCTCCGACACCGTCTTCCGCTATGTTCTGTGCAGCATCTGCCCGGTGAAGCTGGCGAAACCGGCCCTGACATATTACGTAACAGCAGGGGAGTTTCACAACCGGGCCTCGGATTGGCTGGTGGGGACGCCGGAAGTGGGCTTCCTGTTCCCAGCCTTTGAGGACCGGGCCACCAACCTTTACGGCGCCCTGCTGTACACCCGGAACATTGGGGAGAGTCGGGAGGAATTTGTGGACGCGGTGTTCCACCTGGCGGCCCCCATGCCCGCAGCCCAGCAGCGGGAGGCGTTCCAGGGCCTTCTCACCGGGGCCCTGGGGGAGGACTGCTCCTTTGACACGGTCCAGGCGGTCCAGGGGCAGCTGTGCGCCATGATTCAGGAGCACAAGGAGAGCAAGGAACCGGAGCCTCTCACCATCACCAAGGGGACGGTGAAGGGGGTCCTGGCCTCCTGCGGCGTGTCCCAGGACCACGTGGAGGCCTTTGACGGCCAGTATGACGAGGCATTCGGGGCGGATACGGACCTCAGCCCCCGGAATCTGGTGGACCCCAAGCTCCTGGAAGTGAAGACTCCCGACGTCACCATCCGGGTCAGCCCGGAGCGCAGCGACCTGGTGGAAACCCGGGTCCTGGGGGGCGTCAAGTATATTCTGATCCGTGCTGACGAGGGTGTGGAGCTCAATGGGGTGAACATCCAGATCGGCGATTGACGAAATCGGTAAGAGGCTACCTACCGTAGGGCGCAGCATCCCTGCAGTGCCACGAAGCGCCCTGGTTTCCTCCTGAGGCGTAGGGTGCGTCCAGGAGGCCGCACCCTACAAGGACTCCGCATCACCAAAGCCTGGAAAGTCCAGTATGGCTGTGTGCCTATGCCCCAGGGGAAGGCAGGGGCTTCCCTTTTGTGCCGGCCTGCATGGCCCCCCACAAGATGTGGAGGGGAACCAAAAAAGGCCGGCCTTTTTTGTCATTTCTTCGGGTTTGCCTGGGTTGTGCCCCAGGCGGGATTGTGGTATAATGGGAGGCCAAAGGACGAGATTTGCTGAAGCGATGGGTTTTCACCGGGTCATTCCCTCTGCCGGAATGACCGGTTTTTCACCTGCGGAGGATTGCCATGAACACCAAGGACCTGACCCTGTCTCAAACTGAAATTCACAAGCTGCTTTCCGCCGGGAGCGGGGATGCGGCCCTGTTGCACCTGTACCTCCAGTGCGGCAACGCGCCCCGGGAGGCGGAGGCAGCCTTGGGGATGAGCCAGGCCCGGTACTCCTGCGCCGCCGCTACCCTTCGGCAGCTGGGCCTCTGGCCGGAGGAGAGCGTCTATCTCCGCCCGGCCCAGCAGCCCCCCCAGTACACCGAGGAGGACGTGACCCAGGCCATGAACCGCAGCGAGGAATTTCGCCTCCTGGTGGGGGAGGTACAGCGGACCCTGGGGCGGATTCTCACCACCGAGGAGCTGAAAATCCTACTGTCCTTCCGGAATTACCTGGACCTGCCCGCCGAGGTGGTGAGCATGCTGGTGTGCTATTGCAAGGAGCGGCTGCGCCGGAAGGGCTCCAACCGGAACCCCTCTCTGCGGACCATTGAGAAGGAGGCCTACGCCTGGGCGGAGCAGGGCATCAACACCCTGGAAGAGGCGGCGGCCTATATGCAGGCCCAGAATGCCCGGTATACCCGGACGGCCAACCTGATGAAGCTGCTGCAAATCTCCGGGCGGAGCCTGACCCCGGCGGAGGACCGGTATGCCCAGGCCTGGCTGGATATGGATTTCGATTCCCAGGCCCTTCAGATGGCCTATGAGAAGACCTGCCTCAACACCGGGGGACTGAAGTGGCCCTATATGAATAAAATCCTTCAAAGTTGGCACCAGCAGAACCTCCACACCGGGGCGCAGATCCAGGCCGGGGATAAAAAACCCACTCCCCAGGCCCAGCGGGTCCAGGCGGGTACCGCCGCCCTGGGTCAGATGGAGCGGGAGGCCATTGCCCGGATGCTCCGGGAGCAGGAACAGGAGGGGTAATCAGTGGCATATACAGGAGAGGTGCTGCGCCGGGCCCGGGAGCGCCTGGCTCAGGCCAAGGCGGAGCGGGAGGCGGAGAATGCCGAGCATCTGCGCCGGGCCTACCGGCAGGTGCCCCGGCTGGCGGAGATTGACCGGGCCCTCCGCCTCACCATGGCCCAGGCGGCCCAGACCGTCTTCCAGCAGGGGGGCGACCCCCAGGCGGAGTTTGCCCGCATCCGCCAGGAGAACCAGGCCCTGCAGCGGGAGCGGGAGTGGCTCGTTGAGGACAACTTTGAAGAGGGGTTCCTGGACGATGCCCCCGTTTGCACCGTCTGCGGTGGAAGCGGCTACGTGGGGGCCCGGATGTGCGAGTGCCTCCGGGAGCTGTGCCGTCAGGAGCAGAAAAAGGAGCTGACCCTCCTCACCGGCGCCGCCCGGGAGACCTTTGAGGGCTTCCGCCTCAGCTATTATTCCGACCAGGTTGACCCCAACCTGGGGGTCAGTCCCCGGGCGGTGATGACCGGGACCCTCCAGACCTGCCGCCGGTATGCCCAAAGCTTCACCTTGAAGTCTGGCAACCTGCTTCTGAACGGCAACCCGGGGCTGGGCAAGACCTTCCTGTCCGCTTGCATCGCCCGGACCGTGGCCGACGGAGGCTACAGTGTGGTGTACGAGACGGCGGTACACCTCTTTTCCTGCCTGGAGGAGGCCAAGTTCACCGACTCCCAGGAGGCCAAGCGCCAGGCGGAGAAGTACACAGCCTGTGACCTGCTGATCGTTGACGACCTGGGCACGGAGATGACCACCCAGTTTGTGAGCTCTGCCCTTTATACCGTCCTCAACGACCGCCTCCTGGCCGGCAGCCCTACGGTGGTCTCCACCAACCTCCAGTCCGACGAAATCGCCCGCCGCTACAGCCCCCAAATCGCCTCCCGCCTCCTGGGCAGCTACCGGTTGGTGGCGTTTGTGGGGGAGGACATTCGGCTGCAAAAAGCGAGAGAAACATAATGCGCGGCCATGTGAACATTTCCAAGATGCCGCCTGATGAGGGAATTCATCGGGCGGCATTGTCTTTGCCGGCAAGGCATATGTGTATAGCAACGGCTCATTCTGCAAGTTTCCCAGAGCCGTGCTGAGACCCCTACAGGGGGTGGACCGTAACTCCCGCTTGCCCTACACGGTTCTGCAGAACCGAACTCCGAAAAGCTGAGCTACACTGCCCTGGAATGCACGGGAGCGGCAGCTCTCTGGCTTCCTCGGGGGCAGGCGGGGCGCTTCTGCACCAATACAAACATGAAATGCTTCCGCATACTCCAGCAGTTTCGAGAAGTTTTCCCTATGGCAAGGGGACTTGGATGTACGTATATAGTCAGGAGTTGGGTATCTACTCGATTTTGCCTTGCTCTAGTTTTTCTAAGAACCTGTATTTTGCATACTCAATCTCTGTGATACTTTTGACTCCTAAATTCCGAATTTTCTTTAGGTCTGCCAGTGGAAGCTTCAGCAAATCAGCAACTGTCCGTATGCGATAAGAACTGCGTACCAATCCATTGTAAGAACGTGTCGATAGATTTAAATATTCGATGGGATAATGGGCGGCCAGCTCCCAAAGCTTGTCCTCCCAATGCGTCCGGCTGGTAAATGTGGCAGAAAAAACGCTTTCCAGAAATTTTAAAAACGGCTCACTTTTCAAATCTGCCTCTAATTGCTGAAGCTCTTCTTCTGGAATAGCAGAATCAGAACGACTCCGATATAAAGAAAACGCAATGTCAATACTGTTGAGCAAATGTTTCCTGGAATCACCCATAATATACCTCTGATTATGTTTGACGGTACAGCTAATACAAATGAAATTAAGGTGTGCTGGAACCAAAGATGCTCTCGCCAGTTCGTCTCACTTTGGCCGTTTTACTTTGAGCCCAATTATGAATATAACCCCGTTTAGGGGCAACATATTATTCTCGGCTTACAAAAAAGGGGCTATAATTCATTTACAGAGGTGAGATAATGGACTTGGATTATGCTGCTCTTGGAAAACGAATTCGCACCATACGCAAGAAGAAACAGATGACCCAAGAATACTTGGCTGAGCAAGTGGGAATTGAGCCGTCCAATATTTCACACATTGAGCGTGCTGCGTCAAAGGTTGGGTTAGGTACCTTGGTCAAAATTGCGAATGCACTGCAATGCTCTGTAGATGACCTCTTGTGTGACAGCATTTTGTGTGAGCGGGAGGCATTTGAAAATCAGCTCCTGGAAATTTCAAAGGATTGCACACCTAAAGAACTCCGTATGCTTGCGGACTTGGCCCAAGCTATGAAAGACTCTATGCGGAGGCGGGGATATGATACCTCATATCGGTGAATAGACATCAAATCCGTACCAAAAGGTGCGGATTTTTTTTGCCACGTTCATGATAAACCTGGATGTCCAATATTGCAATACCTGTATTTTTGAAATGCGGAAAAATCCAACATAATGAAAATAATCACCTGGCGGAAGGGGGGGTGGAGTCACCTGCCACTGGCAAGTGTTGAGATCCCATGGGGCTTCGCCCTTGCACCGAGGTCCGCCGCAGGGCGCGACATTTCTGACGTGCCCTGCGGCGATGAAAGCTGCCCGGTTTCCCGGGGATCGCACGCTATGTCTCCATCACATTTTTCCGAATGGTCCCAATGGCGTTTTTCTCTAGGCGGGAGACCTGGGCCTGGGAGATGCCCACCTGGCCCGCCACCTCCATCTGGGTTTTGCCATCGTAAAAGCGGAGAATCAGGATCTGTTTTTCCCGCTCCGACAGGGTCTGGAAGGCATCCCGCAGGGCAATGCGCTCAATCCACCGTTCGTCGGTATTTTTGGTGTCCCGGACCTGGTCCATCACAGTGAGGGGATCGCCTCCGTCGGAATACACCGGATCGTACAGGGAAATGGGTGCGGCAATGGCGTCCATGGCCCGGGAGACCTCTTCCAGGGGCAGTTCCATCCGCTTGGCAATCTCCTCCAGGCTGGGCTCCCGGCCGTTCTCCCCCATCATGGCCTCCTTACATTGTAGGACCCGGTAGGCCGTGTCCCGCAGGGAGCGGCTCACCCGCATGGCGCTGTTGTCCCGGAGATAGCGGCGCACCTCCCCGGCAATCATGGGCACGCCGTAGGTGGAAAAGCGTACCTCCTTGGTTTCGTCAAAGTTGGCAATGGCCTTCAAAAGGCCAATGCAGCCAACCTGAAACAGGTCGTCCGGATTTTCTCCCCGCCCTACAAACCGCTGAATCACTGACAGCACCAGCCGCAAGTTCCCCTCAATGAGTGCCTGCCTGGCCTGCTCGTCTCCCGCCTTGGCCAGCTTCATGAGCCGGACCATCTCATCGTTTTTCAAGGTCTTCAGCTTGGCGGTATTGACGCCGCTGATCTCCACTTTACCTTGCATGTCGTACCTCCGGAATCTTTCTGCAGCCCATCCATGGTTCCGCAGGTAGTATTTCCCGGCGAAGCAATTTGATACCCATCCCCAGAGGATACGCGCATACTGCTAAGGTAAGGCTGCCAGCTAAAGCTGCACGGCTTGCAACCGTACTGGTGCGGGAATGCCCGGCCTTTCCCCGGGGGAAGCCAAAGGCGCTCCTGCGCCAGTGCTGGGGCTTTGACTTTTCCGGCCTGAGCTAAACACATCACGGAGGGGTACCGGCGCAGAAGCCACAAATTCCAGCTTCCACGGAGACCGATTTTTGCAGGAAATTCCCCCTTGTATTTTGCGGAGCGGACTGCTATACTCTCCACGGTGTGGCTCCGGATGGCGCCCTGCTGATTTTGGTTTGGGAAGTGAGCCCATGGATTATGATGAACTGCTGGATCTCACGGTAGATCTGGCGTATCAACTGCAACAATGCGGCGCAGAGACCTACCGGGTGGAGGAAACCATTGTCCGCCTGCTGGGGGCCTACGGTGTGGAAGGGTCAGCCTTTTCCATTCCCGGCTGCATCATTGTGAGCCTGGAAACCGCAGAGGAAAAGCACATGACCCGCATGCACCGGGCAGCCTACAGCTCCACAGACTTAGACGGCATTGAGCGGTACAGCGGCCTGTGCCGCCGGATCTGTCAGGAGAAGCCCCCTGTGCAGGAGGCTATGGCCATGATCCAGGCGGAGAAGCAGGCCACCAAGAGCTACCGGTTCCCCACCCTCCTCATGGGCTATTTCCTGGCTGCGGCCGGTTTCTCCATGTTCTTCCGGGGCACCCTGCTGGACGCCCTGTGTGCCGGACTCAGCGGCCTGGCCACCGGCCTGTGTCTGTACTTCATGAATAAACTCCACGCCAACCTGTTTTTCAAGACCGTTGCCGCCGGCTTTGTCCTGGCCCTTTTGGCCCATGGTTTGGCCATTGCCGGGCTGGCCCACAACGTGGACGCTGCCATCATCGGCGCCCTGATGCTTCTGGTTCCCGGTCTGCTCTTTACCAACAGCATCCGGGACATCATCTACGGCGACACCATGTCCGGCGTCAACCGCCTGGTTCAGGTGCTCATCACCGCCGTAGCCCTGGCGGTGGGGACCGGCGCAGCTGTAACCCTGGCGCGGCAGCTGTGGGGCGACCTGGCCGGCAGCGGCGCACTGGTCCAGTACGGCCTGTTTATGCAATGCTTTGCCGGCTTCGTGGGAAGCCTGGGCTTCTGCATTCTCCTGAACCTTCACGGCCCCGGCATGTTCCTGTGCATTGCAGGCAGTATCCTCAGCTGGCTGGCCTACCGGCTGTTTGGATTTTTGGGGATGTCCGACCTCACCGCCTTCCTCCTCTCCGCTGCCACCATCTCCGTCTACGCCGAGATCATGGCCCGGATTCGGAAATGCCCTGCCACCTCTTATCTTCTGGTGGCCCTCTTCCCTCTGGTCCCCGGTGCAGACATCTACTACACCATGGACTATGCCGTCCGAGGTAACACCGACGCCTTTCTGCAACACGGCCTCCATACCGGCGCCATTGCCGGCACCCTGGCTGTTGGTATTCTGTTGGTCTCCACCGCCTTCCGCATGTGGGGCGTCTGGCGGCATCACAGAAAGCTCAGCTGAATCCCTAATATGAAATATAGAAACGCCGCCTGCATGTCGACCATACCGGTCTGACATACAGGCGGTTTATTCTATGGAAGAATACACGGCAATTGGGACAGGTCTCCGAGCCGCTCATTCGTGCAGCTCCAGAGGCAGCCCGTCCGGGTCATAGAAGAAGGTCATCGGCTTCTGGGTGTAGGGGTCCATACGGATGGGGTCGCAAGGGATGCCCAGGCGGACCAACGAGGCCGCCGTCTCCTCCACGCTTTCCACCCGGAAGGCCAGGTGACGCAGGCCCCGGGCCTCCGGTTCCGTGGGGCGCAGAGGCGCATCGGGCTTTACAAAAATCTCCAGCTCACCCTGGTCCAGCCCCAGGGTGAGAATCCGGTCCCCTTGGGCCGGACGGTCCACGTCCCTCTTGAGGGGCAGGCCCAGCTTGTCCCTGTAAAATTCCAGAGCCGCCTGGTAATTGGAAACGATGATTGCCACGTGATGAATACAATCCAGCTTCATAATAAAACACCTCACCAAAATCTCGTGTAGGACCGGCGAAGGGCGGAAATATATACTACAACCGCCACCAGGCCCAGGGCAAAGGCCGCCCACACCAGCTCATCCGGGCAAAAGCTCAGATAGGTCCCTGCCAGGAAGGTTGCCGCCGTGGCCAGGCACAGGAGGCCAAAGAGCAGCACCTGTGGCCTCATAAAAGCCCGGAACCCCTCTGGATTGGTACAGTCACCAGGTTCACAGCCGTTGGGATAGATAAATTTATTGGGTTTTAGCTCCTTCCAGCGTCTCATCTGCACTGCAGTCCAGAGGCTATACACGCCGCCAATGACAAAGCTGGCCAGGAGCAAAATGTCCAGAAACTGATTCATAAGTAGACTCCTTTCCACCAGATGGCGGACTCGCAGAATGGTGCCGCCTCCTTGCCATTATACCAGCCTCCCGGGCAAATTGCAAGAACCCCACTTGTAAACCGTGGAAATCTGTGGTAAACTAAGTTGATTTGTCTCACAATTTTAAGTTTTTGGCAACCTCGAAACACTCACCCTGCTTGGACGCCGGTCTGGTCAGGGCACAGGAGCCCACGTTTTGAGGCGCCCTTCAGGAGGTCCCCATGGATTTCAGTTTCTATCCATAGCTTTCCCTCTTTCATTGAAATTTTAAAAAATATGGAGGGAAAATACCATGTCAACTCTATCAGAAGAAATCAGCCGCCGCCGGACCTTTGCCATCATCTCCCATCCCGACGCCGGTAAAACCACCCTGACAGAAAAATTCCTGCTCTATGGCGGGGCCATTGCCCAGGCTGGTGTGGTCAAGGGCAAGAAAAACCGCCGGGCCGCCGTGTCCGACTGGATGGAAATCGAAAAGCAGAGAGGCATTTCCGTCACCTCCTCTGTGATGCAGTTCCAGTACGGCGGCTTCTGCATCAACATTCTGGATACCCCGGGCCATCAGGACTTCTCTGAGGACACCTACCGCACCCTCATGGCGGCGGATTCCGCCGTCATGGTCATTGACGGCAGCAAGGGCGTGGAAGCCCAGACCCGGAAGCTCTTCAAGGTCTGCGCCATGCGCCACATTCCTATTTTTACCTTCGTTAACAAGATGGACCGGGAGGCCAAAGACCCCTTCGACCTGCTGGAGGAGCTGGAGCGGGAGCTGGGCATCGAGACCTACGCCATGAACTGGCCCATCGGGTCCGGCAAGGAATTTCAGGGAGTCTACGACCGCCAGGGCAGCCAGCTGCTTTTCTTCTCCTCCGGCTCCGCCGGAAAGAACCGGGCGGGCAAGCAGGAAATTGACCTCTACGATCCCCAGGTGTCCGCCCTTCTGGGTGAGGGCAAGCACCGGCAGCTCATTGACGAGGTGGAGCTGTTGGGGGCCGGCCGGGACTTTGACCTGGAGGAGGTCCGGGCCGGGAAGCTCAGCCCCGTGTTCTTCGGCTCCGCCCTCACCAACTTCGGCGTGGAGCCCTTTCTGGAGGAGTTCCTGCGCCTGACCCCGCCCCCCGCCTCCCGGGTATCGGACAGCGGGTTGGTGGATGCCTTTTCCCCGGACTTTTCCGCCTTCGTCTTCAAGATCCAGGCCAACATGAACAAGGCCCACCGGGACCGGCTGGCTTTCCTGCGGATCTGCTCCGGCAAATACCAGCGGGAGGCCGAGGTTTTCCACGTCCAGGGTAATAAAAAAATGCGACTAAGCCAGCCTCAGCAGCTCATGGCCGCCGAGCGGGAAATCGTGGAGGAGGCCTACGCCGGGGACATCATCGGCGTGTTTGACCCGGGCATCTTCTCCATTGGCGACACCGTCACCGTCCCCGGGAAGAAATTCAAATTTTCCGGCATCCCCACCTTTGCCCCGGAGCATTTCGCCCGGGTCTCTGCCAAGGACTCCATGAAGCGCAAGCAATTTGTGAAGGGCACCGAGCAGATTGCCCAGGAGGGCGCCATTCAAATCTTCAAGGTTCCGGGCTCCGGCATGGAGGAAGTGATCGTAGGCGTGGTGGGCGTGCTGCAATTCGATGTGTTCCAGTACCGGATGAAAAACGAATATGGGGTGGAACTGCGGATGGATCACCTGCCCTATGAGGAGCTTCGGCTCATCGACAGCTACCCAGGAGACCTCCAGGACCTAAACCTGGGCTCCGATGCAGAGCTCTTGGAGGACTACCGGGACCGGAAGCTGCTGGTCTTCACCAGTTTCTGGGCCATCGACTTCACCTGCCGCCGCAACCCCGGCCTCCAGCTCTCCGAAATCACCGTGGACCAAGACGCCGGGGAGGCCTGAGCGCCTAGCCGCGAGGCACCGGCGTCCCTGTCTGCCCCCTGAGGCGCAGGGTGCGACCTTTTGGACGCACCGGAGACAGGAGGTTCCGTGATCCCCAGCCCTTCGGCGAATCCGGACCTTCCTCACAGGCTGGTACGAATTCGCCTAGGCCTGGCGCACACACCGGCCTTTTTACACTGGGCGGCAGCGCCCCTGCCTTCCCCCGGGCAAGGCAGGGGCGCTGCCGCGCCAGTACGGAAAAAGGAAATGCTGCCGCCCTGGCCGAGGCCAAACTCCCTCTTGCTAAAAAACGGTTTGTGTGTTACACTGGATGCATTCTTAGAATGGAACGGTTTTCAGAAAGGGTGAAAGCATGCGCAACTGATTTGATTTCGACTGTGCGGAACTGCTCTGGCGGTCCGGCCTTGGCCGGGCTTTGTTCTGCTGCCGAATTCAGATCGCTGCGCCACCTTTCACCCTGTTTTTCTATCTGAAACAGGGTGGCTGCTGCACGTCTGCCTTCGGTATTGCCGGGGGCAGATTTTATTTTTCGGAGGGATGCATCATGTTTCAGGTCAATCATTTGTCTGTGACTCACACCCGGGACCTGCGGTCCATGGTATCTGATTTTTCTCTTGTATTACAGCCGGGGGATAAGGCCGCCCTCATCGGCGAGGAGGGCGACGGAAAATCCACCCTGCTGAAGCTTCTGTATGATGAACGCCTGGTATCCGGCTACGCCGAGTGGTCCGGTGAGATCCTCCGGGGGCAGACCCGGATGGGATATCTGCCCCAGGAACCGTCGCCTCAGGCTCTGGGCGAGGCGGTGCGGACCTTTTGGAGCCAGGGTTCAGCTCTCACCCCGCCAGAGGAAGCCGCCCTTCTGAGGTCTCTGAGCCTCCCAGCGGACCTGCCCAGCTGGGACCGCCCCCTGGGGCGGCTGTCCGGCGGTGAGCGGGTGAAGCTCCAGTTGGCCCGGCTCCTGGGGGAGCAGCCGGACCTTCTGCTGCTGGACGAGCCCTCCAACGACCTGGATCTGGAGACCCTCCAATTTCTGGAGGATTTTCTCCGGACCTGGCCCGGGACCGTGCTCTTCGTCTCCCATGACGAAACCCTGATCCGGAACACCGCCAACGTCATCGTCCACCTGGAGGCTCTGCGGCGGAAGACCGCCCCCCGGGCCACGGTAGCCCGCCTGCCCTATGACCAATATGTAGAGGGACGCCGGGCCAAATTCCAGCACCAGGCCCAGGTCTCCCGCAAAGAGCATGCGGAATTCCAGAAGCAGATGGACCGGTTCCTCCGCATCCGGAATCAGGTGGAGCGCCAGCAGGCCACCATCAGCCGCGGAGACCCCCATGGCGGATTCCTTCTGAAAAAGAAGATGCACACCCTGCAAGCCATGGGCCGTCGGTTTGAAAAGGAGAAGGATAAGCTGACCCAAATGCCAGAGCTGGAGGAAGCCATCTTTCTCCGCTTCCCCGCCACGGCCTCCGTGCCTCAGGGCAAGCGGATCCTGGACTTCCAGCTTCCCCGGCTGGAAGCCGGTGGGCGGCTCCTGGCGCAGGACATCCGGCTCACCGTCACGGGACCGGAGAAAATCGGGATCATTGGCCCCAACGGCTGCGGCAAAACCACGCTCCTCCGCCTCCTGGCCCGGGAGCTCTGCCCCCGGCAGGACCTCCATGGGGCATACATGCCCCAGGACTATGCTGAGGTTCTGGACCTCGCCGCCACACCGGTGGACTTCCTAAACCACTCCGGCAGCCGGGCGGAGGCCACCCGGATTCGGAACTATCTGGGCAGCCTGCGATTCACCACCCTGGAGATGGAGCATCCCATTTCCCAGCTCTCCGGCGGGCAAAAGGCCAAGATTTTCTTCCTTCACATGATTCTCGAGGAGTCCAATGTCCTTCTGCTGGACGAACCCACCCGGAATTTCTCTCCCCTGTCCGGCCCTGTCATCCGGGAGATCCTGTCCGCCTTCGGCGGCGCCATTCTCTCCGTCTCCCACGACCGGCTATACCTGGAAGAGGTCTGCCAAACCATCTACGCCCTCACCCCCCAGGGTCTGGAACGGGTCTGGCACAAATAGCCATCCACCGTCGCCCCTACTACAACGTAACACCAAACAGTATATATTTTCTTTAAAACCGTCCGGGCAGTCAGGTACAATCTCCGGTGGTGGGGGGCCTTGCTGCTCAGCCGGTTCCAGCTCCAACATCTTACTCGTTACTCGGGGGAACGCGGTGCGCCCCTACGGGTCTGCGGCGGATCCGTCAGCCAAAAAATGGGCAATTTTAGCGTCATGGTACTTGCCTTCCCGAGGGAAGGTGGGCTGGTGCAATTGCCAATGAAGGACTGGTATAAGCAGGATGCTCTTGAAACGGTGCATACTGAAACGGCTGGACATAATAAAATTTATCAACAGAATTTGAAATGAGCAGGGCCGGAGGCACCTGCTCATTCAACTAATTTGTGGGATTTAACGGATTTCCTAATAGACTACACAGGAAAATGCTTAAGACCGAGGCAGAAGTTCCCAATTGCGGGACAGTCTGACCGTACGGTGGTGTGAAAGGCCGGCTAGGAAACTAGACTCCTACCCGATTAGGGGATTGGAGGTGCTTGAGGTTTGAGATGAACCGAATGTGGTGCAGTAACGCAGCAGAACCTCGGCAATCTGTGCGCGGGTGGAAGTGGTTTTGGGGCTCAGGGTGGTTGAGGTGATGCCCTGGATGAGGCCAGTCTCTACGGCCCAGGCCATAGACTCTTTGGCGTAGTTGCTGATGGCACTGGCGTCGTGATAGTTGCTCAGATCTCCCTTGGCTTCTACGGTTTGGCCGTTCAGCTGGGCGAAGCGGGCAAAGAAGACTACCATCTGCTCCCGGGTGACGGAGGCATGGGGGGCAAACCGCTGGTCTGTCACGCCCTTGGCAATGCCGTTTTCGTAAGCCCAAACCAAGGCGTCGGAGTAGAATTGACCGGCCTTCACGTCGGTGAAGGGGACGCTGCCTTCCACAGCGGGCGTGTCTGCCAGACGGTACAGAACGGTGACCATCTGAGCCCGGGTCATGTTGCCATCGGGCTGGAACAGGGTGTCGCTCATGCCACGCATCAGATTCTGGGATACCACGAAATCAATGGCTTCGTGATACCATTTGCTCTGATCCACATCTGTGAATCCTTGAGACGGGCAGTTGGCGGGGATGACTTCCGTCTCCTTCTCGTCGCAGCGGGAGCAGCTGCGCTCTCTCGTGCCATCTTCGGTGCAGGTGGCTTCCTTGGTGACCGTCCACGGCCCAAAGTCGTGACCCAGGGCGGGGATGGTTTCACCCTTCTTCACCAGCTTGCCGCAATCCAGGCAATAGGCATCGCCGGTGTAGCCATCTTCCAGACAGGTGGCTTCCTTGACGTCCCGGATCTCGGTGTTCGTGTGGGCAAAACGGATGGTCAGGGCCTCATCGTAAGTGTGCTTCTGGTCATTGAGCTGCTTGGTTGTAATATGGACAACCGTGTCATCGGTGGCCTTTGCAGCGAAGGTCAGGGTGGCGAGGGTATCCAGTGTCTCCAGATCGGCATAAGCGAGTACAACGCTGCCATCGGCCTTCACGGTGGAATGGTATGCGGCATGTTCCTTTATGTCCACCAAAGTCAGAGCTTCGTGGTCATAGGTGATCTCGACCAAGCCGCTGTTGGAGGGGGCATCTGCACCGGAAGTGTCCTTTGCAGTGACATGGACGGTAACGGACTTCTCATCGGTGGAGACCTCCGGGACGGAGGCGGGAGCGGTGAAGGTGGAGACGGAATTCAGGGAGCCAACAGCTTCGTTTCCAGCTCTGATCGTGAGCTGCTTCTGCGCATCGTTGTCTTGGTAGAGGTGGCCGATGTGGACATTGGCTTCTAAGGTGGCCAGGTCCTCAGCGGAGACTGTGCTGGAATCGGCGTGCATCCAGGGCTGAGGCAGGCTGTTTGTGCCGGCTGTGGAAGCATTGGGCTCCACAGAGTACAGGGTCACCGGCCAGACGTCCTTGCCGGCGCTGCCGATCATGGTGGCTTCAAAGACGTTGGTCTCTTCATGGAAGGTCAGACGATAGAAGTCACTGGTGGAACCGGTGAAGTAAGACAGATACAGAGAGCCGTCTTCTCCGACCACCATGGAGCAGTACAGATTGTCCAGATAGCCGGGGAATTTCAGCTGCGGCAGGGTGCTGGGGAAATAACCCAGGTAGGCGCTGTAAGAACCATCGGGCCGGCCATACACATAGAGGGTCCAGACGTATCCCAGGTTGTCCAGCAGATAGAAGAGTTCGGTATCGTAGGAAGTGAAGCCGTTCACGTAGGATGCATAGCCGGCACTGGCAATGCCGGTCAGATAGTTTGCATGGGTATAGCGGCTCAGGTAGCTGTTCATGTCGATGACATTGGAATCCAGATCAAGGGGATTCTTAATCGGCATGAAGTAGGTGCCGTAGATGCTGGAAATTTTGGGGGCATCTGCAGTGGAGTAGTACTTGCTGTAGGCCATGTCCCACAGGGGAACGCCTACGCCATTGCTGGCGGTTTCCAGAATCTTACCGGTCTGAACGTCCACCTTGTGCATACGCCAATCGGGGGAGACGGCCTCCATGATGAACATCTGCCGGTTGAGGGTGTCGTAGGTGGCAGAGGTCATGCTGGTCTCAATGCCTACGCGGGGAGTCCAGGTGCTGTTGGCAGCCATATCCCAGTCGAAGAACATGGGATTGCCTTCGGTGTCCTGCAGCGCGCCGTGCAAAGTGACCTTTACGACATCCACAGTCACAGTGCAGCTGGCAGAGCAGGTGGGATCCAGATTGGAAGTGGCGGTGATGAGGCATTGGCCAGGCTGTATGCCGGTGATGACGCCCGTTTCATCCACAACTGCGATGGAGGGATCGGAGGAGCTCCAGGTTACCGTGCGATCTGTAGCGGTCCAAGGCTGAACGAAGGCGTCAAGTGTTGCGGTGGTACCCCGGAGGATGCGCATGGACTCGCTGGAGAGTTGAATGTTAGTGATCTTGTCAGTGGGGGAATCCCAGTCGCTGCCGGCGGTCTTTTCCGGAATGATCAGGGCGGTCAGCTGGTCGGAAATGACCTGATAGCGGTTGAATGTGGCGGCGTCGGTATCAATCTCAAAGAGGTAGGAGAAGGGGATCAGATTGCCCCAGAAATCCTGCATGTAGTAGCTCGCCCAGTAGAGCAGACCGTTGTTAGGGTCGATTTCCATGGACTGCATATACTGGCTGTCCGGGATGTCAGTGGTAACAAGCAGGGTGGGGCTGGCGACGGTTTCCAGGGTGAAGGAATAGACTTCGCCAGTGCGATACTTGTTGCAGTAGAACACACCGTCTTCATTACAAGCCAGGGTATTGGTGGTGATGCCGATCTGGCCGACGGTTTGGACTTCGCAGGTGAGCTTGTCAATGGTGACCAGCTCATTGGATTCGGTGACGCCGTAAAGCATCTCGTCTGCGGGGTTGTAGGCCATGTCGGTGAGGGTGCAGCCCAGGTTGCCCACAGCGGTCCGCAGGCCCATGGCGTCTTCGTCCATCACGTAGAGAATGCCGGTGTCAGTGGCGGCAAAAACGTGATGATCTGCAATGGTAGCGGCGTAGTAGACATTTTCACACAGGGCGACGGTGTCCCATTCGCCATAGGGAGTGTCGGTATCAAAGCCAATCCACTTGTTCACGACTGCATCGTATGCAATCAGATGAGGTAGCTTGGTGGCGCCGCCAATTTGGGCTTCCACGGCGTAGGTGGTCACGTTCATGGCGTAGTCCATGACCTGCAGGAGGAATTTGCGGCTGCTGAGGCCATTCATGTCCAGGACATAGACGGCTTCTTCACCGGGCTCAATGTCGGCATAAGCGCCAGCGGAAGCAAGCAGCTGGCTGCCACCTGCATCGAACAGCACCACAGCTGCGACGTACTGGTTGTCGCTGGCAGTGACCGTCAGGGCGTTGCTGGTCATACTGTAGGAGACATCCACCAGTTCCGGGGCAGTGTTGTCCACCACAGCGGGGAAGGACATGGTAGCGCCCTTGCCCAGTGCGTCCCAGTTGGTATTGCCCTTAGCATCTACGTAGTACTCCGGAGCCAGAGTCAGCTCGGCGACAATGCGATCGCCTTCTTCCAGGTTGGTAATCGGCCAGCTCATGCCCATGGCCATGGAGGTGTTGACCCAGTAACCCTGATTGACGAGATAGTAGGCGCCTGTCACAGGGCCGGCTTCTTCGCTAGTCAGCACGTTTCCATCGCCATCGGTGATCCGATAGCGGGAGTTGGCGGCGTTGCGGATAACAGCGCAGTTCCACACGTCGAACTTGTCACCGCGGACGCTGTTGACGGCGTTACGCTCAGGCTTGTAGCCCTTGTCGGGGATCACAGGGTTGCCGCCAAACAGATAGGGAGAGTCGGGGTCGTTGCCGTAGATAATGGAAATGGCGTTGCTGTTGGTGACGCCCATGTAGGGATAACGGGTCTCGTCACCAGCCAGATATTCTGCATAGGTACCGATGTCAAACATGGAGGATTCAGTCCAGCCGCCATAGAAGCCCAGTAGAGGGATGGAATGGCTGGTGGTAAGAGCGCCCTCGGCGGTGGTCAGACCGTCAATGTGGAGGAAGCCTTCCACGTAAGCGCCCACCGGGTAGTTGGCGTCCAGCTTTTCCTTCTGCTCGCTGGTCAGGCGGATGGTCACAGAGACCTCGACCTTGCCGTTTGCCGGGAGGGTCAGCACGCCGCTGTTAAAGCGCTGCAGGAACAGATAGGCATCATAGGCGTTGATTTCGCCGTCACTGTTCAGGTCGGCATGTTCGGCGTCATGGAGCTCTGTGCGAATGCCGGTCACATAGTCCAGCAGAGCCTGGGCATCTTCGCCGTTTACGATGCCGTCACCATTGAAGTCCATATTGCCAATTTCGGTCTCGGACCGCAGGGCCTTGCCGTCCACAGTCCACTCCACATCGGCACACATGGGGGTGGTCCAGATGTCCAGGAAGTAGACGCCCTCGTTGTAAAGGTCGAATAGATCCTGGGTAAACAGGTCTGCAGAGAGGGTATAGCGCTGCTCTTTGTCGGTCAGGTTGTTCAGGGTGAAGGAAGTGGAATAGACGCCAGTGCGTTCCGGGTCGTCTTTCAGTTCAGCCTTTACCTTGCCATCGGCGGCGCCAGAGGTGGCATCTTCTGCCATCAGAATGTAAGAGTCGGCTGTGGTTACGGCGCCGATGTTGGCGAGGCCTGCGCCCTGGCGCAGCACAGGGTAATAGTTGAAGCCGCTGTCTTCCTCCAGCAGAGGTGTTGCAGTGGACATAAGCAAGCTCTGGGACAGTGCCCGGACGGTCAGACCGGTTTTTTCATCCAGCTTGTTGGCCCGGATGTACTGTGCGGCCAGTGCCGCCATACCGGCCACCTGAGGTGCGGCCATGGAGGTGCCGGACATCAGCTCATAAGCCTTGCCGCCAGGGATGGAACCATCGACAGAATAGATGGAGCCGCCAGGAGCTGTGATTTCAGGCTTCAGCTCCATGGAGCCGGGAACGCCCCAGCTGGTGAAGGAGCTCATGGCATAGGGTGTGCCGTACTGGACAGAGCCCATTCCGTCGCCGATGTTGAGGCTTCCGGTGTAGTAGAGGACATTGCCTGCCTCATCGGTGACAGGAGTGGAGGCGGCGCGCACCAAAGCGCCGTCTGCCTGGGTGATGGAGACACAGGGGATGGTAGCGGTGCTGATGGTGAGATCAATGCCAGAGACGCCTGGCTCATTGTTGTAGACGATACAGCCAATGGCGCCTGCTGCCTCTGCGTTCTGATGCTTCTCGACATAAGTAATGGTGCCGCGGGACATGATCATGACCTTGCCCTTTACCGCATCGCCCAGGGCTGCAAAATCTTCCGCAGTACCGAGGCCGTCGATGAAGACATATTCGTGGTCACCAGCAATGGTGGCGATGGGACGGTTCACATAGCTTCTCTCTGTGTAGAGGATCATGTGGTCGCCAACTGTAACAAAGGAGCCTACATAGCCGGAGTTGTTTACAGAGGCAACGGAGAGAGAATTGGTGTAGGAACCGGGAGAGCCTGCTTCGTCGAAGCTGATGCCGTCGTCGTACAGGCCCTTATGGACAGTGTGCTCTGCCCAGTGGCCGGAGTTACCGGCAGACATGGTGACCACGGTGTCGCTGTTCACCAGGTTTTCCATGACAGCAGCATAGACCTCGTTGTCCGTACGGCTGGTACCGGGGTTGCCGGAGCCCAGGGACAGGTTCACAGAGTCACAGCCCAGGACAATGGCGTCCTCAATGGCGGCCATGTAGTCGGAAACATACGCGCCGCCGGCTTTGCCGAAAACCTTCATGGTGATGATCTGTGCATCGGGAGCCACACCCTGCATCTTGATCTTCTCATAGGCGTTGAGGAAGGTGCCGTCTTCCTGGGGGATGTAGGCGTTGGCAGCGGAGATGCCTTCCACGTGAGAGCCGTGCTCGCCCATGGCGTCGTTGTCGTGGGTGATATCCAAGCTCTTGTCAACGTAGTTAAAACCAAAACCGATTTTTGTATTGAAGTACAGATCTTCTGCGGAGAAGCCCTTTTCCTTGAGGATGGGAGCGATGTTCAGCAGCTCCACCTTCTCGGCGATTTCTTCTGCATCCAGCAGATCCAGCTCTGCCAGATAGTCCTCTGTGCTCATGTTGGCCTCGCTGGCTTGCAGAGACAGGGAGTACTCCAGACCGGCGGCGGAGAAGGACTGGTGATCGGTGTCAATGCCGGTGTCAATGACGGCAACCCGGGTGCCTGCGCCGGTGTAGCCCACGGACCAGGCGGCGGGGGAGCCGATCATTTCGGAAGAGGTTGCCATGTTGGGGTCTGCGGTTTCCTCTTTGTCCCCCTTGGGAACGACCGCCGGCTCATATTGCGGTTCGATGACCACGTCTTTGACGCCGCGGACGCCTTCGATGGTCTCAATCTGACCGTAGGGAACGTTGGCGGAAATCATGTTTGCGGCCAAGGTCAGGTTCCACGCAACGTCCAGCTTGCTGTGGGTGGCCTTCTCGATGGAGGCAGCCATAGCAGACTGCTCAGTCTGCAGAGCCTTGCGGTAGCGCATGGCAGCAGCGTTCTGCGCAATGCCCATGGTAGAAAAGCCTGCATCCAAAGTGGAGGCCTTTTCCAGAACAATGGACACACGGACGATGTCGGTGTCAGAGTATTGGGGTGTTTCGTCGGTTTCCTGATCTGCTGAATGGAGCAGATTGGCCGAAACCGAACTGTTGTCTACCTGCTGGTAACGGACCGTATTGCTGGAAGCGACTGCGCCAGCAGGGCTGGCGAGGCCAAACAGCACAGCAACGGCCAACAGAAGGGAGAGCATACGCGCAGGGAAAGACGAGTTCTTCATGATTACTTCTCCTTTTTGATGATTCACCGATGGTGGGCGGCGACCCTCTATGAATTCGGCTGTGGCAACGCCGATCATATACACGGTGGAAGGACGTGTGCAAGAATTGCATCTTTTTGCCATTTAAAGCGGGGCGTTCTCAACTCTGCAAATGTCTATCATGATGTTACCATACGCTACAAGAAAAAGCAACACATTTTTCACTCTGATAGCAAAAAAGCGGCCGAAGCGTTGCGCTTCGGCCGGAGGCAGTGGCTCAATCTGTGGAGGCCCGGAGTGTGGTTAGGTGCTGGATGATGGTATCCAGGGCGGTGGTGTTGATGCGGTAACGGCGGCGGTCGTCGTCTACCTCAACGACCAGCAGACCTGCAGTTAGTAGGCTGCTCACATCCCGCCCTACGGAACCCAGATTCATCCCCAGGTTTTGCGCAAGCTCCCTGGTGGACATGGGCTGCGCATGGATGGCTTTGAGCAGTTTGATGCGGGCTTGACTCCCCAGTAGGCGCAAGGCCCGGATTTCCCAGGGGGCAAACTCCTCTTCATCACGGAGGTCTGTGGTGCAATTGACGCCGATGTGGATGTAGATGACATTTTGGTTTCCAAGGGTTTCTAGCTCAAGCATCTGCACTTTTGCTCTGAAATAGCCCAAGACGGCATAAACCTGATCGATTGGCTCCTTGGTGACAAATTTCCATTTTTGCTGCAACAGGGACGGCAGGTCGGGCTGGGTCAGGTAAGCGTACCAATTCTGGCGCAGGGGTTCAGAATGCTTCACCCATGGGACCATTAGCAGTTCCAGACGCCGTTCGACTGGCGCGATGAGTTCTTCCAGGAGCTGGGTGTAATAATCGAAGTTTTTCAAGACGCTGAGGAGCTTCTTCCGGTAATCCGGTGAGATCAGGAGTTGGTTGACCCTCAGCTCCAGGTTGGTGGATTCGGATTCGCTCTCATCCTGCCAACCGCAGTCGAAGGTGTATCTTCCGATGGAGGCTGGATAGGAATGCTCCTGTAAGATGGTGAGCCAAGACT
Organism: uncultured Eubacteriales bacterium; assembly: GCA_900545515.1. GTDB lineage: Bacteria > Bacillota > Clostridia > Oscillospirales > Oscillospiraceae > Faecousia. Next base: position 16,808 of record UQZA01000001.1, on the reverse strand, counting down.
TCCGCAGCAGGTCAAAGGCGCTGGATATGGTCTTACAGGAAAAGGTGGAGACAAAATAGGCGATGTTTCGGGCAATGCAAGTAAAGTCTCCGGAATCGTCAGCCAGGGCTTCTTTTTGAAAGAAGAACTGCAGCGTAGGATTTTGGAGGGCGAGCCCGGCGCAAGCCGTATCCATGATCCGCTGCACTTCCCGTACGGGGATGCAATAGGATCCCGGACCGGTCAACTCCTCTGCGGGGACCCCGTTGACAAACGCATAGATCAGTTCTACCGTTTCTAACAAATAGCATGGCGTGGACATGATCTGGACATTCATAAAGTACCCCTCCGAAAAATTCATCTTTTGTATCATAACACAATCCCCCCCGATTCGCAAGTGATTTACCCAGACTGCCCAGGGCGGCAGTAGTTCCTCTTTCCGGGTCCAAGTTACTCATCCGTCACCGGCGCCGGAGCGCCCGGTTTTCCCCCGGGGCAAGGACGAAGCACCATGGGATCTTTCACCTGCCAGTGGCAAGGGACTCCACTAAAGGGCCTGGAGAAGCGCTTCCACAGCCTCATCCGGGGTGGCCCAGGAGGTGACGAAGCGGACGGCGTCCCGGCTTTCATCCACCGGGGCGGTGAGCTCAAAGGTGAAGTCGGTCTGTAGGGACTGGATTTGCGTTTTGGTCAGGATGGGGAAGACCTGGTTGGTGGGGGACTGGGCGTAGAAGGCGTAGCCTTTGGCCTGCAACCCTTGGGTGAGGCGGGCGGCCAGTTGGTTTTCCCGGCGGCCCAGGGCCAGCCATAGGTCATCCTCCAGCAGCGCCCCGAACTGAACTCCCAGCAGGCGGCCTTTAGCCAGCATGCCGCCGCCCTGCTTCAGAGCAAAACGGAAGTTGGGCATGAGGGCCGGGTTGGTAATCACCAGGCACTCCCCAAACAGCAGGCCGTTTTTCGTGCCGCCCATGGTGAAGGCATCGCAGAGCCGGGGCAGATCCTCTGGGGTCAGATCGTTTTCCTTGCAGGTGAGGGCCGCAGCCAACCGGGCTCCGTCTAAGTACAGGTACAGATTCAACTGGCGGCACAGGCGGTGCAGCGCTTCCAGCTCCCCCTTGGTGTACACCGTGCCCAGCTCGGTGGAATCGGACAGGTACAGGAGTTTAGGCAGGACCATGTGACCGGGATTGCCTGCATCATGCTCCCGGCACACCTCCCGGAGAGCCTGGGGAGTGACCTTTCCGTTTTGATGGGGGACCGTGATCACTTTGTGGCCCCTGGCCTCCACGGCGCCGGTTTCGTGGACGGCGATATGGCCGGTGTCTGCGGCCACTGCCGCCTCCCAGGGACGCAGGAAGGCGGAAATGGCGGTGAAGTTGGTCTGGGTGCCACCTACCAGGAAGTGTACTGCGGCGCTGGGGCAGCCGAACCGGGTCCGGATGGCGGCGGCAGCGGCGGCGCAGTAGGCGTCCTCTCCATAACCGGCTGTGGACTCCAGGTTGGTCCGGATCAGCGCTTCCAGGACACGGGGATGGGCGCCTTCGGAGTAGTCATTTCGAAAATGATACATAGGATGCTCTCGCTTTCGTATGAAAATGGGGCTCATTATCAGTTATGATACACCCGCCTGCCCGCTTTTGTCAACCGGGCGGACCAAACCACGAATCCAGCGCAGATCTTCCCGGCCCACCACCCCCAGCAGCACCAGCAGGAGGAAAAAGACACTGCAAAAACCGGCGGCCAGGAAGAGCACGCCGCTCCATCCCCCAACTTTAGGTAAGAGGGAGGCCACCCACAGGCTGAGGGATGCAGCTCCCAGGGCACGGAGTACTACGGACAGCTGGGGCCGGAAGCCGGTGACCTTCCGGAGGCGGAAGAAGCTGAGGCCAAAATTGAGGGCGTGAGTCACCAGGAAGCTGAGGTAATAGCCATCCAAGCCAAACCGGGGCAGGAGCAGCCACAGAAAGACCACGTCCAGGAAGGAAGTCACGGTGTTGTACCGGACGCAGGCTACCTGTTGGCCCATGCCCTTTACATTGGCGTCGGTGACGGCATCCACATAGAGCATGGGGGCCAGAAGGGCAAAGCGCCGTAGCTGGCGGCCCACAAGGGGATTGCCAAAGAGTACCATACCCAAGGCTTCCGAAGCTGTAAAAAGGATTCCCCCGGCAGCCAGACCGTAGAGCAGGGCCACCCGCAGGCTCCGGCCTGTGAGATAGGCAATTCGCTTCCGCCTCCCACCGGCGGCGCACCGGGACAGCTCCGGCACCAGGAGCTCTGCCAGGGAGAACAAAATGGCTGCCGGGAACATGAGAGTGGGGAAGACCATGCCGCATACCACGCCGTATTCCGCCAGGGGTTCTGCCGACTGGGGAAAGAGACCCAGACGCCGGGGGACGATCAGATTTTCTACTGTGGAAATCCCCATGCGCAAATCGTCTGCCAGGGCCAAAGGCAGGGCCACCCGCAGCAGCCGCCCGGCTACCGGTACCGGCGCCTCCTGCCGGTCCGGAAGCCGGTTCGTTTCCCGGCTCCGCAGAAACAGAAGGGACAGAAGGGTTACAAGAGAGGCGGCGCTGCTGCCTCCCACCACGGCGCAGCAGGCCCGCCCCGGGTCTCCGGAGGCCCAGTGGGATAAGAGCAAAACAGTCACCGCCATAGAAACCACTTGCTCCAGAATTTCCACCGCTACCAGCTCCCGAATCCGCCCGGCTGCGGTGAAGTATCCCGTCATGACGCCGCCCAGGCACACCACCGGCAAAAAGGCGGCGAAGATCCGCAGGGCCGCCAGAGTTCGCAGGTCTCCGATCCAAGCTTCCGCCACCAGGGGGGCGCAGAACCAAACCAGCAGCGCCACGGCGGTACTAAAAAGAAAGCTGTAAAGGAAGCAGGCAGAAAGTACACGGCGGACCCCCTGCCATCGCCCAGATCCCACTTCCTCTGCCGTCAAATACATGGCAGAGGTTCGGATGCCTCCCATTCCGGCGGTCATGGCCAGCATAGACACCGACAGCACCAGCTGCAGCAAGCCAATTCCCGCCGCCCCGATCTGTCCGGATAGATAAACCTGAAATCCCATGGACACCATGCGCAGAGCCAGGTTGGCTCCGGTGAGCAGGAGGGCGCTATAAAACATCGTACCAGTTCGACGCATGTCCTCACCTCGGTTCACTATATGGGGACAGGCGGGAAAACTTGCCTGTGTCTGGTGGAAATCTCCTGAGATCGTGTGGGAAAATCTCCCATGGGTAATATTGTCAACTTAAGGTTGCTGCTTTATACTGGCACGGTAGCGCCCTGCCTTCCATGAGGAAAGCCAGGGAAGCTGCCGGACAGGCAGAATTTTTATGTTTCTTTCCGGAGGCCGGTCTGTTATAATAACGGTGTAAACTTTGAAAAGGAGATGGATGATATGGCTGCTGCAGTCTTTTATCTCAATGATCCTGCCGCGCCGAAGCCCAACCGTCCGGCGCATCTGGGGGTGAACATTCTGCTGGAGTGGGACGGAAAGCTCCTGCTGGAGCGCCGCCGGGACTGCGGCATGTGGGGCCTGCCCGGGGGCGGGGTCAAGGGCCGGGAGCCGGAACGGCGGGCCATGGTCCGGGAGCTTTGGGAGGAAACAGGCATCCGCCTGCCGGAATCCGCGCTGCAAAAGGTAGCGGTCTACGGAGAGCCGGGACGCATTGCCAGCTATCCCGACGGCAGTGTCTGGCGTATGGTGGTAATTTTGTACCGGGCAAAGCTGGACCGGGAGCCGCGCCTTCGCATCAGTGCAGAATCCAGGGAGCTCCGCTTCTTTACCCGGCGGGAGCTGGCGGAGCTGCCGGTGATCTGCACCCATCGGGACATGGCGGACCGGTTTTGAGTGGTTTATTCACAGACCCGTAACAGAAAATTAAGCTTTCTTAATGGGCGCTGCCGTTGACTTTCCCGGTGAATTTCGGTATCATTTCGTTAGATAATGGTCAAATAGCGAATTTCGTTTTTGGAGGATACAGCTATGAGAAAAAAATGGATCGCCGCTGCGGTGACCGCTGCGGCGCTGCTGGGTCTTTGGGGCTGCGACAGCACCCCGAAGGCGAAGGTTTATGTGCAAAATGTAGGTGAGATTACCGGCGCCGGCGCCATCGCGGTGAACGATGTCTTTCCCGGCATCGTGGTTTCGGAAAAGGTGACGGAGATCCAGCGGGATACGGAGCGGACGGTGACCAAGCTGCATGTGGCCGAAGGCGACAACGTGAAGCAGGGAGACGTGCTCTTTCAGTACGACTCCGAGGAGCTTCAGCTGAGCCTGGACAAGCAGAACCTGGAGCTGGAGCAGCTGAAAAATACCTCCACCACCCTGCAGAGTCAGATTGCAGCCCTGCAGAAGGAGCAAAAAAACGCCTCCAAGGACGAACAGCTGAGCTACACCGTGGAAATTCAGTCCAAAGAGGCCCAGAAAAAGGAAAACGACTACAACATCAAGGTCAAGCAGCGGGAAATCGCCCAGACCAAGACCAATCTGGCCAATGCGGAGATTCTCGCTCCGGTCTCAGGCCGGGTGGTCTCAGTGAGTGAGGACGGCTACGACCAGTACGGCAATCCCAAGCCCTACATTACCATTCAGCAGTCTGGCTCCTACCGGGTGAAGGGTACCATCAATGAGCTGAGCATGGGCGCAGTCACAGAGGGAATGGCTATGCGCATTTTCTCCCGCACCGATCCCGAGCAAACCTGGAGCGGTACGGTGAGCCTCATCGACCTGGAGAGTGCTACACAATCCAACCCCAATTCCATGTATTTTGGCAGTATGGAGGCCGGTGAGATGGGCGCCACCAGCAAATACCCCTTCTATGTGGAGCTGAGCAGCGCTGACGGCCTGATGCTGGGCCAGCATGTGTACATGGAGCTCGCCAGTGGAGAGACCGCCACTGGTGGCCTCTGGCTGCCGGAGTACTACCTCTGCTATGAGGAGCCCGCCGGAGAGGACCAGGAGAAGGGTGACCCTTACGTCTGGGCGGCTAACGACAAGGACCGCCTGGAGAAGCGCTATGTGACCCTGGGCGGCTATGACGAAATGCAGATGGCCTACGAGGTTCTGGAGGGCCTGACGGTGGAGGATGAAATCGCCTACCCCAGCGAGACCTGTGTGGCCGGCGCCGTGGTGACCCGCGACCCCGCCGAGGCGACAGAGGCTTCCGGGGAGACTTCAGAGGGTGACCCCATGATGGAACCCGATGGCTCCGGTGAAAATGGAGAGCAGGGGGAGTCCGGCGTCGATATGACCCCAGCGGACCCATCTGGTCAGGAGGGCCTACCCATTGAGGAAGGCGTGGAGGGAGCCGACGTGCTGGCTCCCACCGGGGATCAACCTGAAGAGACCACTGGCGGCGGGAATCCTGCCACTCCCAGCCCCACCACAGGGACAGGCACCAGCGGCACCCTGAATCCCGATGAGCCGACGGAGGGCACTGCGTCTGACGGCGACCTGGAGGGTTAAAGCCATGATTTTGGAATTACGCGACGTCTGTAAGGACTACACTCGGGGCAAAAACCTGGTACCGGTGCTGAAAAATGTGAATCTCCAGGTGGAGCAGGGGGACTACATTGCCATTATGGGCCCTTCCGGCTCTGGAAAGACCACGCTCATGAACCTGGTGGGCTGCCTGGATCTGCCAACCTCTGGCCAGTACATCTTGAAAGACCAGGATATGAGCACCCTGAACGATAACCAGCTGGCAGAGATCCGGAATCAACACATCGGCTTTGTGTTCCAGAACTTCTACCTCCTGCCGAAGATGACGGCCCTGGACAATGTGGCTCTGCCTCTGCTTTACGCCGGTGTGAGCCAGAAGGAACGGCGGGAGCGGGCAAAAGCGGCCCTGGAGTCTGTGGGCCTGGCGGAGAGGCTCCACTTTTATCCCAATCAGCTTTCCGGCGGCCAGTGCCAGCGGGTGGCCATCGCCCGGGCGATGGTGGGGGGGCCGGAGCTGCTGCTAGCGGACGAGCCCACCGGCGCACTGGATACGGCGGCAGGCTATCAGATTATGGAGATTTTCCGTTCCCTGGCTGACCAGGGCATGACCATTTTGATGATTACCCACGAACCCTCCATTGCAGCTTGCGCTGACAAGACCTATCATATCCTGGACGGCCAGCTCCTGGACCAGGCGCCGGAGATCCCGGCGGCGCCGCCCCATCCCCAGGCGGAAAAGTCCGATTTGCCGGCGGGACTGGACCACCTGCTGCGGGATACGTCAAAGGAGGACGGTAACCCATGAAAAAGAAGAAAATTTGGATTCCCATTGTGAGCTTGGTGCTGGTAGCGGCTCTGGGTACCGGACTGGCTCTGTATTTCACCCGGAAGCCCGGCAAGACGGTGGGCGTCTATGATTCGAACCAGCTTACCATGACATATTGGGGGGACGAGAAGACCTCCTCCGGCCCTGTAACCACAGACAAGCTGCAGACGGTGTTCCTCTCAGCCACCCAGGAGGTGACTAAGGTAAATGTGCAGCAGGGGCAGAAGGTGAAGAAGGGCACGGTCCTTTTGACCTATGACACCACCCTGTCCCAGCTCTCCTTGGACCGGAAGGAACTGGACATTCAAAAGACCAAGCTGCGCTTGGAGGATGCAAAGGACCAGCTGGCAGATATTAAGAAGATGAAGCCCATCTCCTATAATGATAACACCAAACCTACCACGAAGCCCACAACAAAGCCTTCCACCACCTCCTCCGGGTCTGTGAAGCCCAAAGAGGAGCTGGGGAACAAGAGCTTCCTGGAACTGGGCGGCGCAGGTACGGCGGGAGACCCCAAGATCTTTTGGGTTCGCCAGAGCCAAGTATTTAACGACAAGTTCATTGCAGAGCTTCTGGGAGAAGCCAAGGAGCTGTATACCATTTTGGAAGTCCGGCGGAATGACAAGGCGGCAGGAGTCATCGTGAGCCGCACCGGCGTGTTGTTCCAGGCCGTGGAGGAGACGGTGAGTACCGGCTCTGCCGTTTCCACCGCCTTTGCCCAGGAGGGGGAGAGCTATGGCGTCCACCTGCTCACCGATGTGACCCAGGACCCTGTGGAGGACCCCAGTCAGGAGCCTTCGGATGAGCCCTCCAGCGAGCCGGAGCCCTCTGAGGACCCTTCCACCGACCCGGACCCTTCCACAGATCCCACAGATCCAGATCCCACGGATCCAGGCCCCACGGATCCAGACCCCACAGCTCCAAATCCGACAAACCCGAATCCCACGACTCCGCCGGAGCCGGTGAAGATTGTGCGGTATTCCTTCACCTTCTTTCAGGTCAGTGAGAAGTCCGGCGCCACAACTCCCACTCAACCATCGGGCAGCTCCGGCGGTTCCTCCTCTGGCGGCAGCGGGGTGAATATGAACAGCGGCTACACCTCCAATGAGATTGCCCAGATGCGCTCGGACAAGGAGGCTGAGATCAAGCAGCTGGAATTTGACATCAAAATGGCCGAGGCCGAATACAAAATCATGAAGAAGGAATTCGACAACGGCGAGGTGAAGAGCGAAATTGACGGCTATGTGGTCTCCGTTCTCACCCCGGAGGAGGCCTTGGCCAATAAAGAGCCGGTGGTGAAGGTCTCTGGCGGCGGCGGCTTCTTCGTCCAGGCCCTGGTGGGGGAGCTGGACCGGGATGAGCTGGAAATTGGCCAGACGGTGCAGATTGTGTCCTGGAATACGGGCGTGAACTGCGAGGGTACCATCTCCGCCATTGGCGATTACCCCTCCACAGACAGCTACTACCGGGGCGAGGGAAACCCCACGGTATCCTACTACCCGGTCACCATCTCCGTAGACGAATCAGAAAATCTGGAGGCCGGTTCCTATGTGCAGGTAACCTACGCTTCTGCCGCAGCAGAGGACAACGGCTTCTATCTGAATTCTGCTTTCATCCGCACCGAGGAGGGCAAGAGCTACGTCTATGTCCAGGGGGCAGAAGGAAAGCTGGAGAAGCGGGAGATTACAACCGGTCCCACGCTCTGGGGTCAGACCAAGATCTATAGCGGCATGGAGATGGGGGAATATGTCGCATTTCCCTATGGCGTGAAAGAGGGCGCGCCCACTGAGGTGAAAAACCTCAGCGACCTGTATCAGAACTACTAAGGAGGCCCCGAAATGGAAAATATCAGATTGGCGTTTCAAGGAATCTGGGGCCACAAAATGCGCTCTTTCCTGACAATGCTGGGCATCATCATCGGCATTGCCTCCATCATCACCATTGTGTCCACCATCAAGGGCACCAACGAGCAGATCAAGCAGAACCTCATTGGGGCAGGTAACAACGTGGTGACGGTCCAGCTCTACCAGAGCGGGTCAGAGTCCCCCTATGACATGAGCTGGAATCCCGTCCCCGAGGGTGTTCGCACCATGGAAGAGGGAACTCGGAGCGAGCTGGAGAAGCTGGACGGCGTGGAGAAGGTTTCCTTCTACCGGTCCAGGAGCAATGCAGAGCAGGTGTATTATCAGAACACCTCCTTTAGCGGTGCGATTTACGGCATTGACCGGGCATATTTCTCCGTGCAGGGATACCAGCTGACCCAAGGGCGGGGGTTCCTGGAAGGAGATTATGAGAAGTGCCGCAAGGTGGCCATTTTGGATGAAAAGGCCGTTTCCAGCCTCTTCCCCGAGGGAGGGCCTATCGGCCGGATTTTGGAGATCAAGGGAGACACCTTTACGGTGGTGGGTGTGGTAGCCAAAATGGAGACCTTTACTCCCAAGATTGAGAGCATCCAGGATTACAACCTGTATGCAGACACCTCCGCAGGCTCCATCTACCTGCCAGACAGCGCCTGGCCCATTGTCTACCAGTTTGACGAACCCCAGTCGGTGGCAGTCCAGGCCACCAGCACCGATGCCATGACCCGGGCGGGGAAGAACGTGGCCGACGCCCTCACCGCCAGCCAGATCTCTGCCACTGGTTCCGCATCCCAGGGTGGGGAAATGGCCGCAGCAGACAATGTGTCGGCGGAAGTGGAAGCGGAGGGGGAGCAGAATGGCAACGGCACGTCTTTTGTCTACCAGAGTCAGGACCTGCTGCAGCAGGCCCAGCAGCTTCAGGAAATGAGTAACGCCACCAACAACCAGCTCATCTGGATTGCCAGCATCTCCCTGCTGGTAGGCGGCATCGGCGTCATGAACATCATGCTGGTGTCTGTGACCGAGCGGACCAGCGAGATTGGCCTGAAAAAGGCCCTGGGCGCCAAGCGCCGCCGGATTCTGTGGCAGTTCCTAACAGAGGCCGCCGTTCTCACCTGTATGGGTGGCCTTTTGGGTGTGCTCACTGGTGTGGGCCTGGCGGAGCTGATTTCCAGGTTCAATTCCATCCCGGTGGCAATCAGCATTCCGGCCATTGTCATTTCCGTGGTGTTTTCCACCTTGATCGGCGTGATTTTTGGCCTTCTGCCTGCCGTGAAGGCGGCCAACCTCAACCCCATCGAAGCGCTTCGCAGAGATTGATGATATATATACACCGCAGCGGGCTGATCTTGCCGGACCAGCCCGCTGCATGTGTTTTCATCCAATGGCCCCGGAGAAAAATCTCTCTCCGGGAAAAAATCACTTGTAAACCTGGGGCGGCTATTATATAATGGGGAACTGAACCAAAAATTGATTGTAAAGCAGGGAGTTTCGATATGGCTGCTCGTAATCATAAAATCCGTACATTTTTGACCCCTGGAAAGAAGGTGCACCTGGTGGGCATTGGGGGCGTCTCTATGCGTCCTCTGGGTCTGGTTCTCCAGGGCATGGGAATCCAGGTCACCGGTTCGGACATGAATGCATCGGTCTCTACTGATGAGCTCCGGGCCCATGGTATCCAGGTGTTCATTGGCCACAGCGCCAAAAACATTCAGGGTGCAGACTGCATCATCCGGACTGCCGCCGCCCACAACGACAATCCGGAAATTGCTGCCGCCCGGGCTGTGGGAATTCCTGTCTTCGAGCGGGCTGAGGCTTGGGGTGTGTTGATGCAGAGCTATGAAAACGCCATCTGCATTTCCGGTACCCATGGAAAAACCACCACCACCTCTATGGTGACCCACATTCTCCTGGCGGCTCAGCAGGACCCCACGGTGATGATCGGGGGGTATTTGCCCATTCTCCATGCCGGCCACCGGGTGGGCAAGGGAGACTCCATTGTGCTGGAGAGCTGCGAGTATTGTGACTCGTTCCTGAACTTCTTTCCCACCCTGGCTGTGGTGTTGAATGTGGAGGCGGATCACCTGGACTATTTCCACGACCTGGCGGATATTCAAAAGTCCTTCCGAAAGTTCGCGCAACTGGTTCCCAAGGGGACAGGGCGGGTCCTGGCCAACGGAGACGACCCAAACACCATGGAGGCCCTGAAAGGTCTGGAGCTGACCACCTTCGGCCTGGGAGAGAAAAACCGGGTGCACGGCCAGGGATATTCGGAGGACTGGCGGGACTTTGAGGTGGTCTGTGACGGCAAATTCTATTGTAACATCCACCTGAACGTCTTCGGCCGCCACAACGCGGCCAACGCAGTGGCTGCCGCTGCCGTGGCCTGGACTCTGGGGATTCCCGGAGAGGCTGTGACCCAGGGGCTGGAGACCTTCCGGGGAGCAGGCCGTCGTATGGAGTTTAAGGGCAATTACAACGGAGCTGATGTGTATGATGACTATGCCCACCATCCGGGGGAGCTCCACGCTACCATCGCGGCAGTGAAGGCCATGGGGTATCACCGTATCATTTTGGCGTTTCAGCCTCACACCTACTCCCGCACAGCTGCGCTCTTTGACGATTTTGTCCGGGAGTTGCGCACGGTGGATCAGGTGGTGCTGGCGGAGATTTACGCAGCGCGGGAGCGGAACACGGTGGGGATTTCCTCCCGGGATTTGGCCAATAAGGTCCCGGGAGCTGTATATTTTGAAACCCTGCCGGAGGTAACCACCTACCTCCGCCGTGTCGCCCGGCCGGACGATGTGATTCTCACAGTGGGAGCCGGAGACATCTATCAGGCAGGGGAGGCTCTGTTGAAGCAGAAGTAAGGTGAACTCCCCCTTTCCCGGGGCATAGGCGTACAGCGAAAGCCAACTCCGTTTATTTGCCAGAATGGTGCACAGATGCTGTAGGGGCGCACGCTGTGCGCCCTTAAAGGGGTAGGCCGTAGTTCCCGTCTGCCCCCAGGCCGCACCTTACTCGGGCTCTGTGTAATCAGGGCGCGGAAAGCCAGGCTGTACCGCCTTAGCGGTACGCCTATGCCCCTAAGGGGAAGGGGGCAGTGTCTTTTGGTATTACAAATACTCCCTCCTGTAGGGGCAGCGTCCATGCTTGGCAGCCCTCCGGGAGGGAGTATTTGTAATATCGGGTTTCAGACATTTTTGGGCCAGCCGCTGAGCAGGAGGCTGGGGATGGACCACAGTAGCAGGAAGAGGGTCAGATTGACCAGCGACATGACGCCGCTGGCAGCCAGGTTTGCCAGAACTGCCATAATGACCATGCCCATGATCCCGCCCAGCAGGTCGAAGAGGACACCCCACCGCACGGCGGTGCGCAGGGCCCGGGCACCGGTCACGGTAAGAGAAATGGTGCTAAATGGAGCTTGTCGCAGGAGGGCGCAGGGGCGGGCGGCCTCGGTGGCAGTCCGCTGGGACAGCTCTGACCGAGCGGGGAAGGGAGGGATTTTCAGCCGAGCCGTGTTCACCCGGAATTTGGAACGGAGGAAAGACTCTGTGATGATAAAGTCTCCGGCGGTGATCACCGGGAGAATCCCCCGGCTGAGAATGAGGGCTCCCAGCCCCCCGACCACGGCTCGGCTCACTTCATAATGGACGGCAAAGACGCCGGCCAGGCTCCCGTTGATCGCCACATACACCGCCTGACTAACCCGGGTACCGGCGGGCATGTCCACCCCCATGGATTGCATGAACCGCAGGGAACCTACCAGCACGGAATCCGGGCCGATTTCGGCCCCTACGCCGCCCACCTCGTACCGGCGCAGCTTGGACACCGGGTACCGGCGAGCACCGCGAATTTCCAGCTGTTCTTCAAAGATTTTGGACAGGCCACTTCCGGCAGCGGAAATCACGGCAGAGCCGTAGGCCACCACCTGATCCGGTGTATGGCCACCAAAGTACTTCACGCCGTTCATTTTGACGCTTTCCCCTGGGAACAGGTCCTGGTCGGAAATGGGGACCACCAACTTGCCTGACAGGCGGCAAGCCCCGGTCCAACCGTACAGCGCAGCGCCCCGGGCCTGAAGGCGGCGGGAGAGAATGCACCAGGGGCGGGACCAGGCTACGGCACCGGCCAGGGGCGTCCCAGCCAAGAGCACTGCGGTCCAATACTGGAAGAAGGTGGCGGTGGTCCCGCGGCAGGTCAGGCCCGCCACAGCTGCGGAGAGCAGGAGCACCGCCAGGGCGTAGAAATCCATCAGCCGAGCCGGCCCCGCTGGGAGGCGGTTGGCTTGGAGAAACTCTTGCTCACTGCCTGTGCCGGGCAGAACTCCCGGCAGTTTCTGAAAGAGGTTGGGCTCCCGCACCAAGGTCAGAGTCCCGGGGCCCTTCCGTGCTGTGTCCATGACAGCGCAGGTGGCCCGATCCTCCAAAAAGAGCCCCCACAGGGCGGCAGCCAGCTGTAGGCAAACCAGGGGACAGTAGGTAATGCGCCCCTCTGCCAGGGCGAGAAAACCGTCTGCCAAGCTGATTGCCACTTCCAAAGTGACCAGGGAATGAAAATTAAATCCGGGGTGCAGCGGCCTGCGAAGCCCGGCCCGAGGCACATCATAGGCCAGAAGAGTGCACAGGAATAAAAGGCCCATTTCACCGGCGGTCAGGAGTTTTTGATTTTTCAAAAAGTCCAGGTATCCCTGGGAGCGGCAAAAGCCCAAGGCCAGGGCGCCCAGAGCAAAAAACAGGCAAAAGCCCAAGCGAACCGGACGGCCCCGCTGCCGCTGGCTGGCGTCGCGAAACTGAGCCTCTGGGGAGGGGGGCGGCTTGGGAGCAGGAGCCTTGGGTGGAGACGACGCCGGTTTGGGGGCGGAGTCCCGGGGTGGCTGACGCCGGGGAGGCTCAGCAGAGGCCTTTTCTGGTGCCTTGGCTTGCCGCCGGGAGGCGGAGTTTACCCACACGGGCTCAGCCGGGGGATGAGAGCCGTGAGGAGGAGACGCCGGAGGGGAAGACTGGCGCGGGCTGGCCTTCGCCGGTCCTGCCGAGATGGGCTCTTGGAGCGGGTCCTCCACCGGGAGGGGCCGAAGGCTCTTCAGCCGCTGTTGGGAAACCGGACGGCCTTTGTGGCGAGGGGGATGACTGCCCTCTGGGCGTGTGACTTCCGGGGAGGCAGGCTCCGCAGCAGGGGCTTTGACCGGCCTGGGGGCGGCAATGGGGGTTGCCTGAGACGCATCTGGCGCTTCAGCAGGGCGAGGGGGAATGTGCCGCTCCGGCAGTGTATGTTCCACATTGGGCCGCTGGGTTTCAGGGTCCGGATCGACCGTGCGGTGACGGGGAATGGGAGACTGCAGAGCTGGGTCCAATTGCACAGACTGCGGGATGGCCTCCGGCGGGTTTTGGGCGGGCGCATTTTCCCCACCTCCAAATTCTCGCAAAATTTCCTCCAGGGAAAAGTTGCTGTCCTGAGCTGGGCCCTGGGGCTGCCGGGGTTCCTCCTCTGACGCAAATTTTTGCTTGTTCTTTTTTTTCATGCAGGTTTCGACCTCCGCATGGGCCGGAGAAGGCCCGGTGAAGTTACTTTCGCTGCCGCACCGCTTCGTATAGTAAAATGGCCGCAGCGGCGGAGGCGTTCAGAGAGGAGATACGCCCACGCATGGGAATCCGCACCAGAACATCACAGGTCTGGCGCACCAGGCGTCCCATACCGTCCCCCTCGTTGCCGATGACAATGGCCGTGGGGCCCTGGAAGTTGGCGTCAAAGAGCTCTTGTGTCCCGTCAGCGGCGGTGCCATAAACCCAGACGCCACGCGCTTGCAGCTCCTTCAGAGCGCTGGAAATATTGGACACCCGGGCAACGGGCATATATTCAATGGCTCCGGCAGAGGCTTTGGCCACCACCGGCGTGAGGCCGGCACTGCGGCGCTTGGGGATCACCACCCCGTGGGCTCCGGCGCATTCGGCGGAACGGATGATGGCCCCCAGATTGTGAGGGTCAGACAGCTCGTCACAGACCACAATAAGGGGAGCCTCCCCCCGGGACTCTGCCAGGGCAAATATGTCGTCCAGGGTGGCGTAGGGCCGGGCGGCGGCCAGGGCAATGACGCCTTGATGGGCATGCGTTATGCTCATGTTGTCCAGTTTGCGCCGGTCCACTGGGATCACCACGGCCCCCTGTTCCTTGGCCTCGCTTGTCAGGCGGGCCAGGTTCCGGTCGGTGTCTCCGGCGGCAACCCAGACCTTGTCAATGGTTCTACCGCTGCGCAGGGCCTCCTGCAGGGCGTTGCGCCCTTCCAGCAGACCCTCCTGAGGGTAGCCCTCTGGGAAGGGATGGATTTCAGATTGGTTGGAATTGTGTCTCATGCTGCACTCCTCGTGGAAATTTAACCGTCGGCTGGTATAGGGCCGCAGCTGCGGCGGTATGCTATTTGCAGGGCGGTCCCGGGTTCGCAAAAGGGAAACCCGGCTATTTTGCGACTATTATAGCAAAAAAAACCTAAAGGAACAACTACACTTTGTAACTTTCCCGGAAAAGCCCCACTTCATATGGGCTAATTCACAGAAAATTCACGCCCAAAGGGAAGAAAATTCATTGCCCAGCGGGTCGTTGTGTGGTATGATAACCTAAAAGCGAGGGGCAGATGGTTCGGAAGCTGCCTTGCGGCAATGGGCTGGTCCATTCCGCGTTTTTCTACTGAAATCAAAGGAGGCCAAATGACCTGATGAACAACAACCAAGACAATCGAAATAAAAAGAACGGAAGAGAGAGCCGGGATCCTCTGCGTACCGGTCTGCCTCTGCTGGCGCTGGCTGTGGTGATCGTCCTGCTGTTTAACTGGGTGTACAATTCCATTACCGCCGCCCAGCTGGAGGAGAAGAGCTATTCCGACTTTCTCACCATGGTGCAAAACAATCAGCTGGCGGAGGTCCAGTTCCAGACGGACCGAGTACTTTTCATTACGAAGGAAGAAGCCAACCAGCCTGGGGCGGCCCAGACGATTTATTACACAGGCCTTATCACTGGCACGGACAACACTGCCCTGGTGTATAAAATGCAGGGGCAGGGGGTCAAGGTGTTCCAGGAGCCTCAGGAGGACAACTCCGTCATTGGCTTCATCCTGTCTAACCTGCTGATTCTTGGCCTAACCTTCTTCCTCCTAAGCCTTCTGATGCGCAAGATGGGTAGCACCATGGGTGGCCTGGGCAACGTGGGCCAGAGCAAGGCCAAGGTCTACATGGAGAAGCAGACCGGTGTCACCTTTGCCGATGTGGCCGGTCAGGACGAGGCCAAAGAGTCCCTCCAGGAGATCATTGATTTCCTTCACAACCCGCAGAAGTATGCCGCCATTGGTGCCAAGCTGCCCAAGGGCGCTCTGCTGGTGGGATCTCCCGGTACCGGCAAGACCCTCCTGGCCAAGGCTGTGGCCGGGGAGGCCAATGTACCCTTCTTCTCCATCTCCGGCTCCGACTTTGTGGAGATGTTTGTAGGTGTGGGCGCCAGCCGGGTGCGGGATCTGTTCCAGCAGGCGGCGAAGGTGGCCCCCTGTATCATTTTCATTGACGAAATTGACGCCGTAGGTCGGTCCCGGGATTCCCGTCTGGGGAGTAACAGTGAGCAGGAGCAGACTCTGAACCAGCTTTTGGGAGAGATCGATGGCTTCGACTCCTCCAAGGGTGTGGTGTGCCTGGCCGCCACCAACCGGCCGGAAATTCTGGACAAAGCCCTGCTGCGTGCCGGCCGGTTTGACCGCCGGATCATTGTGGACCGTCCCAACCTCCAGGGCCGTCTGGATACCCTGAAGGTCCATACCAAGAAAATCCGCCTGTCCGAAGATGTGGACCTGCAAAAAATTGCCCAGGCAACTGCCGGTGCTGTGGGCGCAGATTTGGCCAACTTGGTGAACGAGGCTGCGCTCCGGGCCGTCCGCCACGGCCGTCAGGCGGTGAACCAGGAGGACCTGATGGTCTCCTTCGAGACGGTGATTGCCGGTACGGAGAAGAAAAATACTGTCCTGACCGATGTGGAGAAGCGGATGGTTGCCTACCATGAGGTGGGCCACGCTTTGGTGGCTGCTCTGGAGAAGCACAGCCAGCCGGTGTCTAAAATCACCATCGTACCCCATACCTCCGGCGCTCTGGGCTACACCATGCAGATGCCGGAGGAGGAGAAATACTTGTCCACCCGGGATGAGCTCCTGGTTGAGCTGCGGACCCTGGTGGGCGGCCGGGCGGCAGAGGAAGTGGCCTTCGGCGTCCAGACCACCGGAGCAGCCAACGACATTCAGCGGGCGACGGACCTGGCCCGGCGGATGGTGGCCCAGTTTGGCATGAGCAGTCGCTTCGGCCCCATGGCTCTGGCCACGGTGCAGAACGAGTATCTGGAGGGGCAATCCTATATGGACTGCTCCCAGACCACTGCCGCGCAGATGGACCAAGAGGTCCAGTCCATTCTGGCTCAGGTGCTGGCTGACGCCAAAAAGCTCCTGTCTGACCACCGCAGCCTCCTGGATGAGGTAGCTCTCTACCTTCTGACCAAGGAGACCATCACAGGCGACGAGCTGATGCGTTATGTAAACGCCAACCAAACCGCCCAGCCCGCCACCGTCTCCCAGGATCCGGCGGAGGACTGATTTTCCCATAGAACGGGCCTGTTGCAAAAAACAAATTTGCGGCAGGCCCTCATTTATATTCATTTTCAT